>NZ_JCAUAU010000026.1:0-93836 GCF_059692135.1 Paenibacillus sp. J22R160 | reverse complement strand
AGGCATGAGTAGGGTTCCTTTCTTGGTGGTGTCGCAATCCCGAGAATACCCTACTTTTTTGCTGCCTGGCTAGGCTCCAAATCTTGGTACACAAACAATTTTACACCGTCCGAAATCTTCTAGATTTGGCGAAATTAGCGGTAGAAATGCGAGTTTATTACCCAGCAGAGGATCAATTACGGAAAATAGCAGGAGTAATTGGCGTTACGGTGAAAAGATCATTCCATGCCTGCAGAAAGCATAGGTAGTCAATGAAACCACATTGACTACTTATGCTTTTATCCTTACTAGGATAAAAATATAATTGGAACTCATTACTTTTTTTCAATCTGAGGAGGAGCCTGGCTGTGCAGAGGGAAGGGGTGCCCTCGCCATCATGAGTTAAGTGTCGCGATACAGTCAGCTGTTCGTAGAGCAACCGCTACAGTCGTAAGTGTAGGATTCGCTCCTCCGACGGAAGGCAGTACGCTGTTGTCCGCGATATAGAGGCCATTAACACCATGAATTTGTGCATAGCGGTTAGCAGCTGACGTCTCCGGGTCATTACCCATCCGAACGGTTCCATGGTCATGATTATCGGTGCCTGGAGCGTAGAGACACACCTCTGGACTGTTGCCCGTTGATTGAAACTGCAAGCCCGAAGCGGAGACTGCTTGCCTTAGGACGGTATCCATTTGCTTTATGACGGCATGATCCTTAACACTGTAGCGGAAACTTGCTTGGATTTCAGGTACATTATAGGCGTCACGTCTATTCGGATCCAGATAAACATAATTGTCATATCGCGGCTGCACCTTGCCGAAACCGCTAAATATCCGCATATTCCACTCATTAATTCTTGGTTTCTCACTGTATTGATACCAGAAATAATTTTGCGGTCCTTCGACTTGTATTTGAAATGCCCGATCATTGGATTGCGGGATAAGAATACCAATCTGACCGAGTACCTCGGGAAATCCGCTTGTATTTGCCGTCACATTGGCATTTATGAAGGAGTGGCCGCATAAGTAATGTCCAATTGCTTTACCTGGTACACCTGAATGCAAGAGAAGACGTGGCGTCTCAAACGTACTGGCAGCAAGTACAACGTTCTTCGCTTTTAGATCATACGCCTTCAATTCTGGGGTCATCACGCGAACACCGGCTGTTTTTCCACCGTTCACCAGAACTTCGACAGCCTGTGTGTTCACCGCTAAATCGAATGGCCGCTTGCTCAGTGCTTTTGCCATAAAAACGATGGAACTAAAAAAGACATTGGATCGAATTTCTCCGTATCTGGAAGATGTTAAATCTAGGGCAACTGGTAACGGCTGAGCGTCCAAAAAACCACCCGCGTGAAGCTTCTCTAGAACAACTTGGGTGAAAGTTGAGTTAGCAGTGAAATGGGTGTTGACATTCATAACTTTCTCAGCAAGATTGTAGTAGGGATTAATTTCATCGGCACTGATTGGCCAATGTTCAGCAAATTCAGCAGGAAAGACACGTGGGCTGACCGTACCCCAGTACAGCGTTCTTCCTCCAAGTGAGAAAGCCAATCTAGCACCGGAATATTCCGGAAGTGTTTTTCCAATGTGATAAGAGTTAGCGCTGTAATACCCCTCGAAAATAGTATTTTCTATTGTCGCAATGTTTTTTGTGTGCGTAGGAAGCAGTAATCCTCCTCTCTCAATTACTCCGATTCGTTTACCTTTCCTTCTCCAATGTTCGCATAATCGCCATAGGAGTGCACCGCCGCCAGCGCCAGTTCCAACAATAAGAACATCGTATTCCGTTGAGGCCATTTGTTCAATCGCTGTTAACGGAATCCAATTTTTCATGGCAGGGTATATCGATGATGGTGGACAGGGTTTCTCTATAAATTGGAGGGAGATAGGAGATGGTATTCTCACAGGAATACCTTCAATTCGCTGATCCGCATGAAGGATGTGGGGGTTAGCAGCGTGCAGAGCATTCAATTCAAGGTGGTTATTGACTGCAAGAACTCTAAGAGTCTCACTTTCTCGTCCAATGTAGATATCCATATGATAGCTCCTATCGGCTCGAACTTCTTACAAAAGTATATGTGGGGCAGATTACTGAAATGTGTCTTTTCCAAAATGTAGGTATTTAAATCACCTCGCTCAAATAGAGAATCATGTTTGATATTTACATGCATATAACTTTATTAAAACAAGACTAAGGGGAAGTGAACGATGAAAGCTATGATCGGGAATCGGACTTGGATTGAAACGAGACCTATCCGGGTTACCATTTGGAATGAAAATATACACGAAACGACGAGGCCAGAAGTCATAGCGCATTACCCCAAAGGCATGCATATGGCTATTGCCAATGGAATTGCACCTTTCGGATTCCAAATTCAAACGGCTACGCTTCGTCCGCCAGGAAACCATTTGACCAAAAAAATGTTGAATGAGACGGATGTTTTAATTTGGTGGGGTCACTTGGTGCATGAGGAAGTTGATGATGCATTGGTGGAGTACATGCATGAACGTGTGCTTAGTGGGATGGGTTTAATCGTGCTTCATTCATCCCATCGATCCAAAATTTTTAGAAAACTGATGGGAACGACATGCGAGGTGAAATGGAGGGATGACGCGGAAAAAGTGATTCACTGGGTGTCCGCACCGTCTCATCCAATAACAGAAGGTATTGGTGAGCATTTCGTGCTGGAAAAAGAAGAGATGTACGGTGAATTTTTCGATATACCGGATCCGGATCATGTCATATTTATCGGATGGTTCCAGGGCGGAGAAGTTTTCAGGTCTGGATGTACATTTACTCGCGGATTGGGGAAAATCTTCTACTTTCAGCCCGGAGATGAAGATTATCCTACCTACCATAACAAGAATATTCTCAAGGTTATTGCGAACGCGGTAAAATGGGCTGGATCTCCCCATGGTCCATTCCCTACTTATGACATTATTAACCCGACACCTCCAATTGTTTCTTTCTAGATTAGGACAAACGTTATGTAAACAAAAAGCTAGTTGCACAGATCAATGATCTTGTGCAGCTAGCTTTTTCATTATAATGTTGCATTTTAAAGTATTCATCTCCTGTGTTGGATATATTAAACGGAATAAGCTTATAATGAGAGATATCTGTTGTAATGTGCAACACTCAATAAATAGATTTTTAGCAAAGGGGTCTCATCTCATATGCAAATAAAAGTACTGGCAATCGCCCCATACCCCGGGTTAAAGGGGTTAATCGAGGATATCGCAAAAGAGGATGCTCGATTAAAAATCGACATTGAAGTTGCAGATCTTCATAATGCTCTTCCTATTGTTCAAGCTGCTAATGGAAAATATGATGTCATTTTAAGCCGTGGGGGAACATCGACATTAATACAAAATCATTTTACAACTCCTGTGGTCGATATTCCTGTTTCCGGTTACGACATTTTGAGAGTGCTCACATTGGTGAAAAATTCAAATAGTAAGGTAGCCATCATTGGTTTTCCTAATATTTGCCGCGGTGTCGTGGAGGTTTCCAGCCTGCTTGACTATGAGATTCCTATCTATTCGGTAGATCGGGCAGCTGATGTTCCTCAAGCACTGCAAAAAGCTTTTGAACATGATGCTCAAATCGTTCTTGGAGATGCAGTCACTGTGAATACAGCCGAACAAATGGGCTACAACGGTATTCTGATTACGAGCGGACGGGAGTCTGTGCTCGAAGCGTTTGAAGAGGTGAAGAGGATCTATGATTTCGTCTGGAGGGCCCAAGAAAGCGAACACTTATTTGAGCATATCCTGGAGCATCATCGAACAGGCGTGATGGCTATCAACGAAAGCAGTGAAATCATTTATGCGAATGAAGCGGCTGCGTCTTTATTAGGTTATAACAGCTCCGTCATTCGAGGGATGAATCTAGCAGGCATTGATCCGATATGGAGCCGTTATTTGGAGGAAGCTGGAAAGCATTCAAACAGCGGCATAAATAAACAAACGAAATGGTTTCAAAAAAGGCAGGTAAGCATAGAAATTATTGTGCCTTCCAAGCAAAACCGTCCAAACTACAGTTACTTCGTTTACTTATATCCTTCAGAAAATAATACGAACCGATCGGCTACTTACAATTTCCAAATAACCGACCGGATTGCTACGTTTGCACAGGTTATGGGCTCCAGCAGTGTCATTATGCAAACTATCAAACGGGCCAAAGCGATGGCGCAGACGCGTAATCCGATTTGGATAACAGGAGAAGAGGGCAGCGGAAAGCAGTTATTCTGTCAAGCGATTCATTCCGCAAGTCAAAGCGCCGGGGACGCGCTGTATATCATTCCTTGTGAGCAATTATCGGAAGAGGAACAGGAAGCAGTTTTACTCGGAACGGACGATTATCCGGGACTTCTGTTCAAAGAATCGGTCGGAACGATTTGTTTAGATAACATCCAGCATGTTAGTCCTGAGCTGCAGCGCAAGCTGCTTTCAGCAATGACTACGGGTACGCATGCCCGTCTCATAGTTACTACTTCTCACCCAATCAAGCTGATGTTAAAAAAAGAAGAAATGGACCCGACTTTTGTTCTCGCCTTCATGGATATGTACATGAACCTGCCGCCACTCCGCGAAAGATTGGAAGATATTGATGAGATCGCCCGCGTTCTAATTGCAAATTATAACTCTCGGCATGGTAAACAAATCGTGGGGATCAGGCAAGAGGTTTTAGAAGATGATCTGATGCACAAGCTATGGCCAGGAAACATTCACCAATTAAGGATCGTTATTGAGAGCATGCTTGCTTGTACAAACGGTCATTATATCGGCACGAATGAAGCCAAAGAAGGTTGGCAAAAGGTAAAGGAATCGTTGCAAAATGAAGCATCCAGCCAGCTAGCTACGATCAATTTATCAGGGACATGGGATGAAATTGAACAGCGAATTCTTCTGGAAATATTAGAAAAAGAAGGTATGAATCAATCGAAAGCCGCGAAGCGACTAGGAATTAATCGATCCACCCTTTGGAGAAAGTTGAAGGATGTGTTGCAAATTTAAACGATTAACCCCGTTGTTATAGCCGAGCTCCTGTCATATAATCATCACATGGGCGATATCGAAACAAGTGTTGCATAATGCAACTACGTGCTCAACAAAACTTCTTAGGAGGAAGCACATCATGAGAATTAAGGCAACCATTGATCGGATTCCCGGTGGTATGATGATTGTTCCGCTAATCTTGGGGGCTATCATTACAACCTTATTCCCTACAATGGGTAAAACATTTGGCTCTTTCACAGGCGCTTTAATGACAGGATCTTTGCCAATTTTAGCTGTGTTCTATGTCTGTATGGGTTCAACGATCAATTTTAAAGCAACGCCTTACATTTTGAAGAAGGGTGGAACGCTGTTAGGTACTAAAATTTTAACCGCGATCGTCGTAGGCTTTATAGCCGCTAAGTTTCTAGGCAATGGCATGATTAGCGAGGGCTTCTTTGCCGGTATTTCGGTTTTGGCCATCGTAGCGGCAATGAACGATACAAATGGCGGATTGTACATGGCTTTGATGGGGCAATTCGGCAAGAAAGAAGATGTTGGCGCATACTCCGTTATGAGCTTGGAATCCGGGCCATTCTTTACCATGATTTCATTAGGCGTTGCAGGCCTAGCCGCGTTCCCATGGCAGACATTCGTTGGTGCGATTTTGCCATTAATCGTAGGTATGATTTTAGGGAATTTAGATAAAGAAATGCGTGAGTTTTTATCCAAGGCTGTCCCCGTCTTAGTTCCGTTCTTTGCTTTTGCTTTGGGAGCAGGTTTGAATCTTCAGACGGTTTGGAAAGCTGGTTTCCTTGGCGTATTGCTGGGCATTGGCGTCGTCGCTGTTACGGGTCTTACTTTGACGCTTACAGACCGCTTGATTGGCGGAAACGGCATTGCAGGTATATCAGCAGCTTCCACAGCAGGAAACGCAGCGGGTGTGCCGGCAGCTGTAGCCGCGGCGAATGCCGCTTATGCTCCGCTCGTACCATCTGCTACAGCCTTGGTAGCCTCTTGCGTAATCGTAACAGCCATCCTTGTTCCGATCGTAACAGCTTGGTATGCCAAAAAAATTGGAGCTAAGAGTCAAATCAACTAAATCGTTAGAGATATGCACGGGAGGAACAGCACCATGAAACAAATTGCCATCATTGCAGATGACTTGACCGGAGCTTCCGATTCAGGTGCTCAATTTGCAAGAAAAGGGCTGCAAACGCAAGTCTTTTTTGATATCGAACAAGTTACTAAACAGCAACAGACGATGGAGGCTATCGTCATCGATACCGACAGCCGTTCCGTTGCACAAGAGATCGCATATGCCAGAGTGAAGGAAGCAGCACTTCAAATTCATCAAGCAGCTTTCCCGCATATTTATAAGAAGATGGATTCTACACTTCGCGGTAATCTGGGTGTTGAAATCGACGCAGTGATGGATGTTATTCCCTTTGATTTCGCGGTCGTAGCCCCGGCTTTTCCTAAGATTGGCCGCACCACAACACAAGGCTTACATTACCTGAACGGTGTTCCGGTCAGTGAAACAGAAATAGCCAACGACCCGAAATGTCCAGTCAAAGAATCCGATTTAGTGAAATTGTTTTCTTCGCAATCCAAGCGCAAAGTGGGCCTTATTCCTTTAGAAATACTACGTGCTGGTAAAGATCAAGTACACATGAACATACAATCGCTCCTTGAAGCTAAAACTGAACTTATCGTTTTTGATGCTTCAACCGAAGAAGATGTCCGGCATATCGCTGAATGGGTTGCTCAAACCAGCTACAAAACGCTCTGGGCAGGTTCAGCAGGACTGGCTGATTTCCTGCCAAACGCTTTAGCGCTTCCTGTTCATACAAGCGATTCCGCCCCGCAACATTTAGGCGGGACGAAGCCTGTGATGTTAGTCGCAGGAAGCATTTCACAGGTGACACGTGGGCAAGTAGCCGCGTATAACAGGGAGCCGCAAGTTATCGCTGTAGAATTAAATACGGTACAAGCTATCGCTTCCGAAGAAGGTTTAAAGGCAGAGATTGAACGTTGTGGAAGAGAGCTTCAAGCTGCGCTAAAGAACGGTTTCGATGTTTCTCTGTGCGCAAGCTCATCTCCTGAACAAGTGCAATTGACGAAAGCAGCAGGCTCACAAAATGGTTTAGACTCGACGGAAGTATCTAACCAGATTTCGCAAATTCTAGGCGCCATTGCCTCTGAGATTATGCTGAGCATCGAACTTCAAGGGGTTATTTTAACAGGAGGAGATACCGCTAAGGGCGTATGTAAACATCTAGGCGTATCCTCGATACAACTGATAAAAGAAATAGAACCAGGCATCCCTTTGGGACTTCTTGTTCGTGAAAAACCTGTTTGGGCCGTGACAAAAGCCGGAGCTTTCGGAAATGAACATAGCTTATCCAAGGCTAAAAAAGCCTTAAAGGGGGATTTTATTCAATGAATAGACCAATAATAGGCATAACGATGGGTGATGGAGCAGGTGTTGGTCCAGAAATCATCATGAAATCACTGAAGGATGACCAAATGTATGAGACATGCCGTCCTTTTGTCATTGGAGACGCTAAATTATTAGAGAGAGCGAATCAGTTCGTTCATACGGGACTACGTGTCCGCAGAATTGCTTCTGTTGCAGAAGCGAAGTTTGAGCACGGAACTGTGGACTGTTTTGACCTCAACTTATTACCAGCCGATCTTCCAATCGGTCAAGTATCCAAAGAAGCCGGACATGCGGCATTCATGTATTTGAAACAGGCGATTGAACTGGCTAACGCAGGAGCTATTGATGCCATTTGTACAGCGCCCTTAAACAAAGAAGCGCTTCATAAAGGTGGGCATATCTACCCAGGGCATACCGAAATTTTAGCAGATTTGACGGGCACAGAAGACTTTTCTATGATGCTTTCTGCGCCAAAATTGAAAGTTATCCATGTCACGACACACGTTGGTATTCTGGATGCTGTGCGTATGATCAATCCAGATCGTGTCTATAAAGTGATCCGAATGGCCCACGAAACATTGCAAAAGGCTGGTTATGTGTCGCCTAAAATTGCTGTTTGCGGGATCAACCCGCATGCGGGAGAGAACGGACTTTTTGGCTACGGGGAAGAGGATGAGAAAGTCGTTCCTGCGGTCAAAAAGGCACAAGAAGAAGGCATTCAAGTCGTAGGACCGCTGCCCGCAGACACACTATTCTTCCGAGCAACGCGGGGAGACTTCGATATCGTTGTTGCCATGTACCATGATCAAGGACATGGTCCGATTAAAGTTTTAGGACTGGAAGCCGGTGTCAATATCACGGTAGGTCTTCCGATTATCAGAACTAGCGTAGATCATGGAACCGCGTTCGATATTGCCGGCAAAGGAATTGCTGATGAGCAAAGTCTGAAAGAAGCTCTTAAGCAAGCGATTGAATTGGCTCCTAGACGCGAACAATAACATGAAAAAAACCTCTGGAAATGGCCGTTGAGCCGTGTTCAGAGGTTTTTTTCTCGTTGTAGGATTCTTTAACCATTTTCCAACTGTCACGGATGAAAGCAACAAGGTTTTAATTGCAAGATGAAGAATAGTAATTACAAGAAGTAGCTGACAGGAGGAAACGAACATGAATATAAGAGTTTTGGATGAGCCCGATGCTAATCTATATCAAGAAATCCGATTAAGAGCCTTGCAGCTTAGCCCTGAAGCCTTTGGCTCGACCTATGAAAGAGAAGTGCAGTTTTCCTTAGAAACCTACGCTGAAAGAATCAAACCCACGAATGGGAAGTTTGCACTTGGGGCTTTCGATGATAGCGGTTTGCTGGTTGGCATTGTAAACTTTGTTCGAGAGAGCGGTCTGAAAAGCAGTCATAAAGGAAATGTTTATGGGATGTATGTAGCACCTGAAGCGAGCGGGCAAGGATTAGGAAAGAAACTAATGTTGGAATTGGTTAGAAGAGCAAGTCGTTATGAGGGGTTGGAGCAAATCAACTTAACCGTTATATCTGAGAATATCATCGCCAAAAAACTGTACATGTCCTTAGGTTTCGAAACTTATGGCGTGGAACATAAAGCTTTGAAGTATAACGGGCAGTATTATGATGAGGATTTGATGGTTCTTTACATCTAACGTAGAGGATGAGGTCGATGTTAGCAGATCGTTATCATGCTGAAATTGTGAAAGAGTTTTTGCTTTCTAAGGAGAATTACAAGCCATTTCCTACTAGTGAAGATCGATCGGAATGGCTTGAACTTCCACATAATCTGAAGCGTTATTGGATTGAAAAAGGGGAAAGCAAGCTCCATTATTCATGGCCAACCATCACAGCCACGCAATATTTGGACTTTAGTAGAACCGGGAACCGAGTTAGATATGACTCTCTTTTAGTAGAACGAAGACAGGATCTAGCTGCTTTGGTCATCGCTGAATGTATGGAGAACGAAGGGCGCTTCATGGATGATATCGTCAATGGGATCTGGTGTATTTGTGAAGAAACCTTCTGGGGAATTCCTGGCCATGGTTATATGATGAAGAGACTGGACCCCCTTCCAGATGTGAAGGATCAAATCATTGAATTGTTCGCTGCTGAAACTGCGGCACTGCTGGCATGGACGTATTATCTGCTGAAAAATAAACTGGATGCCATTAGTATGATGGTATGTGAGCGTATATATCATGAAGTTAAAAGGCGGATCCTTGACCCCTATTTAGATCGTACTGATTTCTGGTGGATGGGATTCAATCAAGAGAAGATGCTAAATAATTGGAATCCATGGTGTAACTCAAATTGCCTAATGGCCTTTTTGCTCCTGGAAGATGAGCAGCAGCTCCGTGAAGCAGCGGTTGTAAAAACGATGTGCAGTTTGGATAAGTATATGGAGCGACTCGATTCTGATGGCGGTTGCGAGGAAGGGCCGAAGTATTGGATTTTCGCTGGAGGCATGCTATTCGATTGCCTGGAACTGCTTTATGGTGCCACCAATGGAAAGATGAATATCTTTCAAGAGCCCCTTATTCAAAACGTGGGTCGTTACATGTACAAGGCATATATTAATGATTACTTTTATGCCAACTTTGCTGATAGTTCGCCTAAAGTGCACGTTCCAGCTGCACTTGCCTATCGATATGGACGCCGAATTAAAGATGCCAGGCTATCTAGTCTTGGAGTCATGGAGATGAAGAAAAAGCTTGAGGAAGCAACGGATGTAGAGTTTTCAGCTATGTATCGCCTATTGTCAGCTCTCTTTCATTACACAGAAATGAAGAACTATAAGGGAGAATCTCCTTATCTCAGGGATGCTTGGCTTAGCGGGATTCAAGTGATGGTTGCACGGGAGCAGGAAGGCTCCTCCAAGGGACTATACCTCGCGGCTAAGGGTGGACACAACGATGAAAGCCATAATCACAATGACATCGGTCAATTCATCGTCTATTGCGATGGTTCTCCCATGATTATTGATCCCGGCGTAGGCACTTATACATCAAAATCTTTCTTCTCAGAGCGCTATACGATATGGACGAATCAGTCCGCTTATCACAATCTACCTCTCGTAAATGGGACACAGCAACTGGCTGGTAGACAGTATAAAGCTGATGAAGTCAATTATCACCAAGAAGATAAATTGGCTTCGATCACGATGAACATTGCGAAAGCCTACCCTGATTCTGCTGACATCAAAAGTTGGAAGCGCTCCATAAGTCTCATTCGTGATTCAAATCCTTGTATTGAGATTAAGGATAATTTTCAACTTGCGCGTATGACGGACGATATTACACTAATTCTAATGACCCCACACGCTCCGCAAATCGAGGGGAAAGGGATCGTTGTATTGCAAGATGTGAACCATAAGAAGTTAATCATTCGATACGACGGAGAGATGCTTACGGCTTCAACAGATACCATCATCCTTGATGACGAAGTCATGAGAGAGGTATGGGGAGGCCAGTTGTACAGAATCAAACTTCGTGTAATAACAGCTATAGATCATGGCGAGTCCATTATTAAAATAAATAAGTGAAAATTTTTTTGTATCGTGTCGATTCTTCCGTTATTTATTCGTCGTCCATTGAGGCTATGCAAAAGTATAACGAGGAATTAGTGCGAGCAGGTGTTTTGCTTGCTGCCGATGGTCTGCAGCCTAGCTCAAGCGGCATACGGATTTCCTATCCTGAGCCTGAGACCAAACCGAAAGTTGTTGATGGTCCGATCACGGAAGCTAAAGAGATGATAGCTGGATATACATTGATTGAAGTGAAGTCCAGGGAAGAAGCCATCGAGTGGGCGCTGCGCATGCCGGATCCTCATGGATTCGGTCAAGGGGAAATAGAACTCAGACAGGTGTTCGAGAGGGAGGAATTAGTGGATAATCGCGAAACACTTGCGAAAGATAGAACAATCCGCAAACTCGTAAGGGAGCAGCATAAAGCGTGAATTTGTCCCCTACACAACGAACCATTGAAACAATATGGCGAATCGAGTCGCCAAAAATTATCGCGGGATTAACGCGAATGGTACGGGACGTGGGACTCGCGGAGGATCTTGCCCAGGATGCTCTTGTCATTGCCCTTGATCGATGGTCAGATCACAACGTGCCAGAGAATCCAGGCGCCTGGCTGATGACGACAGCCAAACGACGAGCGCTTGATCTTATGCGTAGGAACAAACTACGTGATCAAAAGTACATGGAGATCGCACACCAAATGGATCTTAATAACGAAAATGAACAAAACGATAGGTTGGATGAGGAGATCGGAGATGGTTACGACAGAAGAGATTGCACGATCTTTCCTCGTCGCTGAGTCAACGATTGCCCAGCGAATTGTGCGTGCCAAGAAAACCTTGAGTACGGAGAAGGTACCTTTTGAATTGCCAACTGAGGAACTAAAAGGTCGTCTGTCTGCCGTACTTGAAGTGATTTATCTCATGTTCAATGAAGGATACTCGGCAACTTCGGGGCAACATTGGATTCGTCCCTTGTTATGTCAGGAAGCACTGAGGCTCGGGCGTGTATTAGCTGAGATTGCAACTCAGGAACCCGAAGTTCATGGACTTGTCGCCTTGATGGAGATTCAATCTTCACGGTTTAAAGCGCGAATTAACACCAAGGAAGAACCATGCTTCTCATGGATCAAAATCGAGCTCGTTGGGATCACCTGCTGATTCGGCGAAGTTTGACGGCACTAGAAAGATGCATATAGCTTGGGTAGCCGTTTGGTCCGTACGCATTCCAAGCTGCGATTTCTGCCTGTCACGCGCAGGCGCGAACTACGGCTGAAAAGCCCTAGGAATGCTATGCATCCTAGGGCTTTAGTGTGTTTATTCCACTGTACTTTCAAGATTTTTAAATTGATTGGAAAACATCCGGGAATACGTACCGTCTTGGCTCATCAAGGAGTTGTGACTGCCTTGCTCGGCGATCTCGCCACGGTCAATAACCATAATCGTATCCGCATCCCGAATCGTATTCAGCCGATGCGCGATAATGAAGCTCGTGCGCCCTTTCATGATGGAGAGAAGGGCTTCCTGAATATGCAATTCCGTCCGCGTATCAATGCTGCTCGTCGCCTCATCCAGGATGAGAATAGATGGATCCGCCAGGATAACTCGCGCAATCGCAAGCAATTGGCGCTGCCCTTGACTTAAATTCCCGCCATTCTCCGAGAGCGGGGTGTCGTAACGCTTGGGCAGCCGGCTAATGAAGGCATCTGCATTCGCAAGCTTAGCAGCGGCAACCACTTCCGCATCTGACGCATCCGGTTTGCTGTATTTGATGTTCTCCTTGATTGTACCGGAGAACAGATACGTATCCTGCAGCACGATGCCGAAACTGCGGCGTAGACTGTCTCGCGTATAGGATTTGATATCGCGTCCATCTATCAAGATCGTACCGCTCGTCGCGTCATAGAACCGCGTCACCAAATTGACGATCGTCGTCTTGCCTGCGCCAGTGGGTCCGACGAGTGCGAGGCTGCTGCCAGCCGGCGCATCAAAGCTGACTTGATTGATAATCGGCATATCGGGCCGATATCCGAAGGTTACATCCTGGAAGGTAACGTGTCCGATGGGTTTTACCAACTCGATTGCCCCTGGCTCATCTTCGACTTCCTCGGCTTCGTCCAACACTTCAAAAGCACGTTCAGCTCCAGCAACACCAGACTGCAGCACGTTATATGTGTTCGCGATCTCGTTAAGCGGCCGCACAAATTGACGCGAATAGCTCAGGAAGCTGGCAATAACACCGACCGTGATGTGACCTTTGACGGCTAGAATGCCGCCAACAATCGCAACAGCGGAGAAGCCGATGTTATTGATGACGCTAAGAAGAGGCATCAAAAAG
The DNA here is from genome assembly GCF_059692135.1 of Paenibacillus sp. J22R160. Lineage (NCBI taxonomy): Bacteria > Bacillati > Bacillota > Bacilli > Caryophanales > Paenibacillaceae > Paenibacillus > Paenibacillus sp. J22R160. Next base: position 80,535 of record NZ_JCAUAU010000026.1, on the reverse strand, counting down.
CCGGACCAGATCTGTGCTTTTAACCCAACCTCATAAAGCTTTCCGTTCACGTTATTGAATTCATCGATAGCTTTCTTCTCACGATTAAAGGCTTTGACAACGAGAAGTCCGGATATGGTTTCCTCAATATGACCATTCAACTTGCCTAGCTGTGACTGCTGATCTTTGAATAACACACTGGTTCGCTTGGTAATGGTTCTGGCTAGCAAGAACACGAGCGGAACGGTAATGAGGCTCGCCAGTGTCAAGGTAGGGCTAAGTATCAACATCATCACTAAGGAGCCAACGATGGCAATTGAGCCTGACATCAACTGCGTGGTTGATTGCGAGATGGAGTTGCTCACGTTGTCAATATCATTCGATAATCGGCTCATGATATCCCCATGAGAGCGTCCGTCGAAAAAAGCAAGTGGCAGCTTTTGCAGCTTCGCAAACATCGTCTGCCGCAGCCTTTTCACTACGCGCTGTGCAAGACCTGCCATGACCCAGCTCTGCAGGAAGGTAAGTCCGCCATCTGCGATGTACGTAGAGATGAGAACGATCAGCGTCACATCAAGAACGCTATAATCAACCTGGCCCCCCGCCATCGCGTCGACGGCTACGCCAATGAGATAAGGGCCAGCTAGTGTCAAAGCGGAGTCAGCTAGAATGAATAGAAAGACAATCGTCAGCCAGTTTCGTTCTGTGCCTAAGTAGGACCATAGACGGCGTAGAGTGCCTTTGAAATTTTTGGGCTTCACGGCAGGAGTGCGACCTCCCCGACCCAGCGGTCCCGCGATCATCGGGACGTCAGGGGCCGGTTGACGCGATCCTTCATTCGGCTTTGACATGATGTGGCAGCTCCTTTCCGAATTGAGATTGGAAAATTTCTATGTAGACGCGGCAGCTCTTCATCAATGTGTCGTGGGTGCCGATGCCAACAATTTCACCATTGTCCATGACAACGATTTTGTCTGCGTCCATCACAGAGGTAATCCGCTGCGCAATGAGTAGACAGGTGACACCTGATGCGAATGATTTGAGAGATTCTTTGATATTTGTCTCCGTTGTCGTATCCAGAGCGCTTGTACAATCATCAAGAATCAATACATCCGGCTTCCGAACGAGTGCGCGTGCAATCGACAACCGCTGTTTCTGACCGCCTGACAAGTTCACGCCGCGTTGACCAAGCATGGTTTCATAGCCCTCGGGGAACGCAGCAATAAAGCTATGCGCTTCTGCCATTTTCGCAGCTTGCATAATTTCCTCGCGCGTGGCATGTTCATTTCCCCAATGTAAGTTCTCTTCAATCGTGCCGCTGAACAGAATTGATTTCTGTGGAACGATGGCAATGCGATCACGAAGTTTAGCCGGATCAAGCTTCCCGATGTCCACGCCATCTACGCGGATCGTGCCAGAGCTCGTATCGTAGAAACGGGGGATGAGACTCACGAGACTGCTTTTGCCGGATCCCGTTGACCCGATTATGCCAATCGTTTCTCCGGGCAGGCACGTTAAGTTGATGTTTTTCAACACAGGTTCTCCAGAAGCGCCATCATAGGCAAACGAAACGTTTTCAAAGTCAATCTGACATCCTTGACGGCCGGCTGGAAGTGCAGAAGCGGTGTCCCAAGACATTGTATTTACCTGATTGAAAACTTCACCGATACGATTGGCGGATGCCTTAGCCCGTACGAACAAGTTGAAAACCATGGAAATGGTCATTAGCGCAAACAAGATTTGTGTCATGTAATTGACGAATGCGACGATATGTCCGACTTGCATTTGATTGTGATTTACCCGTGAGGCTCCTAGCCATAGCACGGCTGCGATCCCGAAATTGACGCTGAGCAGAATAGAGGGATTAAAAATGGCGAGCAGCCTCGTCACCTTAATGGATTTGTTCTGATAATCGATATTGGCTTGTTGGAACTTGCCTGTCTCGTGGTCAAATCGATTGAAAGCTTTGACGACACGAACACCAGACAGATATTCGCGCATGACCCGATTGACGCCGTCCAGCGCCTTTTGTACGCCTACAAAACGGGCAAATCCGACTTTCAAATTCAACGCAACGAGCACGCTGACAACTGGAACAACAATGAGCAGTACGACGGATAAATTTGGATTGAGTCGCACGGCCATGATTAGACTCCCGATACATAGGAGGGGGGCTTTAACAAAAATGCGCATAAGTCCATTTACAAAATTCTGCACCTGCGTCACATCATTCGTTAATCGTGTAATTAATGAAGCACGCTCGAATTGTTCGATATTCGCGAACGAGAGCGCTTGGATTTTTTCAAATAAATCCCTTCTAAGCTCCGTGCCGAATTTCTGCGAAACATGGCTTGCCACAATATTGCGCATCGAGGCTGCGACAGCCCCGAACGCGGTGATGACCAACATCAAACCGCCCATACGGAGCACATAGTCAAGCCGTTTCTCAGCAACGCCTACGTCCAATATGTGCGACATAATCGTCGGCTGCAGCAAATCCGCGAGCGCTTCCAACGTAACGAAAAAGACAGCAACCAGAAATAGCTTCCAGTGCTTACTGACATAAATCTTCATAAAACCCATCGTGTACACTCCTTTTTCCGTGGTCAGCTCCTCACTTGAACATTACTCCGATTTTGAGAAATTGTCATCCTTTCTATCTGTTAAAACTGGAAAAAGGGTGATTTTATTTTTCACTTTATTCAAAAGTTTTCAACATTTATTATGTAGGGATAAGAAAGAGAGATTAGGAACGGAGGAAGTTACGATGTTACCTGCAGTAGTTGAAAAAACAATGAGTGAGTTGGTCAGTTCTTTAAACGCTCGAACGTCGAACATTGTATCTATTTATCTGTATGGTTCAGTTGCGTTAAATGATTATATAGAAGGTTCAAGTGATATCGACTTTATTGCTGTCGTACAGGAACCTCTTACTCAGTTGTATATCCAAGCAATCACTGATGCGCATAAAGAAGTTGAGGCTGCGATTCCAAATGCGGATATCATGGGGACTTACATTCTTCTCGATGATTTTACTAATAAACATAATGAAATTAGCCCACAATTGACCTACTTTGATAAGCAAATCCATACAAATGGCCGGGGAGCAGATATCAATCCGATTACTTGGTGGATCCTAAAGAAACAGGGCATCCGGGTTTTTGGCTCCGAAATAACGTTTAGTTACGATCTGGATGTTGATGCTCTGCTCAAATATGTCATTCATAACTTAAATAGCTACTGGGCTGGCTGGATAACTAGACTAGAGGATAAATTGCAACTTGTCCTTCGGCAGGAACAAGAAATCAATGTTCAACAACTTGATCAAGCAGTTGAGTGGTGTACGCTCGGAATGTTTCGCCAGCTATACACGTTGAAAGAGCATGATATAACGAGCAAAGTTCGTGCTGGATTCTATGGCATTAGCCTTGCGCCGGGCAAGTGGCACGGACTTATTGAGGAGGCAATAGCGATAAAGCAACTGCAGCCCAATCGTTTTTATCAATCACAAAAGGAACGTTTGACTGATCTAGTAGCCTTGCTTAGATTTATTCATCTGGAAGCTAATCGTGTATTGGAAAAAGACTCTAAGCCCTGATTATTAAGGGAGTAGAGTCTTTTGTTTATTTATAACACTAGGCATTCTTAGATTCTCTTTGAAAATAAAGAAACAAATCAGTTATTAACTTGGCAAGTATGGTAACCAGGAAGTATAGCAGAAATAAATAAAAATAATTCATTCTGCCGTACAAATGAAATAAATCGAGGGTTGATAAAAATGGTTTAATGACGAAAGCGAAGATAGCGCACATAAGCGCACCGAATAAATAGTAATTCTTTTTATGATGTAAGGTCCATTGATATAGCAGCATAAGCAAAACTGGATTAAAGGAGGCATCCATGGTAATGCTTGTTGGCAAATAGGGCACGATTTTATACGGAAATCCCCAAATATGATTTCTTTCACCATATAGATGAATATAGGTAGCCATGACATGTATGCTGAACCCATAAAATCCGAGTTGCAACGCCTTCTTGCGGTCGAGAACAAACCAAAGAATGAGTAAGGGTATTACGAAAATAGCAAGATTGACCCAGAATTGCCATGTCTGGGCGCTAGAATATTGTACCCAATAATCGATCCAGGAGTTAGATAGCGACTTCTCCCTATTTAATAATTCCTCGTATACATGCTGTTGCTCTGGTGTCATAGTAAATCTCCCTGCATGTCTTTTTGTTATTATGCACGCTTTGTCCGATTTTACACTCGGTTATGGCAAAATTTCTCTTTCCCTTCGACACGACCCCCTGAAATCGACAAAATACGACGAATCGTTTAAAAGCTATGCATAATTAAGGAGTGAATCAAGATGGCGACGAATACTTACAAACGCTTCATTCAAAATCAACTCGAAAAAGCGAAATCTACCGCTTCCGAATTCATTACTTCAAGAAGTGAAGAGCAAGAAGAAGACACGTTAGAACTGAGTCCTGACACCTATAATGAGCTGAGAGCAATCGCCGATATGCAGCATACGACCGTTCAGGAAATTGTCAATGGAATCATTGCGCAATACCTGGAAAGTGCACCATACGAAGTAACCCATATCTCGGTTGATCAAAAGGAAGATAACCCATTGCTGTATTTGGATGGGATATGCAGATTAGAGGATTAAGGAGTGATGACGTTATATGGATAATCAAATGAACATACAGGATGCTATTTTCCTGGATGGAACAGCTTTAGCCGCGTTAATGAACCCGGAAGATTCCAGTTATGCGAAAGCCCGTACTTTGTTTCTGGATTTGCATGATCTAGAGCGTAATTACGTGACAACCAACTCTATTATTTTTGATCTTCACGAATGGCTGCGCAATGCATACAGCTATCAAAAGGCAGAATATTTCCTGAGTGCAATCGATAAAGCAGTGAGTAAAGGCAAGTTAACTGTCATCTCCAGCAGTCCTGAGTTCGAAGGGGAATCGCGTAGATTACTACTGGACAGGCCAGAGCTGCGTTTCTCGCTGAGTGAAGCATTGACTGCGGTGACCATGTCCTATTATCAGGTCAAACGTATCTTTACTTTCAATCGTAATTTCATGATGCTTGTTAATTTGGATAAGAGCTTTCGCATCATTCCATCTAATTAAAAAACAAGCAAAAACAGCCGGTCCTCTTAAGGGATCGGCTGTTTCCGTTGTAACTCTATTGAACCAACTCTATGAACCTTTTTGCAGGAATGGATAAAGGCATATTACGCATAGTCATAATGCCTACATGAGTAGGGGGCAATTTCACGTCTAATTGTATCTCGAATAGCGAACCTTCTTCGAGCTCTTTCGAAATAAATTCTTTGGTTACGTAAGAGATTCCTAGTCCTTTCCGTGCAAACTCGATAAGAAGCTCCACGCTACCGACCTCGATTTCAGGCTTGAGTTTATAACCGTAGCTTTGGAATAATTCCGTTATGGCCATGCGTGCCCGGCTATTGCGCGAGAAAAGAATGACGGGATATTCGAGCAGCATTTCCAAGGATAAAGTCTCACCTTTAAGTTGATAATAACGCGGCCCCGCTACAAAGCAATCCTTAAGCTGAATACTCTCTCTCACTTCAAGCTGAGAATCAACAATTGGCATTCGAACAACGCCCAGATCAATTCTACCTTCTTTTAGAAAAGATATAATTTCTGGTGTAGTACCGTGATTCAAGTGAAGCTTGATACCAGGATGGTTCTGATGAAATTCCTCCAAGTACGGTAACAAATAATGCTTGAAGAGAGAATCGCTTCCGCCGATTCGAAGCTCGCCGCTGTCTAGATTTTTCAGCGCAGCCATTTTTTCCTCGGCTCTCGATATGAAGTTCTGTGACTGCTCTATGTAGGAATAAAGGATGGCACCCTCTTGCGTTAAAGCAACACCTTTGGAATTCCTATAAAACAACGCGATACCAAAGCTGTCTTCCAGCTGTTTAATGGCGTGACTGACGCTTGGCTGGGTGATGTACAAGGCTTTGGCAGCTTGAGTCAAACTACCAGTTTTCGCTGCCCAATAAAACACTTTATATAATTCGTAGTTATTTATCATAGATGAGGTCTATATCTCCTCTGAAATATAATGATTTCTTTTATAGATGGTAATTATATTATAGTGGAGTTACGAAAAAGAAACCAGAGCCTACTGAATGATCAAAGGAGCTCTGTTGGAAGGAGAAGAGAATAATGGAACCTACTACATTTGTCTTATTTGGAGCGACAGGGGACTTAGCCAAAAGAAAAATATACCCTGCACTGTATAATTTGTTTGTCGATCAAAAATTGCCGGAATCATTCTCTTTGATTGGACTGGGAAGAAGAGAGCTGTCGGATGAAGCCTTCCAGGCGAATGTCGAGCATTCTATCCATACTTTCTCCAGGCGTAAAGTAAAAAATCCTGAATCATTGAAAAACTTCTTGCGTGCATTCCGCTATAGTGTGCTAGATATAGACCGTAAAGAAGATTATCAGAAGCTGCTGCAGCTTATCGAACAACGGGAAGAAGAACTCCGTATTGTACCGAATCGCATGTTTTATTTATCGGTGGGACCTGAATTTTTTGAAACGATCGCGGCGAATATCCAGGAAAGTGGACTTGGTTCCGCGAATGGCTGGAAGCGTCTTGTGATCGAGAAACCATTTGGCCATGATTTGCAATCCGCTCGTGACTTAAATCAGCAGCTAAGCAAATCTTTTGCAGAAGATGAAATTTATCGAATCGATCATTACTTAGGCAAACCGATGGTGCAAAAACTTGAGGTTATAGAGCAATCCAATCCAATCCTTCATGCGATATGGACTAATAATTACATTGCCAACGTTCAGATTACGGCAAACGAAACGGTCGGTGTTGAAGAAAGAGCAGGCTATTACGATCATGTAGGCGCGGTAAGAGACATGTTCCAAAACCATATGCTGCAATTGCTCATGATGTTGACGATGCACCTGCCTAATATGAACAGCTCCGAGTTGGTGAGGTTTAAGAAGAAGAAAGTGATGGAAAACCTCGAACCGCTGCTTAAACAGAATGTTGGCGCCAACGTTATCCGCGGTCAATACAAAGAAGGAACCATTGGAGGAAAGCAAGTCGTTGGCTATACTTCTGAACCAGGGATTGCAAGTACATCCATGAACGATACGTTTATTGCCGCCAAATTGCAGATCGACGACTTCTTTTGGCGGGGAGTTCCGATTTATATCCGGACAGGTAAACGAATGAAAGAGAAATCAACACGGATCGTAATTGAATTCAAAGAACCGTTTACGAATCTTACTCAACCACATCATGATGATAGTCAAATGCCTAATCTTCTGGTATTTGAAATTAGTCCAAATGAGAGCATTACGCTGCAATTAAATTCGAAGGATCCTCAGCATAACGGTAAATTCAAGCCAATTCAAATAGACTTTCACGAAAATCAGGAAGATGTACCCGAAGCTTATGAGAATTTGATCAACGATGCTATGCAAGGAAACCCGACGTTTTTTGCGCATTGGGACGAAGTCGAATTGGCTTGGGCTTGGGTTCAACCAATCTTAGATGCTTTCCAAGAGAATCTAATTCCTCTTCATCTGTATGCCGCGGGCACGAATGGCCCCGCTGAATCTGATGCCTTATTGGCGGAGAATGGCCATCATTGGTGGTTTGATTCCAATACCGATCATGAAAGTGAAACAAACGAAGAAAAACAATATGCCCATCATAGAAGCTGATTTACGATTCATTTACTACATGCAGGTCTAAAAGGAGAGGTTCCAGATGGCTATTTCATTTAATTATTCCAGTGCATTACCATTTATCCAGCAGCATGAAGTCGATTATTTTAGTGAGTTTGTCAAAGTGGCCCATGACATGCTTCATGAGAAGAAAGGACCTGGTTCCGATTACTTGGGCTGGGTGAATCTGCCGCTTCAATATGATAAAGAAGAGTTTGCAAGAATTAAAGAAGCTGCACAGCGCATTCGTTCCAATTCCGATGCCTTAATCGTCATTGGAATTGGCGGCTCCTATTTGGGAGCTAGATCCGCGATCGAAGCCTTGTCTCACACATTCCATAATCAGATGGATGGGAAAACACAAGTATATTTTGCCGGTCAAAATATCAGTTCTACGTACATCACGCATTTGTTAGAACTTCTGAAAGGTAAGGATATCTCCCTGAATGTCATTTCCAAGTCGGGAACGACGACGGAACCAGCCATCGCCTTCCGCATCTTACGAGATTATATGGAGAAAAAGTATGGAAAAGAAGAAGCGAAAAAACGAATCTATGCTACTACCGACTCATCGAAAGGTGCATTGAAAAAGCTTGCCGATGAAGAAGGATATGAAACCTTTGTCATTCCTGACGATGTAGGCGGCCGCTATTCCGTACTTACTGCTGTAGGACTTCTGCCGATTGCTGCTGCCGGACTTGACATTGACCAGATGATGGCGGGTGCCGCGGCTGCTGCGCAGAAATACAATAATGCCGACCTTTCTACGAATGAAAGCTATCAATATGCGGCCGTTCGTAATTCCCTTTACCGTAAAGGGAAGAGCATTGAGCTGCTGGCGAACTTTGAACCGTCCTTGCATTATGTTTCTGAATGGTGGAAGCAGTTGTTTGGCGAGAGCGAGGGCAAAGACCAGAAAGGGCTATATCCCGCATCTGTCGATTTCACAACAGATTTGCACTCGATGGGACAATATGTCCAAGAAGGCCGTCGCGATCTTATTGAAACGGTGCTATCTGTGAAGAAGCCGAGAGTAGAGTTGACGATTGAAAAGGACTCGGCTAATTTGGATGGTTTGAATTTTATTGCGGGCATGACGATGGACGAAGTGAACAAGAAAGCCGCGGAAGGCACACGGCTTGCGCATGTTGACGGAGGCGTGCCTAATCTGATTGTTGAACTGGATGCTCTGAATGAATATACGTATGGAGAAATGGTGTACTTTTTTGAGAAAGCATGCGGCATCAGCGGCTTGCTGCTTGGGGTGAACCCATTTGATCAGCCTGGCGTGGAGGCATACAAAATAAATATGTTTGCGCTGCTGGGCAAACCTGGTTTTGAAGCGCAAAAAGCCGAACTTCAAAAACGTATAGCTGCAACAGAGCAGAAATAAGAGGAGGCAATTATCATGAGTAAACAGCAAATTGGTGTGGTTGGCTTGGCCGTTATGGGTAAAAACTTGGCACTCAATATCGAAAGCAAAGGTTTCTCAGTTGCTTTATATAACCGTTCACCAGAGAAAACGAATGAACTGTTGGCGGAAGCGCCAGGAAAGAACTTTGTTGGCACTTATAGCGCCGAAGAATTCGTACAATCCCTAGAGTCGCCGCGTAAAATCTTAATCATGGTAAAAGCAGGTCAACCTACCGATGATACGATTAATTCGCTGATCCCTTACTTAAGTCCAGGGGATATCCTAATCGACGGCGGTAACGCTTATTTCCCTGATACGCAGCGTAGAAATAAAGAGCTTCAAGCCAAAGGCTTCCGCTTTATCGGCGCGGGTGTTTCCGGTGGCGAAGAAGGGGCGCTTAATGGACCAGCGATTATGCCAGGCGGCCAAAGAGACGCGTATGAACTGGTAGAGCCAATTTTGACGGCAATTTCGGCCAAAGTGAACGGCGATCCATGCTCTACTTATATTGGACAAGACGGCGCTGGACATTATGTTAAAATGGTCCACAACGGCATTGAATATGGCGACATGCAGCTTATCGGCGAAGCCTATCACTTGTTAAAGGATGTATTGAACTTAAATACAAATGAATTGCATGACATTTTCACGGAATGGAACAACGGTGAGCTGGATAGCTATCTGATCGAAATCACAGCCGATATTTTCGCAAAATCAGACCCGGAAACAGGTAAACCAATGGTGGATGTGATCCTTGATTCGGCTGGGCAAAAAGGAACCGGAAAATGGACAAGCCAAAGCTCTTTGGATTTGGGAGTGCCATTGTCCATTATTACTGAATCCGTATTTGCACGGTTCATCTCTGCCATGAAAGAAGAGCGCGTGGCTGCAAGCAAGCGTCTGAATGGTCCCGCGGCGTCAAGCTATGAAGGCGATCCTAAAGCATTCATCGAGGCTGTCCGCAAAGCGTTATATACAAGCAAAATCGCTTCGTATGCGCAAGGGTTTGCTCAAATGAGAGCTGCGTCTGATGCAAATGGTTGGGATTTAAACTATGGAAACATCGCAATGATCTTCCGCGGCGGATGTATTATCCGTGCAAGATTTTTACAAAATATCAAAGATGCTTATGACCGTGACCCCGCGTTGAAAAACTTGTTCCTCGATGAATACTTCGGCAAAATCGTTGATAATTATCAGGATGCTTGGAGAAAAGTCGTTTCCGTGGCCGTTACAAGAGGGATTCCGGTTCCTGCATTTGCTTCTGCGTTAGCCTACTATGATAGCTATCGCACAGAGAGATTGCCAGCTAACTTGCTGCAAGCTCAACGGGATTATTTTGGAGCGCATACGTTTGAGCGTGTAGATAAAAAAGGAAGCTTTCACTTCCAATGGATGGAAAATAACGAATAAATCGCTTTAAAAGAATGCATGAATCAAATAAAAGGAACCGCCAGGAAGAGTTTCCCTGACGGTTCCTTTTATTTCCGCAACGATACGATAGGTAATGACGTCTAATAAACTGTCAGATTAACTCGAAGATGAGGAGCTTTCGATTGAGAAACCGTACTTTATGGAAGTTGTTTACTGTCGTGCCGTTTCTAGCGGTAATGATCATGATCGGAATTATACATACAGTGCTGCTCGCAAGGGAAGAGGTGATGCCGTTTGCAGACTCTTATGGCCGAGCAACATCATTGCCGGAGCTCGCTACGCAAGCAAGTCCTGTTCAAATGATTGGTCCAAAATCTTTCGCATACAAGTCTGTAGATGAACTGGTCTATGTGAAAATTGACAACGAGGGACGGAGCAGCTCAGAAGTGCGGGCTGTGCCCGACATGGAGCTTTTTCAGTCATATCGCCTCATCGGTGAGGGAGAAGCCGTTTGGATCGGTGCGAGCAACAAGCTATATACGAGTGAATGGAAGAATGGGAAATGGTCACCGAAAAAAATAAAGAGTGAAACCGAGATGAATGGCGTTCAGGCCATACAGGGGCTTAATGGTAAAAAAGCACTGCTCGCGTATAATGAAGAGGCGCTCTTTGTGGAGGTTACTCCTGGCGAGGATGCACCGAATTGGATAAAGCTTAATGCGAGTGGTATCAAACAGGTGCAAGGATCTATGGACAAGGACGGTATGCTTTCCGTTGTGTATGCAACAAGTAAGGAAGGGAACTCTGCCCTGCACGTTGTAAAGTTGGATACCGTGTCTGGGAAGACGGTAGTCATGGACAAGCTCAAAGAATTAGAGCTTATTAACAGGGATTTGGAAGATTTTACGCTATATGCAGACAAATCTCTACTCAGGGTCGCCTATACGATCAGCTCAGCTAAATCAGGGAAGAGTACTCTGCAGATGCTCACTTTCCCTTGGGATCAACCTGCTAACATGCAGGACGAGCGAATAGACCTTCCAAGTTCAGCGACTAGAGATTCTGATACGATTTTGCAACCTATTTTCTCTCAGACGGATACTGGCGAAGTCACACTTGTGGTTTCATCGGTTTATGAGAAAAATCGGCGCATGAGCAGTCAAGAAGTGTATCAGTTAACCTTTCATGAAACTCAGCTAGCCTCATCGACCAAAATCAGCCAATTCGGCGGCTTCGCTCAATATCCGAACCTTGCGCTAGAGCAAGATACCCACCTTGCTGTTTGGCTTGATCGGGTGACCGAAGGGTCATACCGTATCTATTATGCTACGGATCAACAGTCTTACCGGGAGAGGATGAACCGGCTCACGTCAGAAGACTTACGAACGGCTGCCGAGAATCTTCCGCTGCTTTGGGGAATTGGCCTCGTAACTTGGTTTCTAAGTCTGAAGTGGATTTTCGTACCTGGGATCTATCTACTGGTGCTCAGTGCTTTTTGGCAGCATCAATACGATTCACGTCCGCGGCTGCATTTTTTCATATCCCTTGGCATGTACGTGGGAGTTAAGGCACTATTTATTCGAGATTATCGAAAGGCTAGTGCGCTTCAGGTGATGCCGGACTCCTTACAGCCAATCTTAATGTATCTATGTACTCTGATTATTATGGCCTTAATTGCTTATGGATGTACGCGGATATGGAGAAAAGGGCTAGATGATCGTAATATCGGTTTGGAATTGTTTTATTTTGTTCTTCTTGATGTCTTTATGACGAATTTATGGTACTCCTATTTCATGTCACCTGCTACACTCTAAATCTTTCATTGGATCCATATAAAATGAATAAGGCTGCCACGTATATGTGGCAGCCTTGCTGTTATGACATTATTTGTTATGTCCGGCGCATATAGGCAATTACCGTGATTGGTGCAAAAATTGCCACAATGACAATGGCCCCGATGAGGGAAATGGTGAGATCCCAACCAACAGTCCCCGTGTTGGCAAGTTCTCGTACGGCTGAGACAAGGTGAGAGATCGGATTGATATTAACAAACCATTGGAGCCAGCCGGGCATGGTATTCACAGGAACGAATGCATTGGAAAGAAACGTAAGAGGGAACAGAACAAGCATGGATATCCCTTGAACGCTTGAGGCCGTGCGGGCAATCACGCCGAAGAAGGCGAAGATCCAGCTAATAGCCCAAGAGCAGAAGATGACAAGTAGCGCAGCGATAGCCACATTTCCCAATCCACCTTCAGGACGATAGCCCATGATAAACCCCATCGAAAAGGTAAGTACAGTAGCAATGGTATACCGGATCGTGTCTGCCAAAAGTGCTCCTGCCAATGGCGCAATCCTTGCGATAGGCAGTGACTTGAATCGGTCGAATACGCCTTTATCCATGTCTTCACGTAACTGGACACCGGTGACGATTGAGGTCGTGATCACGGTCTGCACGAGGATACCAGGAATTATGACGGGCAGGTAGCTCACTACGTCGCCTGAGATGGCACCACCGAAGATGTAGGTGAACATCAGTGTGAAGATGATGGGCTGTAGAGTGACATCAAACAATTGTTCGGGCGTACGCCGGATCTTCAAAAGCCCTCGATAAGCCATTGTCAGCGAATTGCGTACTGATTGGCTGAAACTTGTATGGTTTTTCAATTTGCGCTCGGCAGGTGGTAGAATTGTATTGCTTCTCATACTCTAGCCTCCTGTATGCTGCTGGATGCATCGGATTCCTGCCGGGAGTGATCCTTAACACCTTGACCAGTAATGGTTAAAAATACTTCGTCTAGAGTCGGCTTCTGCACACTCATCTCTGCCAAATGAATACCAGCGGCCCGAAGGGAAATAAGCAGGTCTGTGACAAGATCCGCATTTGCCATAGGCGCAGTAATTTTTCCAGAAGTCACCGTGGGATGAACCTGGAGCACTTGCTCAACGATTCGATTGGCCTTTTCGATCTCTTGTGGATTCTGTACGATTAATTGCAGGGATGAGGTGCCAACGGATGCTTTCAATTCATCCACGGTTCCTTCAGCGACGACACGTCCGCGATCAATAACCGCAACCCGATCTGCGAGTTGATCGGCCTCTTCGAGATACTGCGTTGTTAACAGGATGGTAGATCCTGTGTTCACCAACCGCCGGATCGTATCCCACATTTGTGAGCGCGTGCGTGGATCCAGACCTGTCGTTGGCTCATCTAGGAAAATAAGAGGGGGTTGCGCGATGAGGCTCGCCGCCAGATCAAGCCTGCGACGCATGCCGCCGGAGAAGTTTTTCAATGGCCGTTTCGCGGCCTCTGTCAAGCCAAATTCCTCAAGCAATTCTTCTGTCTTGTTTCTTGCCTCTGCACGACCTAGACCCAGAAGCCGGGAGAAGATCATTAGGTTCTCTGTAGCGCTAAGTGACTCGTCAACCGAAGCGTACTGGCCGGTCACCCCGATTAATTGACGGACAATCTGCGACTCTTTCACAACATCGTGGCCGAAAATTTTCGCAGATCCCCCGTCTGGTCGAAGCAAGGTTGCCAGCATATTAATCGTGGTCGTCTTGCCGGCGCCGTTAGGACCAAGCACGCCATAAATCGTACCGGCTTGCACGATCAAATCAACGCCGTCTACCGCGCGATTCTGACCAAAAGTTTTGAGAAGCCCTCGAGCTTCGACGGCCAAAACTTCAGGTTTTCTCTCTCTTTGTATGGGATTCAATGCAATTCCTCCTACTTGATTTGTTACTGTGGATTATAACTTGCATTTTTAAACTGAATATAAACGGAACTCGAGGATATTCATTATAGGACTTGGTCTAACTCCAAAGGCAAAAAGGCATATTCGCCATGTTTTACGAACTCACCTTTGCGAATGGCTATAGGTTGTTTGAAAAGGGGGCCGTCAATGACAGTAGTATGGAATTCGCCGCCTTCCCCGCAGGGATCGATACCACGAGCTACAAGCTCCTCCACAAAAGCATGGGTTAACGTTCGACCAAGATCATTTTCCCGCATTCCTAATGTTAAATTCACGGTAACAATGATCGAAACAAATCCTAAATTAATGAATTCTTCGACCGCTTCGCGGTGGTCCATTTCCCATAGAGGCATCCCAAGCTTTAATCCAGCAATTCTCGATACCTTGTCCTGCCAGCAACCATGTGCGGTTAACTCGAGGTCTCCCGTTACTAAAGCTTCTGCTCCTTGATTCTTAGCATCTTCTAGAAGACGTATAAACACCTTTTCGTAATCAGCCCAACTTGCCGGCGCCGTGTAGACAGGCAAACCCATAGATTCGGCTTGAGCTCGAATAAGCTCGGGCGGCGTCCCATGAGACCGGGAACGTTTTCCTTCTTCCTCCAGCATGACGATCAGTCCAAGAGCTTTTCCAGCTTTCATTGCTTTATAAAGGGCCAAAACACTATCTTTTCCTCCGCTAAAAGAGGCAATAAACGGTTGTCCGTAAGCACCATTTTTCCAGTCAACAGCTTCTGTCATTCCTATCATTCCCTTTTGTATTAGGATTCTCACGTGTAAATATATCTGGTTATCATGATTTGAGATGTTCAATATCAACAGTCTGTATTATACAAGAGATGAGGGATTGTTGTATATTTCATCGAGAACGATCATTCTTTCTGAAGGAGTGCAGTTTAAGAGGATAGGCTGCCTTTTTAGCGGAAAGCAGGATAGCACAATGACTGCGAAGAACTATATAAGAAAATTTCGCCACATAGGGCTACTGAGATATTTTGGTTAACGCAGAAGGGAATGAAAAAACATGAATCATGATTCAAGCTGCTTAGGCTGTAGATTAGCTAATGGACTCGAGCCAACTCATTTAGTATACGAGGATCAACATGTGGCTTGCATATTAGTCATTGACCCATGCAGTGAGGGGCATAGTATTATCCTGCCTAAAAAACATTATGCGGACGTTGATGAGTTGGATTTAGATACAGCAATATCCGTAATGAAAGCGTGCGCTAAGCTATCCAGAGGATTAAAAAGTCTGTTCCAGCCTGATGGGATAAGCATGATGCAAAATGGTGGGAAGTTTAGTGATTTGGGACACTTTCATATGCACATTTGGGCTAGGTATGAGAATGACGGGTTCTCATGGATTGACCCCTTAGATTCTGGCGCAAGGAATCGATTTACCGAGACAAGAGAGACACTTGCAAGTGCGATTGCGACCTTAGCTGGAAGCTGAGCTTGGGGTACCGCTGTTTGAGCGGAAGGGGAGAAATCTGCAAATAAACCGATACGGTACCATGTTTGCTAAGCGAGTCGAGAAGATTTTGCAGGAAGTAGAGCGAGGAAAGCAGGAAATCGAAGAATGTTCCAACCCTGAGTCGGGTATCATCTATCTTTCTTATTTAAATATATTAGGTGTGGGTTTAATACCTCAACTGATTCCTGACTACCAGAAAGCCAACCCGAAAATAACCTTCGAGCTGACGCAAGGAGACAAGGGGGCGATTATGGAGCAGGTCGAGAATGGCTATTCGGATGTAATGATTAAGGAGCCGTTCGTAGGCCTGAAACATAACTGCTCTTTAAGAGATTCGCTCCTCACCCGCGTCCACCACATGAATTTCACTCTCGCGTCCACCTACGATGCGGAGGACCTTCCAACGGTGGCAGGCTTCGTAGCGGCAGGTCTCGGCGTATCTGTTTTGCCGAAAACCTCCGGATTGCAGCTGGAAGGTTTGCGATGGATTCAGATCCAAGAGGAAGGTTGCCTTTAGGAAGTCGGTCTGCATATCAAAAAGGACCGGTTTCTCTCTCCGGCAACCAGGAATTCGTCAGCTTTATTAAAGATAAAGCCGGCGCATTTACTTCCTGAGATCACATCGCCAAACTTAGACCAACCAGAAAGGAATCGATAACTTGGATTTACTTTTCATAACATCAAGCCCTAATCATGAGATTTCCGTTTACGACACGACTGAGTTGTATGGTGAAAAAGGAAGATTTCGCGTGTTGGAGTTTTCCAATCGTGCTATCCAAGGTGCAATGGATTTGAATAATCCTGAGCGTATGCTATTTGAATATCCCCGGGCTATTATACATCTAATCGAATATAATATCCCCGCCTTCGAGAACGCATTTATTATCGGACATGGGATTGGGACGATAGCCCGTTATTTTTCTGAGAAGCGATGCAAGGTTGCAGAGCTTGACCAGACAGTGGTGGAGTTAAGTACAAAGTTTTTTGGATACCGTAGGGACAATGTCAGCATTGGTGACGGCCGTCAACTTCTCGCAAATGAAGAGCATCATGCTTATGATTCGATTGTTTTGGATGCTTTTACTGAAAAAGGAACGCCTGCTCATTTGATCTCTCAAGAATTTTTTGAGATTTGCAGAGAGAAACTCGATTCCTCGGGACTGATCATCATGAACCTATTCGGTAAAGGTGAACATGACCAGCTCATGAATGCGATTCATTCAACGCTAAACGTGCAATTTGCGTATATCAAAGCATTTTCTCTGCCATCAGAAGGCATTGCTAACATTCAAAATATTATTCTCATTGGAAGAAATGAGCCAATTGGGTTCCAAGCACGCCATATGGCAGGCTTTATTGAGATCGAACTTGGGCAAGGTTATATCATTCGGGACAAAGTCGGTAGAAGCGAGCAGAATTGATAACACGATTTTCTATCGGCGAAGTCCGACCTAGCAGCTTCCAACCTGCCGCGGCAATAGCTTCCTCGTTGATCGCTTCATACATGAGTCGGCGTATGCCTTCCGCTGTACGAATGGCCACCAAAGCGTCCGAATTCGTACGGCGGATTTGCTCAAGTACTTTTTCCTTTTGCGTAACTAGGCTTGCAATAATCACATGTTGGTAAGAAGCATATTCGAACTCCGCACCATCTCCCAGTATTACTTGCACTTTATCGCTCAAATTGATCCGTTCTATCATTAAACGTGCAGCCTCACAAGCGTCCGGATCGATATCCACGCAGAAGACACTCACATTCCATCTCAGATGGAGCAGTACGGCACTCAGAGGTAAAGGCCCGCTTCCGACGAATACGATAGGTGAAGTGATTTCCTCCGGCCGACTGAGCTTACGGAGCTGCTTTAGCTCTTCGCCAACTAGACTTTCATAATTCCCCCAGTTTTTATATTGGAACAAGCTAGCTAATCCGAATTCGGACTGATTGCAGAGGTGCCGGGAGTCGAACAGCTCCATGCGGTACTCGGCTTCAGACAGCTTGGCAAGCAATCCCTTTTGCAGCATAGCGACATTGGCATTACTCATCACATACTTTATTTCTTCTGGTGTGTATGTTTGTCTGAGGGCCTCTGTGAAAATCGAAATCGTTTGCGTGATCGCAGAATTTGAAGGGGTCAGATCTGACTCCTGGTGAAGGACATCATAGGTCTCTTTAACAAGAGTTATCAAATCTGATATCCGCTTAGACGGCTCTGTTATAGAACAATATTCCATAAGCGTTTACCTCCAGTTCATTTCCGTACAATTGCTTGAACCCAATATATTCGATTAGTTGGTTATTTAGAAATGAAATTCTGCATTGTAGGAAAAGTAGGGCAGGATTGTTTCATTGATGTGGAGAAAATTTACAGGAGAAATGATTGAACCAAGGGGGGAGTTCATTGGAGCGTGAGATAATCATTAATCTGCCTATAGAACCGCACGAAGTTCCAAATTTGAGAGAACTGGTTGGGTGGGAAGGCCGACATGGGGATTACCCCATATTATTTGAACGGTGTAACTACTGGGCTGGTCTCAGAGATGCGAATACTGAGCTCATAGCATTCGGGTATGTAGCAGGAATGGGATTGCAACATGGCTATATGGAAGATATCATTGTGCATCCTCAATATCAGCGTAAAGGAATCGGTCAGGCCTTGGTAAAGAAATTACTCCAAGAGGCAGAACGCATCAGCTTAGAGATTGTAACTTTGACCTATGATTCGAAACATACATCCTTTTATTCAGCAAGTGGATTTACCCCTTGTTCTGGAGGATTGTGGCGGAGAAAAGACTAAGTGATTAGGAGGAGTAGATACCTGTGGCAATTATACGGTTGGCTACTGTAGGTGATATCGAAGAGCTTGTCCAGATGCGCTGGGACTTCACGGAGGAAGATCAGGATTTAAATGCGATTAATTTTGAAGAGTTTCAACAGATATGCAGGGGATTTTTGGTAAAAGCGATTGAAAGCGGAAACTGGTACATTTGGATTGCTGAAATTAATAAAAGGATAGTCTCTCATATGTACCTGCAATTGATACATAAAGTACCAAGGCCAGGCAAGTCGCTAGATCCTTATTACGGTTACGTTACGAATGTGTATACACGACCTATTTTCAGAAGCCAAGGACTTGGGGCCAAAATTCATCAAGCTATGGAACAATGGTCAAAAGAGAATGAAGTCGAATTTCTTCTTCTTTGGCCAAGTGCAAATAGTGTTGATTTTTACACAAGAAATGGCTTTACGCCATGTGAAGAAGCCATGGAGAAACATTGGTGAAACAGGTGGTAGATGCGGATGCAAAAAGGAACCGATGGCAATAACCCATAGGTTCCTTTTCTTTGTTCATTTCAAGATTAATTCGAACGCATTTTTATTAAACCTTCATTTTGAATATCTGTATGAAACTGAAGATCCATTTTCAACTGAGGATAGTATTCTGTTCGCCAATGCTCCAAATCTTTTCTGGGGATTTTGGTTCGGAAACGCTGTCCAATTCCTAAAATGTCAGCCTCACTTTTCTGGATTTTCGAAAATAGGATTTGAAATCGTTCCGAAATTAGCTTTTCTAACTCATTTAAAATTTCCGTTTGAGATGGATTTCCTTTGGTTTCTAAGATAACCACTTTCAAGTTAATTTGAGTATTCAAATAAGGCTTATTGTCAATAAGTTTACTCTTATATTTCATCATATTACTAACAATTACGACACTTGCATGATCCATCACTTCAATTTTTCCTTGCGTGCTTTCCTTGTTAAAAGCATTATAAAGGAGAGTTTCGTCAGAAGTGATTTGTTCAACCATCTCTCCATTTTTAATTACAGCTGAACCTATGTAATCGCATGGGGAATTTTGACCTGACTTCACAAGCGGGATGGCTATGTCATTGGTGTAGGAAAAAATACTTCGATATATCTGCCAAATCTGCGCTCTAGCGATTTGCGGGTTCCATCCGGCATTTTTTTCGAAAAAGTCGTAAACAAAAGCTCCTTTGGGAACCGTTGTTTTTGTTTCACTAGATAAAAACCTGGAAATGTCTTCATCACAGATAACAACGTAAGCTTTCAGGGAAATTTCACCGTTTCTCATAAAACCAGAGATAATGTCTTTCATTCCCTGCTGTGCGACTTTTTTTTCAATTAGAATAACTTTAATGTGGAGTAAGTCAACTTGCTTTTCCTTATTCATACTGATCTTATCTACCGCTTGGCTTATTGTTTTACCCGTCTGGGTGATCATTCTCAATTTTATCGTATTCTGATCGATTTCTGGAGACTGCAGGAACACTTTATATTCATCATCTTGTTTGGTAACACCCATAACCAATGGCAAAGTGCGATGATTGATGTCCTTATTATCCCAACAACCGCTCAGCGTAAATACCAGACATAGAAACACGAGAATTTGTACGATAGACTTAATTGAGTTCATGACCCACCTTCCTTTTATAACGCAGCCCTAGATAATAAATTGACAACGGAACAGTCATTAAAATAAAGAATCTTAATGGGGTGTTCAATAGAAAGAGTTTTTCTATGCTTTTCCAGTCAGGAATCATTAAACATAAAACAAAGATTGAAACCGAGAGCACGAGGATAAGATAAATCGGTTTAATGAAAGGCATGCATTGACTTATGATGCGGTTGGTCTCCCAAAGTGTTAATGATATAAACAGCATGATGAAGGTGATCAAGGTAAGCAAGAAAAACATGGTGACTCTGTCGAACATTAACCAAGATATATTTAGCGTCTCTACTACAACAACAAAGGGGTAATGAAGGGTTACAGCTGTGGCCTCTCCGAACGTGAGAATAGGAATATAGACAGAGAAGATAAAGAAGGGGATGAGAGCAGCTGCCGCGAGGAGAATTTTTTTTCTTTGATAAGTGACAAATGGCTGTACGAAGCCAAGAAACAAATAACCTCCTGCGAAGGCAAAAAAGCTTTGTAAATACGAGCCTTTTGTTAGGAATGAAAAATTTTGATCGAAAAGGGGAAAGGCGTAGTTCCAATCAATGTTCTGAAAAGAAGTGAAGCTAATGATAAAAATTAAAGGCAGAAAAATAATACCAAGAAGAATCCCGGTACGTAATATCGTTTCAACACCTTTGGATGCAAGATAGGTAGACACAAAGATTAATAAAATCATGATTGCCCACAAAGGGGTACTGGATAAAAAGATGATAACAATGACCTCTGAAAAGGCGCGAACGGCAAGAATTGTGGCTATGAGTAAATACACAGTTACTGGTATAAGAAAAATGAGGGCTACTCCTTTCCCAGCACTCAAATAGATATGAATAATATCCCATTTTGGAAAAAAACTTAGACCTTTCATATAGATTGAAATTACTAAAAAATGCACGATAACCCCTACAAGGATAGGAATCCAATGCGCTGATTCAGTACTTCCAATAATATTTTCCGGATACAAGAAAAAAATGAGGCCTAAATGAGTGAGAATATACATGAGCATGATCGATGAGCTTTTATCCATTTTTGGTTCGGTCCTTTGCTACATTTATTTGAATATAGGGAATTCCGAAGGTACTTAGACTTGCTAAGTAGGCGCATACTAAAACCAAACCTGTTAAGATGCCTAACACCCCGTATAGCGCAGCTAGAACAACGATTAAATATTTAAATAAACGAATCGAGAGTGAATTTTGAAATCCAACAACTGTTGAATTCGCGATTGTAGTAGCAGCAAGGATGATAATGATGAGGTTACTCACTAATTTTGCTGCAACGATGGCTTCCCCTAGTATAATTCCGCCTACCATAGTAAGCGTTGGCCCAATACTTTTGGGCAACCTCACGCTAGCCTCCAGGATTAATTCCAAAAGAACAAGAATCATAAGAATTTCAACTAGTGCAGGATAAGGCACGCTATCACGACTTTGGGAGACAGCTAATGCAAGTTCAATTCTCAAGACTTCGGGATTTACGGCTACAAGAGCAACGTATAGAGCAGGAATAATTAAAGTCATCAAGACGCCAATTATCCGTAACAATCGGATAGACAGCATTAAGGGTAACGGATAATTACGATCATTTTCCAATGCAAACATATCCCATAATAAGCTTGGAAGCACGAGTGCAAAAGGGAATCGATCCACAAATAAAACAACTTTGCCTACACGTAAGGATTGAGCAACTTCTTGGGGGAGTTCTGTTGTATTAAATTTAGAAAAGGGTCCCCAGGCTGAAAAACCCATCGTTCTTGATAAGTTTTGCAAATTGTGAACTTCCTTGTCGAGATTCATTTCGAGTTGACGAATAATGTTATTCACCAAATCCATTTGGGCATGGCTTTCACAGTACATCAACGAAATCTTTTTTTTCTCATCTTTGCCTACATAAAATGATTTTACTAATAGAAGATCTGAACTTAACTGTTTTCTAACAATGCCAATGTTTTGCTCAATGTCTTCAACGAAGGAACTTAATGGTCCCTGAAGAACATTTTCATTTGTAGGAGGTTCAGTGAACCGATTTAGCAATTTAGGTATCGGTTGCGAAACAACAAACTTGTTATATAACCCGAAATAAATGATTAATTTGCCCTGGACGATAGAAGAAACAACTTCATTCGAGTCGTTCTCCTTTACTTCACCGAACAAGCTCAATAATTCATCCATTGTCTTACTGGTTGAAATAGCGTGCTCGATGTACATATGAATGGCTTCTCTAGATTCTGTTAAGTCAATCATCGTATTAAAGCCCATTAAGATGACAGGACTATCCATAAAATAATCCTGTTGAAGAAAGAAATCATCGTTATTCAGAAACTTATTTGTAATTTCTTTTATCAATGGATCCATCGGCCTGATTCTCCCTTGTACGCCAAAACTTTTTGTTATATTTTCCCATTGGTATGAAATATATACAAAGAAACTAAAAAAACCTTCCATAAAGGAAGGTTCATTCAAGTCAAATCAGAGGATCCAAATCTTATTTAGCATTTTCGCTGTATTTTTTAAAATTGTCTAGAAACGCCTGCCAGCCTGCTTTTTGCATTTCAACAGGATTAGCGGTCTCGGCATCAAAAGCTTCAATTACTTTCGTATCGTTATCTTGACGAATAAATGTAATCTCAACTTTTCTTCCATCTCCCATGGTGTAGGAAATGAATTCATGCGTTCTCACTTCATCGTAAACGCCACCCAAATCAAATCCAAAACTTCCATCTTTGGCTTCCAATCTTGTAATGAATGTGCCGCCAACTCTTAGATCATTTTCGGCTCTTGGTGCATGCCAGTCATCAGAGGCAAAAGACCATTTTGTAATATGTTCTGGTTGTGTCCAATATTCCCACACTTGTTCAACTGGTGCATGTACCGTTGTTTCAACCGTTACTGTTTGTTTAGCTGTTTCCATTACTATTACCGCCTCACTATTAGTATTTTGTTGAACTATGGTAATTATAGCATTAAATATCGGTGAACCATAGCTGTGTTGTAGTGCCGCGGTAGACTGCCGATTGTCTATGTTAAACTGGAGAAGTCTGTTAATAGTTGTCTATGCTATACTTTAATTATTACAATGTTGATGATGGAGGGATAGTTATGCAAACGACCCTGCTGTACGGAAAAGGAACCTTAGCTGTTGAAGTGCCAGACCATTCGATGATCATCGAGCCTTATCATTTGGATGGCATACAAGAAGATAAACAAGCCGTAATAGCGGCTCTCCGTAACCCGATTGGTTTGCCACCTTTGGCCGATATGGTCAAATCTACAGACAAAGTAGCTATTGTCATTAGCGACATTACTCGTCCAACCCCTAATGAGAAACTGGTGCCGTGGATCATTGAGGAACTAGCTCACGTGCCAAAAGAAAAAATTGTCATCATTAACGGTACGGGAACACATCGCGATCAAACGGAGGAAGAATTTGTTCAAATGTTGGGTAAGTCAGTTGTCGACAGTGTACGGGTGATCAATCACCATTGCCACAACAAGGATGAATTGGTGAAGGTAGGTCATAGCCAATTTGGATGTGATGTCTATTTAAATAACGAGTATGTAGATGCTGATTTCAGAATTGTGACAGGTTTTATAGAGCCTCACTTTTTTGCGGGTTTCTCAGGAGGGCCGAAAGGGATCATGCCAGGCATTGCAGGAATTGATACAATATTGACCTTCCATAACGCCCGAATGATCGGAGACCCTTTGGCAACGTGGGGGAATATGGTCAATAATCCTCTGCAAGATATGACCCGCGAAGTAAATCGCTTGTGCAAGCCACATTTTATGCTCAATGTGACACTAAATAAGTCGAAGGAAATCTCGCAAGTTTTTGCCGGCGAGCTGTTTGAAGCCCATGATCAGGGGTGCGCTTTCACTAAACAGCATGCCATGATCCCTGTTGAGGGGCGGTTTGATGTCGTCATTACTTCGAACTCGGGCTATCCGTTGGACCAGAATCTCTATCAAGCGGTCAAAGGGATGAGTGCGGCTCATAAGATTGTTAAAGAGGGCGGAACCATTATCTGTGCCTCTGAATGCTCGGATGGGATTCCGAACCACGGGAATTATGCGGAAATTTTGCAGTTAAGAAAAACACCACATGAGATTCTTGAAATGATTAATGATGGAAGTTTTCAAAAGTTTGATCAATGGCAAGTACAGAAACAGGCCGTCATTCAGGTCTGGGCAGATGTTTATTTGTATTCCTCTTTGGCGGACGAAGATGTCGAAAAAGCGATGCTAAAAACTACCCATGACATCGAAGCTACATTGGAGCAATTGAAAGAGAAGTATGGCGCCAATATGACAGTAGCCGTTCTGCCTTTAGGACCTTTAACAATTCCATACGTTCGTGGAGAATAAAATAGGTTATAGGCTTGATGATCCTAGTGTTTTGACCTGAAATAGGGTTAATTTACATGGGCGTCAAGCCTAAATGCTTTAAATTAGTTGCAATAGCATCCTATATGGCGTATATTGAAATTAGTTGCAATAGCATCCTATTGAAGGAGGAGTAAATTGAGCGATCACTGGAGGCCAACGAACAAGGACACAACGGAATCACACGGCCAATACATCTCAGCCATTTATCGTCACATGCAGATATTGATCTCATCTGAACTGCAACCTTACCGGATTGGAAGTGGTCAGTACATTTTTCTGATGGCGATCGCTTTCAATCAGCCAATCACGCAGAAGGCTTTAAGCGAGAGGCTGCTCATCGATAAGACGACTACCGCCAAGGCGATTGCCAAGTTGGAGGCAGAAGGATATGTTCGGAGGGAAGCCGATCCCGCGGACAACCGCTATCAGCTGCTCTTTTTGACAGAAGCAGGACGAGAGGTGGTGCCGAAGGTGCAAGAAGCTTTGAACCGCGTCAAAGGAAAAACCCGGAAGGGCATTACGGATGAGGAGTATGACTTGTTGATAGTTCTATTGAAGACTGTCCTTAGTAATTTGAGCGAGCAAGAGGAGATGTAGAAGTAATTGTTTCCGAGTTAGAACAAAACTAAGGAGGTTTTAGATGATGATAGCCATTCCTTTTATCGTACTGGAGAACTGCAAAGACGAAATTAAGTACTATCAAAGCATTTTTGGCGGTGAGATTTCCATTTTGCGCATGCAAGGCGAAGAGGTGCTTAACGCGGATCTGCATGTCGGGAAGGCAACGCTTAAGTTTGCCGATGCTCTAGCCGCGAAACCGGCGATGAAAGGCGATTACGTGAGAGTCTTCCTGAGAATCGAGACGGAGGAATCGTTCCGAGCGATTTACGGCGCCTTCGCGTCCGGCGGGACGATTAACACCGAGGTATACGAGGCTCCGTTTAACGGACTGCTCGCCACGGTTACCGACAGGAACGGCGTATGTTGGGTGCTGTCTTTTTATCGAGAGTAAGCGATCAATAACTATCAAGGCAGCTGGCCAAGGGTCGGCTGCTTTTTCTTCTCCACTGTGCAGGATAATGCCAATGATTGGAGAAGAGATTAGGGGAGTGAAAAAGTAAAAAATATACATTTTAATGGGATATAAAATGCGAACACAAATACGAAAGAAGAAGGGTGATAGTCATGGAACCCATCATTATTAATCAAAGAAAAGTAGTTACATTATTTGGTTTTTCTAAAACTCATGATCAAAACAAAAGTTACGGGGATACGATTTTTGAATTGCTGGATAAAGTTTGGAAAGAAGTGCGAGAGAATGGACTCTCACACAAGGGAACTAATCACGTCGTTTATGAAAATGACAACAAGATTTTTGCAGGTATTGAGTTAATTCTTCCACCTAGTGAGGATTCATTATTGGAAAAAACGGATGTTATTTTAGAAAAATACGCGTATTGCAAACATATCGGACCCTATAGTGAACTAGACAGAACTTATGAAAGCATTCGTTCATTGGTTAGGGCTTCAGGTGAGGATCATGAGCTTCCGTTATTAGAGGTATATGGACATTGGACTGAGGACGAATCCAAACTAGAAACGGAGATTTTCTATAATCTTAAGCCATAGCGAAGGAGGAAAGCTACTTACGTGACTGAAACAACTAATAATTCTCATTCAAAAGATGATAGGGACCCCAGAGCCATCCAACAATTCAAAAAGGCAGTTGATGATAACGACCCAGAAGCTGTAAGACATTTACTGCAAAGCTATCCACCGCTTATTACACGGCTAGACGAACCATGTTTTGCTTTTGATACACCTGCGATTGTGATTGCTGCCTATAGAGGTAACCGTGAGATGATTGATGTGCTGCTGGAATGCGGTGCGGACATCAATGCTAAGAGCACCTGGTGGGCAGGAGGATTTGGTGTTCTGCACCATGACCATCATAATTTATCCCGCTACCTTATTGATCGAGGAGCTCAAGTCGATCCACATGCTGCTGCAGCTTTGGGTATGATGGAAGTCCTACAAAAAATGGTGGAGGAAGATCCGTCTGTTGTCAATCAGCGTGGTCCTGATGGACAGGTTCCTCTGCATTATGCCGTTTCACTTGACGTCATCGATTTCCTGCTGGATCACAACGCTGACATTGATAAGCGGGATATTGACCATAACAGTACACCAGCTCAGTATGCGATTAATAATCCGGACAAATGCAGAATTTTGATTCAACGAGGCGCCAAGACGGATATCTTTATGGCCTGTAAGTTAGGGGACATTGAGCTTGTTCGCAGCCTTCTGAATGAGGATCCCAATGCCCTTGAAGCTCAGGTGGGAAAAGGGGACTTTACCTCCGGTGAATCGAATGGAGGGCACATTTATGAGTACAATATCAGCGCAGGGGCGAGGCCGCTTTTTCTTGCGGCACACCTAGGTCATGATGCCATTACCGAGTTGATGCTGTCGTACAGTTCAGTTGAGCAGAAATTCTTGCTTGCTTGTATGCGGGCGGATGCAGCAGCTGTCCATAACATTTTAAGAGAGAATCGGGACATTGTACACTCCATACATTCGGAATACCAGAGTGTAATTACGGATGCAGCATGGAATCATCAGGCAGAAGCAGTGCGACTCATGTTGGACGTTGGTTTTCAGGCCGATGCGCGGCGTAATGAGCATTCGATGACAGCTCTTCATCGCGCGGCGATACGAGGAGACAGCGAAATTGTCCAAATGCTGATCGAACACGGAGCATCAGTGGGTATCCTGAATGAGTTTGGCGGGACCCCGCTCAATAGCTGTATCTGGGGCTCGATCAATTATAAGGATCCTCTAGGGAATTATGCTGGAGTAGCTAAGAGCCTCATAGAAGCAGGCGTCAAACTTCCAGAGCAGGCATCGGGCAGTGAGGTTGTGAAGTCTATTCTAATTCGGCACGGAGTGCCAGAATGAAAATCATAATAAAAAAGGTTATTCCATTTTATTGGAATAACCTTTTTATTATGAGTATAGATAGCGCCAACTCTTAGCCCAGTGTAAGGCCAATGGCGGCATTGTCGCTCGGAGTACCTAGCCAGTAGCCGTAAGATATGGCCACTTCAACAAAATGTTGCAGTGCCGCCGGCTCTGGAGGACCCGGAGGTACGGAATCAGCGGGGCGCCCGATTTCATTGAAAAATTTCCCCATTTTCACCGTTGATGCGATCAGTAAAATAGTTTGTTCATCCGAGGTGTTCCTCCAGGCGTGTTTCTGGTTTCCCGGAATATCTAGTATATCTCCGACCCGGAATACAGTCCATTTATCTCCAGTCCAGGCTTCAATTTCCCCAGAGAGAACAAAGAAGGTTTCGCGATCCTCATGGCTATGAATAGGTACGAAAACGCCAGGACCAACCACACCTTTCATTAGGCAATAGGTCGCATCGTTCGATAACTCCGTTAAGTGCTGAATGCGAGGTCCAAGTACGTCCAAAACTTCTGACATCTCCATATTCTCCTTTTATATCGATTAAATTTTGACACTGCTTCCAATCCTTCCAACTTCTCTATCTGCTGTAGCTATGTTAGGATTGATAAAATTGATCATAACGCGAACAGGATGGTTACGGAACTTCCTCTTCGTTTTATAGTTATAACATTTCGTTATAGGAGGGCTATGGATGCAAGTGGAATGGTACCAAAGTTTTACGGAGGCAGCAAAATGGAAGAGCCTGTCCAAAGCTGCCGAAAAACTTAGCTTGACTCAGCCGGCTATCAGCAAACATATTCGTCAGTTGGAAACTACCTACGGTGTCGAGCTTTTCCGCCGCTCTCACTCAGGTGTCGATTTGACTGACGCTGGCAGATACTTATTGGATAGGATTATTCCTGTCATACAAAATCTTGAGGCAATCGAAGGAGAAATGCGCCAATTTGCGCATGAACCAAGCTACACGCTCGGCAGTCTTCCAAGCGTAGCGACGCAGCTGCTTCCGGGAAGACTCCACGGCTATCATTCCGCTGGCAGCACGATTACGGTGAAAGTTCGGCAAAGATCAACCGAACTGCGAGAAGAACTTCAGGAAGGAGCCCTAGACGCGGCTTTAATGGATGCAACTCTCGTTGGAGGTCGGCTGTGGAGCCGAGAGCTGTTTAGTGAAAGCTATATTGCCGTGCTCCCAGAAGGCCATACGCTAATTGGGCGTATCGCTCTTAGCCCGATAGAGTTGAAAAACGAACCTTTCGTGTTTATGACGCAATGCGATTCACTCAAACGGTTCATGAAGATTGCGGAGAAATACGGTTTCCATCCCGACATTAAGATAGAAACCGACAACAATGACTTTTTGCTGAACGTTATAGCTGTCGGCGCTGGCATAACGGTGCTGCCCGAATTGTTCCGGGCACAGGCAGAACAGCTAGGTTTGCACACTGTACCCATAACTGAACCTGAATTGCGCCGTACAATCGTGCTAGCTTCACGAACTGCAGATATAGGTTCGAAGCTATATAAGTTATTGGATGCTGCGTACATGGCTATTCCTTTCGAATGATCGAATTTAGGACTGTAACCTTATCCCAATATGAGAACGTTCGGTAAAAATTATTCTTTACCGAACGTTCTCGATGTGATATAACTTTAGTTAGAAAGGAGAGGGACGTGAAATGCCTAGAGTCAAGGAATTTGATGAAGATGTGGTGCTGTTGAAGGCAATGAGGTTATTCTGGGAACAAGGCTATGAGAAAACATCTATTAATGATCTAGTCGAATTCTTGGATATCCATCGCAGAAGCTTGTACGATACGTTCGGTGACAAGCATCGATTGTTTCTTAAAGCCATCGATCGTTACAACAAGTACTTGGAAGGGCAATTTCACTCAGGCATCATCCGCGCCGATAGTGCTAAACAGGCTGTGCGTTTTCTGTTTGACTATATGATTGAAGGAAACGATGACAAGCCTCCGGGCTGTCTGCTTGTCAATATGGCTGTGGAACTTGGTCCATGGGATCAGGAAGTGGATGTTAAAGCCATAGAGAGCTTCGATAGGACGGAGCTGCTGCTCGCGGGATTAGTTCAGCAAGGGCAGGAAAGCGGAGAGTTCGCGACAACCCGTGACGCAAATGAGCTCGCGGAAAATATTCATAACACAATGCTGGGCTTGCGAGTACTCGCTCGAACCTCTGCCAACAAAGAGAAGCTTCACCGCATAGCTGATTCTGCTATGGCGATGCTTGATGTCTAATTCGAGCAGGTTTTTTTTGCACATATTAGAATGAATGTTCTTAATTATTTCAAAAACATAATTAAAAGGAGAATGAAACATGAGTAAAGTATGGTTTATTACAGGAACTTCAACAGGATTTGGCCGTCATTTTGTGGAGCAGCTCCTTCAAGCTGGGGATAGAGTAGTCGCTACAGCGCGTAAACTCGAAGCCATTCAAGATTTTAAATTATTAGCACCGGATCGTGTCCATCTTGTTGCCCTGGACGTAACCAAGGTTGATCAAATTCAAGCCGCCGTTCAAGAAGCCGTTCATGTATTCGGAAGAATCGATATTGTCGTGAATAACGCAGGATACGGACTATTTGGCATGCTCGAGGAATATACAAATGAACAAATTAGGAAACAATTCGACGTTAACGTATTTGGTGTATTGGATGTCATTCGGGCGACACTTCCCGTTTTCAAAAGCCAGGGTTCAGGACACTACATTAATTTCTCGTCTTTCTTCGGAGTAGTGTCCTTCCCGCCGTTCAGTCTTTATGCGGCTTCCAAATTTGCACTTGAAGGCTTCTCTGAAGCATTCGCGATGGAATTCGCAAGCTTTGGAATTAAGACGACGATCGTGGAACCTGCCGTTTTCGCAACCGAGTTTCTCGGGCATTCTTTGGAGCAATCCGAGAAAAAGCCGGAGTACATCCCATTTTACGATGCTTATGAAAAAAATCTATCAAACCTCAAGATTGGCGAACCGGCCAAAGCGGTACAATATATTATCTCCGTAATCAAAAACGGTGATGCACCGTTGCGGCTTCCGGTTGGTTCCCAGGCTGCCTATTCGATTCGCGATGCTTACAACAAACGGACGGAAGAACTGAACACCTGGTATGATCGGTCAGCTGAAGCAGATTCGAATTAACTGAAGTCGTTAAACAATATAAGAAGGCAGTACGCTAATTATAGCGAACTGTCTTTTTTACTTTATGGACTAAATATTTTCCAACTTTTCTCTTGACCCTAAAACCAAGGGTAGGGTTTAAAATGAGAGCAATTAAAAAAATCTACTGTAGAGGATGAGGTGTGTTATATGGATATTACTCCACAAGAAGAAAATATGATAAAGGCTCTGCGTGAAGCTGCATTGCCTCCTTTATTTGTGCTTATAAGAATAAGAAATGAAATAATAAATGACACTGTAGATATAGAAGTGAGCCGAAGAGAAGGCGTCATAGAAGCATTAGAAAAATACATCGGCCCACTTTGGGAAGAATATCATGATGCTAAGAACTCACTATCAAGTGACCGAGAGCTTCTTCCGGTCTTTTAAATTTCCACTTGAAGAAATTAGAATAATATGGTGTAATATATACAAACGTACGTTCTCTTTTTTCGTTTTGGCACGTAGAGCTTGGCAAATGAATTCGAAGGACCGTTTTCTTTTTGGGGCAAGGGAGAAATATATTTAAATTGTTTTTGCCCTTGTATAATTGCGCAGTCTGTTGTATTTTAAAGCGGACTATAAAGATAGAGAACTACTCAAAGTAGTTTTCAGGAGAGGGAAGTGGAAAATCTTATGAAGCAATATAATACTAAGGCTATTATGGCGTCGCTGCTCATTTGCGGGTTCGTAGGCATGTTCAGCGAGACAGCGCTCAACATAGCCATTAGTAATTTAATGGAGGTATTCCAGATTTCTGCCGCCACTGCACAGTGGTTAACGACAGGATTCTTGCTGACTCTCGGTATTCTGATGCCGATGACTGGTTTGCTTCTACAATGGTTGACAACTAGACAGCTGTTCGTTGTCTCACTTGCAAGCTCGATCGTGGGGACACTGATCGCAGCGCTTGCTGTCAATTTTGAAATGCTGATGGTCGCTCGTGTCCTTCAGGCAGCCGGCATGGGTTTATTGATTCCACTGATGTTTAATACAATTCTTGTCGTTTATCCCCCGGAGAAGCGCGGAGCAGCGATGGGCTTCGTTGGTCTTGTCATCATGTTCGCACCGGCAACTGGCCCTACTGTAGCGGGGCTTTTAATTGAATATTTAACATGGCACTACATTTTCTGGTTATCTCTTCCATTTCTGATTATTGGACTGCTGATTGGTTTGAGAAACCTAGAAAACGTCACCGAGGTTACAAAACCGCGTATTGATGTAATATCCATTATTTTATCATCCATAGGTTTCGGCGGTGTGGTCTTTGGCTTCAGTAAGGCGGGCGAAGGGGATGGTGGCTGGACTAGCGCAATCGTTCTCTCATCTATCATTATCGGCCTTATCGCTCTTGTGTTGTTCGTGCTTCGCCAGACGTCCATGCGTGAGCCGATGATGAACTTGCGCGTCTTCAAGTACCCAATGTTTATTATCGGACTGCTTCTTGTCTTGTCCTGTATGATGATTATCTTATCAACCATGATTATTTTACCGATGTATCTACAGAACGGGATGAAACTTTCCGCGTTTACGACAGGGCTCATGCTGCTGCCGGGCAGCGCGTTGAATGGCATCTTGTCGCCACGTATGGGACGCTTATTCGATAAGTATGGGCCTAAATGGCTTGTAGTCCCTGGTCTCGCTATTGTGTCTGTGATGTTATGGTTTTTCTCCAGTATAACCGTTGCATCTTCTGTGGCCTTTATCGTGGTTTTGCATATTGGACTCATGGTTGGTATCTCCATGGTATGGATGCCGTCGCAGACAAACGGGCTTAACCAATTACCGCCGGAACTTTATCCGCACGGTACGGCAGTCATGAACACGTTGCAACAGGTTGCAGGTGCGATCGGTACAGCCATTGCAATCAGTATTCTAACTAGCGGCATAGAGAAGTATCTAGGCAACTCTTCGAAGCCAAGTGAACCTGTCGAGGCAGCAAACGCCATGATGCTCGGTTCCCAGAACGTGTTTATGTTCGCTATGATTGTGACACTCATCGGGCTAGCCGTGGCCTTCTTCATCCGCCGTGTCATCGTTAAACATGCGACGATGAATGCAATGCATTAAGTTTAGTAAGGAGCTCGCTTAGGCGGGCTTCTTTTTTTGTTTCACAAATAATCAACTATCGACGTATGTTGAATTATTGATAGGATTGGGAGTAGTGGAATGGGACAAAATGCGAATGACAGTGCCTCAATTGCGGAATCGCGTGTCTAGGGACCCAGCTGCTCGCGTTGACGAGAGATTTCCGCCCGATCGCCAAACGGAAAGCATAAAAAATCCGCCACGCCGATTGGGAAACGGCGGTGCGGTAAGGGGATGTGTCTACGTTTAACAATATATTCTAACTTTGTATTTATGTCGTAAGTCTTTTGCCTAATTTGGATGAGATGAGATTGGTTAAGTTCTTATCATCCTATTTGGAGCCCCTTGTAAATCCTTGCGTCTCATATGTGGCCGCCCTCCCTATAATACGGTCAACTGTGCTGCGAAATAACGTCCATTCCTTCTTTTTTAGTCCAAGCTCATCTTGGTCGTTCTTAGTTATTCGATAATATTTGCGTTTGCGGCCGTCCGTATGCGTTTCCATCTCTTTAGTCATTTCATACCCATACATGTCCTTACGGTTCAAAATCGTTAGAATCAGAATGACCGTACTGCCTTTCATAAGTTCCTTGTTTTATTTTGGCAAATAAAGTTTAAAAAGAAGGAGGAAAGGCTGTTCAAATGAAAATTGTCCGCCAGAAAACAGGTTATTTGTACGTTATAAGGCGTAATCGTACCTTATGGCGAAATCATTTTTCCCCTAAAATCAGTCATGTAAGCGCTACAAAAATTTGAATTTTATTAATTGGGGGTATTTATGGTGAGGGACTGGACGAAATTGAGCAGCATCGCACTCGCATCAATCATGGCAGTTTCGCTTACAGCGTGTGGGACGGAAACGAAGAATGACGCAGGTTCTAAAGGAACGCCAGCAACACCAGCTGCAACAGCTGCGGCAACTCCTTCCGCACCAGCAGCGACAGCTGCAGCAGCACCAGCAGATGCTGTTGTTAAACTAAGTATTTATACCAATCATTTCGATGATGACACATCGAAGCCTTATGATTACGCAGTCGCGGAGCTAAAAAAAGAAATGCCAAACATTGAAGTTACGCTGGTGCCCGGACTGCAAGATAATGGACAAAAAATCAAAACCCAAATGGCTACAGGAGATTTGCCCGATATTATCGACACGAATTGGGATATCATGCAGATCGGCAGCAAGTCGAACAATATCTTGACGCTAGATGCTGCCCCGGAAACGGCGCAATTCAAGAAAGATTTGAACAAAGGCAACGAAGCGAAATTGATTGCACCAGATGGCCACGTGTATGGCTATCCGTATGCCGGCACTGAATTTATCATTTTGTATTATAATAAGAAGCTTTTTGCTGAAGCAGGTGTGCAAGCGCCGATCAAAACCATCGATCAATTGAAGGATGCCGCTAAAAAATTCAATGCGAAGGGAATCATCCCCCTCGCGATCTTCTCCAAAGAAAAATGGATTGGCAACTCATTTTTGCAAGGCTTCATGACGCGTGAGGAATCGAAGGGCTACGGCGCCCTGAACGGCGCGGCAGAGACACCTGATGCTCTGAAGTTGGCTGCTAAGCAAGTGGAGGAGCTGCAAAAGGCAGGTTTATTTGCTAAAAACGCAACTCAGACGAACTACGATCAAGCATCCTCGCTCTTTTACCAAGGCAAGGCTGCCATGTTCGTTAATGGCCAATGGGAAATTCCAAGCTCGCAAAAAAATCTTGGAGACAACGTTGAGTTCATGAACTTCCCTGCAAAAGATGAAGCAACTTATGAAAAAGCTAAGTTCGCTATGAACGGAGCAGGTGGTCCAGGAGGCTTCGCCGTTTCCGCAAAAACGAAAAACAAAGAAGCAGCAATTAAAGTAGCGGCGTTCATGGCTCGCAAATATGCGGAGTACAAGTACACGCAAGTTGGTACGCCGATTGTCTCAATCAAGGTCGACAAGCCTATCACTGCACAAGTGCCTCCGATGCTGTCTCGTCTTGGTAAAGAAGTGATCCCGAATATTACGAGCTTCGCGACCGTGCAAAATGATACCAATGTGAATCTGAGTATTGATGACAACTCACAGAACTTGATAGTTGCAGGATTTACGGCGGATCAATTCATAACGAATCTCAATAAATCGCTGAAGAAATAAATCCTTTCAGTACCTAATGGCTCACATCGACCTGTAAGTCGGTGTGAGTCTTTTTAAAGAAAGGGAGCATAGAGATGAAACAATACTTAGGTAACAAATGGGCTATCTTAATTTTTTTAACACCGGCAATTGTTCTATATAGCGTAATTGTGTTTTATCCCATTCTCCAGACCTTCTATCGCAGTTTTTTTGAATGGGATGGACTTAGCGAAGCGACTTTTATAGGTGTCAGAAATTATATCGAGCTTAGTCAAGATTATTTGTTGACGACATCACTTCGGAATGGCCTTTTATTCGCTCTTGTTCTGGTCATTTTCCAAATCGGACTAGGCACCTTGTTGGCGCTTATTTGCTCGGATCCAACGGTGAAGGGCCGTAAAGTACTGAAGACCGCTTATTTTATTCCCGTTGTGCTGTCGGTCACTGTCGTGTGTCAACTATGGCTCTCCATGTATGACCCGGTTAACGGTATCATCAATAAATTGTTTCAAGTACTTGGGATGGAGTATCGTCAAGACTGGCTGAACTCACCGAGCGTCTCGATTATTGCGATTGCTTTCGTCAATGCTTGGCAATATATGGGTTTCCAGTTTGCCTTGCTCTATGCCGGCGCGAAATCCGTTCCAGAGCATTATACAGAAGCTGCTCGAATCGACGGTGCTGGCAAATGGAGGGCACATTGGCACATCACGCTCCCATTGATGAAGGAGACGTTCAAATTTTGCTTTATTATTGCCATTACAGCAGGGATAGGTGCTTATGTGCAAATGGCTATTATGACGAACGGCGGACCAGGCACGACAAACTATACGATGACGTTCATGATCATTCGGAACGCATTTTCGGGTAATCAATACGGGTATGCTTGTGCCATTTCGGTATTGTTGATTGTGATTAGCCTAATTGCCACCATTATCATCAACAAAGTGTTTGATAGCAGAGAAACCGGATTGGAACAGGGGTAAAGGAGAGTCATAGTATGAACAAAATCGTGGGAGCCGTCCTGCAGTCCTTTTTATGGATTTATTTCGTTATTTCCGTATATCCGTTAGTTTGGATGGTTTTCTATTCATTGAAGAACAATGATGAAATCTTCGTAACCAATCCGTTCGGAATACCGACGCACTTCAGATACGAAAATTACGTGAATGCCTGGAATAAATTCAGTGTCCCTACCTATATCACCAATAGTATGGTTGTTTCTACACTTACGACGATAGGTGTTGTTCTCTTTGCCGTTATGTTTGCCTATGCAATTGCCCGGCTTCAGTGGAAATTCCGAGAAACGGTGCGGATTTACATGATTATCGGGATGTTTATTCCGATTCAAGTCATTATCATTCCCTTGGCGATTATCGTGAAAGATTTTCACTTGACGAATACTTATGGCGCTCTATTGATACCTTATGTGGCATTCGGACTGCCCTTTGCATCGATGGTATTTTACGGTTTCCTGCGAGGAATTCCGCAAGAACTTGAGGAGTCGGCTTGTATGGACGGCGCTTCCATTTATCTCACGTTCTTTCGCATCATGCTGCCGATCCTCACCCCAGCAGTCGCAACTATTGTCATTCTGCAGTTTATGGGAACGTGGAATGAATTCTTCTTAGCATCGATTTTGATAACAAAAGAGGAATTAATGACATTGCCGATTGGACTCATTTATTTTCAAGGACTTCATGCGACCGACTGGGGTGGAATGGGCGCTGTCATGACGATCGCGAGCTTGCCAATGGTCGTGTTATATCTGATCTTCACTGAGCAAGTGGAGAGCGCTTTGACAGTCAGTTCCGCTGTGAAGGGATGAATTGACGAATGAGTAATATTAACAAAATTCGATAAGTTAAAAAGGCAGCCATCCAGATGGATAGACTGCCTTTTGCATTATTAGTAATTTAGCGGAATATTAATAAAAGTCATTGACCAAGAAGCGAAGAGATTACATGAGCGATTTCAGCTCTAGTTGCTCCATCCTTAGGAGCAAAAAGATTTCCAGGCCTGCCACTTAACAGACCCGCCTTAGCCAAGCTGGCTACAGCAGCTTTCGCGCCAGCAGTAATCTGGGCATCATCTGAAAACGGCGATACTTCCGCCGACGCCAGTTGTTTTCCAGTTTTGGATTCATAGATCCACTTCATCGCAACTGCCATTTCTTCCCGAGTAAAGGGACTTTTCGGTTCCAAACCTACCAAGCCAACAGCTTTTTCAACTGTTTTTGGATCAGTTCCAAGAGCTTTAGCGAGGAAATCGATAACCTCACCGCGTGTGACCAATTGACTTGGTGCGAATCGCACTTTGTCTACGCCGCCGATGATTCCCTTGTTGCTCAGTTGATAAATTTCCTGTGCTGCCCAATAATCCGGCGCGATGTCTACAAATCCCTTCACATTGATGCGGCCTTCCGTTTTCGCTTGAATTGTTCCGCTTTTTGTAGCGTATGCCACAAGAAGTTCAACATCGGTAAGAGCTTCATTTGCTCCCACCACGGTTTTAGCGTTGCCGAACATGGTATATTTATCCCCGCCAGTGTACATGTAGTTGGAGAGGGCTAATTTGTAGACCTGCTGCTTGTTTAGAGGCTGACCGTTAATCGTTACATTTTCGACTCGTTGACCTACGGGCTTGGTGGTGTCGTATGTGTAGCTAGTGCCAGATGATACCTGAAGAAAACCGCCTGCAAGCTTATCGACCGCGGAAACACTTGTCTCGAGGGCAGCAGCTACCATATCTCCAGTCACTTCAGCTACTACGATTTTGTTTCCGAATGGCAGAATTGATTTCGCATCCTTAAGAGTAAAATTCCCTTTAGTGGAACTAGCACGGATGCCGCCGCCATTAGCAACTGCGATGTCTGTCTTGTAGTAATCTTTATATGCATCAGCAATCAAGTTGCCAATTGCAGTTTCTTGGTACCGGGACTCATGGTTATCTCCATAGATTAAATCACTATCGGATATGGCGATCGTCTTACTCAATTCTTGGTCGAGCTTGGACTGATAATCCTTAGCCAACACTGCAAGCTGATCATCTTCTTTTACAGTTTCATCTACCTTTAGGAACTCATTGGCGAGAGTCAGTTGTCCGTCAGCTGCTTTACCAATATTTAAACGGATTATAGAACCCATATTGCCTTGAGGTGAGAAGATATATCTTTTCCCTGAACCATCGAAATCGTATACGAACGATTTCTCTTCCGCTTCTTCTTCTGTGAAAATAACACGAATGTCCGGTACCGCCTGTAAAAGCAACTTATCTTCTTGAACAGTCTCTTGGGTAAGAGCGACAATTATATCTGGTTTTTGTTCTTGCTTCAACTTCTCGACAGTGGCTTTGGCGGACTCGATGACATCCGTTTGATGTACACTATCATCCTGTGTCGTAGTATCCATCGCAGAAGTAAGGCTGATGACACCAATACGGATACCCTGCTTCTCATATACCTTATATTGCGGTACATTACCGAACGGCTTACCGTCTTTACCAGTCAGATTGGAAGAGACCCATGTGAACTTAGATGCTTTCACCAACTCAAGTGTATTCGCAGTGCCCGCATCAAAGTCATGCTGTCCGAAGTTAGCGAGGTCAATCGGAATTCGATTGAATGCTTCCACCATTGGAAAACCTTTAAATACACCTCCAAATAATGTCCCGCCGCCGAGATCGCCGCCGAATGCGATGATTTTGTCTCCTTGTATACTGTCGATCATTGTT
Source organism: Paenibacillus sp. J22R160 (assembly GCF_059692135.1). Classification (NCBI taxonomy): domain Bacteria; kingdom Bacillati; phylum Bacillota; class Bacilli; order Caryophanales; family Paenibacillaceae; genus Paenibacillus; species Paenibacillus sp. J22R160. Next base: position 41,843 of record NZ_JCAUAU010000026.1, on the reverse strand, counting down.
TTAATCCTTGCGACTCCCCCGCGTGTGCCAAGTTTATCGACAACGGGACTCATTTCATGGCCGTCGTTGAAGTACAGAAACGAAACGTTGCCTGCAGGTAAAGATTCCGCATGGACTGTTCCGCCGCTTCCTTGCGGCATGGCGATGAGGATAGTGGAAAGTAGGATGACAGGAATGATTTGTTTCTTCATGGAGTACCTCTTTCTTTTCTAGTTTATTTTCTAGTAATAAAGGTTATATACCTATTCCGCATGGTTAACTTTAACGCTTCTATGTTTTGGAGATGTCTACCCATTATGAAGAATTAGTAAAAGTGAGCGGGAAAACTGGAAGAACTATGAACTTTAGGGAATTCATAGATGAGCTATAGCTCAAACAGCACGAAAAGAGGCTGCCGGAACAATCGGCAGCCTCTTACATGAACTAGGTAGATTCGTTAAGATTTTTTTATCGTGTAAAATCCATACTGTTCGATTTCATCTAAAGCCTTACGTCCAAAAGACTCAATGAGTTCATCTGCTCGGATTTTGGTTCCTCCAAGTGTTAGCCCGTCCCAACGTACAACTCTACCGTCCTTAACCAAATAATAATCATCCATGTTATAGCCTCCCAAATTAACATTTTGGAAATCTGTGTGTTAGCTAGCATAAGCAGAGTTAATCTGCCTATACGTATTCTAACATTTCTTCAAGAGAAACATAAGAGCCTTCACGGTTCTAGCAACTCTTTTCATGGACTGAGAAGTCTGAGGGAGAAGCGTATTATTATTATAGGGAAGATTCAAGTCTAAGGGGGTTTTTATCATTGAAACTATATTAATAATTTTTATGTTTATTGTCGTAGTTGGCTTAATAAGCATTGACAGGAGCTTAAGGCTCAAATTAGCTAATGATAAAATAATAATTGATAAGCTAAATGAAATAGGGAAAAATACAAAGCAGGAGAGTAGCAAATAATTTAGCAGCTTGTGTTCATTTTGAAGCTAAGTATCTACTTATTGATCTCAAGCTATTCAACCTTACTAAATAAAAAAAAGGTCAACCAATAATCTGGCTGACCTCATACAGTACCGCGTCAACCTTATTTAGCGGAAGATATGATTTGGAGCAAGTCCTGAATCATATGACGAAGCTCATCCGAGTTCTTGGCAACCGTTTTAAATCCTCTCAAAGCGCCTGTAACCAGTTGCGCCAACCTCGATGAAGTTATACCATTTGCGGAGCTAGGGTGTATTTCTAGTAAGGTGGTCAGCAAAGCTTCCAGTTTTCCATAGCTCGTATCGAGTGCCTCACGTGCAAACTGGTAGGAGCTGTCTGTTATTTCTTTATACTCCGGTGAATGTAGTGAATTATCGAAATCACGAATCGACCATACTTCTAGAGCATACAAAATTTTCTCTTCCGTTGTTTCTTGGGACAACAGTCCCTTATTGATCTCCTCTATGAGAATATCTCCGTGGTGAACAATCGCGGCGTTAAATATTTCCTCCTTACTCTTAAAATACAGGTAGAGACCTGCCCGCGAAATACCAGCTGTCTCCGCAATTTCATTCATCGATACTCGTTTATAACCGAACTTGAAGAACACCGCTAACGCCACTGCAACAATTTCCAGCCTCTTTTTATTATCCATAACTCCATTTTATACACTTTACAAACTTTGTCCACTTGTATAGAATAGACATATAGACATTTAATGTTTTATGTCTAATTCCACTTTGAAGGAGCAAACAACCTATGATGACCGAACAAAAACCGTTGCTATCAGGATTCGGACCCGACACAACTGCTCAAGAAGTGCTTGATGGACAAGACCTCAGTGGAAAGGTGGCCATCGTTACAGGCGGACATGGAGGCATTGGGCTAGAAACAACTCGCGCACTGGCAGGAGCAGGTGCAACTGTTATTGTAGGAGCTCGTGATATTAATAAAGCGTTAGAAGTTCTAGCTCCATTGAAAAATATAGAAGTGATCCAGCTCGATCTTGCAGATCCCGCTTCGATCGATGAGTTCTCCGCTACATTCCGAAGCTCCAAACGTGCGCTAGACATTCTGATTCTGAACGCCGGCGTTAGCTATCCTCCGACTATTAAAGACAAGAGGGGATTCGATACCCATTTTGCAACAAATTACCTTGGGCATTTTCAACTGACGATAGGATTATGGGAAGCGCTTAAGCGCTCGGGCAACGCTCGAGTCGTCGCACTTTCGTCAATCGGTCATATGACAGGGCCGATTGATTTTGATGATCTGCATTTCACGAAGAGGCCGTACGATAAGGGCGTTTCCTACGGCGAGTCGAAGACCGCGTTATCGTTGTTTGCTGTTGAGCTCGATAAACGAGGACGCGAGCATGGAGTACGTGCTTTTGCGGTTCATCCAGGTGCTATCCTGTCGGGTTTGGTGAGACACTTGAGTAATGAGGATTTAGCTGCTTGGAGTGTAAAAAGAAATGAAGATGGCACCTATACGTCTTCCGGTGGCTTCAAAACTGCCGAGCAAGGTGCCGCTACATCCGTATGGTGCGCTGTAAGTCCGATGCTGAACGGCAAAGGAGGCGTTTATTGTGAAGACGGCGATATCGCGGAGATCGTACCACCAGATAGCCAGTTGCTTCGAGGTGTTCGTTCATGGGCGATCGATCCGGTGTTTGCCGAAAGGCTGTGGACGGTAAGTGAAGAGCTTCTGAATATTCCTCATGGAATAATTCCTTGGAGTCAGCAATCGTGACCGTGCCGTCATTTTAAATATAGTATCATTATATGAGTCTGGAACGTTCAAGAGGAGCTAGCCATGTTGGCTGCTCCTTTTTTAGGTTGGGCAGATCGTAAAGAAAAAAAATCCATTTCTTACTTAGTGAAAATGGGACGGTTATATTCAGGTCTTTTACGTCAATTCCTAAGAAACCATACCTTAATAATGATATCTTCCTTAATTTCGTACATGGCAACTGCTTCCAAAACAGCACCTTCCAATCTACCGGTTATTTTCTCATGATCGATGACATATTTGCCATGAATAATTCTTTTATCAACCGTTGCAAGCATATTAGGGTAGGTTTCAAATAATTTTTGATAGCGTGTTCTCATAGCCTCTTGGCCTTCCGTGGTAAGCATATCAGGAAAATCATATATTTTCACATCATCACTATAACATGCCATGAACAAATCGATATTTTTATCGTTATAAGCCTGTAATTGTCTTTCTACAACTGAGTTTTCCATGTATCTTTCCTCCAAAATTAATGTCAATGTCAGTACTATAGTATAAACGAATTAGCCATATTGTAGAAGGGTGACCAACTACATAAAAATGGATGTCTCCGCTGGAATTTGCTATGATGGAATTGCTTTGAGAGCTAGGTTTCAACAAGCCATAATCAAATTGGAGGATTGGACATGAACCAGAATAACGAAACGAACATAATCGAGACGCAGGTAGGTGAATGCGAGATTGTGGTCATCCGCGTATTTGATGCTCCACGCAATCTTGTGTTTGAGGCTTGGACGAAAGAGGAGCAGCTGTCGAAGTGGTGGGGGCCTCAAGGTTTTTCAAATACTTTTCAGAAGTTTGAAATGAAACCGGGAGGTACATGGGAGTTTATTATGCATAGTCCTGATGGCGTTGATTTTCCTAACACCAATGAGATTCTCGCAGTCGATAAACCTGAGCGAATCGTACTCAAACACGCCGTGTTTCCTCATTTTATCGCGACAGCAATTTTTGAGGATCTGGATGGGAAAACCAAACTCACATATAGTTCGGTCTTTGAAGAAACGGCCACAGTATTTGACAAGGTGAAAGTATATGCTGTCTCAGGAGCCGAACAGACTATGGATCGCCTTGGTGAGCATCTGGCAAGTTTAACTTAGCGTGCGGTCAAGTTAGGTAACCAGCGGCAGTAGGCAATAACCCAGTAATGTCGCTGGTTTTGCCGTTCCATTTGACAAACAAGCCTATTTAAGATATTTTATATGCTATAGCATATATTAATCTCGTAGAGAAAGGAGCACCTATCATGGAGCTAAATAATCTCACTGGTTTTCTAGTACATCGCACAGATTTAAAAATGACTAATTTTTTCACCAAATTGCTTAAACAATATGAAGTAACGCCAGAACAGTGGGGGATCATCCTTGTACTTGATTCGGAAAGAGCAACAAGCCAGAAAGAGCTTGCTGAAGCCATTGATCGAGATCAAACCACGGTTGTGAGGATGATTTATTCACTGGAAAAGAAAGAAATCGTAAGAAGAATACAGAATGATTCGGATAAACGATCCCATAACCTGTTCCTTAGCGACAAAGGAATGAGTCTCAAAACCAAACTTTTGCCAATTGTAACGGCAGCTCATGATCATATTACCCAATATTTGAGCAACGATGAGATTCAAAAGTTACATGAACTGCTCAGCAAACTATATTCAACTGTAAAAGATGAATAAGTGCCTAGGCACCCCAAATATATGCTATAGCATATAAGTATAAAGGGATTAAAAACCAGAAAGAGAGTGAATACAGGTATGTTAATTATTATTTTACAAGTAATATTGGGGATTTTCTTCATGTTCACAGGAACGAGAATTATCTCTGGCAAAATGGCAAAGGAATTCAGTCGATTTGGTCTTCCGTCTTTTTTCAATTTCCTAACAGGTTTTTTTGAAATCATAGGCGCAATTGGAATGATAGTAGGGATCTGGTATCCAATCGCAGCTTTGTTATCCGGATTACTTCTAGGGGCTACAATGCTGGCTGCAGCCTTTACTCTGGTCGTAATCGCGCGTGATCCATTTACAAAAGCGATACCAGCAGTTGTGTTATGTTTGCTGTCTTTTGCGATTGCGCTTTATCATTTAAACCTGTAAAAATAGTAAATCAACTGGTCTATTGTTCCTTCCTAAGCAGCATCGCTTTGAATTTACTATATAACAGATCATTTATTCTTATCGATTGAGGTGATAGCATGGCGATTATTGAGGTATTTCCCAACAGTCAGACAGCAATTCAAAATGCGGTTACAATGTCGAAGGAAGGCGACGTCATATTGGTACATAGGGGCGTGTACCATGAAAATGTGCAGGTATCAAGTGAGAAAAACAACATTCGTATCATATCCAAGCTTAAGCATGGTGCGACTCTAGACGGAAGTTGTATGCTGCTAGAAGCTTTTGACTTAAATGGTGTTGCTGGAGTCGAAATCTATGGTTTTAGAATTAAAAACTATCTTTCACGCGGGATTCAGCTGATTAACGCGAAATCCAATCATATTCTGAGTAACAAGCTTAGCGATATTGGCGGGGGAGCTAATCCGCTTGGTATTTTTGTCAATAATTCTGTGGGCAATCTGATCATGAAGAATGAAGTTGAACGTATTGGTAGCGCGGGATCGGGATCGGGTATTACTCTTCAAGCTGTCACAGGAAACTGGGTGATCAAAAATAAGCTGAAACACAATTCGGCCCAAGGTATCGAGGTCATAGACGGCAATCATAATGCGATTGTGGGCAATCAGATATCCAATCATACAGGGGATGGGATTCTGGTGAATCGGTTGGATAATAACCTGATATATGATAATAAGATATCTAACAACGGAAATAACGGCGTGAATGCGCAGAGCACAAATACGATCATCTTGGATAGCAAAATAAAAGATAACCACGAAAATGGCCTACTTATCACATTTAATTATAACTTTGCTGGATTCAATGAGATCAAGGATAATAAGCAAGGCGGCATTCAAATTATCTCGGATTTTAATGATATTCAGAATAATAAAATTGAAAAAAATGAAAATAACGGCGTATTTATCCACAATCCTCATACAGCAAATCTGGTATTCGAAAATCAGTTTAAGCGCAATAACCCGCATAACATCAAAGATCAAGGCGAGAACAATCATATTTTGCAGAATACAATCAAGGAATAATTATCATCCAAGAGCAAAACAGGTTGCCGCAGGAATAGTCGCGGCAGCCTGTTTCTCATACAACGAATCGTAAAAAAACACAGACGCATCTAAGTTATCACATGGAGTGTAGGTTTCAATCCATGTATGATCAAAGTAACCGTTATGGGTTAGTATGGATGCGGATGGTGGTTCGATGTATAAAGCATTGATTGTTGATGATGAAAAAATTGAACGCGATGGTATTAAATTTCTAATAGAAACGTTAGGACTATCTCTGAAAACGGTCGAAGCGGAAAACGGTGTTAAAGCATTGGCCTATTTGCAAGCCAACGAAGTGGATGTCCTGTTTACGGATATCCGCATGCCATTTATGGATGGTCTGGTGCTTGCAGCGAAAGCAAAGAAACTCAATCCTAAACTTAAAGTTATAATTGTAAGCGCATTCGGGGATTTTGAGTATGCCAAACAAGCGATCCAAATCCATGTTGTTCACTATTTGCTCAAACCTGTTGAGGTATCCGAGTTTCTGGAGGTTGTGGCGCAGGTTGTTAAGTTATGCGATGAAGATCGTCAGCAAAGTGAAAGAACGTTAAAGCTTCAGCAGGTATACGAAATCGGTAACCGTTATGTACAAGAGCAAACGCTGCTTGATTTATTGCAGGGAACTGAGTCTTCGCGCCATACTCGAGCTGGTGAGAGTGTTTACGGATGGTTGAATGAAAATGCAAATTTTCGAATGATTCTAGTGGATTTGCGGAAGAAATTTTTTGATTCCGTTGATAATGGATTCGAAGCCGACATGAAATTAAGACTTCCTTGGGATTGTACGTATTTGAATCTTAATGAATATCAAAGTGTACTTTTCTTACGCATGGAAGATCGTTGGGACAACATGAGTTTAGAGTCTTATGGCATACAGCTGCAAGAGTTTCTGATTGATAAATACAAGGCTGATCATGTGCTTGTCTTCAGCAGGCTTCTTAAAGGCCTTAAGATGATTTCAGCCGAATTTCAGGAAATGGAGAAAGAACTAGCGTACAAGTTTTTCCTGCCTGCAACGGCCATGATGTTTACCGAAGAATCCTACGCTCCACGGCAGGAAGAACCAGCGGATATCGACTATTTACTCGATGAAATCTCCACCTGCATCAGCTACGGCGAATCTCATTTGATCCGAACCGGAATCGAACGAATGTTTATGGTACTCCAATCCAGCAATAGACTTTCCACTATTTATGTGAAATACATATGCGCGGAAATTGCAAAGAAATATGTCCAGGCCTATAAACGTGAACACCATGCTTCCTTTCAAAGGTTTGTTGAACAAATCTATACGACACAAAACTTGTTACAGCTGAAGGATTTGATGATCGACCTGATTGAAGAGCGGGAGAAATCGTCTGCGGAGTCCCCTAGAAAGGTGATCGGCGAGGTTCTTAAGCTGATTCACCGCGATTATGGGCAGGATATCGGCTTGGATTCTTTGGCAGAGAAGGCGTGCTTGTCCCCGAGCTATTTAAGTCACCTTTTCAAGAAAGAAACCGGTGCCAGCCTTGTGAAATATATAACTTGCTATAGGCTAGACAAAGCGGGTGAACTGCTTCGGAGTACGAATAAGAAAATTTCCGATATCTCCCATGAGGTGGGCTATTCGAGCTTCGCTTATTTCTGTTCCATATTCAAAAATTATTACGGGAAAACGCCAGCCAAATATAGGGAAGGGGACTTTGCATGAGCCGCTGGCTGGACGTGCTTAAAAACATGCGCTTCAAACAGAAGCTTATCCTGTCGTACCTCGTTGTAAGCTTGATTCCTCTAGCTTTGCTAGGAACATATTCCTATAAGCAATCCAAGGTTTTTCTCCAAAAACAAGCGATCCAAGGCTTGCAGAATACGGTTGCAACGTTAGCCAGAGGGATGAACGATAAGACGGAACAGGTTGAGCGGACGGTTGATTCCGTAGTCATGAATACAGGTCTGCAGCGCATTTTTGGTACGGATTATGCAAGTCTTACGCTTCTTTCTGAGGACTTAAGAAATTATGTGAGTCCCTATTTCAGCATGATCAAATATTTGAACACGGACATCCTGCAGCTCACCGTGTATACATCTGGCAGAATGCCCGAGTATGGTGAGTTTATTCTTTCGTTGAACCGGATTAAGGAGGGGAGTCCGTGGTATAAGGAAGCAGCAGAGCAAAAGAAAACGGGTTGGTTTCTTGAAAGCTCTGAACTCGCGGTGTACAGACAATTTCCAACGATTCTTTATAATCAGATGTCCGGCATCCTGTATATGAAGCTGAACAAGGAGCATTTTTTTGATTCGCTGACTTCGGTGACAAAGGCCCAGTCCGCACGTGAGGGGATATTTATCTCCGACCGAAATAATCGTATCGTCTACTCCAAGCACAATGAAGCTGTGACTATACAACGACAGATGTTACAGAATCCGGAACGGTCCAAGGATATGGTTGAAGTCGATGGCCTTCGCTATATCGTGATTGAGGAGCCTCTTCGTCAAGCCAATTGGACGCTGGTTTATTATATACCGGAACAGGATATCTCTATGGATGCGACCAGTATTGTAAAAGCGACGATAGCGCTCATTATTACCTGTATGGTCATATTGGTTGCTCTTATATCTATATTTTCGCATACCATGATCAAACGCATCTATCATCTAAATAAATTGATGAAGCAAGTGCAATTTGGTAATTTGCAAATGGATATTCGCAGCGAGAGCAGGGACGAAATAGGGGAATTAACGAATCGTTTCGGCATCATGCTGCGCCGTATTAATGAGCTGGTGACGGAAGTATACCAAAATAAACTTATTCAAAAGGAAGCGGAGTTCAAAGCACTCCAGGCACAAATTAATCCGCATTTTTTATACAATACGTTGTCAGTCATTAACTGGAAATCATTGAAGATCGGCGCTGCGGATATCAGCCATGTCGTAACTATGCTATCTAGATTTTACCGAACCGCCTTGAACCGTGGTGAAAGTATGACCTCTGTCAAGGATGAGCTTCAGAACACGCAGTCGTTTGTGGAAATTCAGTTAGTGATGCACGATTACAGCTTTGAAGTCAGTTACCAAATCGATGATGAGGTCTATCAGTACGATACGGTGAACCTGTCGATTCAACCGCTTGTCGAGAATGCGATTGTGCATGGGATTGACCAAAGGCAAGAAAGTGGAGGAAAGCTGACGATTACGGCTCTGGTAAACAAGGACGCGATTGAAATTCATGTAACAGACAATGGACCCGGTATCGATAAGAAACTGCTCGGTGAGATTCTGATTAAACAATCCAAAGGATACGGATTAAAAAATGTAAACGAGCGGATTAAATTAGTGTTCGGGAAAGAGTACGGCATTGAGGTTATCAGTGAAAGTGGACAAGGCACTACGATGAAAATGACGATTCCGACCTATAAAAACACAAAATAGCAATAAAACGATAATTTTCAAAAAAATGAGATAATTCAATGAAATTAGGGCTGTGCTATAGTAAATATCAGATGAATGCGCATTCATTTCATATGTATGGGAAAGGAGAGGTTATTTTGCAGGAATCCATTGTGGCTAACCAGAGGACCGAAACCATTTCCAGGACGAGAAGCGAATTCAGACGGAAAATAAAAAGCTATCAAGTGCTTTATTTCATGCTGCTGCCAGGACTGCTTTACTTTCTTATTTTTCACTATATCCCGATCTACGGCGTTGTTCTTGCGTTTAAAAATTTCAAAATCATGCAGGGCATTATAGCCAGCCCATGGGTGGGGTTCGAGCATTTTCAGAAAGTATTTGCTGACCCGAACTTTTATCGTGTTTTAAACAATACCCTCATAATCAGTCTGTATAAAATCGTATTTGCTTTCCCAGTTCCGATTATTTTCGCGCTCCTGTTAAGTGAAATAACGAGAGAACGGTTCAAAAGAATCGTTCAGACGATTTCCTATTTGCCTCATTTTATGTCTTGGGTCATCTTAGCAGGAATTTTCATTAGCATCTTCTCACTGAACGGTCCTGTGAATGCGATTGTCAAGCTATTCGGCGGGGATCCTGTCCTTTTTATGGCCGACGATCGTTACTTTCGCTCAATTCTGGTCATTACAGACATTTACCAAGGATTCGGCTGGGGCTCCATCGTTTATTTTGCGGCGATAGCCGGGATTGACCCGCAGCTTCAGGAAGCCGCTATTATGGATGGTGCGAGCCGTTTTAAACGAATGATCTACATAACGCTTCCGATGCTGTTGCCCGTCATCTCCATCATGCTTATTCTTCGCATGGCTCATGTGCTGGATGCCGGCTTCGATCAGATTTTCAATATGTATAATCCCAAAGTGTACGGGGTATCAGACATTCTCGATACATTCGTGTATAGAAAAGGTTTACTCGAAACGAATTATAGCTACGCGACAGCGGTAGGGCTTTTTAAATCCGTTGTAGCCCTTGTTCTAATCGTGCTCGTCAATAAAGCCGTCCATATGATGGGAGGAAAGGACCATACCCTTTGGTAATCCGGAGATGGATGGAGGAGATCTGCCTATGAATTATACGAAGAAAACTACCGCAGAGAAGATCGGCGGAATATCGCTCTATCTGGTTATGATTGTGATTACGGTTATCACCTTGTACCCTTTTTGGAATCAAGTGGTGACATCAGTTAGCGCAGAAAATACATTATACACGACAGGAATGTTACTTTTTCCGAGCAAGATTTCGTTTGAGAGCTACCATGTTATTTTTCAATATAAAGCGATTTGGACCGGGTATGGCAATACAATAATGCGTACAATTCTGGCCGTTAGTCTTAGTCTGACTTTGACTGCGTTGTTCGCTTATCCGCTATCCAAGAAGGATTTGCCTTTTAACCGAACAGTCACTTCACTTGTTCTGTTCACCATGCTGTTCAGCGGAGGCTTAATTCCCAATTATCTGCTTATTAAGAAGCTGGGCATTTATAACTCCATTTGGGCGCTTGTATTGCCAAGTATGATCAGTGCATTCAATGCCTTAATTATGAGAAATTTCTTCCGATCTATTCCGGACAGCTTGGAAGAGTCTGCACGTGTGGACGGGGCGGGGTACTTCTTTATTTTCCGCAAAATCATTGTGCCTTTATCCAAACCGGTGCTGGCTACTGTCGCCTTGTGGATCGCCGTTCAACATTGGAATGCTTGGTTTGACGCTTTGATTTATATCACCGATCCGAAGAAACAGGTGCTGCAGGTCGTCCTCAGAAAAATCATCGTGGATAACAATATGGATCAATTAAACGCAATGCTGTATCAGTTCGATCAGAAGGATATGTTCTCTACTCGCCAGTTGCAAGCAACGGTCATTATGTTTTCGGTCATTCCTATGTTAGTAATTTACCCATTTGTGCAAAAGTATTTTGTAAAAGGGATCATGATCGGTGCCGTTAAAGGATAAACAATGGGGATAGAAAGGGTGATTGGATTTGAAAAAGGTTATTCCAGTGACATTAAGTGTAGCGTTGTTTGGAGTCGTTCTAGCTGGCTGTTCGACGGAAAAAAGCGTAACTGGGGAGCAAACTGCTGCACCACAGGCTGATAAAAAATATAAATTAAGCTATCTGAATCAAAATTACGATAAAACCGTGAAAGATTCTTATGCTGTTAAATATGTAGAGAAGAAATTCAATGTCGAAATTGAACAACTTCCAAGATCCAAAGACAACTACAAGGAAGAGCTGCTGCTGAAAGTAGCTTCTGGGGAAATCCCGGACGTTTGGGTGGATTTAGGCTTTCCCGAATATGAAAAACTGGTGAATCAGGGTGCCGTTGCCGAAATCCCGCAGGAGCTTATCGAGAAGAATGCACCCAATTACTGGGCTTGGCTGAAGAAACATCTGGGTGATGATCCTTTGAAGTTTTACAAGAGAGACGGGAAGAATTATTCCATGCCGATCATCCAGACATTGGGTCCAGACCGTACGGTCGTTGGTTTGCGTAAGGATTGGCTAGATAGTGTTGGCATCACGAAAAACCCTGAAACTTTGGAAGAGTTTGAAGATGCTTTGCGCAAATTCCGCAATAACGATCCTGATAAAAACGGCAAAAAGGATACCTACGGTTGGACAGGTCAAGCAGTAGGCGTGAAAGATATATTCAGCCCGGTATTTGGAGCATTTGGCGTATTTCCAGGTACATTCACCGATAAGGACGGTAAAATCGTTCGCGGAGAGATTGAGCCGGGAGCGAAGCAAGCGCTAACCCTGCTTAACAAATGGTACAAGGAGGAGCTACTCGATCCCGAATTCGTTCTGAACAAAGGTCAGAATGTGGACGATAAGATCATCTCCAGCAAAGCTGGAATTGTAACCGCTTCCTGGTATCAATTTATTACGAAGGCCGCTTTTTTTGACGGAAAATATTATGAAAAGCTTCGTGCCAATGTGCCAAACGCCAACTGGGTATTAACAGCTGGCCCTAAGGGTCCTGACGGACAACAGGGCACCGTCCAATTAAACCCGATCGCTAGTTCAGGCGGCCAATTCGGCAAGCATATGGAAAAAGACAAGGAGAAAATGGCCAAATATTTGCAGGTTGCGGATGCTACAGCTTTCGATGCAGAGACTTTTGAAAATATTGTTTATGGGGAAAAAGGAAAAACCTACAATAAGGGCGAGAAAGGGGATTATAAGTATCTCCCTCCGTTCGATAAAGAAGAAGAACAGATCAAGTTCGGTATTGGACAGCAGTATACGTTCCTGGGCAAATCATTTAACGATTATGACTTCCAGACTCCCTATATGACCCTTAACGAGCTAATGTCCTTGCGTAAGGCCTCCGAGCATATCGGCAAAGGTAAATATGATATTATGCAGCCAATTACAATTGCGGCCTATAACGAAAACGTCGATGCGCTCGATCAAATGACACTAAAATATTATATCGATATCATTACGGGACAACGTCCTGTAAGCGATTTCGATAAGTATGTGGAAGAGTGGAAAAAAGCAGGCGGTTCCAAAGTAATGGCCGAAGCCCAGAAGAAATATGAAGAAAATTTCAAAAAGTAAACTAGCAGGACGATATCGATAAAATGAAGGATGGTGTTGGCAATGAACGAGGCAGTTCAATCTATATGTAAGCAGATCTGGCATCTAGCATCTCCGGATGGCAGGCTGCAGGCCAGCGTGATGATCGATGATCGAGGAAGCTTGTCCTACCAAGTGGAAAAAAACGGTATCGAGCTGGTGTCGACTTCTCCACTCGGGATTGTTACGGACCGCATTGCTTTTACAGAAGGCTTACAGTTTGTCGGCATAGCCACTATAGATATTAATGAAAGCTATTCGATGCCACATGGGAAAATGAAACATTGTATCAATCAAGCCAATGAGTTAGCTCTTCATTTTACTAAGAATGGTCATACCTTGCAGGTGATTTTCCGAGCTTACGACGATGCGATTGCATTCCGTTATCAATTGCCTGAAGAAGGTGTTATTCAGATACTCTCGGAGCCATCGGGATTTGCGCTTCCGCAGGATCGCCTAATCAACGTGTGGGCGCAGAAATTCATGGAGTGCTATGAGCGCACGTATGATCATAGCATGCTTGAGCTGATGGAAGAGGACGGCTACGCGATGCCTATGCTTTTCCAGATCGGCAACGACGGCTGGATGCTTCTCAGTGAAGCGGCAGTTTACGGCAGCTACTGTGCCTCTCATGTGAAAGTAAGCAAGAAACAGCCGCGTAAGCTGGAGCTTGCTTTTGCGCCTGACCAGGAGGGACCGAATGTTGCGGAAGGCCCTTTCGCTACCCCTTGGAGGGTGGCAATCATCGGTGACGAACTATCGACAATTGTCGAATCCATGGTGATCTTTCATTTGAACCCGCCGAGCGTGATCGAGGACATGTCCTGGATTCGACCTGGCCGCTCCGCCTGGTCATGGTATTCAGACAGTGCTTCCTGCAGAGATCAGGAGAAACAGCTCCGGTTTATTGACTTCGCAGCTGACATGGGATGGGAATATTCCCTTGTCGATGGCGGCTGGGACAGAGAGGAGAGCACGGTCCATGTACCTGAGTTGATCCAGTACGCTGAAACCAAAGGTGTTGGTATCTGGTTATGGAGTCATTTCAAAGGGCTTAAAGAGGAAGAAGCCTGTCGGAGCAAAATGGCACTGTGGTCTGGTTGGGGTGTGAAAGGCGTCAAAGTGGACTTCTTCGATAGTGATTCTCAAGAACGGATCCAAGTGTATGACATGATAGCTGAAGTGGCGCTTGAGCATAAACTAATGATCAATTACCATGGAGCTACTAAGCCGTCTGGCGAACAGCGGCAGTGGCCGCATGTGATGACCAGGGAGGGTATCTTTGGAGCGGAGTATTGGAAAAATCCGTTGAACGAAGGGCCGAATGCGGTTCATAACTGTACAGTGCCGTTTACCCGGAATGTAGTCGGCTCCATGGACTATACACCTGTTACGTTCACCAATCTAACCCGCACCGGTCATTGTCATCAACTTGCGTTAGCCGTATTGTTTGAATCTGCGGTGCAAAACTATGCAGACTCCATCGAAGCTTACGAGGAGAGCGCAGGTAAGCCGTTACTGCAGCAAGTACCTGCAACTTGGGATCAAACGCTGCTGCTGGAAGGTTTCCCGGGGCGGTACGTCACGATGGCCCGTCGCAGTGGTTCGGATTGGTTCGTAGGCGCAATCTGTGCGGCTAGCGGAAGATCGGCTCGTGTGAACCTCGATTTTCTCGAGGATGGAGTATCCTACACAGCGGACATCTACGAAGAAGTGTTCGATAAGCTGGATCATTATCGGTTTAAACATTCCACCGAAATGACAGTTCGGCAAGTAACGGTCACCAAGAAGGATTCCCTTCTTCTGAAACTGAGAGTGAACGGTGGCAGCGTGCTCCGAATTGTAAAAACTGCAAATTAAAATCAGATACACCTATGTTTATGTCATGAGTTAGCGACACTAATATAGGTGTATTGTTTTTTCGTGGTATAATTCACATGAAATCATTTCTATATTTTTAATTATCACAAAGGAGCATATCCATGAACTTATCTGATATTAGAAAACACATCCCCACGATGTCGCATATATCCGATATTTCGTTGATTACCAAGGGATTTTCTTACGATGCTAAGTATTTCTTATATGAGGAAAGTGGATTGCCTAACTATGTATTACGCACTTCACCTAGGCAACAGATGGAGCAAAAAATGCAAGAGTACGAAGTAATTAGTCAGACTTATGAATTCGGCGTCAAGACCTCAAAACCGATTGAATTCGGTTCGATCGAAGCATTAGACATTTGTTATATGATCCTTAGTTATGTTGAAGGGGATGATGCCTCTGAAATACTTCCCTCCTTAACCTATGACGAACAATACCAGATTGGTAGTGAGGCTGGGCAAGAACTAAGGAAAATGCACGAATTAGCTGCTCCTAGCTTAGAAAGTTGGTATGAACAAAGAGTATCAAAACATAATCGTCAGTATGAAAGCTATCGAAACTGCGGGGTTAAGCTGCCAGAGGAGGATGTCATTTTATCTTTTATCAACAAGAATTTAATACATATGACCGATCGACCCAATCGATTCCAACATGATGACTTCCATCCCAGCAACCTGATTGTACATAATTGCAGTTATTCGGGGGTAATCGATTTTAACCGATATGATTGGGGAGATCCCTACCATGATTTTCTGAAAATCGCATATTTCAGCAGAGAAGTAAGCGTCCCGTTCTGCATTGGGCAAATAAATGGTTATTTTGATGGCGTAGTTCCGCAAGAATTCTGGAGGTTGTACGCTTTATATACGGCTATGATTATCTTTCCAACAATTACTTGGACTCTTAAAGTTGTACCCGAGCAGCTAGATTCCATGTTAGCTAGAATTCGTGTTGTGTTGGAAGATCATCAGAATTTTGAGGAGATTGTACCTCTCTGGTATAGAGAAAGCTAATAAAAAAGGAAAGCAGGAGGCATCATGATATGACCGCCGCGCCGCTTTCCTTTTCATTTTAACCAGCTAATGCACTATCGCAGCACGTAATGTTGTGATTCCGTGCTCCAAATAACCTTTGAGACAGGTCAACATGTATACCCAACCTTCTTTGTTGCCTACTAGCATCGGAATAGAATCCTTGTCATCTGCAAAGCCTTCCTCGTTCACTTCGACAAGCGTGTTCATTTCGTCCGTTAGCGTGAAAGTTAAGGTGACGAGGTGCACTGTGCCATAATCCCATTCGAATGCAATTTTCTTGTCTTTCACGATTTCTATGACTTTAATTTCGCCATCCGCATTGTATTCATCGTAACGCAGCTTGATCGCCTTGCCAGATGCCCATCGCTCGGAGCTGGAGGAGAACCAAAAGTTTCCTATCTTCTCAGGATCAACGAATGCTTCGAACACCTCATTAGCCGGTTTTGCAATTAGCATCTTTGTTAAATTATTCATTCGTCACCCTCGCTTTTCTTTGTCAGCACACTCGTTGCGTTACTTTCGAAAAATTTCTTATACTTGTCATGAAGCTCTTGCCAACCATAATGAACAGCGTTGCTTCCGGCCATTGAAGGCATCTGTTTACCATCGAGTATGCCAGTTAAGCCTTTCAGGCATAACGTCCACCCCGCTGCAAGGGAAGGAGCCATCTGATAATCCGTGAAACGATGGCTCAGAATAAGAACGGTGTTGTTATCGCTCGAATTTAATTCCCAGCGTAAAATGTCGTTTCCCCATTTGAAAATAAGCAGGCGAGGGGCTTCCACATCAAGAACTTCGCCTTGTCGATTTACATTTTCCTCTGCATAATTCACATGGGAAAGCACGACCGTTCCTGTTGATACTAGATCCCGATCTGTTGCAAATGGACCCCAAGCGGGCAGTTGCTCCGATTCGGTCAGAGCAGCCCAAACATCCTCAATCGGATGCTTTAGCGTTCGTTTAAGAATTAACTCCCATTCATCATCCATTCGGTTAAGGATAGGACCAAGTTCTTCGTCTAGTGGTTTCATTTGAGTTTCTCCTCTTTGATTCGTTTTTGGCGAGCGAGATGTTCTTCCAGCTTATCGACGTGTCGATTCCATTGCTCGCGATAGTTGCTCAACCAATCATCCACACCGGCAAGTGGACTTGCATCTAAGGAATAAATACGACGCTGGGCATCTGCTTGGACACGTACGAGGCCGCTTTCGCGCAATAATCGCAGATGGCTGGAAATAAGCGGCTGAGACAATCCGAGTTCTTCAGTCAAATCTTTGACAGTTGAGTCCGAACGCAGCAAACAGTCCAGGATTCGACGCCGAGAAGGCTCGGCAATAATGGCATAAATGTCGTGCAGGATCATCACCTCTTATCTGCCTTTAAGTATAAATGATTGTTTATATAAATACAAATTCATATAAGGTGCAGAATTTTCCTGTTTTCCGGATAATTTAGAGGAAATTAATGGTCTTTGACGAATTTTAAAGACAGAACAAGGTTGCAAAATATAGGAGGTCTCACATTGACAGAATATGAACCTAAGATTGATCGAATGGTACCGCGAATTCTAATCGATGCTGATGATCAAGATGAAGTGGATCCACTGATTAATGATGTAATGAGTGATCAAGCAGAGAATGGTTATTTCATCGAGGCAATGAAACGAGCGGGAGTAGAGCGAGAGAAAATCGCTGAGACTCTTGTTCAGCTTACTAAGGTTTATTCCATGCCTCCCCAAGAGGCAACCAAGATTTATTACGAATTTAAAGAGCAAAATGAAGAATAAATTGGATTTACAGTACACGACGTCGATCGAAAAGCTATGGAACGCTATTACTGATTCAAGCAAGCTAATGGTGATGCTTATGGGGAAGCTCGCAAAATTTCTATGATTATCGATGTTAAACCGCCTTTTAGTGTTCCTTCTGCTACGTGCTGGCCAACCGCATTCAGGTTGAAGATAAAGAAGCCAAACACGATCATCACATAGGTCATGGCAAACACCTTCATGCGCAAAGTAAGCTTCCATGCAAGTACGCTGTAACCAGCTAAAGCGAGGGCTGACATGAGAATGAGCAGCTTTCGGAACAATTGTTCCCGAATTGATTTCGGCTTTAGATTTATTTAAGGATGTTAAGGATAATACTTCAAAATACCGAGATTGACGGTTTATATCTAAATAATAATGAATTAGTCAGAAAAACGATGAAAATATTATTTCTGTGGAAATATTACGAAACTCATAAGCCTCTGGGTGTTAGCAAAAATGATCCGCAGCGCTTGCTGAATGTCAAAACGCGGCAGCTCTGAGGTGCTCGCGAGCTGCCGCTTATGTACTATTGTTATAGGTATTCTAAGTTCACTCCACTCCTAAATAAACGAACTTAGCCGCATCAGCTATGGTAAAGCCAGCCTGCGAGGCCTTTATAGTCACACTATTCGTATCGGCAGGGTCGAACGTATAGGTCCCGATCTCCACCCATGAATCGTTATTTACTTGCTGGTTAACCGTTTTGGATAGGTCGATTCCAAACTTATGTTTAATTTCCAATGGTGCTGCATTAGGTCGATTGGAGCCTGCGGTCCATCGCAAATAGATTTTATATAGACCTGCCCTCGTGATTGAAGGTGTCCAGGTGGCCGATTTGCCACTATCTGCAATTGACGAATTATCCGTCAGGTAGTCAATTCCATAAAAGCCCTTAGACGACCAAGTCGGAGAATAAGCGTTCGTTGCAGTCCAACTGCCCGTAGTGCTGAAGCCGCTGGAATCGTTATCGACAATAATTGTGGAATTCAATTTAATAAACCGGACAGCGTCCGCTCTTGCAATGCCGTTTTGAATCGTATTACGCACAAAACCATGTGTGCCTGAGCGGAAGGCATATACTCCAAGATCATACCAACCGGATGTACCACTTGTATAATCGACAGAAACGATCTTGCTACCGTCGTTCGAATGGATAGTGATTTGAGCGGCTTTGTCACCGGAAAACGGATCGGTAGGGTTTACAACCTTATAGATGGCTACACGGTACATGCCTTCCGTCAGAGTAGGTTGCCACTGCGCATAAGCGGGGGCGGAAGTATTGGTGGAGTAGCGTGTGCTGCTGCCGATATAGCCCGGCAAAGTGCTGTTTGACCACAATCCGGATTCTATGTATCCAGTGCTTCCATTGTCAACGACAACTTCCGCCGCAGTACCGGCATACTTATACACACGAACGTAATCAATCTCCATCGTTTCCCCATTCAGCATATCGGTAACAGCTCCAGCGCTTGGCCAATCGACAACTGCGGTGCTAAATTTCAGATCTGTCGAGACATTGGCGACTTGATGTTGTAATTCATACACCCGATCACCGTCCAAATACCAGGTAAGCTTATCCTCAGTCCAAAGTAGTCCGTACGTATGGAAGCTTGTGCTAAGGTCAAGATCGTTCTCTGTCCGTTGAAGCCCTTCCGCCCACTTAGGGTTTGCTGACCAATTATGCAGCGCCATATTGCTCTTATTCGGATATTTTCCTTCTGTAATGTCAATTTCAATTTGATTTCCGCTCAAAATGGGATTGGTCATCCAGAAGGCATTGTTTTGTCCGGTAGTTCCAGCAATCTTGATGCGGGCTTCAAAGTAACCGTACTTTTGAGTCAAATAATTTGCTTTGGTCTTTACATAACCGGAGCTCCACGTTTTGTTGGTGCCAGCAGGGTAGTCTTTCCTAGTTTCTAACACCAGCTTCCCATTGACTGCGCTTACATTATTAGGTGTACGTGCGGATAGCAGTCCATCGGGGTTGTCCGTTACGATATCCCATACGTTTGTCGTGTCTAGTGTATTAAATTCGTCCTCAAACGTCTTGACCCAGCCTGAGCCCGCAACACTGACATCCGGTGCATCCTCTGCTTGGGCGGTGTAATCTGTGAACCACAGTAGGAACGCAGCCCAACACAGGCAAATCATCATTTTTTTTGAAGTCAATTCATCATCTCCTCATACTTAAAATAGGATTACACTAGAGTGTAATCCCGTATACATCGTTAAACCCGTTCAATTTTTCACAAAAACTTTAAATATTTCTGAAAAGAAAATGTGAAAACAAATATTTTTTCGAAAAGGTTATTTTGCTTTGAGTGATACACTTCTACGAATAAATATTCTTTAGAAGGGAAATATTTGTATAGCGACCCTTTTGCGATTTGGCAATCGGCGACTAAATTTTTCAATGATTCTATTAAATTTGTTTACTGCGATAATCGTTAGATCCTTTCATGGATTGATGGATAGGAGAGAGATTGTTAACATGTATAAACGTTTTTTAGTTCCGGTTGACGGTTCCGAACAATCCAAACATGCTTTGAAATCGGCGCAGTGGCAGGCAGAAAATGCCGGGTTAAACGCCCGAATTACACTACTTCATATCATTCCTCTGAACAATTCAGTTGCGTACGGGGTGGATCTTGAACAATTGCAAAAAGAAGAAGCTAAGAGAATTTTAGAAGATTCCGTACAAGTCCTTTCAGGATCATCCATACAATTTGATATCGATTACCATATTGGGGATCCTGCAGAGATGATATGTAAGAAAGCGAAAGAAGGAGAATATGATCTTATCGTAATGGGCAGCAGGGGACTTGGCCTTATTTCAGAACTGTTCGTGGGAAGCGTTAGCCATAAAGTAATCCAACACGCTCATTGTGCTGTAATGATTGTAAAATAACTCATGCTTGAAACACATAAACGCCCATGAGGAGGTACCCACTTGAATAATCTTTTGACAAATGTGATAGACGCTCACGGAGGAATTGACCGTTGGAATAAATTCAGTTCATTGACTGCCACAATCGTCACAAGCGGCGGACTATGGGCATTGAAAGGACTTATACAAGACTCCAATCCTCGGGAGATGACAGTCGCGCTCCATTCGGAAATCGCCTCTCTTTCTCCCTTTGGGCAACCGGATTGGCGAACTGCTTTCACGCCTGATCGCATAGCGATTGAGACCCTTTCTGGGGAAATCATCCGCGAGCGACATAATCCTAGAGTCACTTACGCTAACCACGCGATGAACACACCGTGGGAACCGTTAGATCGAGCATATTTCAATGGATACGCAATGTGGACATACTTGACAACGCCTTTTTTCATGACCATGCCAGGATTCGAGGTCAACGAAATTCCGCCTTGGCAAGAGGGCAATGAACAATGGCCCGGTTTACGTGTTAAGTTCCCCGACCACATAGCGAGTCACAACATGGAGCAAGATTTCTACTTTGGCGATGATTTTCTGCTACGCAGGCACGATTACCATGTCGAGATCTCAGGCAACTTTCCAGCGGCGCAATATGTCTACGACTTTATTGAGATCGAAGGGCTTCGTTTCCCAACAAAACGCCGCGCATATCTACGCGGACCTAATCTTGAGGCAGTAAAGGATATGCTTTTCGTCTCGATTGATCTCAGCAACTTCCGGTTCAGTTGAACTCTTGCCTCTGCATGAATGTACAATTGAGTCATTCTTTCTAATGGATTGTAGCCCTTTTTTTAGAGTATCTACAAAAACCCTCCCCTAAGAGAACATATTGAATATGTTAAAGTACAAGTATCTTGGAGGTGAGGACGTTGATTCAACTGAACGGAATCGTAGGTGGCAATGCTCAAATTGCAGTAAGAGCGCGAAAGACACGCCTGCTTCAGCAAATCGTGATTCGGGTAAAAAAGCGTCAAAAGCTCATTTTAAAAGACCTGAACTTTCTACTCAATAACGAAGCCTTTGCTATCAAAATCAAGGCTGAGCCTTCTCCAGGAGTTTATATCGCAAGTGGTGGGGCTGGCGATCTAAGCCCTAACAAAGTTCTGGTTAACAATACAACCGGGTCGGAAGTGACGATTTTCCTCCTTATTAGCGCAGTTAATACCGCCAAAAACACTAGATTTTTAAGTCGTTCCGACAGCTGGCGCTTGCTGTTACAGCGTAAGTAATGCAGGGGAGTTAGTTGAAGAAAGCTATATTATTGCAAACTAAAGCGCGATAGATATCGGCCATTAAACTAAAGAACGAACGATAGCGTAATAAACCAAACCCAGCCTAAACACTTTATTTCAGTGTTTGACTGGGTTTTTGTTATTTAAATGCGTATAATCTAATTGTACGTCATATGAAATCAAGCTGTCGTAAGCCTTATGAATCAAGGGTTAAAAATGGAGCGAAACTGTACATAAGCACAATTCTGCGGAGAATCGCACGTTAAGTACATAAGACCATGGAAAACAAACTGCCTGTCACATATGCTAATAGCATTCCAATGGAAATGGGGTTTGTGGTCCATGTCGTGTTCATGTGGTTGTGGTAAATGCAGCGGGAGAAAGATGAAGTTGAAGGGGAGAAACGTCCCAAGGTCATCCGATTTTGTTTTTATTTTTTGGGAAAAGAACCCTTTGCGTCCTGCGTCATTACGGAGAATTCGAAAAGTTAGTATTGTGGGAAGTGCTGCCCCGTGCAGAAGCAACCTCGTTATTGGGAGAACATTAGTCGATGCGGTGAGATGTCTACGCAGAAACGGTTTTGTTACCGTTAGCAGTCAGACACCAAACGGTGTAAGTGGATTCATGGTATTTAGACGAAGTTTGAGAGGTCAACCAAACTCATGTTGCTCTGATTCTCATCTAAGAGCACCAGGAATTAAAAGGAGATCCCAAGGCGTATACTTTGCTGATGCTAATTTAATTTGCTCAGGGTTATGTACAGGGAGAGATATTGATATAATTTACGTGTGGAGATTAACTCCTACGGATACAAGGAATCCAGGCAATCTTAGAATTGTAGGAAGTTCACGTAAAGTAGGTAATAACACAGTTGAGGTCGCTGGAACGGGTACATTTGATTTAACTGTATCTGTTACATTCAAATGTACGGCTGGTTCACTTGTTACTGCACTTTGTAGAAGTGATGCAACAGTTAGATTCAATCAGTAATAACGACAAGAACGAACACACATTAAAGGCTGCGTAAAATCGCGGCTTTTTTGTGCTATGTGACCAGATCACCGATTACATAATCACAAAACCCGTATTTTATACATATGTCTGTAATTATGTTTGAGCCCTTGGTATGCCTAATTCTTCTGTTTGCTTTCCATAATCGTAGATGCGCTGCCGATATCGAATAAGTAATGACCATAGCCGCATAGGCAAAAATCGATAAAACAAGGCTCACAGTTTTCAGTGATGATGATATTACCCCGCTGAATATCTGTATGGATCAACCCCCAAGCTCCATCGTGAGAGTCCAGTTCCCTCATTATTCCCTTCACCTGTGTCAGCACTTCGATCATTGATCCCGTAATGTTCCATACTATAAATGTCTACTTCAACACCATGCCTAAGTTTCTCAAGCGTATTATCGATTTTTTCCACTCCGTATACTGGTCTATTTAATTTCTTTAAGGCCGCACTAGCTCGAGTGAAGAGATGAAATCGTGCAAGCGTGACTCCAATTGCGTACACGATTTCATCCAAATTCTCTTCATTATGAGTAAAAGTATCCCTATCAATCCACTCGAGCAGCGTTGCATAAATATCCGCGTCCATATCCTCCAGGCGACATACCGTTACATACTTCCCGAATCTATTCGCAACAGGCATTTGTACCCTCAACACTCCATTGAGCCCCAACTCCTGCAGCAGTACCGTCTCGGATTCCAACCCATCCAGCGTATGTTGAATGCCGTAAAACCCTTCTGTAACGGACGTATGGATCCGCAGTAAGAAGGAGCAGCTATTGCCACGGTCGGTTACTTTATATGTTATATTTTCGTTGTGCCTCAAGAACTCAAATACTGGATCTATAAACGAGTAGCTCTCGAGCACTTTTCGGGCTAAACATTCGTAATTCACCTTGTTCACTCTCCCACCATAATATGAATCAACAAGATACAATACATTAGATAACGCTTTTGTAAGGAAAGGGTTTACAATATTTAAAACCCGCAGTTTGGCGGTTTATTACTTACTGAGAGCTATACTGAACTATAGTTGAGCTGATCGCCCAGAAAAGAAAACTGGCGATGGATCGGTTCCATCGCCACGCTATAGTTCTCCAATAGCTTAACATAAAAATGGCGATGGATATTTACTAGTTAAGTTTAATAGTCTTATCAAAGCAGAATGAATCTTTGTCATAGCCATTATGCTCATAGAAAGCATGAGCACCTGTTCGCTTCATTCCGGTACATAGAATAATACTGGGTATACCTCTGTTTTTTGCATAATTTTCAGTGTATCGTAACAGTTCAGTGCCTACCCTGTGACGCTGAAAATCTTTTTTAACAGCAAGGCCGGTTATATGGAGATAACCATTCGCAGACCCTACTGCTAATCCATGAACGATTGATATGAAACCAACAATATGATTCTCAAGTAGTGCTACAAACGTTTTGTAATTGCCGGCTTTGGTCATCTGTTCCATAGATACTTGAAAGTTCTCATCTGTGACCGTGCGCACTCCAAGTACATCATTCCATAAGACAACAACTTCATTATAATCATCTGCTGCGATTTCCCGGATTTTAGTTTCCATCCGCTACCCCCGTTAATAAAAATATTCGCAAACAGTGGTTAATACTATCGTTCAATAATCCCGGTAGTAATCTTCATATTTGGGGCATAAGTGAGGAATACATCCTTACTGAAAACTTTTGACAAGAAAGATTCCAGCATTAATTCTTTCTGCGCTTCATCAAAAGTAGCCCCTCGATTCAACAAATTTGTAATGAACAACTTTTCTTCCCCGGGATCCGCACCGAAGCCATCTTCCTTAAGAGAGTTATATAGTTCATTGTTCTTTTCAGCGGCACAATTGGGATCTAAAAAATTTACCCTGTCGCTGACTCGGCACTCGATTTGCCTGACTCCAAGTTGACTTAAATAAATAGGCACTTTTATACCTACATTACCATCTTTCCCATTTCGTTGCGTATCTCTTTCAAATAACTCTTGAAGAAATCCTAATTGTACCATATCTGATGGATTGATCCCGTCTAGATAATAGCTTGCCATATTTGAGATCCAGTGTGTTTCAAAGCAAATAATCCTGCCTCGATCCACCAAACAATCTGTCATCTTTTGAAGAATCTCCCTCGGATTTTCAACATGCAGTAAGAAGGCGTGGCAAACTACGATGTCATACTGCTGATTAAAATCCATTTCTTGAATATCACCGAGGATAAATTCAGTTTTGAAAGGAGCTTGTTGAAATATCTCCTTTGCGTGTTCAATTAACTTGCCACCAGCGTCAACACCTGTATAAGTGGATCCTTCAGGGAGCAACGGCATTAGTTTGGTTCCTAAATATCCGTAACCACACCCAAAATCGATGATTCGGACAGGGGATGTGATTTTCCAAACGTTAGTTAGTAGGAAATTTAAATAATCATCATTGTAATACAACCATCTAGTCTTGCTTAAATAATCAAATTTGCTGTCCCAATAGTAACCGTCCATTTGAATAACCCCTTCAGCGCAAAATTAAATCTAATAATCATAACACACCACTTTTGTGGCTTAAACGATCCATATCATTTATATTTTGCGCCGCGGTCGCATAACTACAATACAATATATTCCAAAAAAACAATAGACTTATGTTGATTTTTTTTGTATAGTAGTATTTATCCATGGCATTTTTAGGGTTGTCAAAACCGGCACTATTGAGTGCCGGTTTATTTGCATTAAACTACCAATAATAGGAGGAACATCGAACTAAACTAACTACCAGTTAGCTTAAAACCATCCCCAGGTTGCTTTATTTTCTTTGAACATTAGCTGTAATTATTATGCGCATCCCAGTGCTATTCGCTCTTGAAGCTTTCGAATTGATTTTTCAACCAGCGCTGATTTTGATTAGCAATGTATTGTTCCATTTGAATCAATTGGTCAACTAATTCGTTCTTTGTTAGTTGCATATACCGTTGTTTGACGCGATTTATGTCCCTATCCTGCTTTATTTGCTTAAACGAATCCAGATCACTTGCAATGGGAACCCGATAGCTCTTACGCGGCTTATAAAGCTTTGCTGATATGTGTTTTGAAAAGTATGCGTGCAACTCTTTATTCTTACGAATAGTGTTTGGATGGATGCCGATTCCTTCAGCGTCGATTTTTTTCGATTTATCTGAGACAGTGCGATACGAAACAGAAGAACCTTCTTTGACTAGTAAGTCAATCGCCTTCACGCCAAGTTCAAATGAACGCTTCTTCTTTTCATCGTACAATGACTGAAGCCATTCTCGTTCATTTGTTTGAGGAGATACGGATTTTTGGAACATATAACTCATCCTTTTGTGATTTTTCTATCAATTGAATTTCCTTCAACTCGATTTTAGCTCGATTTTTTACAATCTTCATCTTTTTTGCTTCTATAGGCAGACTCAGTTTCTCAAACCGCTTTTCACTTTCATCAGCCCAACTATAAAAAAGATTCTATTTCGTCTTTAAATTCTGGTCTAGGTACCTTTGCACCGCAACCAATACAAGCCATTTTTGTTGGGCAAATAGAGTCGACTGTGCATATTCCTCCTACAACTTTAGATAAAGTGCCTACTTTCTCACGATAATCTTCATACAAATCTTTAAGCTCATCAGGCCCTCTTAGAATGCCTTTTTGAATATCGACATATGAGATCCAGTTTTCATGAAGTGAGTTTATGGATTCCGAGACTTGTTGTGGAGTCGGAGCTGAGTAGTAAGAAGTGACCTCAATATCTTTTTGATGCAACAGGTTCTTCACAATGTCGACCGGGATTTTCTCTGTTTGAACTGCATGTGTCGCAAATGCATGCCGTAAAAGATGAGCCTTTAATACCACTTGGCCACCCTCGGAAGATTGAATTACCATTCCGTGTAAAAGAAAGCGAATGATCGCATTAATTGAGAACACGTTGATATGTCTGGATTGGTACTGAAAGATGTATTTTTTCTCTGACATCAAATGTCTTCTTGTTTCTACATCGTACTGCACCTCAGGTATTGTTTCGGATTTATATGACTCTCTAAGCATTTTCAAAATTTCGCTCATAAATTTGAAGATTTCTTCCGGCATATAATAGTTCTCAGGTTCTTCCCTTCCTTTCGGGATCAGACGGAAGATATAGTTTTTCCTCGGAGGACTAACACTTTTATCAACTGTCACCACACAACAGTCTTTATCATAACTGATCTGTAACAATTCATTTATTCTGGCACCAGATGATGTAATGATATCTAGAGCGAATCGGGCAAACATACATGCCACATAAATGGGCTCAATGTTAATCAAGGTTTTTTTTGTTCTGCTTACGGCACGAGTGGTTTCAAATCCCTGAATTAATAACCCAGGATTTCTAGGCGAGAAAGGTGCATTCTTTCCTCCAACCTCTATCTCATATCCCCATTGATTAAGATAATTAACGGCTTTTTCACGATTCTCGTCAGAGATTTGACCAATTATTCTAAGCCGTAGAAGCTCTAGGAACCATGGGCCTTCTCCTTCTCATCCGTCCTCTAACTTTTCTGCTCTGACGAACTCGAGAATGCAATCTTCACTATTAAAATTTGAATTTATCTTTTTCTCGTCTTGCATCTTACTCAAAGTTTTTAGATCTCTAAGGATGAAATACCATCTCTCTCCTACATATTCAGATTCATCATAATAAAATTCTAATGGGAGCGTTATACCCTGTTCTTGAGCCTCTGCAAGTTGCTTTCTGAAAGCTTCTCGTAGCCTGCTAACCTGATTCCACCTCAGATGCGCCTCTGCTCTTATTTCAGGCAATAAGGGCGTTACTGCCGATGAATCCTCTTTCCTCTTGGTTTTTGCATTTGTAATGGCCTTTGTGCGAGCATTAAAATCTCGATTGTCGTATGGGAGACTCGGAAGCATATACGAGGAAAGTGCAGCCTGTTTATCATCGCTGAACTTCGTACCCATCCACTTTTTCAGGTTAAACATAAAAGTGTTGTAGCCGGTCAAAATAGATTGTCGTTGTCGATCGGAATGATCCGGAAGAATTTGTCCGGTTACATACTGTTCCACATGCGATGGCAAGAGTTCTTCCATGACTGACAACTTAAAATGGCTGAATAGATCCTTAAATCGGGCATTCAATACACATGTAATATTAAATATTGATTGTGGAGTCAAATTACGGTCCGATAGGCACATCAGCGCTAAAGCAAAGTGATTTGCCCATGGATGTCCGGCGCATTGACGGACAAAATACTTAATGCTCTTCTCATTAACTTTTTCCCAGTAGTAATCACCGTTCGGATCCGTAAGTAACAACAGGTCCTCTGGTATTTGACCATAAAGTAGTGATCCCCAGGGTTTGTCTTGTATTTCTTCTAGTAGATTCTTGGTTGTCAACACTACTGTTCCATCCCTTCATAAAAATCATTTAACCAGTCTTCTTTGCCCTCGGAGCTCAGTAGATCAATTGCTGTCTGCAGTGCTGGCTTAGCAGCCTGTGAGCGCGTCTTGGGTGATTTGAAGTATTCCTTTTCTCGCATCATGTAACTCTCCTGAAGCTTTTCATGTAAGTCTCTGAACTTCTCCTCGTCATAGTAATGCTCATACACGTTTAAAGTGTCTGGGTCTCGCCATTTCATATACTCAATAAGCTGCTTCTTTTTATCTTCGATTTGTGCGGCTGTCTTCGATTGTTCATAGATACCACGAAGCATAGAAGTAACAAACCAGTGTCTTGCTTTATGAGGGTTTAGTTTAACTCCAGCGTGCTTTGTAATCGTAGTCCAGTTCGAATAGAACGCTGAGTATGCGTAAGGGGTACCTCTCATCGATAAAAATAGTGGTTCAGTATCAGGTAGCTCGTTGAACTTCACTTGTGTCTGAGCAAATTGACGTCGCTCTGAGTTCACATATTTGATTAATAATTTCAATGTTTCTGGAGAAATACGAATAAATTTGATGCGCCGTTTAAAGCTGCCTTTATTGGTGGCAGCTAATTCATGAATATCAGATCGTTTTCGATAGTCACCTACAGTTAATTCCAATATTTCAGAAATCCTTGCTCCTGTTTCAAACAAGAAACGAGAAATCACTTCATCACGTAAACGCCATCTATAGGCATCGCCAACTTGATATATGCGATATGGTAGATCCCAATCTCCGATGATCTCTGGTACCCATTCTTCATTGATGATCTTAAAGTAAGAATCCGTTATCTTTCTAAAAGAGAGAGGTTCCTCTGTCCCAGCTGCCTTAGGCATTCTAGGTCTTCCTTCTCTATCTCCAGGTAGATCAATTAGAGTGTCCTTGACCTCCAAATCTATAAGTGGATTGGCATGTCGATATCTCTTTAAGCGAATCATAGCTTTGTAAAAACCTTTAATGGCTGATAAAAAGAGCTGAACAGTTTTGGAACTTTTACTTGTTAAGTAGACGCCTTCATGAGCGTCTCTACCTCGGATTTTACAATGCATTTGGTTTAACAAGTACTGCCGCACGGCTTCCTTAACAGCTTCAGGTTCGTTGTCCCACCAGACTGTTCGGCTCTTGTAGTTACTTTTATGCTTAAGCCAATAAAAGAAAGGTTCTAGGGTGTGTAGATATGAAATTACGGAGCTCTCATTGATCCTTTTAATCTGATCATGATAAAACTCTGTCAAGGGAATGAAAGCCTCTTTTGCATCATCAAATACAATCAGGCGATACTTGCTCTCAACTCCCTCTGGACAGTAAATATGAAAGAATGAAGCCATTTTCTCCTCCTATATATTCACAAAAAAAATAGACTATTCCGTATCTCAAAACGGATGTCCATATATGGTGTGTAACACTATAAGAAAATACAGTAGATTCATAGGTTCGTCAACAGAACTTAGCATTTAGTATTACATTGTATTTTATACATATGTCTGTTTACTTTGGTGTTAGATAATTTTCCCAAGTCTTTACCTTTTGTTATCTCTTTTAAAACTAGTGATTGATTTGAATATTCACCATCAATTTATTTAATCCATCCATTAAGACATATAAGTACGGAACAGTTAAGTTGAAGAAAAAACATTGTATGCTCAGCGTGCTACTGTTACCCGTACGCTTTGCTTGATGCAGAACAGCTCCACGAACATCTTCTTTCATTTTTCCATCTTTTCCTCTATTTCATTTTTCCAAATGTAAACAGAATTTAAATCGGCAGCTTTTTTTCTTTCTTTCTTTTTTTCTTCTTCTTCGTCCACTTCTTCTGGCACACAAACCGAAAAGCGCGGTGGAAATTAAAAATACGACCACCCTCGGAGAAAATCCGAAAAGTCGCCGTATTTTACTAAACAAGTAATTGTTGAATTATTCCCAAACACTTATTGTTTAGGATCAAGGACGCGCCGCAAAATGGTTGCGAATTCGGCCCGAGTTGCTGTATCCTTCGGACGGAACGCCCCGGTGAGATCACCATACACCCATTTTTTCTTACTAACTACGGCAACTGCTTGTTTTGCCCAATCAGGAATTTGTTCTTGATCCGTATAGCGGGAACTGGAAGTCTCATCTAACGCTGGATCTGCAACATCTTCCCCTGACAGGATAGTCATTACGCGAGCAAGCATAACTGCCATTTCCATACGACTAAGATACTTAGCCGGATTGTAGAGACCGTCGGCAGACTGCGTAACTATACCCGCCTCGTATAGTGCTTGAACACTAGAAGCATACCAATCCTCATCGCCTACATCGCGAAATACACTGTTGTTTGCAGGCTTAGGAAGCTGGAGGGCTCTTGCCATGATCACCGCAACTTGTCCACGTGTAACGCTTTGATTCGGAAAGTAGGAATTACTCGCAACGCCGTTAACAATCAATCGCTGTGCAAGCCATTCGATGTCCTTTTTCGCCCAATGACCTACAATGTCTGTAAAGAATGGCTTGAAGACCATTACTGTAAAGAAAGAAGGGGCCTGTCCTTCGTAAAAATAGGTTTTGTCTCCATCGTTATTCACTTCTGCTGCTTTGCCTCCCAAGAAGCTCCATTCCGCTGTAGAGGGATGGAAGCCATAAACAGCAATATGTTCGACATCAGCCTCTGCAGCTGAGTAAGGCAATTTTATGCCAAAAACATCTTTGAATTCAGCGGGCTTACCATCCACCATGAATTCCAAATGAAAGAGTGAAGTCAAAGGTTTCATACCGTCAGGCGTTTTGTCCACAGGCAGTACTTCTAGCTTTAAGCGAAATGAAACAGAGTTCACTATCGCAGAGGATTTCATAAGATCCGCTGGCAGGGTAAATTCTCCCCATACGGTATTGATTACCAAATCTCTACCAGCCCTGATCACTGTCTCAGAAATACCGAGATCGAGCAGATCATACCTCTCCTCATTAGCCGAAATAATTTCATATATAAAGCAACCATCTGAGCCTGTAGTCCGCTTGACTCTATCCAGGTCAGCAGTGATGGCACCGTTAACGACGGGCAGAACTGTACGTTCTGGCTGCTTTATAGGAGGACCGACAGGAGAATCGCCTCCATCGCTAGCATCCGGTGCGGCACTTCTATTCACTGTCACGGAATAAATATTCGATGGACTGCCTTCGGGCAGTAGCACTTCAACTCTAATGGTGTTATTCCCGACGCCAAGAGCAATCTCATTACTCGGAACACCGCTCTGTGCAGGTAATCCATTGATGCGTATCATAGCATTGTCATACACATTGTGGTACACAGATGCGGTTACTGACATGTGTTCAATATCATATGGAACGATGGCGTTGTAACTCGTCGTTTCAGGAGAGAAAAGAGGTGACAAAATCCCTTGCGATAGAGTCAGGTTCGTTAATTGAGCAGGGCTGCTTCCGTCTCCTGCACCTATGGTGAAAGATTCAGGCGATGTAGTGACAGAATAACCTGTCTCATCTGTAGCAGTAGCCGTTACTGTGTATGCTCCTGCAGGTAGTCCTGGTTCCGGTATCCAATCTTCATGCACCTCAGGCTGCTCCGGAATTTGAAGCTGACTGACAACCTGACCGATGTCGTCTCTAAAGGTGAAAGTCCAATTTACGGTCTTCATTCCAAATGCATGGATCTCAAGAGGATTGTTTGCTTTGACATTCTCTCCAGATACGAACCACCATGAGATCAGCGTCTCTGGATTAATAAATGTGGGGTCACCATCCACGGCATAACCAATATTCATCGCCCAGTCGATAGCCATAACTACTATTCCCTTTGGCTCTTCGGATACGATAGTGGATGTCTGTCCTTGTGGGACCGAGAGATAAGAGCCGTTTACATAAAGCATCGCTCCCCGATAGCCGCTGCCTCCTTCCGAATCGGTTGCTGTCCATGAAATTTCATAGTTACCTCCATCTAGAGGTTTAACATCAATGTCGGGAACAACCGGAGCAACAGAATCCACTTTGACGGGAAGCTTAACCTTCTGCGGCTGTGATTCCTTATACTCCAGAGTTGATTCAAGAACATAATAGTATTGCCCGTCCTTTACTGTCTGTCCCTCATTATTTTTGATATCCCATGGATACCCATTGAAATAAAGATCACCGTATTGAAGGATATTTTTACTAAAACGCCAAGGCTCTCCCTCCGGATCATATTCACTGAAATTTCCCAGGTACCGGATCTGCTCCCCTGCTGCATTTTCTATAGATATCTTCATTTCGTTAAGATTTCGAAGCGCAGTGAATGTTGCGTAGGCTTCCTGATCTATGGAGCGTGGCGAAATGGCAATACGATTCAAATCGAACTCCCCAATGTGGCCTTTATATCCTAACGGCACTTCCTGTGATTGGTTCCACAAAGCGGTGTATCCAAGGAAAGCATCTTTATCCCAAGCCGGAAGGTCAATGTGGCTCGGAATGCCCCAATCGCCATAGAAGCCTAGATAAGGCATAGTAAGTTGAGGAAGAGGAACATTCTCCTGACCTTTAGGGATGAGGTGAATAAATCCTTCAATAAACGTCTGCGACTGCAACTGATCTGGAAGAACGATAGATACCTGAATAGGAGATAATAGGGCGTCATCCGCTTTGATGATAACAGGATTCGCCTTGCTAGCCTCCTCACCGTTGACCTTTACTAACGCTCCTTCGACTTTAATGGTATTCATTGTAAGAACGTCTCTTGTGATATCAGGAATCTCATCCCAATCGCGATCTAAATCCCTTTTCTCCTTCTCGTCTGTCAAAACGTCAACATACACCTCGTAATTTATCCCGGACAAGTCGGCGGTGTCGTCCAGACGAGCTAATTCTAAAGGTAGAGATAAGGTCTTACCGCTGAACTCCCCAAGTGAAATCGAGCCTTTATCTGTCTCAGAGGTTGAGAGAGCATTCTTCAGCAGCACTGGTGTTGAAATAGCATTAGCCACCTGCATCAGTCCTGCACCCTGAAGGCGAGGAGAATAAGGAACACTGGAGTTCGGCTGTTCTAAAACCTTGGAGGTATTCATAAGAGATGTCTTGATATTCCAAATGTCTATTTGATCTGTATTAGATTTCTGTCTCCACTTTTGCAAAAGTAGGGCTGCTCCCCCTGCAACGTGAGGGGTAGCCATGGATGTACCGCTCATCGTTTCGTACTGGTTATTCAAGACAGTCGAGTGAATATGACCTCCTGGAGCCGTGATTTCAGGCTTGAATTCAAGGGATGCGGGGGTTCCCCATGAGGTGAAGACCGACATAGTTCCCGACTCAGGATTGGCAGCAAACGTGTCTGTCCCTGTTTCTGCTTCCAACTCGTTACCTCCTGTTGTTAATGCGGTTACGAGTTGATTCCCATCCATCTGGCTGATCGTCACTGCAGGGATGCTGTATGGTGAAAATTCGACTTGCGCATAATCCGGAATGTCTGGAGTAGGGACTAAGATTACTCCGACCGCTCCTGCGCGCTCTGCATTCAACTGAATAGAATACTCGGTTTTCGTAGTGGATGGCCTTGCCACAATGATCTTGCCACCGACATCCAGATTAGCAATATCCTGTTCAGAGCCCTCTCCTGCGAACAGAAGTTCCTTCTTACCGGTCTCGGCAAAAAGAGATGATAGCGGAGCAGAGCTTCGCTGAACTTGGTAAGCAAAGGATTTTCCGTCTCCGAGTTTCAATGTCGGCAATTGCAATTTCGTATTCTCGTACGAGGCTACCGAAAGAGCATAAGGACTGACAGCCGGAGTTCCAACGATGCCGATATCAGGATTGTCTGCGTAAGGAAGCATGGAAGAAGGGATTATTTGATTCTTAGAACTGTAAAAGGCGTTTCCTGCTGCAACGACTACAAGTACACCTTTATCGGCTGCTGCATGAACTGCCTTCTGAATCGGATCGGTTTCATCGCCTACAAATCCGGCATCCGATCCCAGGCTTAGATTGATTACGTCAGCCTTCCATTCGACGGCATGCTGGATGCCAGCAATAATATCATCCTCATAAGCATCGTAAGCGTAATCGGAGAATACCTTCTCTGCAATGATTTGTGCATGAGGCGCCATCCCTTTGACTCCTCCCGCCTCCTCGTCGCCGTCTGCTCCGATGATTCCTGCGACATGAGTACCATGTGCTTGGTTCAAAGGTTTGATATCTTGATCGCGATCAGCCCAGTCGTAGCCGGCGGGTATTTTGGAAGAGAAGGACTTCTCGTCAACCGCAGTCTCGACAAGCTTTTCCGCGATATCGGCTTCCTTCCATTTAGCCTGTTGCTCCGCCTCCGGAGAGAGCTTGAAATCCTGGTGCGTATAATCCACCCCTGAATCTATTACCGCGATTACCATACCGTCTCCAAAATAACCTAGATTGTTCCATGCTTGTTCGGCTTGCACGAGTTGTTTGCTGGAATGGAGCATCGGCTGATACTTTTTTGCAATATGTACTGACTTCACGCCGGGCATTTTCTCGATCTGCCACACAGATTTATAGGGTGCTTCCAGACTAAATCCGCTAAAGCCTAGTGTATTCTGTGAATAATAATTCCGCTTTGTTATTGACTTATCGCTTACGGTCAATTGATGAATAAGATCATTCTGTGCTTGAAGTCCAAACTTCAGACTATTCTCTTCCAATTCGACGATAAGACGGACGGGCTCGTCAGGCGAGTACTTTCCAGCAATGCGTGCTGGGGTCTGCACTGCCGCATGGCGTGCATTGTCTCCCAAATAGGAAGTTTGCTTCTGTTCTTCTTGTAATAATTGTGCGCCTTTCGCGACAATCTGTTCTACAGTAGATTGATTCTCTGCTGCAAGCACACTACCGCCGTGAAATATAGTTGATGACCCTAGCATTGCTGAAATCAGTAGAGTTGATAGAATACGATAACTTTTTCGATAAAACATAGAGTTCACTCCCGATAACTCAAATGATTTGTCAGTAATAATTACAATGATCTACTCTAGTGATTTTTTGTCAATAAATTAATAGAAACTTTGAGAGAGAACGCCGAAATAGCGCTGGATGCTCGCTTTACACCCGAATGATTCTGAGAGAACAAAATTACGATATCAGGATTATCGGTTTTTTTCCCCTTCCCCCTATAATTGACCAAACCGATCGGACTGGATCGGCTCATAGGGCTTAGAACCACGACTGCACCTTCGCAAGTACAAATATCGCAAAATTTAGGACCGCCAAATGAAATCACTTTCTCCCAATCACGCTCCTGTCAGGATTGATGTGCTGCTCAATTTCGTCCAGTCTTTACTTTTAATTCTCAAATAAATTTCATTTTTTGAAGCGCTTACAAAATTAATTTTAGAGGAAAATCTATTTTGCCGTAAGGTACGTTTACTCCTTATTACGTACAAGTCCCCGTTTTTCATGGGGGCAACTTTCATATGATAGACCATTCCTCCCTTCTAACTAACCAGCCAGGTAGTTGAACAGGCAGTCCAAGATGCCGGCTACCTGTTCGTCATTCAACTATCGTTTCCGTTAGCTCAATAAACCGAGCGTATTACAGTCTAGATTTACTTACCTCATTCAATAAAAATTCAATTTTTTCGATAATCTCTTTAGTTTTTCTCGACTCAAAGAAATAAATAGGATTTTCCCAGTCAGGCTGTTCTTTGTTCGTTGAGTCTATTAGCCGAAGCTTATATTTACCTTCGGGATTGTATTCGGGATACCAACCTAAATCCAGCGTTCGTTTCTCTTCATACTCAAGCTGTAGGATGTCCTCTTTAAACTCCCACAAATGCTCATGATCATCATCGACAAAAGAGTCAGAATCTGTCTCAGTAAATTCATTAAATCTTACTTTCCAACCACTTGGAACACAGAACGGCACAAGCTTAATACTCATGTAAAGCCCCCTTGCTGTCGAGCAATTTAA
Organism: Paenibacillus sp. J22R160; assembly: GCF_059692135.1. Taxonomy (NCBI): domain Bacteria; kingdom Bacillati; phylum Bacillota; class Bacilli; order Caryophanales; family Paenibacillaceae; genus Paenibacillus; species Paenibacillus sp. J22R160. The sequence goes on along the minus strand of NZ_JCAUAU010000026.1, from coordinate 5,619 downwards.
TGAACTCTCGTTCGACGTTACCGCAGTGGATGGTTCTATTCGTATCCTGGTGCATTGATGTATTATGCTGTCCTTGAGCGCCCGTAAGTTACTGTCATTGGCGCTCATTTGCTTCGATTTGATGGAGGATTTCGTCAACGACGTGCGCGATCGGTACGGTGGCGTCGATTATAATCCCGTTTTTGGGAACGCCTTCTTTCGTTTGATGCAAGCGCCGAATGATTTCCAGTTCCTCTGGTCTGTCACCCCAGTCAGTTGGGTCCAGTGCCACTCGCTCATCAATCCGCCGGAGACAGGTTTGCAGGTCGACCTCAAGGACAAACACGCTGTCGAAGAGATCAATGAATTTGGGAAAATTCCGCGATCCACCGCATAAAAATGTTACCGCCTCATCTTGATTGGCGACCAAAGCTTTTACTTTATCTACATGCCAAATGTGGTGTTCGGGTTTAAAGCCATCCGTCGGGGTACCAGTTTCCGGGTCGCCTTGATAAGCCAATTCACGGTCACCATGAATGGCATGGTAGCCGCGCCGCTGCAATTCGTTGCAGACCGTAGTTTTGCCGGCGCCGGAAACGCCTTCAATCAGATAATTCCTAATGCCCATGACAGATCCTCCATTCAACTGGATAAGCACAATAAATTAGATGTTTCTATATTGTCGATAAACTACCAGAGAGCAGCTGCCACGTTGGAAATTGCTCCCTGGTTATTGCGCTATCGTTCTGCTTTAGTTGAACGATGGATGGCTGATTTATATTATTCCGAACTGGGTCAGAGCATAGTGTATACCATCTTCGCTTGCTTTTTTGGTAACGAAATCTGCTTTTTGCTTAAGCTTTTCATCACCGTTTCCCATGGCAATCCCCAAACCAACAAACTCTAACATATCCAAATCGTTTCCACCATCTCCAAATGCAATTGAATTACAAACGTCAATTTTGTAATAATCCAGCACTCTCTTAATTGCTTGCGATTTAGATATAATATGAGTTTCGAGGACGTTCATTACATAACCGTGGAAACGTACAAACTGAAGTTGCGGAAAGTTATCTATAAATTTCTCAGCTTCACTCTCATCAGCGTACAAACATATACAGTAAATCTCCTCTGAAAGTGAGTTTAATTTGCTAGGATAATCGACAATACCAAGGGTCTCTGTTAGAGCATTTCTAACACGTTTCTCTTCTACTCCGATGCCGTTCATTGAAATTGAATCCGTAAAGTAGGAAATACCGTGTCCATGTAACTCGGCAAAACGCGACAGTTCATGAACAGTCTTTTGAGAAATTACGGACTTATAAATAACTTCGCTTTGATTTTTCACAAGAGCTCCATTAGATGAGATTAATGTATCAATACCTAGTGAAACTAGTTCTTTACATAAATTATGCGGTCTACCTGTTGCAACTACGACCTTAATGCCTTCTTCATGAAGTCTCTTGATCGCCACTTTTGTACTTTTAGGAATTGCTCTATCCACTTCACTGTACAACGTGCCATCAATGTCAAAAAACACTATTTCGTACATTCTGCACGAATCCCCCTATTTAAGAAAGCAGTTTATATTACAATAAATACTTTACGTTACGCCCTAATGTAATTCCACGTCTTGTTGAACTATCCTGCCCGTAATGGAGGCTGCCGATCATGCCTACAGCCTCCATTTGTGTTACCTCGGACCAGTTAAATAAGATTACCTTCCCAATCAACAAAAATCAGTTGGTCTTTTGGAAGCAGACACCATTCAATAATTGTCCTAACAAGCCCAGGTGTGATAATACGATCATCCCAAATTGGAGTTTGTACTCTAACCCAACCTTGACGATAATGATTTTCTAAGCCCACAAACTCATTACCCTGTATTACAATATGTGGTGTCTTATCATGGTTTGATTGCGCTACATGATATGAAACAATTAATTTCTTATCTTCTGAAACAATACTAAGATTAATTTTTCCATAATCTTCGTCATCTTCTTTGACATTCCAGTAATACTTCTTACCGCTGAACTCTAACTTCCGTCTTCCTTTTGAGTTTACTCCCAAAGGCTTGTTCCTCTCCTATATAGTCGTATTCACTTTACTTGTTTGTTTATTCGAGGCAGCATCGAAGTATCTGCACGTTAACATAATGAAACTATTTATTGTGCCAGCAACTTCGCCATTCAACTATAGTTCCTCGTTAGTGCAATAATTCCCCCACTAATATAATGAAGTTTTCCAATCTTTAAACTCTGGCTCAACACGATAACTGCTGTCAACATAACTTCGAATATACTGTGCAGCTCTCCTTTCTGCATATTTAGCATTTAGAACCGTTCCTTTATCATCCATCTGGTTCAAATTTGCAAAGATCGCATAGCACAGCCTTTTATTTATAATTTTACGGAGATTGAAAATTTTCGCTAAAGGTATCGAAAGCACAGATAACCAAAGAGATGGTTGTTATCTGTACGTCCATTAGAAATTATGGGGTGGAGTAGCGGAATAGCATCCACAATCATGATAATCAGCTTCCCCGCACACAACACAGTGTAAGCAATGAGGACAGGAGCAATCTGAGCAAAATCCGAATCGCTTACGTGCTTCGGAGCATTCGGCACAATCACAATTCGGGCACCTATTTCCGAGACTTATATATTTATTTTTAATATGTAATAAAAAACGCATAGTAGTTGTCCAGTCATAGTCTCCTTTTAATTTTATTAACTCTTGATATATATCTCTATCCGTTATTGATATGTGCAATGAATTAGAGCCTTTCCCCTGATCAGAATCTTCTATACACACAGGTTCTTCTATGCTTTCATTAAGGAGGTCAATAAGGTAATCATAAAAATCATTACTATTATCCTCGCCTAAATTGGAAAAAACAGACGGTTCTAATAAAGCTCCCATTATCTCTTCATTATTCGAGTCATTCATTACATCAATGCCGAAGTCACTGACGTGCTCAAAGAAAACATCCACTTCTTCAGGATCTAAATTATAAGGGTTCAAGTGTTTCATAATATATCCGTAAGTCAAAAATGAGTATGTTTTTCCTATATTGATCAATTGTGCAAATACATGTACTACTTCTAGGTCATTGCATTTATCGTTAGTCAAAAGAATCCTCCCCTGATAGATATACTGATTATTACCTCTTAGAATAGTATCGGATGACTATGAAAATATTGCAAATAATATCTGATGTATAATGGTTGTCGACTTCTACATTAGTCAACTTGGTGAGCTTAAGACTCCTTTGGGATTATGAAATGAAGTTGTCTCATTTTAACCATAATGGAATTTTCCTGCCCGTTAGCACAACGCGGCTGCCAATCTATGCCAGCAGCCGCGTCCTAGTTGTTTATTACGCTATAGTTCTGCGTTAGCGTAATGAACCATTTCTTTTGACGAACCCCTTAATCGTTTCAGCATATAATTCAGGCTCCTCATGACGTGGCATGTGAGCTGAGTTTTTAAACACTTCCACAATTCCATTAGGTACATACTTAATAAATTCCTTTGTTTGATACTCACTACATATTGGATCATATTTACCCTTAATCAGTAGTACAGGACAGATGATATCTTTAAGCTTATCGAGATTAGATTGCAGTGAATTAGGGAAATTCAACTTCTGTTGAAAGACCATTTGTTTTTGCCAATCATTTTGTGTGATTCCTGAATGTTCTACAATGTCGTTAAAAAATTTTGGATGTAAAGACCGAACGTATACCTGGTCACGTTTATCTGAAATGACATTAAAAAATACATCATCTAACTCTAATTGTGAATAGTAATATGCATTTTTACAACGATCAGCAATTTCTTGTTGACCATCTTGCCTATAAAGCTTTTCAGCCTGCAATACAACAGATCGTAATGATTCGGTTATATCGAATGTTGGACACTCTAATATCATATGTTCGATAACTTCTGGATATTTAAATGCATACTCAATAGCCAGATACCCTCCAAAAGAATGGCCGATTAATCCCCATTTATCGATATCAAAGTAATTACGGATCGCCTCGAAATCATCTATAAGATTCTGAAAACTAAAATCCTCATCTTCTTCAAGAGCATCGGAGCGTAGGCAACCTCTTTGATCAATAGAGATTAATCGAATAAATTGGGACAGTCGGTGAGCTTGGGTGTGATTAAAATCATAAGAACCGACCCCAGGACCTCCATGTAGATACAAGAATGTTGGAAGATTGTTTTCTCCATAAATCTCATAATAAATATTTTTGTTTTGTAACTTCAGAAAACTGCTAATGCTACCACCCCCTCATCATTATCTTACATATATATTTTATGCTCATAGAAGATATTTCTTTTGTGTCTAAATAAAAGTAGTCTGCCGCGGCAAACTGCTTCTTGTTGAACTAACGTTCCTCGTTAGCACAATAAGTCAAACATTTCTAAAAATTCATGTAATGATAAGTTACTTTTGTAAAAGGATGCCACCCATTGTGATTCCAAAATGAAAGAGCGTTATTATCCTCGGTGTTTACAAATAAAAATCCATTGTAAATTCCTTCTTCCTTTAAACAGTTAATACTTCGATCGATCATTTTTTTTGCTAAACCTTTACCTCTATGAGCCTCTGAAACCATAACGTGATACAACGATCCACGTCTTCCATCATGCCCGCATAAAACCGTACCAACAACCGCATTATTTATAATTGCAACACTGCTTAATCCAGGGTTCCTTCTAAGATAAGAATCGATTCTGTTTTTATTATCAAATTCCAATGATACCCCATTTTCACCCCATAGCCTTGATGAACCTTCGTATTCCTCTATTGTCATACATCTGATTTCATACATTGACATCCCCCCCACCAATTTTTCCTTTATATATTCATGGTCATTGTTACGTTATCTTATCTGCCCGTTAACGTAATAAAGCTGCCGATCGTGTCGGCAGCTTCGTCATTCAACTATAGTTTCTCGTTAGCCACACATGCAGCGCAAGCGCCGCATCACAGATGATGAAAATGGGACGAAAAATCTGTCAATACTGCTACCATGGCTGGGAGAGGAAGGTCGATCCGCTATGGTGCTTTAGAGCCCAACCGTTAGTCTGACTCCAACGATCACGGTGCATCACAGATTGTCGCTCCCTTACGGGAAGCACTCATGGGAGATTAATCCTACTCTGATTGTTGCACCAGCCTCTTACCTAATTTAGCCGCAGAGAGGGCGCATTTTAAAGATGGAAGTTGTCATTGAACGGGCATGTGGTATGGACATTCATAAGGATAACATTACTGCATGCATTCTAACTTCTAAGAGAAAGGAGATTCAAACGTTTTCGACTAAAACGGTGCATCTATTACAACTCATTGATTGGATTAAACAACATGAATGTACTCACGTTGCTATGGAAAGCACAGGAGTATTTTGGAAGCCCATTGTCAACCTGCTTGAAGCTGAAGGAATTGAATTTTTAGTGGTGAATGCGCAGCATATGAAGGCATTGCCTGGACGTAAAACAGATGTCAAAGATTCGGAATGGATCGCCAAACTTCTCCGTCATGGACTACTTAAAGCAAGCTTCATTCCAAACCGAAATCAACGAGAACTTCGAGAACTTGTTCGGTATCGCCGTAGCATCATT
>NZ_JCAUAU010000025.1:0-99200 GCF_059692135.1 Paenibacillus sp. J22R160 | reverse complement strand
GCAAGCGAATCCACGGTGCGATAGGTTACATGTCACCAGCTCGCTTTGCTGCGCAGTTCAAGAACAAAAAAACGGGATAAGAGTGTCCACTTTCTTGACAGAGGTCCATTTTTCCTGTTAACTGGATTACTAAGCCAGGACATGCTTGAAATAACGGTAGGATTTCCCGTTACATATTGAATTCAGCTGAGCGAAGCAAATATTTCATGTGTAAAATGGAATGATGAATAGGCTGTTCCAGATGCCAAAAATGAAGGAGCTAAGCGCAAACAGGCCGCTTAGCTCCTTATTCATTTCAAATATTCACTGTGGCGTGGCTTACGGATAAAAGGCGTTCGCTTTTGTCGTCGTGGAGCACCAGCGGTTGTTCAGCAGGAAACGGATCAACGAATTTTTCGCCCGCTCCGTACCGATGTAGTTCAATGTTTCCGCGGCATGCGCACGAACATATCTGTTCTCGTCATCCAGCGCGATCTCCAATTGCGGAACAGCCGGCTCTGCCGAAGCGCCTAAGCGGGACAATGATAAACTGGCCATGAAGCGCACCTGTGCATTCTGATCTTGAAGGCCGCGGGTTAAGCTAGCAACGACATCCTCTACGGGCGAGTTCATGAAACCAAGCGCATCAACAACGGCGCTGCGAATTTTATCCTCCGGATGATCAAGCAGCTTCGTTAGAGCAGGAACCGCTCTTGCTGCTAATCCGCTCAATTCTCCCAGTGCAAACACAGCATGCGTTACCGTATTTACATCCTCATGGTTCAGCGCAGCGATCAACCCATCAACCGCTTCGCTTCCAGCAACCGCCAAGCCATACGCAGAGATCCGTGATACATGAACATCATCGCTGCGAAGTCCATCGAGCAATGCATTCACCCCAGCCTGCCCTCTACGGGCAAGATCATAAGAGGCATTAATGGCGATAGTCTCATCACCACTCAATTTCCCTGCCAGTACCTGAACTTCTTGCGGATCAGATGAAGCCGTTCCTGCCAAGGAGCTGATTTCACCGGATAACCAGTTCCATGTCTCTTCCCACATCAAATCGTGCGCAGCAAGCGGTGCAAGCAAGTTCACAGGCTTCTTCCATTCGCGCTCTTGATTATTCCAGCTTGGCTGCTTCGGCAGCTCGGTGCGCATGAACTCAAACTTCAGCATATAGCGTGGCTGTCCAAGAATATTCGGCGTGGAACGGTGCCAGATATCATAATGGATCAATGCGAATGTGCCTGCCTCGCCGCTTGCCAAAACTTCAGCTGGATGCTCATTGGCTTCGAATGCCCGTTTCTGATGATTTTGCGTGCCTGGCATAATGCCTGTCGGCCCCAAATCTACCGGTGTATCCTGCGGGAAATACATAATCATGGCCCAGTTCGGGTGATGATTGCGCACGCGGTCATATCCCCAATAGCTGTCTTTATGCCAGCCCCCAGCAGTAGGCAGTGCATTGAAATGCCCATGTCTGTGTGCGTGCATCATATAATTGGGACCTAACACACTTGTTAATGCACCAGTAACAACAGGATGGTCGAACACTTTTTGCAGCTCACGGATACGCGGCAGCAAGTTATTTCCAGGATTCCCCTCTTCTGCGTACACCGTATTTAATTGCTCAAGCAAATTGTCATGAAACGCATGGGAAAAATCCGTTTTAAGAATCAGACACCCGTTGGTAATAAACTCTCTCATTTGCTCATCCGTCAATAGTAAAGGTTGTTTCTCCTGCATTGTTCCTGCCTCCTTGGCGTGTATTGAATGCTGTAACCTTACCCTTATTATAAAAAAGACGAATGAGATACTTAATAGACATTCTTAATCAGAGCTAGCACAAAACTAAGATAGAATCATTCCAACAAGCTTTTAGCGCCCGCATTCCGCCTAAATTCCGTTACGGTACGGCCTTCAATCTCTTTAAATACTTTGCAAAAATAAGAGGTCTCTTGGAATCCCGTTTTTTCTGCTACCTCGTATACTTTACAAGAAGGATCGCTCAACAATCTCTTCGCCTTTTTAATCCTATAGCGGTTAATATATTCGATAATCCTTAGTCCGGTTTCATGCTTAAATAAATTCGACAAGTAGTTTGCGCTTAAATTTAGGACTTGTGCCAACTTAACAACGGAAATATCCTCGGCATAATGGATATGCACATACTCCAGTGCAAGTTGAATTTCTTTCCGCGAGAACCGTTTGTATTCATCCGATTTATGAAGCAGCTGTTTACACTCCACAAGGAACAAATCCTTCAGCTCTCCTAACGGATTGAGCTCCTCAATCGATCCGAGAACTTCGGCATGCCAGTCTGCCATATTATCGGTATGCAGGTTCTTTTCAAGCGAGGTGAACTTTAATAAAGCAAACAAATCGATAAGCCATTTTCGAAGATCAACCATCTCGGGCTGACCTTTATAAAGCAATTGAAAAAAATGATCGGTGATGGTCTCAACGCCCCTTAAATCGCCCCTTTTCATGGCTTGAGCCAATCGCCCGAGAAGGGTCATTCCTTCATTCGCATTAACATTTGAACGGAATGACAGCGGGTACCTATAAATTTGCTTAGGGCTCTCATAAACCGATTGATACAGCGCCTTCTCCGCTTGCTGATACAGGGTATTGAGCGCTTTAAGCCCATAGCCTACTGAGCTTATTCCAATGGCAGAAGAACGATATTCTTTCCTCAAAACAGAGGCTAATTCGGATGCTATCTGCATCGCAGATGAGCCCATATTGGTTTCACTTTTCTCGTGATAAAACGAGACTACAACGGCCATTTTCCGCTCTGTAACCGGTTTAACCATAAGATTACGCTCGGTACCTGTATGAGGCGCAAGGCAGGTTTCAAGGCTTAATTTCCACGCCTGCGTGTCGACATCGTTACCCGAACAAGCAGCAAGCAACACAATCGTGGGCTCATGAAGAATGGGGAATTGGGTAACCACAGCACGATGCTCGATTTCCTTGACATTCACCAACTCGCCTAGCAGCAGTTTGCTCACCAAGTCTGTCTTTAAACATGTAAGGCTGGATGCCATGAACGAAGTATCCTGCCTTCTCTGGCGATCCCGCAATATCTGTGTTTTCATCTGCTCAAGCAGATTATGCAAGGATTGCGGCTCCAACTCATGTTTGAGCAAGTAGTCCTCAGCTCCGAGTTTAAGTGCTTCCTTAACAAAATGAAAGTCGTCGTATGAACTCAGCGCTACGATTTTAATGTTGGGATCAAACAACTTTACATGTTGGATGAGCTCAATTCCGTTGAGTTGTGGCATACTGATGTCCGTCAGAATGAGATCCACCTGAGACTGCTTTAGCAGCTCCAACGCATGCTTGCCGTTTAATGCTTCATGTATGATTTCAAAGCCATGATCCTCCCAGCGGAGAATCGATTTCACTGCATAGCGATACATGGCATTATCCTCTACGATCATGGCTTTAAGCATAATTTTCGGCCTCCCGCAGATTTAGAATATACGGTAATCGAATCATTGCTTTCGTACCGCATCCCTCCTCACTCTCATAACTAAGCCCATAGTCGCAGCCATAATAAAGTTGAATGCGTTCATGTACACTTCGGATCCCAATGCTAGTTAAGCCTGAAAAAAGCCCTTTTCTGTCTCCTCTATGCAAAATACGATCAACTTTCTTCGCACTCATTCCGATGCCGTTATCCTCAACAAGGAGAAGCAGTGTTTGCCCGTCTCTGTAAGCGTGAATCGTAATTAATCCATTCCCTTTGGACATTTCCAACCCATGCAAAATCGCATTTTCCACCAAAGGCTGCAGAGCGAAATATGGCACATAGGCAGGCATGACTTCCGAATCAATTTCATAATGGACGTCAATCGCTTCCCCGTAACCAATCTTCTGAATGTAGATGTAATCTCGGATATGGCTAATCTCCTCGCTTAATGGATGGTATTCACTTTCTCGCCTGACAGATGATTTAAGCAGATTAATAATGGCATTCATCATCTGAACAATATCATTTTGCTGCTTCATATGCGCATACCACTTGACGGTGCCCAGCGTATTGTAAAGAAAATGCGGATTGATCTGGCACATCAATACAGAGAACTCCGCCTGCTGCTTGGCTAACCTTTCCTTATAGACCGTGTTGATCAATTCTCTGATACGGGCAATCATGAAATTGAAACGAATCGTTAAGCTTCCGATTTCATCCTGACCAGAAGGTTGAATATGCACATCAAAATCTCCCTCCTCAACAAGCTTCATAGCCTGTTCCAGCTTCTTAATAGAGCTTGTGGTAGAAACGGAGAAATAGAATGCAAAGATCGACGAGATTACTAACGCTACAAAGGAAACCAAAATAATAACAACGGTTAAGACGTGTTTGTTTGCATATAAAACGTCCTTGGGAATAAAACAAAGCACCTGCCAATCGAGGCTTTTCATGTGCTCTCGCACCAGAAAAAAACTGTTGTTCCCGCTTTGGCCGATCCACTCATCGGCAATCGCCGTTCCTCCATTTGCAAGAAGAGAGCCCTCCTCGTTCAAAATCGCTAAATTTTCCTTTCGTATTAAAGAACTGTTGGATTCCATGGAAAGCAAATAGGCCGAGTCGATGCCAAAAACAAGCGTACCGAGACTTTGATTCACATGATTCAGATTAATAAACTTTCTTGCCATCAAGACTTCATTCGGCGTTCTCGTAGAGGCATGCCAAGCAATTTCAAAACCAGCGTGTTCAATAGCAACCGCTTCAGATGATAGAATTTCATTAAAATAATTCACATCCTGTGTCCTGCCGGCACCTTTTTTATTTTCCCACCAAATTACCTTTCCTGCATTCGTCCGAATTCCAATAAAATTAATAGATGGATTGCTATTTCCATATTGCAGTAATAAAGCTTCCAATTGGCTGCGAAAAATGGGGTAGTTATCACTTGCCGTATCTAGTGATCTTTCGGAAAGGATGCTTCGAAATGCCTCATCACCGAGTAAATAGACCGACGTGTTAATGAGACTTTTGGAATGATTATCCATATTTTCAGAAAACTGTTGAAGCACTTGCATCGACAAATCTCGCGTGTTTCTCTCTAGATACTTGGAAGATGCATAAACGGCAACCCCCCCAATGGATGAGGTAATAAATACGATAATGAGCAGGTTTGACAGAAAAATTTTGGTGCGGAAGCCGAAATCTCTAGGCTTTTTAATAAACAGATTCAAGTTAGTTCTCACTGCCCTTCGCGTTTAGTAACAGCATCCAAGTGAAACCATTTTTTTACATACATGTATTATAGCAGCGATCTATTAAATGGAAAACTATGGAACTATTTCTTTATATTCTGTGTTATGTATACAAAATTGTAGTTATTTTCAATGTAAGTCAGATAACTCGTCTTTATAATAAATACAAACAGGTGAAAGAAGCCCTTGAATACATCCAAGGGCTGCAAGTAGGTTTCAAGTTAACTTCTTCTTAATTTGAAAGGAGACATCCATGCCTAAAGATTATGTACTTCCTTTATTGATTACCAGTCACGGCAGCATGACTCTCACTGACCACCGAACCATGCTGCATCATCCCTCCGACTATTTCATGATTTATTGTAGGAAGGGATCTGGCCGTATTATTTGTCATGATCGCGAATTTGTGCTCCATGAGGACATGATCTTTATTTCTCCTCCTCAGGTATCCAGCACATACAACATGATCAGCGAACCCTGGAACTTCACATACCTTACCTTTAACGGTTCTCTATTAAATCGATTTCTGTATGCCTTACAACTAGTAGATGCCAGCGTTTTTCTACTTGATGACATGCAGCAGATGATTTTTAATGAAATTGTACTTTTTCAAAAATCCCAGCACAAGGATCGTGATTATCATGGATCAGGACTACTATACATGCTGTTAATCAAGTTGAAAATCGCTCGAGATCATTCGCCTCTTGACGATCATAAAGAAAATAAGCTGATGTTTTCCAGCATTATCTCTTACATAAAACAAAACTATCAGCATGACATCTCGCTGACCATGTTAGCCAACCAAATGTCCATCACCGAACAGCATTTTAACCGTATGTTTAAAAAAGAATATCAAATGACACCCATCACTTATTTAACACGCTATCGACTGTTCAAGGCCAAGGAATTGCTGATTCGTGACGATCAGATGACCGTGAAGGATATCTCAGAAGCTGTAGGATTTAACAGTCCCAGTTACTTCGGAGCTGTGTTTAAAAAATATATGGGCTGCTCCCCCATCGAATTGCGCAGAAAGAATGAAAGCTAGAAAACCCCCAGATCAATCTCTTCAAGCGAGGCAACCATCAAATCATGTGCTAAAAACTCCAAGTTCCGTGTAACTTCATTCGGCACGACAACGCATCGGATACCTGCAGCCTTAGCGGCTTTCAACCCATTCGGTGAGTCTTCAAAGACGAGAGTCTCCATGGCAGCTACGCCAAGTCTATCGAGCGTCAACGTATACAACTCAGGGTCAGGCTTCACCCGCTCGACATCATCAGCTGTATGAATCACATCAAAATAGGAAAAGATGCCTTGCTCTTTCAAGTATTTATGAACCCAATCGCGCGTAGAACTAGACGCCAAACCAATTCGTAGACCTCTCAGCTTGGCTGCTTCCAACAGCTTATGTACACCAGGAAGCAGCTGCGCTTCACCTAAATAGGTTGCATACTTCTCTTCAGACAGCTGCCTGATATGTCCATGATCCAAAGGTTTCTGGATCGAAGTCTCCAGATAAACATAGGGGTTAAACTCATCGAAGGAAGTTCCCACATTTTTAGACCAAAGCTCAATTGAAAGTTCAATGCCGTGTTCCTGGTAAATGTCTTTAAAAGCGTAGTACCAAGGAGTTTCCGTGTCCATAATTAAACCATCAAAATCGAAGATAATGGCTTTAAGGCCAAATCGACTTTCGGGTTTTGCCTCCGTAATTATTAAATTCATAAAATTCGTCGTGCTTCCTGTTCCTTGAGGAGATTGAGAGACAAGCCCAGCCTTCCCTCCGTTTGGCGTTCGCATCCCGAAATAACGAACTAACGTCCACTCTTCACCATCCTGCGAGTAAAAGAATGATACACAATCGTCAACTTTACGTATTTTCAAATACGGGTTAGCCACTTGAACGATCTCTGAATTACAATCATCGGAAACGCCATCTTTTGTCACGACAGATACAATCGTTGCCGCTTTACCGTTATATTCAAAACACAATTTACACCAATTGTTTTCGTCTACTAAAAGCATTAAGCATCCCGAGTCATATTTGTTTTTCATTTCAACAGTAAGCTGCGTTGTCATTTCAAATGATTGCTCCACAATTGTGTACAGAAAAGGAGCCGAAGCACAGATATGCTTTCCGGCCGGATCGCAAAAGAAATCAGCCCCGGGAGGAGCGGTAACGATGATACCCCCATCCTCTGTAAATCCCCACTGCTCTGGCTTATTCAACCAAGAAAGTTCAAGCTGCTTTTCAATATGCAAAATATTGGTCATTTTTACCTCCTAAGGTACTTTTATGTATATTTATTTCTCTTTTAAGGGACAAAAACCTTTTCTTTAAAAAGATGAATCCACCATTTGTTGTCGCCCAGCTGGAAGAGGCAGAAATAAGACAACAATCATTAAGACAGCATATAAACCAAGGACAACAACAAATAGCGAAAATGGGCTATTGTTATAAATAAGTCCTGTTAAATAGCCGGAAGGGATAGCGGTTAAGGTCATGACTGTTTGCACGGCAGAATACATGTCTGCTTTCTCATGGGTGCCCAAACGGTTCATTAACAATGCGTCCCGGTAGGTTTGCAAAATAAATGTTCCGGCAGCCAGAATCGTAATGGTTATCATGAGAATGAGAATATTCCCTGATGGAATGAACAGAAACAGCAAGGAGCCCACTGTGCATAAAGCAACGGATATGCCGACATATTTTTCATCCGAGTGCCGTTTTAATTTCGGGAAAATGACAAAGTAGAGCAGCATAACGGTTACAGCGGAAACGACCGGAATATAGGATAGCGTATGATTGTCAAAACGCAATTGCTCTTTGAAAAAGATAACTTGAAAGAAATTGAGCTGTAAAATGAAGTTGGATAAAACGGTGATCAAAATAATAGGGAACAGTCTGCGAGTCCGGAATGCTTTGGCAAATAAAAGCAAACTTGCCCTCAAGCTTTTGATAACATGGGTCTGGTGATGCACCTTCATCAGCTCTTTGCCCACTTCCGTCTCGTCCGTCATTCGATTACGAAGCAGAAACAACACCGTCATAATGATCCCGCCAAAAAAATAAATATAGGCAAGTGTACGCGCTATGCCATAATTAGCCATTATCAAGCCTGCAAGAGGTGTAAGTACGCCTGCAGCAGTAATGATCATATTCATTATGCCGAATACTTTTGGCCGCTTTCTCTCTTCTACATCCTCAATAATAAGACAATTGAATGATACCGTCACAATCTTGGACGTAGCATTTAATAAATAGGCGATGAGAAATAACCAGAAGCTTTGGGAAAAAGCCCAAATAAACATCGGAATACTCCAAGCCAACAAATCGAAGAAAAGCGTAGTTCGTTTTCTGCCTAATTTATTCGTAATCGTTCCGGCAAATAACTGAAAGACAAAAGCAAAATATAAATGAAGCGAATTGATAATTCCAATCTCAATATCGCTAAGTCCGGCCTCCTTCATGTAAAGCGGCGCATAAAATAAAACAATCGTTCCAGGTATGGCCCACAATGGTTCAAATAATATGGAATAGCGCGGATTTTTCGGTAAATCATCCAGCCACTTCTTTTTCAAAGTAAAGACCCTCCTTCTGACCTTCATCGCTGCAAACGTTTACCCCAAGCCTGTTTGCAGCGACAAGCGGTCCGTTTTTTATGAAATTAACACGGCTTTGACTGAGGTCATCGGCCTGGATACTCCTGTCCGTAAATCATACCCCATGGTCTCATTAAAAGCTTGTTCATACTGATCCAGTGATTGACTGGATGTCACCATGTTCTCCAATTCAGGCAAGTTTTGCGCAAACTTGAGCGCTCTGCTGATGATTTGATGAACGGCTACGTCACCGATAATATTCACGCCATTATTAATAAAATCCGTAGGCTTGAATGATACCTCATAACTATCATCGTACCCCATGGGGATGATTCGTCCCCCTTTGCCAATCAGACCTAAGGCCACATGCAGTTGGTTGCCGACCGCATCGACGATAATATCAAACTTTTGATTGTTATTGATTTCATATACTTTTTCAAGCGTAAGCTCGCTCGGATGAAAGACGTGATCCGCAATTTTGGATGCGAATTGCTTGCGGTACTCATCGATCTCCGTTCCAACCGTTAAACGGGCAAATCGCTTACTCACCAGTTGGCATAACGAGCCGATGGCACCCGAACCAAGCACTAGCACAGCATCACCGGGCTTGATATTAGCCTTCAAAAACGTATTTAACACGCATCCAAGCGGTTCTACCAACATTGCCGCTTCCCAGCTCATAGATTCCGGGATTTGATAGATATACTTTTCTTCGCCTACGTAATATTCCGTGAACGTTCCATGAATGGTCATCCCTACCTGATGCTCCTCAAAATTCTCGCAGTAACAATGCAAGCCCTCACGGCAATATGTGCATATCCCGCAAGATTGCGTGGGGTCGATGAGGACACGATCGCCAACGCGGACGCTTCTTACTTTGGGACCAACCTCAACGACCGTACCGACCCCTTCATGGCCGATAATGGTCCCTTGATTAGCAAAAATCTTCCCTTTTACAACATTCAAATCCGTTCCGCAAATGCCTGATCCGTAAATTTTGACCTTTACCCCAGTCTCTGATTGTATAACGGGCTCTTCGACATCCATTAGTTCTACCTTCCGGTAATCCTGAAATACAAGTGCTTTCATAAAAAGTGTTCCTCCTCATGGAATCTTATTTTTATTGGTATCGCGGCCAAGCTCGCAGTATTTGCTTTAAAGTCTCTTTCACCCACATGATTTCCATCCGGGTATGGCTGTCTGAAAAGATAAAAAAGCCTTTGGAGAAAATGCCTTGTATAGCTAATTCTTTCACCATAAATTCCCGGAAAGGGTCCCGGTAGAAATCCCGCTCCGCTGTCGATCGGATGCAGAAGCTAGCGTAAGTTCCTTTTAACTCCAATTCTCCCGTTAAATTCAGCCCTATCAGCTCGTCCTGTAGTTCGAACATGAATTCTTCCGTCACCCCTCGCCAGCTCGGCCAAACAGGCGCACTTTTCATCAGCTGTTCGCAGGCAATAGCAGCCGCTAACGCAGTGGTTTCACTGGAATGAGCGTTGCTAAATTTGACTTGACCGCACAGGCTCATTACGTCTTCATTGCCGAGCACGGCGCCAAGTGGGAAACCATTTGCCATACCTTTGGAGAGACAGAGCAAATCCGGCCAAATATCAAACTCTCCTGCAGTTGCCTTCTTCCCCATCCGAATGCCAGAAGTCACTTCATCAAAAATAACCAGGATTTCGTTACTCCGGCATACGTTTACAACTTCAAGCAGTTTATCCCGCTCCCATTCATTAGGACACAGAACGATGCAAGCAGCTCTATCTGCATGTTGATGAACCACTTCTGTAATTCGATCCACAGTGGGTTCGCCGACCCACACCGTGCTCCTCTCAATTTCCTGCGGAATCCCAAGCGCATCCGCTTGTTGGCCATAATAGCCATAGGCAGACCAGTCATGCCACCCATGATACGCAGTCGTGATCACAATCGGCTTATGACTGTAGGCTCTTGCGAGCCGCACTGCGCCGCTAACCGCGTCGGCGCCGCTTTTGCAGAAACGAAGGGCGGAATACTTACCTTCAAACCGATCTAATATGAGTTCGCCGCAAGTCAGTTCAATGTCAGAAGGAATAGAAAAGCTTGTTCCTTTGGACAATTGCTGAATAACCGCGCTTTGAATTTCTTTGCGAGCATGTCCCCATACCGCCGTTCCCATCGCCATCTCGCAATCCAACCACTGGTTCCTATCGATATCAATAAAACGGGCATTCTGGGCTTCCGTACAACATACCGGTGTATGACCTGGAAATAAGCGCTCAGGTGTTTTGGCTAATGTACTGCAGCCATTCGGAATAATTTGCTGAACATGCTGCCACCAGGCCAAATTCCGGGTAAAAGAAGCTTGTTCCTCAATAGACTTCATAGGGTTCCTCCCTCCTTCTGATTAGCGAACTTTGGTACCCGGCCAGCAGCTCTCGTAAATTCGATCAATCGTAACCACATTCCCGTACAAATCAATTATTAAATCGTTCACCCGTTTGGCGTGGCGCATTTCAATCCAATAACGGTTCTCCAGCAATCGTGTGAAATTATCAACAAGAATTAACAAACGCTGCTTACTCTGAAAAAGCTCCTTGCCTAGCACCTGCGGCAGCCAGATAGCGCCATTGGAATTAAAGCGATTGGAATAATCATAAACCTCCGTCACCTTACAGATCTCTGTTTCTTCCAATCGCTTCCAGAACGTATCGGCATCGGCTCTTACCTCAGCCAGATCAACTCCTATCATCGGGAGAGCTGAAACGATCCCTTCTTCTTTAAGATGCTTTTGCAAACGTTCTAACATAAAAGGCCAAAGATCGGCTTTAATTTCGCTGCCCCATTTTTTCCAGAAACGACCCAGGTTGTTTTTACGATTATGACTGCGGTGAATCCCGCTGCTTCGCTCCCAATGATAAGCTGTAATCTCAGGATTAATGACGATATCATAGCCTTCAGCTCTGGCTCTCATTTGATAATCAAAGTCTTCATATCCGTTAAAAAACTCCTCATCCAGTTCCCCTACTGCTTGATAGACTTCCCGCTTCATGCCAAACATGGCAAATACGACAAGCTGGACAGAAAACGTATGCTGAGGAATATCCGAAGGTGAAGCATTCAGGAACAAATGCCGCCCGATAGAGTCTGTAAATGCGATACCACAATGCTGAATACCCCCGGTTTGAGGGTATAGCAGCACGCCGCCAACCATGCCTGTTCGGCTGTTGCTATTTAATGTTTCACTCATCAACTCCTGCCAACCATGATTCAGCATCGTATCCGAATCCAAAAAGTAAATATATTCGCCCTGCGCGATTCTGAGAGCACTGTTAATTGAAACCGAACATCCTAGCGGATAATCGTGCTCTAATATCTCAATTGCTACTCCATCCCTGCTTTCCAATTGCAGCTTATGGAGGTGCTGTTTGACGGCTGCACCTGATCCGTCGTTAATGAATATTATTTGGGTTGATGGACTCACCGTTCTCAGCAATGAATCCGTAAACAAGTTCAGAATGGCATAGTCTTGATTCACTGGTACTATCACTGTGTGTTGCATGTTATCTCCTCCAAATAAATTTTTGCTTAAAATAGGAACCTGGCCGTAACGGATACCCCCTTACCATCAACTAATTTCCAACTAAATTGGAATATATTGATAGTTTATAGTTTCGATATTTGCCAGTAAATCTCACATTTCGAACACTATTAAAAATTGAATCTATCCGCTATTGAAAACCACACCAATCTTGCTCTAAAATGAAGGCACAATCTCATAAAAATCAGCTATTGATCTAATATTTCTATCAAATCTTGCTCAAATACCGTAATTTCATGCACAACTAGAAAGCGAGGCAGCTCATGACTTATCCCCAAGATTTAAGGGAGAAAACACCTCTCTGGGACAGCAACTATCCGATCCGGTTTTACCGAAATCGATCCCGGATGGCGAAAAAGGACGACACTATTTTATATCTCCATTGGCATGAGCACTTCGAAATTATCGATATGCAGGCCGGCAAAGCACAGTTTCATATCAATAGCCGCCCTTATGAGGCAAGCGCTGGCGACCTGTTATTCGTTCCAGCCGGGGCGCTTCATGTTGGCTATAACACCTCCGATGAAGACGTGGAATTCGTAGCCGTTGTCTTCAACGCCTCCCTCCTGCGCATGTTGCATCCCGATCCTATCTACGAGCGGTACATGCTGCCTTTCCTGGACGGACGCGCGCAACTGCCTGCCATGCTTTGCGCAAGCGACGAGCGGGGAGCGCCTTTTCGGCGGCTCATTCGTGAATCAACGGATGAGTTTGAGCAACAAGCCGCTGCCTACGAGCTTGTCATCAAGTTCAACTTTCATCTGCTTTTCGCCTTACTCTCCAGGCAATTTCTGCCTGAGAAGTTCGCCGATAAACCTGCTCCCCTGCGGCATTCAGAGTCATTCAAGCCGTTAATCCAGCACATTGAAGCGCATCTTGCGGAACCGCTCTCGGTTGAACAGGCTGCGAGGATGGTCAACCTCAACCCGTATCATTTTTGCAAAACGTTTAAAAAGCTGACCGGGCGAACTTTCGTTGACTTTGTCAATTGGCTGCGAATTAACGAAGCAGATCGTTTATTGCGTGAAACGGAGTGGACCGTAACCGAGATTGCCGAGAGAATCGGCTGCGGGAACGCGAACTATTTTACAAAACTTTATAAAAAATATAAGAGTTATCCGCCATCAGAAGTCCGAAGGAGGCTTATGTCTACCTAAGTGTGAAGCGGTGTTTGCATCAATCATCTTAATCCTGTGCTAATACACGTGAGAAAAGTACTTTGCTCGCACTGTTTCGTTCCTTAAATTGAAAGTTGTAAAGATTAGATCCGTTTGAAGGAGCGCCCCACTATGGCGCATGACTTTAGTCAAGGAACTGATAGCCTGGTAATGAACGAGAAAGACGATATGTATGCAATCGGATCGCGCAGATGACGCCGGGCACAGTTGTTATTCCACATCAACACGGATGCAGCCAAATTGGGGATGACAAGAGCCGAACTTTTGACGTATTAGCCGGAACAGGGAAAAATCCGAATGTGGGAGCTGTGATTATCATTAGCTTGGGCTGCGAGGTCATCGACCCTGCTGCTCTGGCTGAGGCGATCAGGGCGACGGGAAAACCTGTGGAGGTATTTGATATACAATCCGTGGGCGGGTCAGTTAAAGCCATTCAACATGGAACGGAATTAGCCAAACGTATGCAGGCTCAGCTATTTCAGCAGCCCAAGGCCCCTGTGCCGCTTAACAAGCTGAAGGTAGCGGTGAAGTGCGGCAGATCGGATGCTACTTCAGGCTTAGCTTCCAACCCTGCTTTAGGTGTGGCCGCTGATAAATTGATGCATGCCGGAGGCAGTATTGTCATTGGTGAAACCACCGAAATTATCGGTGCTGAGCACAACCTTGCAAGCCGATGTTCGTCCAAAGCGACGAGCGATAAGCTCTACGATGCGATTGAGCGTTTCGAGCGAGAGATTGAACGCATGGGCGCGGATATGCGCGGCGGCAACCCGAGTCCTGGCAATATCGCAGGCGGGCTATCGACGATCGAGGAGAAATCGCTCGGCTGCATCAGTAAATGCGGCTCGCAGCCGATTGAGGATGTGATCGGGTATGCGGAGCCTATTCCCGAACACGGTTTATATTTTATGGACTCGCCAGGCAATGACATTGAATGTGTATCTGGCATGGCTGCCGGTGGCGCGCACATTGTCTGTTTCACAACAGGCCGTGGAACACCAACAGGCGCTGCCGTTGTCCCCGTGGTGAAATTTACGGGGAACAAATTCACTTTTGCCAACATGGCAGATTATATGGATGTCGATGAGAGCGATATGCTCCCGGTACTTTGCATTTAGAGCAAGCAGGCGAGCGCATCTGGCGTGAAATCTGCGATGTTGCGGAAGGTAAACTGACGAAAGCAGAAATTCTGGGGCATCAGGAGTTTAGCATTAACCGGATCGGCCCCAGCCTGTAAGTTAAAGTACAGCCGGCATCACATACGTGTACACCGCAATAAAATGGCAGCCGCTTCCGGCAATGACGAACACATGCCAAATAAGATGATGATAGCGCAATTTCCGCCATAGAAAGAATAATAACCCGATACTGTACAGAACAACGCCGGTTACGATCCAAATGATAGCCATCAGAGGAAGCCTTTCCTGCAGCGGTAAAATCAATGAAGCCATGAAACCAGCTAGCAGCAAGTATAGGAACAGCCCCCATGGGATAAATCGCCGAATGATGAACTTAATGTAACGCACGCCCCCAAAGGCTAGCACCCAGATCAGCAGCAGCATGGAGTAGCCTAACGTGCCCTGCAGAGTAATCATGAGGAATGGCGTGTATGAACCCGCAATGGCGATAAAAATGGCAGCATGATCCAGCACTTCGAAACGCTCTCCCCATTTGCGCGAGCGGGAGCAATGCAGGAGTGTTGAGGACAGGTAGACCATGCAAAAGGATAAGCCATAAATAGCATTGCTAATTGTATAAGCAAAATCCTCAAACATGGCGGCTCGCTGAAGGAGCAGAACAAGGCCGAAGGCGCTAAGCGCCGCGCCGATTCCGTGGCTTATAGCATTCAAGCGCTCCTCTTTTAAGTGAAGGCTGTTATCCATGCGAAGGGGTCACTCCTTTCTGATTGTTTCCTAGTTTTACCCTTAGTCGGGACTAGTATGTAATCAGATCGTAGTGACCCCTTTTTCCTTGCTGGCTATGGCTTAGCCGCGTTTATTCGCTACCCGGCTCGGACTGTTTCCTTTTCAGATAAAAGGCAAGCTCCTTTCGATGCTTATAGGCAATCAGCACAACATTTCCCAGCCACACCCACAAAATAGCTTCCATATAGCCGCTTATATACAAATACACGCCTAAAAGCAGTATACCCAATACCACTTGCAGACCGTCTGCCGAGGAGGAAATGGGCTTCCCTCTTGACGACAGCTTCGCTACGGCCAAGCTAACTGCCAAAATGATCGCTAATGCGATGGAAGCCTCGAACCTCGTCAACGCACTCCAAACACCGAAAGTAACCGCTATCGCTTTGCCTCCTTTCCCCTTCAGAAATGGCGAAAACGCATGCCCTACAATCGGTGCAAGCGCGACAGGAATTAATGCGAAACCTTGAACTCGCGCATTTTCTAAGCTAAATCCTAAGATCCAAACCAGCACGAGGTACCCTTTTAAAAAATCGAGAATAATGCCCGCAAGCCCGATCTGATACCCCGCTGCTTTCCACAAATTCAATGCCCCTGGATTCCCATCACCAACGTGTTTTAGATTGTGTCTTGCCATAAGTCCAAGCCAATAGGAAAACATCAGAGAGCCTGAAATAAAAGCGCAAGCCGTCCATACGAGGGTCATAGCTCCCGCCTGCTTCCTACTTTGACGTTTCTTCCTTTCCACGCTACATGACCCAGGAACACAACCTGATAAACGGAGTACAGCATGACAATAACCATAAATATCGTTGAACAGATATGCAAAATTGGCATAATGAAGCCAAACTTCCCCACATACCTAACGAAGTAGAAGAGTTGAAGCGTATAGATTAAGTAGCCCATAAATAAAGGCAGCCACCATGAGGTGTTCATAAATAATAAGAATGTTTCCGAAGCAATCAGTCCGACCACCCACAGGGCAATAAGGGCAATAGTTCCGCGTTTCAGCTTGGAGGTTCCGAGGACTGCTCCTTTGCCAAAGCCTTGGATTCGGCTCTGCATCCCCTGCGCATACATACGGAAGGAAACGAGACCGTAGCCTATGAAATTCGTCACTTCAATACCAGCTTTGCGGAAAGCTGCTCCGAGGTTCAGGTCGTCCAGCATCTCCGCTTTGATGCTTTCGTGGCCTTTAATGGATTCGTAATCTTCCCTAGTTGTTAAAATACAGGATCCGTACAGTCCCTTACTCGGATTGTCTTTCTCTAAAGGTGACGTGAAAGCAAACACCCCTAAGAAGTTAAAAATAAGTGCCAGCCTTTCACCGAAACTCACCGTGTAGTGGAAAGGCACGACCGAGATGACACCTCCGGCTTGCTGCCTCGCCATGACTAACATTTCCAATGCTCGTGGCACCAATCGGATGTCGGCATCAAGAAACGCGATCATATCGCCAGTAGCGTGCAAATAGCCGTTCCATACAGCCCAATTTTTGCCGGTCCAGCCTTCAGGAAGGCTGGGATTGGAGATGACCGTGACCCCGTAGCTTTCCGCGATCTCCTTGGTGTCATCTTCCGAAAAATCATCTACGACGATAATTTCAAAGGGTTCCATGGTTTGTATGTTGAGCGCATGGAGCAGATGCGGCAAATTGGACGCTTCATTCCTAGCTGGAATAATGACGGAAAGCTTCACTTTTTCAGCGCCTGGCACATAACCGGGCCGAAGCACATTTTTTCTAAAAAGCATAAACCCGGAGAGACACCCGATTACGCAAATAACCGCAATCAACATCCTAGAAACCCCCTCAATCCTATTCGCGCAGCCGCTGCTGAGAAACTCCTTCGCTCATCTCTGGCGTTCGAGCTTGTATTCATGTATATGAACTTTGGCTCGATTTTAAGCCAGTGCGACTGGCATTAGAAATAAACATGGATGGATTCATTAGTCAAGTCGTCCAACCATAAACGAGGTTTCATCCATAAATTGGTGTATAGGAGGTGGTTTCTTTGCCGTGTCATAAAAGACGTGTTAGAAAATCATGCAAAATTCGCAGAACTAAAAAGTTAATCTGTAGAAAGAGGAAAACATCTCCACTTCAGAAACAGCTCGTAACAGATGAAATCTGCGGCAGCATTTCACAAGAAAGCAATGGCGAAAGCGTGCAATATTGGCGGACGGCCTATACGGGGCGCAATCTGCCTTTTGGAACGATTACAGTACGGAATCAGAGTCCGCATTGTACGTTGACGGTTAAAGCAGATACAACAGGGGATGGGATTTCCGATATCACCTTATTTACACTAACAGAGATTAATCAAACAAAATCAATCACTTTGGGAGCAGTCGCGGGTTTAGAAATTAGCGCCTCAAGCTCAGCAAAACTTAAATGCGTAGGCCAATTCTCCGTCACCGCACATTATTTTGCTATAAGAAAACGTAAGAGTCATAAGAACAAAATAACGGTTACGCCTCGTCCGCAGATCGTTTGTGATAGCCCACCCAAAGACGAAATTTACCTAGTAAAAGAAGAAACGGAGCAAATCACTTGTAAAACATAGAGTTGCTAGGTGTATAAACATATTTCTAAATATAGACGAGCTGCTATGTTAGTATCTATACCAACTACAATCATCCAGCATTAATAGTAAAGTAATGATTTAACAATCTAAGATCCGTAGGAGATGATTGTATGCCTTGTCTATGCAACAACAAAGATTCTTTTAATGACGATATTTGCGGAACGTTTATGTTAATTGCCGGCACGACATTAACCGTTTACGCGATTGATACTTCAGCTCCTGCTGTCCCCCCATTGCCAATTAGCGGTTCTGTTAGTGTAAGAGCGATAAGTGGAGGAAACGTAGATGTGACCATTCGCAACTCAGTTGGAGCAACTATCGATTCTTTTACTGTGCCAGTAGGTAGTACATTTACAAGAACATACGGCGATATTGGTTTTGTAGATCTCCTGAATAACACGTCTTCTGCATCAGGGGAATATGGTCTCTCCCTTCACTACTAACTTTACTAGGCACTTCATCTCTGCGGATAAAATACGGCCAAAAAACAAGCTTCCTAAGGCAGCTTGTTTTATCATTTTAAACCTATGCCACCTCATGCGAACTTTTGGGCGATTGTGTTATAATAATTCATATCAACTGATTTGGAGGCATTTTGGCATGAAAATATACGTCATCCTCTCTTTCGACGGCGAAGAAATGGAAAATGTTTATGTAGGCACAGACGAGGAGAAAGCGCTATCGTTCACACCTGCTGATTTCGATAACAGCGAAGCCCTATTTGTGGAAATTTGGGAAGATGGCGAGAAAACGGATGACTTCCGATTAGAACAATAATGGAACCTTATCTTATATATACATAGAAAGGCGGCACCGAACATGGTACTTGCATTCACCATTCAACCTGAAACATACACAACCTTCGAAGATGAAACCGAACAACTGGAGCAGTGTAAAGAATGGGGCTTGCTTTCTGAGAAAGCGGCCAAAACGAAAGCTTTTTACTACAAAAACAACGGCATGAACTTGCCTTGCGGCATCGTCGGCTTGGTGGATAAAATGACGGCTGTCATTGAATTCGACAATAAACAGCTGCACTGCATTCACCCCTCCTATCTGAAGGAGATGCAGGCGGCCAATTACAGTCAAAGACTAACGGCAGCTACAGATGAGACGGCTGGAACTGAGGCTCTAGAGCCTGAAGCTGAAGTGCCAGCTGCTGTGGAGTCCATCGCAGACGACTCCGCTCCTGCCGAGCAAGAGGCTGAAGAAGCTAAAGCTCCGAAAACAAAGCAGCCGAAAGAAAAAGCAGCCAAAAAAGAGAAGGCGCCTAAGCTAGAGCTGCCTGAAGATAAAGTAAAAATGATTGCTACGGTACAGGAATTTACTACCGTCCCGAACAATTTCTCCGATAATGATGATGAAGTCATTATTTATGAAGCTGTTTCCATCACAGATCCTGCGATGGAGATTGGTACAGCATGGTCCAGTCACAGTAATACATTGAAAAAGCTGGAGCTCGAAGTCGGAGATACCGTCACCTTTGAGTGCAAAATCGTAGCCAAGAAGCTCAGCAAGCATCCTGTCCCTTACAAAATTAACAACCCAGCCAAAATGCAAAAGGTAACGGCGGAATAACTGCTTATACTTATAAGAAAAACCGTCAGGGACGGCCCTTTTAGGTTTAGCGACAGAATAGGGTTCACTAAGGGAACTGGAGTCCTCTATTGGGAGAAAAACGAGTAGTTTTCCTTCTGAACGGAACTACAGGCTCTTATTTGTCCACATGGTCTGTTTTTCAGGTGAAATCTGCAAAATAGCGGACTGTAGTTCCCCTGAAAGCCCCCAAATCATATATATTTTTATTTGTTTCAAAAAAAAGCTTAATCCATCAGCTTTAGCAAGCTGGGATTAAGCTCTTTTAACGCTGCCGCGGCAGCAGAGGGACGTGCTTCAGATGACGTATATTCAGAATCTTAGCTTCAGCGAGAGTCCGCTCTACTTTGCCTATCGACGCCAAACGATCGGCAACGAACAGTTTCATGGCACCTTTCATGCGCATCAAGGTGTTGAGATTTTGTTCGTACACGAGGGACATGGCACGCTGATTGTGGATCAGCAAAGCTATGAAGTTACCGCCGGCATGCTCTGCGTTTTCCAACCCTATCAGCTGCACCATATCCAAGTGAGTCCCGACACGCCATTCATCCGTTCTATTGTGCATTTCGAGCCCTATCTCTATGAATCCTATTTTGAAAGATGGCCGAAATTGCTCACATTTTTCAAACAAATGCACACTAGCAAGCTGCCTGCGCCATGCATCTATAATATCGGTGAGCCGGAATCGCTGCTTTCCCTTTTTCCAAGCCTAGAAGAGAAAATACCGATGCTAGCCAAGAAAGATGAGCTAGAGGAGTTCTCCTTATTCCTAGTTGCCTTTTTCCGGGCCTTACGGCAGATTTGGGAACGAAGCGATGTGCAATTCGACTCTGGCCCCACGCGTCATAAGCATCAGGCTGAGCGCATTCTGGCCTGGCTCGAAGGACATTACACAGAGCCGCTTCGACTTGAGCATATGGCTAGCGAGCTTCATCTATCTCCCTACCATCTCTCTCACCTGTTCAAAGAGTGCACGGGCAGCAGCATTTCCGACTATGTGACCGCACGTAGAATGCAGCAAGCTGTCATGCTGCTAACCTCAACCGAGCAGCAGATTGCACAAATCGCCGAAAACATCGGCATTACGAACAGTTCCTACTTCTGCAAAATGTTTAAAAGCCGCATGGGCAGCACACCTCATCAATTCCGCTTGCAATGGCAGAAGCAGCGCTGACAGCCGCAATAAGCTGCTTCCTTATTTGTAGCTGCTTCCCGTTGTGATCGTCGTCGTTGCAAAATTTTCGATCGACTTATTTTTCTCATAGAAATGAGTTGCATTCGCCTGTACACCTTCACGGGTATAGAATGCATCCTCCGGGCCGATCGGGAATTTCACTAATTGACCAGTGCTTGCCGATTTATAGATAGCTGTAATTAATTCAAGTGTTTGCCTGCCGCTACTACCATCGATCAAGAGTGGTGCGCCTGTCTCAATGGACGTAAGCACATTATCGATTTGGCCCGCATGGCCTTCATGTACCACGTCTGGCAGAGCATCATAGAAAGCTTGCAGCTGCGACTCCAACTCTGGATTCGGCTCAGGGAAACCGTTCGCTCTTGAGTTCGATGCTTTCACCTTCCAAGGGGTTGAGACACGCGCCTTAGCGCCTTGAAAAATCAACTGCTGCTCTTCCCCGTGATGTACGACTGAGCTGGTCAGTTGACCGAGCGATCCGTTCGTATAGCGCAGCATACCGATCGAAAGATCTTCCACCTCGGCATTATCATGCGCAACATTGCTCATGAATGCCTGCACTTCACTCGGGCTGCCCATCATCCACAGCAGCGCATCAATATGATGCACGGCGTGATTCAGCGTCGGGCCGCCGCCTTCTTTTTCCCAAGTGCCGCGCCACCACAGATCATAATACGAATGACCGCGCCACCAGAACGAATCAACCTGCACGTGCAGAATATTCCCCATAAGTCCGCTTTCTAGCACAGACTTCATTTTCATCATCGGCGTTTTGAAGCGATTCTGAGCCACAACGGACAACAGCTTGCCTGTGCGCCGCGACGCTTCATTCATCGTATCGCATTCTTCGAGCGAAGACGCCATCGGCTTTTCCACCATCACATGCGTGTTAGCCTCCATAAATTCAACAGCCAATGAAGCATGGGTATACGGTGGTGTACAAATGGAAACGAGGTCGAGCTCCCCCGTGAGCAGTTCTTTATAATCTTTGACGGCTTTGGCCTTCAGCCCGTAATGGTCTATTCGCTCCTGTGCCTTGTCCACATAGATATCACTAATCGCCACAATTTGGCAGCGCTCCGGGAATTTCAAATAGGCTTCGATATGTGCGGTCGATATGGCCCCTGCACCAATAATAGCTACTTTGAGCATGCTTATTTCCTCCTTCAGCTTATTGGTTCAAGCTTACCAATATTCCCCTTCCAAATGTACACACATCTTGTGCAAAAATACGACTATTTTGCGGTCATCATCATCTACGTCCGCAGCCCGCTCTGATATTCCTTCGGCGTCATGCCCACCGTCTTTTTAAACAGTTTAGTGAAGTAGACTGGATCGGCATAGCCGACAAGGGAGCCCACTTCATACATCTTCACATCCGGGTAATCCTCCAAAATATGCTTAGCCTTCATGATGCGCAGATCCGTGACATAATCGGTGATCGTTTTGTTCGTTTCTTTTTTGAACAATTTGCATAGATAGCTGGCGTTTAAACCGACCTTCGCGGACAAATCCATGAGATCGACCGACTGATTCAGATCTGCTTCCAGCATCCGTATCACATCGCCGATGATCTGCTTCTTATGTCCCTTTGCATCCTCTTGGCTAGGCTTTTCAGCATTTTCCTCAGGGCTCGCAAGGCCCCATGAGGTCTGAATCCGTTTGAGAGTTTGAAACAATTCTTTTTTATTCACCGGCTTTGATAAATATTCGACAACACCATAACGAATCGCTTGCCGGGCATATTCAAATTCATTAAACCCGCTGAGCAGAATAATATGCACATCCGGGTAAGCTCCGCGCGCTTTTTCGATCAGCTTCATGCCGTCCATCATGGGCATCTTGATATCCGTAAGAAGGACTTTGCAGTCGCCTTCCTCCCAGGAACTCATTTTATCCATCGCTTGAATCCCGTTCGCGCAAAGTCCTGTCATATGAACAGCGAGCTCCATCGATTGAATCATCGCCTGCAGGCCTATACGAATTCGCTGCTCATCATCGACTATCACAACTTTCATTGTCATGTTAAGCGCTCTCCTTTCTTACTTCTAGTAAAGGCAGCACAATCGTAACCGTTGTTCCGGCATCCTCTCTACTACTTAAACGAAGACCATACTGGGGTCCATATTGCAGCACAATGCGCTCGTTCACATTGGCAATGCCGATATTTGTTCTTTTCTCCTGCAACTTCCCTTGAAGTGCGCTGCGTATCACCTCTAGCTGCTCCTCATTCATCCCGCAACCGTTGTCAGTCACTTTGAAATAAACCATCTGCCCCTCTTCCTGCGAGGAAATCGTAATGCGGCAATCATCTTCCTTCGTCTCGAAGCCATGCAGGATCGCATTCTCCACAATCGGTTGGAACAGCAGCTTAATCACGGGATAGCCCATATGCTCCTCACAAATGTCCAGGTGTATCTGAATGTCTTTGGAAAACCGGAAGTTTTGCAGGGCAATATACTTTTCCAAATGATCCAGTTCCTTGCCAATCGTCACTTTCTCGGTTCCCCGCAAAATACCGTAGCGCAGCAGCTCACCTAGATTATAAGTCATTTCCGATATCTCATAATCGCGCTTCACTTCCGCTGTCATCCGAATGACCTCAAGTGTGTTATAAATAAAATGCGGATTGATTTGATGCTGCAGCGAGCGGAGCTCTGCCTCACGTTTCCGGTTCTGCGTCTGATAGACCTCTTCCACAAGCTCATGAATTCTTCTTATCATATTATTAAAATGCTTCGCTAGTATGCCGAACTCGTCCGAGTACTTGACTTGTATCTGCACATCCAGATTATCCTTGTTCACCTGTTTCATCGTTCGCATTAAATCACGCAGCGGGCGTGTTAAAGCGACAGCGATTAAGGAAGAAGTGATTAGTGCTACTGTAATGGATAACAAGACGAGCACCATCGTAAAATCACGTGTAACTCTTGTTTCCTGCGTCAACTGATTGACCGGAATCAACACAATTTGCTTCCAGCCTGTCACTTCTGAAGTCGTATAAGAGGTCAAATAGGTAATGCCTTCCAGGTTCATTTTAAAGCTTCCTTGCGCACCGACGGCTTTCTGCACGAGATCATTCTGCGCAACATTCGTTGAAATCAGCTTTTGATCACTGTCGTAAATCACGGTATTTTGATCGTCAAGGACCATGGTGCGCCCTTTGGTGATACTGTCGAGCTCACGCACCGCATCTGCAATCACTTGAATCCGGGAATCGAAAATAATCATGCCGATCCCTTCGAGCGAGTTCGTATTCTTCAATTCTCTGGCGATGGAAAAATAGTATTTATCCGCGCGACCTGTCGTTATTTTTTGCGTGGAAATGACGATAGATGAGCCTTGCGCGTTTCTTACTCGCTGCCTAAGATCAACAGCTTGCTGCCGAATATCGGCCCTGATCGTATCATTTTTCGTACTATCGTACATATTGCCGTAGTTGTCAAAAATGTAGACAGATTCCGTATCATTTTTGAGCGAGTTTAAGCCTTTGACGAAGTTTTGCAGTCGATTCGTTTCCTCCAGCGTTTTAGTTGGATTTGCGAGCGACTCTTGGATATCTTGCATGTAAATTTGGCTGCCCGTCACTCGCTTGATATCCGATACATACTGATCGACACGCTCCAGAATTTTCTGAGAAATCTGATTCACGTATACGGCTGTATTGTTTTCGATCGATTTGGAGTAACTGGAGTAAGAGATCATACTAATCGTCACAATAGGTACGGTTATCAGGATGACGAACACGGTAATAAGCTTCTGCGTCAAAGATAATCTGATGATCCAATGCCATATATCTTTCAGCAAATCTGGTTCCCCCTAGCCCTATTTAGTCATAGATTAGCTATTTATCGAGTGAAATGTAAGCCCTTTCTTAACGAATAACAGAAAAACCCACGACTCCGCATAAGAGTCTTGGGTTACTATTCCACCTGCACAGTCCCGTATCCTGCTTTCACTTTATTTCACAGAACCGTTCGTAATGCCGGAAAAAATATAGCGCTGCAAAAACAGGTAAAGAAGGACTGTCGGAAGCAAAATAATGAGAATCGCCGCGCAGATTAACTGCCATTCCGCACTGTTCGTCCCCGTAAACTTCATCAGAGTTGTGGAAACGACTCCCAGCTTCTGAGAAGGCATGTACAGGTAAGGCGTATACATATCATTATAAATTGAAATGGATTTAAGAATGATAACCGTTGAGATGGCCGGCGTCAGCAGCGGAACGATGATCCTATAGAAGATGCCGTAAAGAGACAGGCCTTCCATCATGGCATTTTCGTCCAATTCATACGGAATGTTGCGGATAAACTGAAGCAGAATGTAAATCTGAACCACATCGGCACCAATGTAAAGCAGTACGGGCGCAAAATGGGTATTAAACAGCCCAAGCCATTTGATAATCGAGAAAATAGCAACCTGTGTCGTGATGGCTGGGATGATCGCTGCCCCTGTGTACAAGCCGAGAATCAACCCGCGTCCTGGAAAAGTAAACCGGCCTAATACATATGCGACCATTGTTCCCATAACGATGTTGCCGATGAGAGAAAGCGCGATAATGATTACGGTGTTGAGAAAAGCCTGCCCCAAATTGCCACGTTCAAATACAAGGCGGAAATTTTCAAACTCGAGGAATGAATTCGGCAGTGAAAAAGCGCTGGACATCCCGTATTCCTTGCTGCCCTTGAAAGCATTAATAAACAAAATGTATAGCGGGAAAAAGATAATGAGGCTTGCCGCACCCAGGAGAACGTATTTCACGGTTATCGTTAGCTGTCTAGGTTGCATAGATTTAGTCCTCCTTTCCTCCTACTATTCTACGCTGCGCAGATACGACGACAATGACTACGATCATGAGCAGGACGCTCATCGCTGAGGCGAGACCAAAGTTATTATATTGAAACGCTGTCTCCACTGTTTGCTGAACGTACGTTTTGCTGGCCGATAAAGGACCGCCTTTGGTCAGGACGAAAGGTAAATCAAACACTTCCAAGGCCCCGATCACCGTCAGAAACAGATTAAGCTCGATAATTTTCCGCATACCAGGTAATGTGATGTAACGCAAAACTTGTAATCTGCGAGCACCGTCAATCCTCGCCGCCTCAAATATATCCTCCGGAAGCGACTGCAGCGCCCCCAAATACACCACCATGTTGAAACCCATGAACTTCCATGCCGAGATGGAAGCCAGTGATACGTTCACAAGCCCAGGCTTGCCTAACCAACTAACAGGCTCAAAACCAAACAGGCCAAGGAAATAATTCAGAGACCCCATATTGGTGTCAAAAACATAACCAAACATGAAAGCGACAGCTACACCATTCATTATGTAAGGCAGAAATAAGACTGTTCGAAACACATTGCGACCCTTCAACTTACTGTTCAGCAGTACAGCAAAGAAAAAGGCGATCACATTTTGCAAAATGCCGCCAACAAAGTAGGCGATATTATGAAGAAAGACATAAAAGACCTCATGGTTCTCCATGATTTCCATGTAATTTCGGAAGCCTACCCATGCCTTCATTGGACTCACGCCATCCCACGAAGTAAAGCTTAAATAGATCAGCCGGAGAGCCGGATAATAAGTGAACGTCATAAGGAGCAGCAAGGGAGCGAAGAGGAACGTTATAATTAAACCGATTTTCTGTCGTTGGTAGGTCATTTCCATACCTCATTGCCGTTTAATTTGAAGAACAAGGTTGGATGTTCCGAGCATCCAGCATCCAACCTTATTCGGTTGCCTTGGTGCAAACTATTTGCCTAACGCTTTTTTGGCCTCGTTCCACTTCTTGTTGTACTTATCAAATACTTTGGCAACATCTGTTACGGCAACTTCTTGAGCAATGTCGTTCAAATCAATTTGCGCTTTATTTTGAATAGCCATGGCATCACTGTTGTCAGCGGCAATCTCCACGAAGTTCAGATCTTTCGTTGCCAGGAAATCAGACAGCTGTGTAACGGAGGATTTCTTATCTTTCAGAGATGGGATGAAGCCCGCAAAGTCATCATAGCCGGATTCTTCGATTAACCATTTCACGAAAGCTTTCGCTGTTTTAAGATTTTTGCTATTTTTGCTTACCGCATAGAAATAGTCTGGTGTCATCAGCGTTGTCAGCTTGCCGCTGTTGTCGAACGGCATTGGGAAGAAGCCAACATTTGCAGAATCTGTGCCGTTTTCGATGACTTGCGGGATGACCCAGTTAGGCAGCAGATACATCGCCATCTTACCGGAAGCCACATCTTTCTTGGACTGCTCCCAGTTCGTGGAGTTGATATCTTTCTCGGCGTAGCCTTTGCTGATTAGCGTCTTGAGAATCCCTAGCGATTTCGCAAAAGCGCCGTTCGGGTCGAACGCGTTTTCCTGCTTAATGCGGTCATTCCAGAAGTTCGGATTGCCCGACATCGCTACAGCCACGTGCTGCCATGTATAGAGCGGCCATTTGTCTTTATAGTTCGTGGCAAGGGGAACGATGCCCTTTGCTTTCAATTTCTCGGAAGCGGCATAAAATTCGTCCAGCGTTTTTGGAGGCGCAGTGATGCCCGCATCGGCGAAAGCTTTTTTGTTATAAACGATGCCTGTGGTCGATCCGCCAGTCACAAGTCCATATGTACCGCCATTAGCTGTCTTATAATCCTTGAAGCGAATTTTGTCATTGAGTCCGAGATCATCCAGCGGGGCAAAATAATCAGGAAGCTGTGTATTCGGAATGTTCGGAATAAGCACAACGTCAGGCACTTCAGCCGTCGCCAAACGCAGCTTGATAGCAGCTTCATAATCCTTCAAGGCTTCAAATTCAACATCGGCATTCGGGAATTTCTTCTTAAAAGCTTCCCGGTATTCTTTCAGCTTCGTGTCTATTAGATCAGTACGGTTTGTGGCGAATACGATCTTTCCTTTTATCTCATCGTTTGGATTTGCTGCTTTTGGCGCTTCTGTAGCCACAGCTGCCGTTGAAGCCTTCGCTTCAGGTGTCGCACTTGCTGATGTCGTTGTTGTTGTTGTCGTGCTTTGACCACTGCAAGCAGCGAGAACTGCTATTAATAGGCATACTGTTGTTGAGGTTGTAATCGTCTTCTTCATCGTTTTCCCCCCATTTAACTAGTTTGTGTAGCGCTTACATTCTTATTATAGGACTTCCGATTTCGCAACAAAATGGTACGAATTTGTTTTTCCTTGTACTGTATTTCCTGTTTTGTTGTCTCTAGACAACAACATGCAAGCAGATTTGGGGGCCGCAGCCCCCTCATCGCGTCATTTCAACATGCTTACTATATGTTGGAAAACAACTGCTGCTTCAGCGCGTGTAGCCACAGCCTGCGGGCGATAAGCGCCATCCGGATAACCGCTCAGCAGCCCCGCCCCCACCGCCTGCGAAATCGCATCCTTGGCCCACGAGGAGATCGCTGCCTCATCGGTGAACGTCAATTTACCGGCTGAATTCACGGCAGCTTTGATTTCTGCCAAGGCGAGCGCTCTTTGCAGCATAACGGCCATCTGCTCTCTAGTTATGGTGCGGCTCGGCTTAAAGCTGTGGTCTTCGAACCCCTCAACTAAGCCAATTTCGCTGGCAGCATGGACTGAACCTGCAAACCAATCGTTAGCTCCTACATCAGTAAAGGCAGGTGACGATTTGCTAATCGGTACAATCCCTAATGCTTTCGTCAGCATCGCCACAAACTCTGCTCGCGTGACGGAGCGGTCAGGTGCGTAGGTGCTCTCCGTCATGCCGCTTAGCAGGAACTTCGACGCCAGTTCCTCAATGGCCGACTTCGCCCAGTGGTTGGCTGGAACGTCGCTGAACGTTTGCTCATGCTTCACAAGCGCATATACACTGTTGCCATTTCTGCGAATGACCGCTTCTGTTGCATGGCCATGTTGTATAAAAGTCGCAGGAACATACGTAAAGGTTCCTGTTTGCTTGTCGTAGGCAACCGCCGAAGCATGGCTTATATCCACCGAAGCGTCCGTGAACAAGCTTCTCATCACGAAAAGCGAGCCGAAACTTTGAAGTTCTACTCGTTTATCGCTGCCGGATATGGCAAGGCGGAATTCAACGGGCTGACCAATTAGGTCTGCCCCCTGCTTCTGCGCTGCTTCGCGCACTTTGGCAGCATCATCTGCCGCTAATGGTATTATGGCTACATGAAGCATAATCGGTTGTTGAAGTTCGTGAGTCGTATTCCGAACAACCGGATTCTCCATGATCGAAGACGGAAGCGAATACGTCCCTGACTTGGTTTGAAGCTTTAGAATCCCTGTCCCTGCCCATGCAGAGCTCGGGATGAGCACTTCATCGATGGACGACTCATCATACGTTAGGATCATTGGTGTGCCTGGCGGCTTTTTGGCTAAAAGTTCAACAGCCAACTTGAGATCATCTTCCTTAATGACAGCTTGCTTCTTGGATTGCCCATTGCTGTCAGTAACAGTACGCAGGGTTAGCGAGCTGGCTGTCAACTCGATCTCGTTGGTTTTCTCAACAACGCCAGGCTCCGGTGAACCGCCGCCGCTACCGCTGCCATCACCATCTGAATCATCAATCGGCGGCAGCGTTGTTTCATTTTGATAAATCTCGATGGAATCAAAAAATAAGGCTCCCGCTCCTAGTGGACCATCCCCCTGATTGACATAAAGGGAGAATTCCGTGATATCGCTTAGGTTTAGCTTCTCGTCTCCACTGGTACTCCATGGCGCTAATTGGAACTTGCTGAACGGCAGCTTTATCACGCCCGCAGCGTCATCGCTAAGCGTGACATAGGACTCCCATGCTTCCCCGTTGGCTTCCAGAAATTGAATCGTCAGCTTCCGATTAGAGGCATCCTTTTTCATCCACAAGCGAATGCCGTCATATGTCGTCCAGTCCATATGATCGAGTTTCTTGTTAACACCGGCGAAGTTTTTGGAGGCTGTAGGCAGCTCATACGTATATTTACCACCAAAAGCACCCGCTTCCTTCTGGGACGCCTCCGGCGCAAAAGTGACTGGACCTCCCCAGACATTGGTCGTATAGATGCCGCCCGCAACCAAGTCTCCCCCGCCGCCGTAGTAATCGAAATTGTCGATCACTGGCACTTGATCCATCGCCAATGTATCCAAATAGATCACATTCGCTCCTGCTTGCCCTGGGCCTTTGTTCACATAGATCGAGTACTCGGCAATGCTGGCCAAGTTCAATTGGCCGTCACCCGTTGACCACTGTTTATTTAAGCCAAATCCGCCAAACGGAATTTGGACTATACGCGCCTCCGTTCCAGTAATGGCCGTTTGCGCTTCCCAGATATCGCCGTCACTTTCCTTTAATTGCAAGGTAAGTCCATGTCCAGCTGTGTTAGACTTCAGCCAAAAGGAAATCGCATTGCCGTTATGCGTCCAGTTTGCTTTGCCAAGCGTGCGCGTGACACCTGCGTAGCCAATGCCGTCCGTCAGCGTGTAGCTTAGCTTCATGGCATGTTTCCCCTGTTGTTTTGTATCACTTTCTAATGCAGCTTGGATTGTATCGCCCCACTGACTTGGCACATAATCCGCTTGGACCGCAGATGACTGGGTATAGAGGTCGAAGCTATCTATGCTTCTGACGTTAGCTGCCTCAATGGAATCCACGTACAACGTGCCCGCTCCATTGCCTCCTGCTCCTTTATCGACATAAATTGAAAACTCTTCCACCGAGGTCAAATCTAGCAGCCCATTTTGTTTGCTGGACCATTGTGGCTGGTGGAACGCCCCAAAGGGAAGGCTCAACAGTCCTTCGGCGAGATCGGAAGTAAATAGTTTGGCTTCCCAATACTCACCGCTGGATTCCTTGATTTGCAAGGTCAATCCACGGTTCGTTTCGCCGGGTTTCACCCACAGCTGCAAGCCGTTATAACCTGACCAGTCGGCACCGCTCATCGCTTTACTAACGCCTGCATAGCCGGTATCTGTCAGCACGTAGTTAAGCTTCAGGCCATACTTACCCGCTTGCTTATGGTCGGCGTCTAAAGCCAATGTGATCGCATCGCCGCTTGTGTTCCGCTTGTAAGCCGCTTGCAGCTTGCTATTGTCGTCGCCATAGCCGTCAAATGAATCAACGACCGGTGACTTATATAATTTAAAATCATCAAAATAAAGCGTTCTTTCACCTTGGCCATCTATATTCAAGGAGAATGTAATGATCGATGACAAATCAATCTGATTGTTTCCAGCCGTTGGATTGGAGGTTTTCCACCAATCAGCGACATAGAATTTACTGAACGGCAATTGGATGAGCTGAGGCTCCTCTCCTGACACTTGCAGATCCGTTTTCCACACTTCGCCATTGGACGCCATACCTTCATTGAATTGAATGGAAATACCAGTTGTTCCTCCGGTTGGTTTGACCCAGAAAGAAATGCCGCTATTGCCGGACCAATCGGTGTTCGTAATGCTCTTCTCCATCCCAGCCCAGCCTGCGCTGAGGGAAGAGTTCAATTTCAAGCCATAATTACCTTCGGATTTATTGACGCCATCGAGCGAAATTGACAGTGGCGAGCCCCACTGATTTTTGGTGTACGCTTGATTCAATGTCGCATTCGAGCCGCTGTAATTTTCAAAATTCTCAATAACCGCGCTCTTTTCATGAGTTGGGGGTTCAAGCCTTTCATCGCCGACACCAATCTGAATTCGTCCCACTTGCGGATTCCAAGTCTGATCGGCATGTGCAGAAGGAACGAGCGGGAAGACCGTCTTCAAGTACTTCGTATCCGCTGGCAGCGTATAAGCTGTATACACCGTACGGTTCCAGTAGCCCTCGCCGGGCACTTCCTCCTTAACGAGCCCTTGCAGAGGTGTATAATGAATGCCATCTGTGGAGGTTGAGAATGTGAAATCCTCCAGCCGGTAGTCGCTTGGATTTTGCCTTGCATAACTCGTCATAACAAAATAGTTCATAGTGCCAGCCGTTCGATGCACGAACGACTCGGCTTCATTCGCTGTGCGCGTCAGCCTCTTAAGGTCATTGCCGAAGTATTGCGGATTGTCCGAGGTGAACGATAAGTTCGGTGTATGCTCAACCATTTTGAGCGCATTGTTCATCTCATCGGTCAATATCCCCGTCACGATGTCCGTGCCTGAGCTAGCTTTTTGATAAATAAGCTCTTCGCCGCTTGTATGATTGTAAACAAGCTCCACACCACCCAGTTGGGAGAGTGAATCTCCTGCTGGGAAAGCGATTTTATAATAAACTGCATCCGTCGGGAAACTGTTTGTGCGATACATGACCTGCGTCCAATTCCCGCCTGATTCCGCTTTGGTCACTGGAAGCTCCGTGTAGTTGGTTCCGTCCGCAGAGGTCCAAACTGTAAACTCACTCGCAGGATGACCAGGACTTCTGAAGGCCGTGACTTGCAAGGATACAGCTTTCACTTCAGGTGATTGGCTCGCTGTGGCAGGCAGCGCATAAGTAACGAATTGATCCACGGCATTCGGCTGCAGCTTCAACCGGTAATGATCACCTGCAAACAGCTCCGGAGAATCCGTTGTAAAGGCGAGATCCGTTGCATACTGGTACATTTTGCTGTAGTCAATCAGCTCATCACTGATTGCATGCTTGGCAATGACTGGACCCATGACCTGTGAGTAGGGAGATTCACCTGTTGCATTTTTGGCCTTCACGCGATAGAAGTAAGTGGCTCCAGTCACAGATCTCATATCGTCGAACAAATCACTCGTTGCCGCATCATACACCTCAGGACCGATAACCTGCCACGGTCCAGCCGCGTAAACCGATCGTTCGACGGTATAGGCTGCCGCCCCTGTTGATCCTTTCCATCCGATACGGGACACCGTATCTACAGGCAACATAACCGGCGCAGCTGGCGCCTCCAAAGCCGGCTCATTTGCGATGCCGCGAATTTCGTACGCCTTATCGCGCAGCAGTGCTAGCGTCGCTGCTTCTTCGAAGCTGTCACCTGCCGGGAAACCCGGCCACTTGTAAGCTTCGTAGAAAACGCCGTCATAGGTTCCTTCCGTGTGACGGAAGAAGCCTCCATCCTCGCTGTGATAGCGCAGGCTCCAAATCAAAGCCCCGCTGGTACCGCTTTCAATAACATTATTTAGGAAAGGTGTTAACTTTGTTTTTGGAATAAAGCCAAACTCGCCGACATAAAAAGCTTTTTTGCCTGCAGCTTTCAACTTATCCAAGCTAACTTGATTGGCGTAGTTATCATAGTGATTCGGGTAGTAATGATTGCTCACGATATCAACTGGACTGCTTGCCGCAAGCGAGGACTCATCAATGCCATATTTACCGTCAACGATTAGATGATTGGCATCCATGCTCTTGATAAAAGAGGCGATATCCGACGTCCATGCCGAAGATGATGGCGTCAATTCATTGCCTGTTTCCCAAGCGAGAATCGCCTTGTCATTCTTGTAAGGGACACCTGTGATTGTGTTTACTCGATTAAGCACATAAGAAATAGTCGCTTTGAAATCCGCATTAATCTGCGGGTCCGTCCAGAAATCATCCTTGTTTTTGCCTCGAAAGGCGGCATATTCGCCGATTCCGCCCCACCATTCGTATTGATCCACGAAAGGAATAATTAAGCGGATGCCATATTCATTGGCAAGTGCCAGCGCACGGTCCAGCACTTTGAAAGCATCCTCGTTAAATTGCCCCGGTCCTTCGACATGACGAATCATGCCCGGATAATCCGCTTGCTTTTTAACCGATAACACATAGGTTCTGGTCGCCGTTGCGCCCATCTGCTTAAGCGCTTGGAACGCATCCCGCTGCTCCCACTCGGTCGGCGCATGCCAATAGCCATCCTCCACCATTGTCAGTGTAGGCACGTTAGCGCCAATGAATCTGTACTCACTCGTACCGTCCATCAGCCTATCCCCTGTACGCGTAATAAAATGATCCAAAGTCGAAATTGGATCCGCTTTCAATTCTGGTGTTCCTAAGAATCCTCCAAAGATCGTAGACACTAACAACAATGCAACCAGCAGTTTTGCACACATGCTCTTCACTAGCACAAGTTCGCCTCCCCTGTATCCTACAAGTTGGATCATCTACAATTATAGGAGGGTCACTCTGCGGATAAAATGTACTGGCTTGGCTTTTTATTGGACTGCATTGCCAAATGCTGTTTTTTAGCTTCCGTTCGGCAAATTAGTCAGCTTCGTTTGCTCCCGGTACATCCGAGGCGTCATGCCAACGACCTTTTTGAATAGACGGTTGAAATACGCCGCATCCGGGTAACCGACAGCCTGGCCGACCTCATACGTCTTGAGCTCCAATTGATGGAGCAGCAGCTCCTTCGCCTTAGAAACGCGCAGCTGCATAATATAGTCCGTTATGGTCATCCCCGTTTCCTTGCGAAATAGAAAGCTGACATAGCTGGCCGTCAAAAAAACTTGATTGGCGAGCTCGGAAAGCTCAATTTCACGATTATAGGCCTGCTCAACAATCCTCTTGACCGTACTGACGACTTTTCGCTCATAGGTCTCCGTTTCCGGAGCTCTCTGATGCTGCTCTTCTTGCATGCGGTCTCTCACCTGCTGTAGCATTTGGGCCAGCTCTTTCTTGTTAACAGGCTTGACCAAATAATCACTAACGCCTTTGCGCAGCGCATTTCGGACATACTCAAATTGGTTGAACCCGCTTAGAATGACAATATGCGTTCGGGGGTATTGCTTACGAACGTGTTCAGCAAGCTCAAAGCCATCCATTTTCGGCATGGATATATCCGTAATAACGACGTCTACAGCTTGTGTGTTCAAAAACCGCAAAGCCTCCAGCCCGTTTCCGAACGAGCCCAGCACCTGATAATCAGGCTCCATCCGTTCAATAATGCTGACGATGCCTAATTGAATCGGTTTTTCGTCTTCGACGACAATGATGCGGATCATGTTCATCCCACCCTTGGGGCATTCCAGATTATTCCTACTGGTGTCTTTCATTTTATCACATAGGCAAAAGCCATCATACGGACATTTCCGCATGACGGCTTCGGATTTTGTAAAAACGATTTTCCTGCTGCAGCCTAGTAAGCCTGAATATCATCCAAGTAAATCGTACTGGAACCTGCGCCGCCTGAGCCTTGATTCACATAGATATTGAACTCCGCGATTGCGCCTAAATCTCTCGTCCCGTTCCCACCCGAATACCAAGAAGGATGAGCGAAGGAGGTAAACGGCAATGTGATAGTTCCGCTTGCCGTGCTTGAGAGCGTGTACGCCTTCTCCCACAGTTCACCGCTCGATTCCTTGAACTGAATCGTCAATGTGCGGTTCGAGCCATC
Organism: Paenibacillus sp. J22R160; assembly: GCF_059692135.1. Classification (NCBI taxonomy): domain Bacteria; kingdom Bacillati; phylum Bacillota; class Bacilli; order Caryophanales; family Paenibacillaceae; genus Paenibacillus; species Paenibacillus sp. J22R160. Next base: position 64,059 of record NZ_JCAUAU010000025.1, on the reverse strand, counting down.
AGGCTTCAGCCAGAATTGGATGCCGGTTTTACTGGTCCAATTTTGACTAATGGTGTGAATGACGCCGGTATAGTCTGGGGTACCCATCGTATAAGCAAGCTTCAATCCATATGTGCCTTGTGACTTATTGGCTGAATCCAATGTAGCTGTTATTGCGTTGCCGCTGCTGTTCGGGACATAAGCCGCTTGCAGGTTGCCATTAGAACCGCCATATCCCTCGTAATTGTCAATGTTCACAGGAGTTGGGGGCGGAGGCGTTGTACCGTTACCGAGCTTGATGGAGTCTACATAAATAATGCTGCTGCCGTCTGCGCCTGAACCTTTATTTATATAAAGATTGCTCTCCGAAATGGAGCCCAAATCGACGACCCCATTGCCGCCACTAAACCAACCCGGATGTTGGAAGCTGGTAAAAGGTATAGAAAGTGTTGTCGCCGTCGTCCCCGCTAACGTGTAATACGTTTCCCACAGCTCCCCGTTTGATTCCTTGAACTGAATCGTTAGTATGCGGTTCGAGCCGTCCGGTTTAACCCACAGATTTAAGCTGGTATTGCCGGTCCAATTCGCATTTCCGAGCGTGTGGACGGCCCCTGCATAATCCGTTGCTGCAGAAACGGCATAGGCGATCTTCATACCATAGCTGCCCGCTTCCTTGTTAGCCGTATCGCGAGTCACAGTAAACGTGTTTCCGCTTGAGTTTCTCACGTAGGCTGATTGCAGCGCCGCATCCGAGGCATAGCTTTCGAAATCATCCACCGTCGTCGTAGGAGCCGCTTGCGCAACCGTTGTGAACGAAAGTCCAGCATTAGCGGCATTCGTGGACCCCGTGCCGTTTACTGCTGTCACTTTCCAATAGTAGGTTTTGTTATTCGTAAGCAAAGTGGTAGGTGTGTAGCTCGTGCTTGTGAGTCCGCTAACGTTGACGGCAGGATTCGTATAAGACGTATTATCCGCAACGACGAGCGTATAGGACGATGCATTTGAAGACGCTCCCCATGTGAATTGCGGCGTTACGCTGACATTCGCAGCTCCGCTTGTTGGCAGCGACTGCGAGAAGCTTCCGGGTGCAGGCAGCTGAGTGCCAGAAATCGCGTACACATTTGAATATGCGCCGGCAACACCGGATAAGTTGTGTCCCTTTACTCTGTACCAAGTTGCTGCGCCTGCTGTAGATCCCGCATCCGTCCATGGCGTTTGATTGTCAGTTGCGCATTGGTTGCAAGCAACCGTCCAAGGTCCGCTGCTGCCCGCCGTAGAGCGCTCTACGGTGTACTTGTCGGATGGCACCGAACCGCGCCAGTTCAGCACATACTTGCCTCCGGAAGTTGACGAACCTGTGATGAGCGGTGCTCCCGGAATGCCATGAGCCGGCGGCGTGCTGAGGCCTCTCATTTTATACGCGTGAGTCCTCATCTGCTGTGCTTGTGTGCGCATGAAGGTGGTATCGCCAGGGTAATGTACCGTGAAACCGTCAGGATGCTGTACATAACCATAATTGTCGTTGTGGCCAAACAGCGCCCAGTACATATCACCTGCGATGACCGAATCATTTTCGATCGCCGTATGGAAATTTGCCAATGTTCCGAACTGCTCATTCGTCCAATCGTATTCCCCGACGAACATCACTTTCCCGGCCGTTCTTACTTTATTCGCTTGCTGCTGCAGAATGGGTACCGACAATCCCTTGTTCCCCCACGTATAGAAATGGTCCGAGTACATGTCGATACTGGAAATCGCCAAATGCGCATCTGCAACGCCGTAATTGCCATCGGCCACCAAATGATTCGGATCTTGCTGTTTCAGATAGTTGGCAATGTCCTGTGTCCAATTCTTGAGCTGTGTCGGATTATCAAACCATCCAAGTTCATTGCCCGTCTCCCAAGCCAAAATCGTCGGATCGTTCTTATACGCTACCCCGGTGTATGTATTAACCCGATTCAGGAGGACGTTCAAATGCTGCTTAAACGCGCTAATAATATTGGCATCGCTAAAAAATTCATATCCTGTGTAGATGACGCCATCATCCGGATACCCATACCATTTGGTCCACGTTTTCTTACCGCCGTGATAGTAGTTATACATATCAACGATCGGCAGAATTAAGCGGATCCCTTGATCGCCTGCTGCTTTAATGGCGTAGTCTACCTTCTGCCAAGCGGCTTCGTTGTAAGTACCCAGCGTTGGCATAATACATTTGGCACAGCCAAAAGAGTTGATGGCATGGGAACGAACAACCGTTGCGCCCATTTCTTTGGCGGTTGCGAGCGCGTCATCCACGCGGAATGACGTTGGGAAATCAATCGTGCCATTCGTCGGCACGTTCTCATCCAGCCCCAGCCAATAAATATTCGCTGAGCTGAACCGAAAGGGCTGGCCCCCCAGCTGAAGCTGGCTACCCGAGCGTGTGACGAATCCGGTAACCGCTGCTTCTGCTGCCGGCGGCGTATAGACCATTCCCCAAAGCATCATGACCGATAACACCCAGATCATCATGAACGACATTTTCCTTCTAGCTGTCCGTGACGTATAACCTGCGTACATCAATATCACCCCAATCACTCTAATTTGCAGACTTGTAAGCGCCTACAAATTAAGTATACTTAGTTTGTCTCGAGATTAAATTGGACTGAATATCAATAAATTGACCTTAATTGCGAACTTTAACGGGGAGTGTGCTGGGATGTAGTAAAGCAAGTAGGCGGTTGCAAAACGGGTGGGCAGTAGCAGATCGCATGGGCTGTAACCTAACCTCGGCTGTGAGCAAATAAGCCTCTGTAGTTCTGTTCAACTTTGCATCTATGCCTCTATCGGTAAAATAGTGGACAGTAGTTCCCTTTCGCTGAGGGAGACAGTTGTCGGGACGGTCACATAGACAGTGTATGGGCAGACAGGCTTGTTTCGGCACGTTCTCATCCAGCCCCAGCCAGTAAATGCTCGCGGAGCTGAACCGGAAAGGCTGGCCCCCCCAGTTGAAGCTGGCTTCCCGAGTGTGTGACGAATACGGAAATCGCTGCTTCTGCTGCCAGCTTTGAAATAACTGGAAATAATACCGTTATTCCACACTGAGTTGTGGCAGGGAATGAAATAGCGGTAGAAGCTCCAGCTAAATCATCAGTAGCTGCACGAAATCTGCTAGATCTGTGAATTTAGCAGTAGAAATTCCATTTATTTGGGAAAAAACGGATCGATTGCTGAAAATAACAGGAGTAATCGGCGTTACTTACAATTAATCCATCCACACAGCCTCCCAGCTCCAAGGGGACAATCCATGTAGCCTCCTCATCTGATATAGATGGGAAAACTACTATTTCCCGCTAACTTCCCCCCAGCACATAAACCAACACCCACAAACCACAAACTAATCAAAAAAAAGGCCGCTCTGTAAGCGACCTCTCCGTGTCTTTTCTGACTATCTCCCATTAATGCTTCAGCTTTCTTCTTGCTTCCAATTCCTTTTTCAGTGCATGCTCAACCGATTCAGCGAGTAGATCGAATTTCTCTGCAACCGAATAACCCAGAACTACCCCGCAGTGCGTACACTTCTGCAATTGAAGATCTGTCGTCTTGGAACAATGTCTACACTTGATCACAGTAAGCCGAACCTCCTATCGTGAAAGCATTGTCTCTATTCAGCATCCGACGCGCAGCGGAAACCAATATTTCCTGTTGAGCTGTCCGGTGTGTTCTTGCTACGAGCAGCTACCCGGTACCGGTTGCAATACGATTTGTGACACAAATAGGAGCCTCCGCGCATCACACGGGCTTGTCCAGATGGAGGTCCTGACGGGTTCACTCGTTTGCCTTTGACATGATAGTCCGGACTGAACCAGTCCGAGCACCACTCCCAAACGTTGCCCGAAACGTTATACAATCCGTAGCCATTAGGCTCGAACGCTCGAACCGGCGCGGTACCCGCATAGCCGTCGCTGGCGTTATTCTTGATCGGGAATTTCCCCTGCCAAATATTGCACATATGCTGGCCGCCCGGCTTCAGCTCATCCCCCCAGGGATAGCGCTTTTGCACCAAACCGCCACGGGCTGCGTACTCCCATTCAGCTTCTGTAGGAAGACGTTTGCCAGACCATTTGCAGTAAGCCAATGCATCCTGATACGACACATGAATGACCGGATGATCCCATCTGTCTTCTACATTTGAGTCCGGTCCTTCCGGATGCTGCCAATCTGCTCCCTCAACAACCCACCACCATGGTGTTTGCTGCACAGCAGATTTCACCTTTTGAGCCGTGGCTTCAGACACAAACAGATGAAACACAAACGACCATCCGAACGCTTCCGCTTCGGTTCGATACCCCGTTTGATCAATAAATAGCTTGAATTCCGCATTGGTTACTGTACATGGATCTATGTAAAAAGGCTTGATTGTCACCTCTCGTACCGGTCCTTCACCATCAGCAGGGAAACCTTCTTGGTCGTCCGTCCCCATCAGGAACGTGCCCCCATCCAAATAGATCATGCTCGACTTGTCCAAAACTTGACTATCGCTAGGGCCAACCGCCTTAGTCTGAGCCTGAACAGGTGTCGGAGCATCGGAGTGAACTTGTGTAGCTGAATCTCGACTTGCTGAGCAACAGGACTTATTAGTTTCCACAAAAATCTCCTCCCTATTTTATAATAATTGCTAAGACAACTTTATAAAACAAGAATATCACCTTCCAAGCCAACAAGAAAGGACCAATCGACAATCATCGACTGGTCCTCTCTTGTTTATGTGCTTATCGCTCCGGTAGACTTGCGTACAACCAGCTCCGGCTTAAGCACATGCTCTGGCTTTGCCTCATCCTTGTTCGCGAGCTGCGCGATCACAAGATCAACAGCCAGCTTCCCCATCGCTTCGATAGGCTGGGCGATCGTGGTCAAAGGCGGGTCTGTGACCGAGGCTAGAATCGTATCGTCGAAGCCGACGATCGATACATCCTCCGGCACGCGCAGACCTAATGCTTTGGCCGCTTGAAGCGCGCCAATGGCGAGCAGGTCGTTACAGCAAAAGAGCGCCGAAGGGCGCCCCTCCTGCTGGAGCAGCTCCAGCGCTTGGCGCTTGCCGTCGCGAAGCAGGTCGTAGCCGCCGGACTTCACTGAGGCTTCCGGCAGCTCAAGCCCAGCGCCCGCTAACGCTTCGCGGAACCCGCGGATGCGCTCCCGGGAGGAGCTGACCTTTAGATGCTCGGCCAACACCGCGACCCGGGTATGTCCGAGGTCCAACAGATGCTGCGCCGCTAATTTGCCTCCTTCGAAGTCACCCACATGTACGGTTTGTACATAGGGACTAGCCATCTCCCGAGCAATGGAAACAATTGGAATCGCCTTATCTACCAAGGGAGACAGAAGCTCCAAATTGTCCATTCCGGTACCGATGATCATGCCGTCCACACTTTTTTGCTGCAGCAGCGTCAAATATCTCTCAACTCGCTCATCTTCGTTATGCGTTGAACAGATGACAATGCTATAGCCGAGCTGATGCCCTTGATCCTCCACCGCATGCGCGATTTCAGCAAAGAAAGGATTAGAAATATCGGGGACGAGCAGCCCCAGGGTATATGTTTTTTTGCCTGTCAAAGCTGAAGCAATAACGCTCGGTCGATAATTTAACCGCTGCATAACGAGAAAAATTTCGTTACGGCGCTCTTCGCTGATTTTGCCTTTTCCGTTAATGACCTGCGAAACCGCCGCGATCGATACACCGGCTTCACGGGCTACATCATATATGGTTGCCTTCATTTGCTTCTCCCATCGTTGTTTCATCCACATTAGTCTCTATTATGCTCAGAAGGCATCCAAGTTGCAACCCGTTCTTACAGCGCTATTCGCGAGGTTTCGTCATTAGCCATGCGTGATCGGGGTCGTTATGGAACTTCCACGTTCTCGTTGGCCCCGCCATCACATTCAAATAATACACTTCGTATCCGGGCGGCGCACACACAGGATGGTAGCCTTTCGGCACCAGCACGGTTTGACCGTCACGGACAACTAACGTCTCATCCATTGAGTGATCATCTGTATACACGCGTTGAATCGCGAAACCCTGCTCAGGCTGAACATGGAAGTAGTAGGTTTCCTCCAGCAATGACTCATCAGGAAGCGAATCCCGATCATGCTTATGAGGCGGGTAGCTGGACCAATGCCCATCTGGGGTAAAAACCTCCACAACGAGTAAGCTGTCGGCTGACTCCTGTTCAGGCAGTATATTATGAATCCGGCGTTCGATATTGCCATATCCGCGAGCCTCAATGCCAACTTGAGCTGGCTCAATCAAACGGGCCGGGTAGCGGCCAAAGCCGGGAGCGGCGCATACCGCCAACTCTACGCTCGTAAGGGCCTTAACTTCGTATACATCATCATTTGGCACATACACGGAATAAGGTGCAATCTTCTCAAATACGCTCATCCGCTCACCGATTCCTTGCCATGTTTGGAGCTTGGTAGAGACGTCCGCTTTCCCGCTTAAAAGGACCAGGCAGATTTCATTACTCCCTGTTTCACGACGCAGAACTTGGCCTTCTGTCAGCTTGACGACTTGAAATCCTACATACTCCCACCCTGCAGACTCCGGAGTGACAGTAAGGACGACACCCTCTTTATCTGTCTCATGGGCTTTAACGATCAGATTTGAATCCGACATGCGATCCCTGCCTCCCAACCACATAATTGAGCATTATTGTGCTACTGACTGCTGCGACAACAACTCGCTGATTTCACTGATTTTCACCGGACGCTGCAGCTCTCTTGAGAATTTCGCAGCCAATGCGATCCGCTCTGCCTGCAGCCCGTCGAAGCCTTCAACAGGCAGTGCATGACCATTCACTAGGCTGTCGATGAACATTTGAGTCTCAAGGATATACGCTGCATTGTAGCGTTCCAAGAAGAAATGCAGCGGTTTATCCCGCGTAATGCCTTCGGCTGTGGAGATTTCCGCCGTATTCGGATGATCGTTGGTTACAGCGACACTGCCTTTGGAGCCGAATACTTCTACTCGCTGATCGTAACCGTAGACAGCCTGGCGGCTATTATCGATGACACCGAGCGCACCGTTTGCGAAGCGAAGCGTTACAATAGCCGTATCTACATCGCCATGCTCAGCGAAAACTGGATTGATCAGCACATTTCCTTGTGCGTATACCTCTTCTACTTCGCTGCCCGTTACGAATCGAGCCATATCAAAATCATGGATCATCATATCCATGAAAATACCGCCGGAAACCTTGATGTAATCCGGATGTGGAGGATTCGGATCGCGCGATGTGATTTTCACAATATGAGGCTCTCCGATGGTTCCATTTTGCACATGGTCGCGCACACGTTTAAAGTTATGATCGAATCGGCGGTTGAACCCGATTTGCAGCTGGACTCCCGCTTGACGAACGCATTCCAGCGCCTCTTCTGTTTGCGTAATGTCCATGGAAACGGGTTTCTCACAGAAAATGTGTTTGCCCGCTTTTGCCGCTTGCTTAATCAAAGGTACATGCGTATCCGTGGACGAACAAATAAACACAGCGTCTATGTCGGGATTAGCAAGCAGCACCTGGCTGTCCTGCACAACTTGATCAATGCCTCTTTCGGCTGCCCATGCTTCTAATTCCGCCCCGGCAAATAAATCACTCACCGCTACAACTTCAACTTGCGGCAATTTCAACAGATTATCGGTATGGATTTTTCCGATTCTTCCCGCACCGATGATGCCAACTCTGATCTTCTTCATTGTACATGTCCTCCCGCTTTACCATCGCTGCCAAACAAACGAATTTTCGCCTTAACCGAAGCCTTGATCGCTTCCCGCGCGGGGATCAAATAATTACGCGGATCATAAGCTTCCGGATGCTCTTGTAAGTAGCTGCGAATCGCTGCTGTACAGGCCGATTGGTTATCTGTATTGACATTAATTTTGCAAGTTCCCAAAGCGATTGCTTGCCGAATTTCACTCTCGGGCAGACCGCTGCCGCCGTGCAGAACAAGCGGCAGACCAGTCAATCGCTGAATTTCGCCCATCCGGTCAAAGCCTAGTTTAGGCTGCCCCCTGTACGGGCCATGCACGGAACCTAGAGCAGGCGCCAAGCAGTCTATACCGGTTTGATACACCAGTTTGACACAATCCTCCGGCACTGCGTACATCCCCTCGGCTTCGTCCACCACCAAGTCATCCTCACGTCCAGTGATTCTTCCAAGCTCTGCTTCAACGCTTGCCCCAAGGACATGAGCCACTTGAGTAACTCGCTGAGTCACCTCAATGTTCGCCTCCAATGTGTGGTGCGAAGCGTCGATCATTACCGAGGTAAACCCCGCATGAATCGCCCGTACACACACCTCATAGGTTGTGCCATGATCCAGGTGAAGGGCGACCGGTACAGTAATTCCGTAATGCTCGATGAGTGCATTGACCATTCCAACAATGCATGGAAGCCCGCCCATATAAGGAATATAAGGCTCGCTGACACCGAGAATGACAGGTGCCTTCTCTTCCTGAGCCGCTTGCAGAATAGCCTGGGTAAATTCCAAGTTGTTCAAATTAAACTGCCCAACGGCATACTGTTCTTCTAGTGCCTTTTGGAGCATGTCTTTCATCGAAACCAGCGCCATGTCTTCCACTCCTTCTCTATCTCCATCACGTTTTGTACCTACATTACCAGCGAGCCGTCACCATTTTCTTCCGTGTATAAAATTCAACGCCATCTGTGCCGTTCGCATGCAGATCACCGTAGAAAGATTTCTTCCATCCTGAGAATGGGAAGAATGCCATTGGTGCTGGTACGCCCAGGTTGACACCTAGCATCCCGGCATCAATCGTATCTCGGAATTGTCTTACAGCGCTTCCGCTATCCGTGAAGATACAAGCGCCATTCGCAAAGTCCGAACGATTCGCCAAATCGATAGCTTCCTCAAGGGAATCGACCCGCACGATGGAAAGCACAGGGGCAAAAATTTCGTCTTTCCAAATTTTCATATCGCATTGCACGTTGTCAAAAATCGTTGGCCCAACGAAATAGCCTTCACCGCTCACAGCCGTATCTTTACGTCCATCACGCATCAGTAAAGCCCCTTCTTGCTCGCCGGTCTGAATGTATTGCAGCGTGCGCTCCTTATGCGGTCCTCGAATGACGGGGCCAAGGAAAATACCATCTTCATTGCCGTTACCGATCGTAATTTTATCCGCTGCTTCCACTAACTTCTCAACGAGCTTATCGCCTACTTCACCCACGGCTACAACAACCGAGCACGCCATGCAGCGCTCGCCCGCGGAACCGAAAGAAGCATTAATAATTTCTTTGACCGTTAGGTCAAGGTTAGCGTCTGGCAGGACGATGGAATGGTTTTTGGCGCCAGCCAGCGCCTGTACGCGTTTCCCGTGTGCGGAAGCTGTTTTGTACACATATTCTGCGACTGGCTGTGAACCTACGAAAGAAACCGCCTTAATGTCCTTATGCTCCAAAATGCCGTTAACCACGTCATGCGCGCCATGAACGATGTTCAGCACACCATCCGGCAAGCCGGCTTCCATAAACAGCTCAGCCAGACGATTAGCAAGCAGCGGCGTCCGCTCGGACGGCTTCAGAATGAACGTATTGCCGCAAGCAATCGCCAGCGGAAACATCCAGCAAGGCACCATCATCGGGAAGTTGAAAGGCGTGATACCGCCGACAACCCCTACTGGATATCGATACATGCCAGACTCCAGCCCCGTTGCGATATCCGGAAGCTGCTTGCCCATCATCAGATTCGGCGCACCTGCAGCGAATTCCACGCACTCGATGCCGCGCAGCACTTCACCGTAAGCTTCCGTGTAGCTTTTTCCGTTTTCTTTTGTTACGAGGCGCGCAAGCTCTTCCCAATGATCAACTAGCAGCTGCTGATACTTGAACAAAACGCGGGCTCTGCGCGGAACAGGTGTAGCACTCCAGGTTTTAAAAGCAGCGTTTGCCGCTTGAACCGCATGATCTACATCCTCTTTTGTTGAAAATGGCACATAGGCAATTATTTCTTCGGTTGCTGGATTCATCACGGCTTCGTTATGCGTTGCAGTTGATTCTACCCATGCTCCGCCAATCAAGTTTTTTAATACTTGTGTCATTGTGGTTTCCCCCTTCATTGTTGCCTGGTTTCTGAATATCGCCTATGAGGCAGTAATTTCATTACGATTGCAGCGCTCAATATAATCTTCTACTTGGTTAACGGTAGGCATTGCGTCTGAGCAGCTATGGCTGGAAATAACGATACAGGCGGCTGCGCTCCCGAATTCCATACTCTTCTCAAGCGTCCAGCCTTGCATAACACCATATAAGAAACCTGCGGCATAGGAATCTCCTGCCCCGAACGTTTTGACGACTTTGGCCGGGAAGCTCTTCGCCCGGTGCCCTTCATCATCCTGTGTATAAGCGATGGAGCCATCTTTCCCATGCTTGATGATGACGATTTTGGCTGAATGGTTAAACCACTTGGATGCTGTCACTTTGTCATTGGAGGACTCGTTATTTTCGAAGCACTCCATCATATCGAACTCTTCACGCGTTCCGAGGATGATGTCGCATTTTTCAGCGGCCAGATTGTAATACACAGCCGTCTCCTCCGGTGATGTCCATGTATAAGGGCGATAATCAAGATCGAAGACGATGACTGCGCCATGCTTTTTGGCATAATTTAATGCTTGGAATACCGCTTCCCGCGATGGGCTTTTGGCAAGCGCCGTCCCGGAAATGAGCAGCACCTTAGCCTGCGCGATCAGCTCTTCTTGAACCTCGTTAGGCGTCAGCTTAAGATCGGCTGCGTTGTCACGGTACATCAGAATGCTGCAATCAGTAGGACTTTTAATTTCCGTAAAAGCAAGTCCCGTCACGGCTCCGGTCGTATCCGTTACAACACCTGTAGTGTCGATCTTGTTGCGTTGCAGATAATCCGTTATAAAACGGCCCATTTGATCGTTAGCGACTTTCCCGATGAAAGCTGTATTCAGACCCAAACGCGACATCCCAATCGTGATATTCGCTGGCGATCCGCCGACATATTTGGTGAAAGTCATTGTTTCTTCCATGGGCCGATGAATTTCGTTCGCGTTCAAATCGATGCACAAGCGTCCAATGGCTACAAAATCAAGGTGCTTATTCGTAGGAAAGGATACATAAGTCATGGCTTCTCTACCTGCTTTCTTGGGATATGAGCGTTTGGATAAAATCAAGCGACTTCTTCGCATATTCGTACGCTGGATGTTCAGCAGGATCTTGCTCTCCTTCGAGCATCGCCCACCCGCTGTACTTGCGTTCCAGCAGCTCCCGGAAAATCGGAGCGAAATCCAGACATCCGTCACCCGGTACCGTAAACACGCCTTGCCGAATGCAGGTAACGAAATCCGCGTTCACAGCGCGTGCTTGATCGAGGATCTCTTGCCGAATATCCTTTAAATGAATATATGCGATACGGTCGTAATGCTTACGCAAAACCGCAAGCGGGTCCGCACCGCCATAATAGGCGTGGCCGGTGTCAAACAGCAGATACACAAGACTAGGATCGGTCAGCTCCATTAAGCGATCGATTTCTTCCGGTTGTTCCACAGCTGTTCCGCCGTGATGATGATACGTTAGTTTGAGGCCGTATTCCTGTGCGATGGCTCCGGCTGCATTCAAACCTTCCGCCAGTGAATGCCAAGCTGCGTCATCGAAACGCAGCACTTCCTTCTCATTTGGCGTACGCCGCGGATCAAAGTGTAAGGAACCTCCCACTTCGCACGTAGAGATGACCTTGCTTCCCATTTCATGAAGAAATTCTACATGCTTGCGGTAAGCTTCAAGTTCTGCCTCCCGATAAGCCGGATCGGAAAAAAGCACCGATTTCCACTGTGAAACCAGCTCAATACCACGTTTCGCAAGCTCATTTTTCAAAGCAGCAGGATCGGTCGGATATTTGCGTCCCATCTCTGTACCGGTCAACCCTAGCGCCTGAATATCGTCAACGATTTGCTCAAAGGTGGTGTCAGCGCCGTGTTCCTTCACATCCTCGCCAACCCAGTTAATTGGATGTATGCCAAGTTTAAAAGACTGATTGCTCATGCCTCGTATCCCCTCTCGCTAAAGAATGGTGACCGCCTGAATGCGGGCCTTCATATTTTCGTGCGCTTGCACAACCTTGTTGGAGACGGAAACCTCGGGTACGCCGACATTCCACCAGGATTCATACCCATCGGTATTCGTGCCTGGAACAACAGCAATCTCAATGAGTGTAGTCACACTCTCCTGTTTGGCTAGCTGCAGTGCTGTCTGAAGCTCTTCAGCCGTATTTGCCTTATAAGCCTTAGCCCCCAAACTGCGAGCATGCGCGGCAAAATCAATAGGCATGTAGGCTCCCGTCAAACCGCCTGTTGCTTCGGTGCGGTAACGGAATTCATTGCCGAAGCCGTCACTGCCTTGGCTCCTTTGGAGGTTGTGAATGCATTGAAAGCCATGGTTGTCAAACAACAAAATGGTAATTTTGCGTCTTTCTTGCAGGCTGGTGACCATCTCGGAATGCATCATCAGGTAGCTGCCATCGCCTACCATGGCGTATACGTCGCGTTCCGGTTCTGCCAGGGCAGCGCCGAATGCTCCGGCAATTTCGTACCCCATACAGGAGAAGCCATACTCCATGTGGTAGGTTTTGGGCTCGACCGGTCGCCATAATCGATGCAGATCGCCCGGCAGGCTGCCCGCAGCGCAAACGATGACCGAGGAAGGGTCAATCTCTGCGTTAATTACACCTAATGCACGAGTTTGCGCTAGACCAGCCTCATGCTGAGCTGCGTACAAACGGTCTACTTCAGCGGTCCATTGCTGTCTATGCCCGTCAATTTCCCCGCTTATGTATGCAGTTCTATAGGCCGCTTGTGTAAGCGCTTCCCGCAAAGCGATAAGACCTTCTCTTGCATCTGCGGTAATCGCTGCGCCACTTAGCTTCGCAGAGTCAAATCCGCTGACGTTAATGTTAACGAACTGTACGTCAGGATGGGCAAAAGCCGACTTCGACGATGTCGTAAAATCGGAGTACCGCGTACCGACGCCGATAATGACATCCGCTTCTTGCGCGAGCCGGTTGGCTGCCAGCGACCCCGTCACGCCGATTGCCCCGACTTGAAGCGGATGGTTCCAAGGTAAAGCGCTTTTGCCTGCTTGCGTTTCGGCCACGGGAATGCCAAAGGCTTCGGCGAACGCAGTAAGCTCCTGCGATGCGGAAGCGTACAGTACGCCGCCGCCGGCGATGATGAGCGGCTTGCGCTTGCCTTTGAGCAGCTCCGCTGCCCGCTTGACCGCGCCATCTGCGGCTGGCCGACGGTCGATATAGTGGACTTTCTTGTCAAAGAAAGCTAAAGGATAATCGTAGGCCTCTGCCTGTACATCCTGCGGCAGAGCTAAAGTTACCGCTCCGGTCTCGGCCGGGTCCGTCAGTACACGGATAGCTTGAACGGCAGCTGTCATCAGCTGTTCCGGTCTAACGATCCGGTCCCAGTACTTGCTTACCGTTTTAAAAGCGTCCGTAGCGGATATCGTGTAATCCTGAATAGATTCTAATTGCTGCAGCACAGGGTCTGGTTGTCTGGAGGCAAAGTTGTCTCCTGGCAGCAACAGCACAGGAATGCGATTAACCGTCGCAGTCGCTGCGGCTGTGACCATATTCAGTGCACCAGGGCCGATTGAACTCGTGCAGGCATAAATTTGCTGCCGATTCCGCTGTTTGGCGAAAGCGGTTGCAGCATGCACCATTCCTTGTTCATTTTTACCTTGCCTATAAATCAAACTGCCTGCGCTTCGTTCCAACGCTTCGCCAATGCCCGTCACGTTGCCATGTCCAAAAATACCGAAAACACCTTCAACAAACTTTTGTTCAATCCCATCAACCGATAGGTATTGACTGTCCAAGAACCGAAGCAAGGCCTGCGCCATCGTTAAGCGGATTGTGCTCATGGGTATCTCGATCTCCTTTGCTATCCCGAGGGATTAAGCGCTTAATCTCTCCTGTTTTAAGCACTTAATCCCCGGTGAGGTTAAGCGCTTAATTTGATATTACTACAGGATGTCAATTGCTTCAACATTTATTTTCCAGCTCTATTTTAACACCAGAATAAGTCTATTCGTTGGCATTCGAAAATAAGTTTTTTACATATATATTCAAGGTTAGCAGGCTTTCATTCACTCATTTTGAGGGGATAAGATCTATGAAGATCTATCATGTAATCAAGGGGAAGCGATGATGAAAATAATTTACGATAAACGGTTAAGGAATATCCTGCTTTTTTCATTCCTTGCAATCAGCTGCGGTTGGGTAGGTCGGCTTGTCGATTTAAAAGCAGGCACGGACGCCAATGGCAGCCTAGGGCAGCTTATCTGGATTGTCACACCGCTGCTGGCGATGATTCTATTTCGCGTGTTTAGCGGAGACGGTTGGCAGGACTTTGGTATACGGCCGCATTTCAAAAAACATGTTTTGCTGTATATGGTCAGCGCCCTATTCTCCCCCTGCTGCGCATTCCTGATCCTTCTAATTGGTCATAAGGGGCTGATTGATAGGGCGCCCTTATCTCCCTTATTTCTCACTGCTTTTGGGATGGCGATCCTGCCCAGCTTCATCAAGAACATATTCGAAGAATTTGCATGGAGAGGCTATTTGGCTCCAAAAGTGTATGCGCTTGGCTGGAATAAGCTGCTCTCACATAGCTACGTCGGCCTTATTTGGGCCGTGTGGCATTTTCCCTACCTTTTCCTTTTTGTAGATACAACAGAACATATGTTCACTTTTATACCGCGTTTGGTGCTTGGCGTTGTGATCTTGTCTATCGTCTATGGAGAACTACGGCTGTTGACGAATAGCGTCTGGCCAGCCGTAGTTATGCATACGATAGGTAATGCTTTCATTGATACGTTAATCTTAAAAAAATTCATCACAATTAGAGAGGGCTATTCTTTTCTAATGATGCCTAGTCCTGACGGAATTTTCAGCATCGTGATTACTGGATGGATTGGATTATGGTTGTACAGAATCAGGGTGAAATCAATGAGTAGCTGACAAAAGCCAGCTTGCTGCTGTCTGGAGACCATGAATTTACGTTAATCGTGCCTTGACCGCCAAACAGTTTGACCAGTGTTCTAGCTTCGCCACCACCGCTTGCCATCAACCGTATTTCCACTTGCTTGTTCGGCGGATGGTCGCCGGGGTCAACATCGCCTTTTTTGTAAGAAATATACGCAACAAGCTCACCGTCAGGGGACACATGCGGGAACCAGTTGTTACTTTCATCAAACGTCATCTGCGTCTGCTCGCTGCCATCTATGTTCATGCGCCATACCTGCATCAGGCCCGATCGCACGGAATTAAACCAGATATGCTTGCCATCCGGCGAGTATTCAGGTCCGTCATTCAGACCAGGACTATCCGTTAGCTGTCTCTCTACACCGCCGGCTGCGGGTATTGTATATATGTCATATTGCCCGTTCCGTTCTGCACAGTAGGCTAATTCACTGCCGTCTGGTGACCACCCATGCAGATAACTCGGCGCCATTGGGGTAACGAGGATCGGATGCCCCTCCTCGAGCGGTACAATATAAATACGGGACTGGCCGTCTTCCTGTGTGTGATGACTAACCGCAATTTGTGTTTGATCGGGCGACAGCACGTGATCGTTGTTACAGTGATCGACGTATCCCGAATCGATAAGCGTGCTTTCACTTTCCAAAATATCAAAGGAATAGAGACTGCCCAGACTATTATAAATGAGTCGGTTGCCGTCACTCGTCCAATTCGGGGCCTCGATTAGGTAATCGTAGTAGGCTAGCTGCGTTCGCTCACCCGTTTGGATATCAACGACTTCCAGAATACTCCTCACATTGCGGCCTTTGTTCGTCAGCGGTTCTTTTAACGTATTCATTTGCTTACCTCCGTGTCCATAGGATGCAACTTCATCTGTTAACTACTTCGATGTTGGCGTGCTTAAACCTGCCAGGAGGCTCGGCTCAACCCAAAAAGACATCCTCAGTCCTATGACTGAGAATGTCATCGACAAAACCCTCTACTTCACAAGCCCATGCGGATCGATCACGAATTTCCGTGAAACACCACGATCAAATTCCTGATACGCGTTAGGTGCTTCCTCTAAGGATATTTTCGTCGCGTTCACCGCTTTCGCGATTTGCGCTCTGCCGCTAAGGATCGCCATCATCAAGTCGCGATGGTATTTCATGACTGGCGTTTGGCCTGTGACAAACGTGTGGGATTTGGCCCAGCCGAGTCCGAACCGAATTTTTAGCGTGCCGATTTTGGAATCCTCATCCACAGCTCCAGGATCGCCAGTCACATACAGCCCTGGAATACCCAGACTGCCACCCGCGCGCGTAACCTCCATGATGGAGTTAAGCACAGTCGCCGGCGCCTCGCCGTGTGTCTTGCCATGCCCATGGGCCTCGAAGCCTACGCAGTCAATCGCGCAGTCCACTTCCGGCGTGCCCAAAATTTGCTCGATCTGCTCGGCCAAATTAGCGTGCTCACGCAAATTGACGGTCTCGCAGCCGAAGCTTTTCGCTTGAGCGAGCCGCTCTGCGTTCAAATCTCCAACAATAACGACCGCTGCGCCCAACAGTTGTGCGGAATGAGCAGCCGCCAGTCCGACTGGGCCTGCGCCGGCAACGTATACGGTTGATCCTGGACGTACACCGGCACTAACTGCACCATGGTAGCCCGTTGGGAATATATCGGATAACATCGTCAGATCGAGAATTTTCTCCATCGCTTGTGCTTTGTCCGGAAATTTCAACAATTGAAAATCAGCGTAGGGCACCATGACGTATTCGGACTGACCGCCTACCCAACCGCCCATATCCACATAGCCATAGGCAGAGCCGGGGCGATCCGGATTCACATTCAGACATACATTCGTATGGCGCTCTTTGCAGTTGCGGCAGCGTCCGCAGGCAATATTGAATGGAACGGAGACTAGATCCCCTTTTTGGATAAATTCCACATCACGACCAACTTCAATAACTTCTCCCGTGATTTCATGTCCCAAAATAAGACCCGACGGCGCCGTCGTTCTTCCCCTGACCATATGCTGGTCGCTGCCGCAAATGTTCGTCGTGACAACTTTAAGAATGACGCCATGCTCACATTTACGTCCAACGTTTAACGGATTCACGCCTGGACCATCGCGTAAAATAAGATCTGGATAAGCCGTATCCCGAATTTCTACACTGCCTGGTTTGTTGTAAACGACTGCTCTGTTTCCTGTCATCTTCGTATTCCTCCCAAATTGAAATGTCACTTTCGCCAATCAAACATCCGTGAAACATTCATCACTTTTATAGGGGAAGCGCTTCCAAGATTCCATCTATTCCCATTATACGAGACAAGCCTAGTGAAGTATACAGCTTAAATCAACAAAGTTGTACCCCGTCCCCGACACCAAATGAAAGCTCCATTTCCCACTCAAAAGAACCTTTTGCCGGAATGACCTGCGCCGTCCCATTGCTAATAGCTTTCTCTAGAGAATCGTAGTAGCCGATGCTTGGCTCCAACGCACAGGTAACACGATCATTTATCATTCCTTCGTCGATCCAGATGCCGATATAGGGGACCTTGTCCGCCTGCACAGATAGAATGAGATAATTGCCGCTTTCTTCTTCATACAAACCCGACCATCCAGCTGTCACTTTTCCTTCGTAATAAAATTTGCGTGCATCTCCAGTGACCTCCGGTGAAAGCCGTGACACATCCTTCCAGGAATAGGAACTGCCAAGCGCAAGCTTTTTACCTCCAAAAACACACATCATACGCTCCATGGCATCAGGGAGAAGAAAGCGCGTCCGTTCTGTAATCGCAAACTGGGGATGGGGTACCCACAGGAAGGGAAAGGGGTTATCACCCATATTCTCAGCGCGGTATGCCAGCCTAATCCTGTCTGTGTCCACCAATGATATCCGTCTTGAAAAACGGTAAGGCAGCTGCGGACTTTCGATTGTACAGTCAACAGTCCCATCTTCGACCTTGCAGCTTCCGGCAAGCGACCAAAGCTCACCATGATCCGGCAAGAGAATACGTTCATCCACACCAGAAGCACAAGCAATGATCGTTGGAAAGCATTCGTCCCACCCGCTCATATCCCAATCCGTGAAGGTTGAGCCAAACTCTGGCTGCTCAAGAGGACGGGTAGCTGAATCAAGCAGCCACTCCTTGCCAGTTGGCTTATAGAGCATTGAAACCAGCTTCCCTCCGAGCTGCGGGACTAGTTCAACTCTGAGCTGTTCATTGTCAAGGGTAAGAGAGAAGCATCCTTTATAGGTTCCGGTCTGAACTATCGCCATATTCTTGTCACCCTTTCCCGTTTCTCCCTGAAATCCTTTAGGGCTTAATGAAAACCTTTCCAGCTTCTACCTTCACGGGATAGGTTCTCAGATCCATACAAACCGGCGCCCGCTTCGCTTGCCCAGTAGTCACATCGAATCTCCCGTTATGCTTTGGACATTCAATTATGTTTCCTATGACAAGCCCCTCTGAAAGATGAAACTTCCCATGTGTACAAAAACCATCCGTCGCATAGTAGTCATTGCTATCGGTTCGGTATATAGCGAAGGAGCGATCGCTATAATCGAAGCGAATCACGTCCTCCTGTTCGATTTCGTCCGCTCTGCATGCTTCAATCCACTCATTAGGCACCATGTGTCATTCCTCCGGTCATCGCTGAGCTAGTCTCTGTGCTTTTCGCCTCTTTAGTACCAGGCAACTTTGCTGGTCCATAGTAGTAAGGACGCGCTGTGCTGGGCAACGGTTTAACAATCGTATACGACGGATCTTTCCCCTGTTTAATGAGCGCCGTAATCACTTCTTTCAGCGCAGCGCCCAGGCTACTGCATGGCTTCGGACAATCATTCTGCATTTCCTTATGCAGCGCAGGAAGTGCATGATAGGGCACCATTGGAAACATATGATGCTCTACGTGATAATTCATATTCCAGTAAAGAAACCTAAACACTGGATTCAGATACACCGTGCGGGTATTCAAACGATGATCCAGCACATCTTCGTGCAGCCCCAAATGCTGTGATAATCCAAATAACAGCATCAGCAATGTACCGTAGAAGGTCGGCAAGCCAATAAACATTAGCGGCAGTAAACTCATTTGATAAATCGACAGCCCGATGACAGCTGCTAAAATAAGCAGGTAAATCCGTGCTTCCAGGTAGACTTTGGAGCGCTCTGACAGGGGAATGTATTCATTTTCCGTCCGGTCCACTTTCCCTATACAGTGCAGAAAAAATCGTTTTATTTCCTTTGATCCGCCGTAAAGATGAAGAATCTCCATAATAAGAATGCGCCAGATCGGCGGTCTTTCCATAAAAATCTCAGGATCACGCCCCACAATGTACGTATCGCTATGATGACGCGTGTGGCTCCATCGCCAAGGTGTTGCAGACCGCAGTACCATGAAGGAAGCAATCTGATACACCACCTCATTCATCCAAGGTGTCTTGAAAGCCGTCCCATGCCCGCATTCATGCCAACGTGAATCTCCTGGAGATGCGTAAAGTGTGCCATAGATAAAAAAGGCTGGTACTGCCCACCAGGTTCCCCACGAATAATACGCAAGGATTCCAGTACCTATGAGGAGTACGAATAAAATAATTGTATCCCGTATCGCAGGCCCATCTTTACGCTTCATTAGCTCCTTCATCCTCTGACGAGGAATAGGCGATGTGTACCATTCCGTGGTCACGAGCCCCCTATCTTGGGCTCGCTGGTTCTCCTTGCCTGTAAGGCTGTAATCTCTTCTTCCATTGTTAGAAGACATCGCTGAAAGCCTCCCTCGTCTTGATGAATATGCTTTCATTGTACAGACCAGCCCCACGGAAGTATTTATCCCAAAGTAACAAAATGGTTACCAAAATCACACTATTGTAGGTTCCCATAAATTTGTATAATGGAATCAGGCATTCGGACGGATCATGCGGAGGCGAACGATGACGAATAAGCTTTATTTTATGGAGCCAAGCGAGACGCTTGAACAGTTAAAGCAGTATTATTTCCCACCGTACATTACGCTTGCACACATGTTCCATGCCCCTAACGGCTGGAAATTGAAACAACGCTCCTTGAAGCAATTTCAACTGCAGTATGTGGTTGAGGGGGTTGCGGACTATCATATTAATGGGCACGATTATGTGACGAAACGCGGTGATTTGATGTTCCATAGACCGAACGAGCCCCATTACATCACCACACGGCCGAACGAGCCTTATGTCTGCATCTCGATTGTTTTTCATTTTGGCGATTCTGGCTTCCCCATCCAACAAGTCCTTGATGATTCCAATGAAAAAGGCCTTCATTACATGGGGAATTACCAAAATCACACTATCGAGCATAAGCTGACTGAGCTCTTGCATCATTACCGAATGCCGGAGGTAACGGACCACTTTCTATGCCAAAGCCTGCTGACACAAGTTCTGCTTCAAATGTCCAAACAAAAAAAAGAGCTCGCCGTCAGCACTTCGAAGAAAGAAGATGCTAACAAAGCGAAGCTCATTCTAATACGTAACTATATCTCCAGCCATTTGCAGGCCGGCTTTACGCATCAAGATCTTGAGAAACTGACCGGTTGGAGCCGAAACTACATTATTACGCAGTTCCGCAGTGCATTCGGCATGTCGCCCGTGCAATATTTGGTCTGGGTTCGACTGGAAAAAGCCAAGGAACTGGCGCTCCAGTCCGGCCAATCCTTTGGCGAAATCGCAAATAGGGTCGGCTATACGAATATCCATGCATTCGGTAAGATTTTCAAGCGGAAAACAGGTATGAGTCTTAGCCAATTTTGCGCTACGCTTTTTAAAGACACACCGGATCAGTAGCTCTTATTGCAGCTTATTGATGAGTGACAGAGTAGTCGTACACCCAGTTTTCAGCATAGGCATCTGGACTTTCGCCAGGAGCAGTTGAATCATTGGATTGCGTGTAGTTCCCAATTTTGAAGAAGCATCCTGTTACATTTTTTGTTTGTGTGTAAGGTACAGTTTGACCATTGTATTCATAGGAGATGACGCCGCCAGCTACAATGATTTTAACCGTAAACAAAGTTCCCAGCGTATAGTTGCTATCGAGCAAATAGCCATGCGTATTGTCCCCATCTGTAATGTAAATTTTTGCTGTTGTGGAAACACCGCCAGGATTATTTCCTTCGACACGGAAAACAGTCACGTCATCGTCGGCATCATGGATTTGGCCAACGACCGTTTGCGGTTTTACCGTTGTCAGGTGAGTCACTTTTTGCTTAATGTACATCGTATGCGTTTTCCCGTCATTACTGCCCCAAGCCATCTGATTGCTGGAATCACCAGTCGTATAATTATCCTTCATCTCGCGCAGCTCACTTCTTGGGTTGCTGGACCCGGACGTTGACACAGCGCCATGGTTAGCGCGGAATTGAACGGCATAGCCATCTGCATCGTGCACAACTTTAAACCAAGGATCGATCGAATACGTATTTAACGCAGGCTGTAACACTTCTAGTGGACTTGTGGAACCGGATTGTTTCGGAATGGGCAAAGTGATTTTCCAATTTTTCAAGTATAGGACGTCAGATGGAAGTGTCGGAGTTGTAGGTGGTGTCGGTGTTGGTGTGGATGTTGGCGTTGCGGTAGGAGTTGGCGTCGCGCTAGTGCCGCTGTCAAGGGTAAAATCATCAAATCGTACATCCGAAGAGCCCGTGCTTCTAGTAAAAATTACGGCGCTAGTATTCGTCGCCCCTGTTGTAAAGTTCACGGTAAATTGCGTCCAAGCAGCGGTATTGCCGCCTGCTGTAACTTCAGTGCCGCCAAAGGTATTAGTGCCAATAACGCCTTGACCGAGAATCCAAGCTTTCAGCGTATAGCTGGTGTTTGCTGTAAGACCGGATATCGTCTGCTTATAACCGCCGCCGTTAGCTGTGGATTTCGCCGAACGAGTACCACTGTGATGATCGCTCGTTGAGATTGCAGCGGAACCGACTTTCGTCCAACCGGTTGCATCGCTTTCAAAGCCAGGGTTGGTAATTGCAATGGATGCAGCTGTCACCGATGTAACATTGCTAAAAATTAAAGCAGTCGATAACAACAAGGAAAGCATAACTAAGTAGTGGATCGGCTTTAGCATCTTTTTTCGCATAATAATCCTCCTAATCATGATTAACTTTAGTGTTCGAAGCAGTACGCATTGCTGTTAATTCAGATAAACAGGCGTGTGGCGTGCTTTAGGTGAACAAAATATTGAAAGCGGAACGCTACCTCCTTTCATGTTTGAATACTAACGTTTATTTCCGTGTAAGCGCTTAACAATGTTCATTATAGTTAATATTTTCCTGTTTCTTTAGCGTTTTTTTTAGGTGTACTTGTGTTATTCGTAGAGTAGGCACAAGAAAAACCGTCAGGGAAGTCATCCTATCGGTATGATTTATTCAATCGAATCTCGTACAGCTCTTTTCAAATTTCTAAAACCTAGCGGGAAGAGGACTAAAGGTTCACTCAGGGGAACTGGGGTCCGCTATTTGGAGAAAAGCGAGCATTTTTCCTTCTGGACGGAACTACAGGCTCTTATTTGTCCTCCATGGTTCGTTTTTCAGGTGAATCGGCAAAATAGCGGACCGTAGTTCCCCTTGCATATGAAAAACATACCTTTTCAGAGAAATAGCGGACTATAGTTCCTCAAAACACCAAAAACATACAAAGTATATATAAAAAAAGCCGCCCCTTAGAAGTTAATCTTCCAGGAGCAGCCCTCTATTTACCTATGTCGGTCACACTCCTCACCTACATGGGTGATGAGCAACGTGCCTGCAGCCGCCATTACTTAATTCCGAACCAAATCCGCTTGTGTGCTTCTCGTCACCGCATCGAGCTCATTCAACTCTTCCTGAGTCAACTTCTCAGAAACCGTTGGCAATATATCCGTGATGTGATGCGGTTTGGACACACCTAGAATTGCGGAAGTAACTCCTTGCTTGCTGAGAACCCAGCTCAGCGCTAGCTGAGCAAGTGTCCAACCTTTGCGCGCTGCGATTGGCTTCAACTGCTCCACAATGTGGAAATGCCGCTCTTGTTCCAGCAGCGTTTGCAGCCGCTTCTCATTCGCAGCGCCACGAGTTCCGGCCGGCGGTTGCTGACCGTAGGCGTATTTCCCAGTCAAGAGACCGCGTCCCAGCGGGCTGTATACGATAACGCCTACGCCTTCCGAGATAGCGAACGGCAGCAGCTCCTGCTCTATTCCGCGTGCAATCAAGCTGTATTCCGGCTGGACGCTTTCGAAGCGTTCAAGCCGCTGCAGCGCGGATATCCCATGAGCCTTGGCGATCTGCCACGCCGCATAGTTCGAGGCGCCAATGTAGCGAACTTTCCCTTGACGAACAAGGTCATCGAGCGCTCGCAACGTTTCTTCCAGCGGCGTTTGTTCGTCAAACCTGTGTACTTGGTACAAGTCAATATAGTCAGTTTTCAGCCTTTTGAGACTATTTTCAACAGCTCGATAGATATGGTATCGGCTTTGGCCGGCATCGTTAGGGCCAAGCCCAACACGTCCGTGAACCTTGGTCGCAAGCACGATTTGCTGCCGACGAGCACCCAACAAGTTGCCGAGAATCGTTTCGGACTCGCCTGTCTCAAGCGGATTATCCTTGTCCATCCCGGAACCGTACACATCAGCTGTATCAATAAGGGTAATCCCCGAATCAAGCGCTGTATCCAGCACTTCCGCAGATTCCTTCTCCCCGATCCATCTGCCGAAAGCCATTGTGCCTAGACTTACCTCTGACACGCGCAACCCAGATCTGCCTAGTCGTCTTTGTCCAATACTCATATCCACATCTCCCTGTCCTTTTGGTAATTAAAAAAAAAGGGCAATCCATCAAAGGATTGCCTCCGTTTTTTACGGTCGGTCAAACTGCTTAACTTAAACCAAGTTAATCACTTGGATTAATCCCATATTATCACCACGATATCTAATCGTCAACCTGCCGAATTATTATTTCAGCACGTAATACCGGATAATATATTCATCCAATTGTTGGCTAATCGCAACGACCTTTTCATGGGTAAAGCAGCCGTGACGCTCGGCTTCCTCTATCATCTTCATGCGAAGTGCTTCAATTTTCTGTAGTAATAGTTCCATCTCGACAGTTCACACCAATTCTGTTCAGTTTCGTTAGTTTCTTTATTATAAATCATGATTCCGCAGAAGTTTGTAAAACTTTGTCGACATGTTTTGAAGAATTTGTGAAATTTTATTTCAGAATGAGAAAGACGTTGAAAGCACTCTTTTTATAGCACATAAGGGAGTTCGATATCAATTACTGTCCCTACTCCCAGCTTACTTTGAACCTTCAAACTCCCTTGGTGCGCTTCAATAATCCGATAACAAACCATGAGTCCGAGCCCGGTTCCTTCTTCTTTTGTCGTAAAAAAGGGATCACCCAGTCTAGGTATGAGCTCCTCAGCGATGCCAATCCCCGTGTCTTTGAGTTTAATCGACATCTTCCTATTTCCAAGGCACTGAATAGCAATATTAATGATTCCGCCACTTGGCATGGCCTCTACGGAATTTTTTAACAAATTAATAAATACCTGTTTCAGCTGACCTTCATCGCTGTTTACCATATACACGTCATCATGATTGTTCTCAAATTGAATCTCGACATTATGCAGGAGCGCCTGGGGCTGAAGCAGTGAGACCACATTCTCAATAATCTGACAAATATTTTTATCTTCAAATCTACTTCTTTGCGGCTTCGAAATGAGCATGAACTCATTCACAATGCTGTTGATCCGATTTAATTCAACCAACATAATATCTGTGTACTCGGCGATCTTTCTGGGAGGAGCGCACTTGATAAGCTTCAAAAAGCCAACAAGCGAGGTCAGTGGATTTCGAATCTCATGCGCGATTCCTGCCGCTAATTGGCCGACAACGGAGAGCTTTTCCGATTGGAGCAGCATCTCTTCCGCTGTCTTGCGTTCGGTGATATCTCTTAGAACCGTCTGGATAACAGGGCGTTCCAAATAGTTATGAAGAACGACAGAGGATGCCTCAATGGCGATGCGATCTCCGTGCAGATCCAACAAATTCAGTTCAATAAATGGAATATATTTATCAACTAACTCGACAGACTTGGCTCTCTCCTTAAAAATCTCATGAAAATCGGGGTGTACGAAGTCAATGACACTTTTACCTATAACTTCATTAGGCGTTATTGCCCCTAATAGCCTAAGCCCGATATCGTTGATATAACAGATAATTCCTTCCTGATGCACAACGATCGGCTCCGGGAGCAATTTAATCATGCGCCTGTATTCTTCATCCCGTTCGCGAACAATACTTTCCATCACTTTTTTATGCGTAATGTCTCTGCATAACAATTGGATCGATGCTTTGCCTAGATACTCAACGGGAACCGCTCTGATTTCGACATTGATCAGTTGATTATCCAACCTCAGCAATTTCTTTTCAATAATATCTGCAGGCTTCTCAGCTTTCAGTAAATATTCTACCTGCGCCTGAAGCTCATGTCTTTCATCTGGATGAATAAACTCTAATGCTAACTTCCCTCGTAGCTGGCTTTCACTTTCAGCACCTACTAGCTTTAATGCGGCAGGGTTCGCATAAACGATAATGGAATCACTGTATACAATTATGGGTTCTGGTGAGTGTTCGACCAAATTACGATAGCGTTCTTCGCTTTCCTTCAGCTTCACATCTTCCATTTTACGATTGGAAATGTCTCTAGCCACTTCCACTAGTGCAAAGATACGGCCTTCACTGTCCTTCAACGGGGAAATGGTCATGCTTGCAAAAAAAGAATCCCCATTTTTGCGAAGCTTATGCGTCTCATAGCATTCAGCCTGATCATTACAAATCACTTGTGAATGGATATTTCTTACTCGTTCTACTTCGTATAAGGGAACCGTTTTTAAACACTTTTCATAAACTTCATCATTCGTCCAGCCGTACATGTGTTCATACGCTTTGTTCACCTGCAGAATGTGATTGTGAAGATCAATAACCGCAATGCTGGCATTTGTATGGTGAAAGCAAAGGTCGAATAGTTGGTTAATTTGTTGCATCCAATTTGTCGGTATTGGTTTACTCTGTACCCTTTTATCCATGTTGTTAGCCCTCACCCTATCAATATACGCATGTTGTTTTAGTAACAATTCTATGTTCCTTTGCATTTTCCTTTCCAAATTAGGGCAAAAAGAAATTTTCCAATATGTGGATATTGTCGAACAAGCAAAAAAGGAGTAGCTCAGAAAGAGCCTACTCCTTTATTAGGGACAGCATCCCCTATATGTCGACCAGATTTTCCTACCGTAAATGGACTAAACTGGCGTGACGGGGGAATGCTCCATTCGATTTGCCAGCCAATCCTCTAGGGTCGCAATTCGATCGGGATATTTATAGCTTCTTGCCAGGAAACCCGCTCCATGGCCCGGCATCGGGTCCTGATCGGTAGGTTGATAACGCAGGTCTACACTCCAACGTACCTCATCGGATAAATTAGGCGTTGACATGTGGAGACAACGATCATTAAACAAGATCGCGCTTCCAGCCGAAACCGGAAGAACGACAGTCTGCGTTTTGCCCAGTTGGCTCTCATGCAATGCCGTGTACCCTGTTCCTGTATCTGATTCTTGGTGCCACTTCAGTAACCGCTTACGATGCGTTCGCGGTTTAATATGCAGACAACCGTTAATCTCATTCGCGTCAACAAGCGGAATCCAAACCGTAATCACGGGATTGGAATTGGCATCGGGCCAATAGGATTTATCTTGGTGCCACGGCACAGCGCCTGCGGCAACCTTTGGAATTTTCGGTCGCGTATTATAGACCGGATTGGAGAAAAGTTCTCCACCGATTAATGATTCCACCGCATTCAAAATTTTGGGATTGCTCATTAATTGAAAATAACCTGGAATCCGATCTCGCCAGCTTCGTCCATATTTCAGGAAATGCTCCGCCGTTAAATCTTTAAACAACTCCGCCAAACGATATTTAAAAGGGCGATCTTCTAATTTGTCATGAATAAGCCCTGCCTGGACAAGCTCCTCCGCAATTTGCGAGACCTTAGTCGTCATCGCTTCAATCGCCTGTGCAAGATCTTCTTCCTGAAGCAGATTAGGAATTACCAGATAGCCTTCCGTGTTATAAAAGTCGACCTGCTCTTTGCTCAAACTTCCGCCGATTTGACTTGCGTTCATTGTTTCCATTCCTCCTCAAAGTTGATCTACACTTATAAATTTAGCATCTTTGAGTTAAATCGTATTTATCAGGATGTTCAAGAATTGATCAATTCTTCCGGTTATTTCTTTTCAATCAGGACATTATGACATACAATGAAAGGACAATCTGCGCGCAGAAGGGAGACTGTCCGATGCCGATTTTGACAGCGATGAATCCAACCGTAAGAACCGCTCACCACTACCGCTTTCCTTATGAAAAAAATGGCAGTGAATCTTTCCGATTAGGCTATTGTTATGCCTTCCACCTCGTGACCGGCGGCAAAGGAGCCGTTACTCTCCCGATTGGAACCTTCCCCATAGCCAAAGGTGATTTGCTCTATTTTCCGCCTAGGCTGCAGCATTCCTTTCATTCTGACGCTACGCATGCGTTATCCACCTATAATATTTATTGCGACTTGTGGGCTACGCGCCCAGACGCTGGGCAAAAGCATCTTGTTTGGAAGGAAGCGGACTTCGATCCTCACATTTTGACGGCTATTGAGCCGAATGCAGACTTAGACAGCTTGCCTAATCTGCTCCATTTCCAACATCAAAGTACCATTACCGACCTGTTCGCTCTAGTCGTAGAGCAGCATCAGAATTCGGCTCCCTATTCAGACGCTATTGCCACAAGCCTTCTCCAAGCCTTGCTCTTAAAAATTGTTCAGCTGCACACCTACATGCCGTTCATCGATTTCCGTATCAAGCCTCTGCTCGATAACATTCACAAAAAAGCCTACATGGGGTCCAGTTATGAATCATGGCTGGAACAAAGCAAGCTGAAGAAAACACAATTCCACCAATTGTTCAAACAAGCCACGGGTATGTCTCCGAAGGCCTACTGGACGTCCGTCATCATGAAGCAAGCCGCAGCCGCGTTAAAAGAGAGCGCCCGATCCGTCACGGACATCGCTGAGGATTTAGGCTACTCCTCCATTCATCATTTCAGCAAGCAGTTTACGCTGTATTTTGGCATCTCCCCTTCAGAGTACCGGAATCGGCAGCGCTCTTGAACTATTGCGTAAAACATCGTTGCCGACTGGGCAAAGCGCGTTGCTATAATAGGGTTACCGTTTTTCACCCCTGAAAAATCCCACTTCGGTAGACACATACAGATCTACTCTGTATGCAATTACCGAAGTGGGATTCTGAACCTCTTACAAAGCCTCCAGCAATCGCTGCCGCTCCGCCGAGCCCATCGCCAAATGGATAAGATGTGCCATTAATTTCTTCTGTTCCAAATTTAATCTAGCGAACACTCTTGGTTCCTGCTGGCATAGTTCCCGTATGACGGATTCCAGTTCAATTTTCTTCATAGCATCCTCAGGACCATCCGTGAAATCCGGAAAAGCCTTCGCTTCCGTAAATTCTTGAATGACATGGTCAGACAGAATTTCTAAATACGGCTTTCTTTTTAGCTTAATAAACGCATTGATTTCTTCCAACAAAAATTGAAAAGCATCGCTTTTCTTGCTTACGCCGAAAGCAGCTTCCAGCTGCCCGCTTTGATCATCGCTCTCAAAATCGAAATAGTCGAACAGCTTGCTTTGAATGTAGACACTATGGTAAAAGGAGTCGCCTTTATTATTAAAGGTAGTCGGCTGCTTATACTTTTCTTCCAAATGGGAGTCAATGAAATACAGCTTGGAGTATTCATGATTAATCCGGTCCTGCCACCGGACAAATTTAATTTGGAAGGCTGTGTTGCTGCCAGGATGAACGAGGTCGAAGCACTCTTTTTCCCCGATTAGACTCGAATAATCCAGTGATTGACCGTCCAAGCGAAGATCGAAATCTTTATCCGCGTGCAGTTCCAGAAACCAGCCAAATTCTTTACATAGATAAGCAGATAAATCCTCAACGACGAAGTCCTGCATGATATTGTGAAAAGTTACACTCGTGCCTGGCGCTCCATCCGTCAATTTGATTCTCGAAACCTCGTAGGCGTCCAAATAATTCGAACGAATTTGAATGGTATACGTATTTTTCAGCAAGCCGTCTACATAGGTTGTTTTCCATGTCGCATCTGAAGCGAAGCGATGAAAGGTTAATCGGCCGATCCCATTTTTACCATGCATCGCCGATGTGGTTCTAGTTCGCTTCTCTGGATCTATCTGCTTCTCAGACTCAAAAAATGGCGTAAATTTCCGCTCCAATTCGCGCCGATCAATACCGTAACCGTTATCCGAGATTACGATATGGTCAACACCGCCGAGCACATTCAACTGAAGTTTAACGTCTACCACTGTAGCTTGCGCGTCGAAGCCGTTCCAAATATATTCAGAAATCGCCTGCAAATAATCAAATTTACGAAGAGTTTTTTCGATCCCTTTTGAGGATATTTGTATTTTGCCCACAACGATCAGCCCCTTCTACGAGTGAACTCTACCTTCCTCTCTATCATATTCCAAATCTCTCCTATCTGTATGTCGATTTCTGCAAACCCTTACCATAGATTTTCGACAAAATGAGGGTTTAAAAGGCATGTAATCGTTTTCATGTATTTAAAAAAGAATTAACATACGGTTAACGTTCCACGAATAATCACATGTTACGCTAAACGCATCTAGGAACTACAGGAGGGATTCTTATGCGCCTCGCGTTGTTTACCGATACCTATGTTCCTCAAATGAATGGCGTTGCACTTACCTTAGGGCGGCTCACGAATTACTTGAACCGCCATGGCGTTGAGCACCTTGTGTTCACCCCGAAGTGTACGGATGAAATGGCATACTCCGAATTGATTCGCCCCGTACCCTCTGTACCTTTTTTTCTCTACCCCGAATGCCGGATTGCTTTACCCAACATTATTTCTATGCGTTCTGAGCTTGACCGTTTCCGTCCCAATCTACTCCATATGGCAACACCGTTTAATATCGGTTTGTGCGGACTTCACTACGCCCGCAAGCACCGGATTTCGCACGTAGCTTCCTATCACACCCATTTTGACCGTTATTTAACCTACTACCGGATGAAAAGGGCTGTTCCTTTGTATTGGACGTACATGAAATGGTTTCACCAATCCTGTGATGCCACTTTCGTCCCTTCAACCGATACCATGCAGAACCTGCATGCACAAGGCTTCGACCGCATGCTGTTGTGGTCCAGAGGTGTCGATTGCGAGCTCTACACCCCCGATAAGCACACTAATGCGGTTCGTGAGCGATACGGAATTACAGCCCCTTACCTTTTCCTCTATGTGGGGCGCATTGCCCCTGAAAAAGATATTGATACATTATCGGTCGTTATGCGAACTTTGCCTGATTCTCTGAAAGAGTGTATTCATTGGCTCATCGTAGGAGACGGACCGCAACTTGATGAGCTGCGCGAGCAAGCTCCGAACAATGTTACATTTGCAGGTTATAAGCAAGGTGAAGAACTCGCAGAAATCTATGCTTCATCAGATCTCTTCTTCTTCCCTTCCAGTACCGAAACTTTCGGTAATGTTGTCCAAGAGGCCATGGCTTCTGGCCTTCCGGTCATTGCCGCCAATAGCGGAGGAGTGCGGGATATGATCGTTCCTGGACAGACGGGAACTTTATGTGAACCTCGCCAGCCAGAATCTTTCATTCAAGCCATTGACGCTTTCGTCAATGCCCCTGAACAATGGGCAGATTTCCGACAAGCAGCAAGAAGTTTTGCTCTTGGACGCTCATGGGATGCTATCTTTGATAGATTGCTGGATGACTACGAACAAATTATTGATGCTCGCCAGCTTGGAAGCAAACTGGGATTTTATACGGCATAAAGGAGGGGACATCCATGCGATTAACATTAGTAGGAACGGGGTATGTAGGTTTGGTTGCCGCTGTGTGCTTTGCGAAGCTGGGGCACGAAGTCATTGCCGTTGACCGAGAGCCCGTCATTCGCGGGCTAAAGGAAAATAAGCTGACTGTATGGGAGCCTCAGCTGGAGCCAGAATTGGCTGATGTCTATGCGAAGGGCTTACTTCGCTTCGAGACCGATATCGTCGAGGCTTCATCGGACACTGACGCCTTGATGATTGCTGTGGGCACGCCTACACGATCGGATGGCCATACGGAACTGGGGCATATCCATGACGTGCTGTCACACTTCATGCAATCCGGCACCTGTCCCCCTCTTGTAATCATAAAAAGCACGGTACCCGTTGGCACCTGCGATGAGCTGGAAGCTACTTTGCTGGCGGCTGGACTTCATACAGAGGTGGCCTTTAATCCCGAATTTTTGAGACAGGGCAGTGCTTTCAACGACTTCATGGAACCCGACCGCATCGTATTCGGCTGCAAATCACCCCAAGCCGAATCGCTGCTCCGCCAGTTATATGAAGGGATTGAGGCTCCCGTACATGTATGCGACAGGCGCAGCGCCGAGCTCATTAAATATGCATCGAACGCCTTCCTTGCGATGAAAATCTCTTTCGCAAATATGATGTCCGATGTGTGTGAAGGTTATGGCGCGGATATCCGCCATGTCATGAGCGGAGTTGGCGCTGACCGGCGCATAGGACCTGAATTCCTGTCGGCAGGTGTTGGCTACGGAGGCTCCTGCTTCTCCAAGGATCTTCAGTCCCTGCTGACCACCGGGAAGTTGATCGGCAGCTCGCTTCCACTTTTGGAAGCGGTCGCTAAAGTTAATGATCAGCGTATTCCAAGGATGATCGCCAAGCTTATCTCTCTATGGGGTAATCCCTCGGGCAAGCGCCTCTGCGTATTAGGCATCTCGTTCAAGCCAAATACAAATGATGTTCGCGATGCGCCATTTCTAACTTTACTAGCTCAATGTGAGCGTCATGGTATCGAGGTTCAAGCCTTCGATCCTGTCGTCAGACAAGTTGGAGCCAAAGCCGTTCAGGTGATGGATTCCCCTTACGCGGCAGCTGCTCAAGCAGACGCAGTCATGATTATGACGGAGTGGCCGCAGTTCGCCGAACTCGATTGGCCATACCTGCTTGACCTTATGCGTCGGCCTTATGTGCTTGACGGTCGGAATCTCTTGCCAAATCAAGTCATCTCACAAATTGTGGCAATGGATGGCGCCATGTATATGCCAGTTGGAAGATCGATGGAGTGTAGTCCAATCCCATGGGCGGAAGTTTCTTCACCGGAATAAAATAAATCAAACCCCAGTCCTCCATAACAGGACTGGGGTTTTTCGTTCTACCAAGAAGTTATCTGCTTTCAACTTCTACAAAAGTAACATGTTCAACAGATTTCAACGAAGCGTAGATATCCGTTACTTGCACTTTTTCATAGGTTAACAACTTCATTTCCAACTGACTAGAGCTGCCTTCTACATCTTTCATTTTGACGCGTTCAATGAGAATGTTTAGTTCCTTCAACCTTTTGAAAATCCGATTGGGATCCTGACTTTCATGACAAACGATTCTTACTTCCAGATATCTTTGCTTGAGTGAGCGAGGACCGATCCATTTAATGATGACAGGAAACAAATTGACGGAAAAAATAATAAAGATAACAGCTACAAATGCCTGCAAATAATAACCGGCACCGGTTGCAATCCCAAGCGCAGATGCCGACCATACCATAGATGCTGTCGTTAAACCAGAAATTTCATCGTTGTTCTTTCTTAAGATAACGCCTGCGCCTAAGAAACCGACGCCGCTGATGATTTGCGCAGCAAGCCGCATTGGGTCCATGTTGGTATGACCTGGAACAGAGAATCGGCCTACGGATTCGATTGAAACCATCGTAATTAAGCAGCTAGCAACGGCAATAACCATGTTCGTCTTCATGCCTACGGGCTTATGTTTTAATTGACGATCAATTCCGATTAACATTCCAAGAAATAAAGCTACACCTAACTTGATAACAAAGGGAGATATCAACACTGTGTTTCTCCTCTCAACTTGCATCTATCTACAACACGGCGACTTATACAGATACGGAAAGACTATTTAATACGGCGTCAATCTCAACATAGGGATACCCATGTGCTTCAGCAACAGCTTTGTAAGTGACTTTACCCTCAATTGTATTAAAGCCCTTTGCTAAATCTTTATGCTGCAGGCCAGCTTCACGATAGCCTTTATTGGCAATTTGTAAGCCGTAGCCTACCGTGACGTTTGTTAAGGCAACTGTGGAGGTCTGTGCGACCGCACCAGGCATATTAGCAACAGCATAATGTACAACACCATGCTTCACATAGGTCGGATCGCTATGTGTTGTAATCCGGTCGATGGTTTCAATCGAGCCGCCTTGATCAATGGCAACGTCCACAATGACGGAACCCGGTTTCATCGTTTTGACGACGGCTTCAGTCACCAGTCGTGGTGCGCGGCTGCCCGGAATCAACACGGCGCCGATCAGCAGATCCGCCTTCTTAACAGCCTCGGCAATATTGCTACCATGCGACATTAACGTGCGCAGACGTCCTTGGAATTGATCATCCAGTTGGCGCAAACGCTCTGGATTTACATCAAGCAGCGTCACACTCGCTCCTAGACCGATTGCCATTTTCGCTGCTTGCGTCCCCACCACGCCGCCGCCGATAATCACGACTTCAGCTGGCGCTACCCCAGGAACTCCGCCAAGGAGAATACCTTTACCGCCCTTGGACTTTTCCAGGAATTGTGCGCCGATTTGAATGGACATCCGACCGGCTACTTCACTCATCGGTGTCAGAAGCGGAAGAGAACCGTTATTTAGTTGAATCGTTTCATACGCGATTGCGACGACCTTTTTCTCCGTTAACGCCCGGGTCAATTCGGATTCTGCAGCAAGATGCAAGTAAGTGAACAGAATTAAGCCTTCCCGGAAATATCCGTATTCCTCAGCAAGCGGCTCTTTTACTTTAAGAACCATCTCAGCTGACCATGCATCTGCAGCAGTGGGTACTATTTTCGCGCCTGCAGCCAAATAATCCTCGTCCCCGAAGCCGCTCCCCAAACCAGCGCTGGATTCAATCCAAACCTCATGTCCGTAATGTTTAAAAGAGGCCACACCCGCAGGGGTAATGCCAACTCGATTTTCATTGTTTTTAATTTCTTTCGGTACACCAATAATCATGCTCATGCATCTCCTTCGTCTATGTCCAGAATTTTTCTTGCTGTATGGCATCCACAAGACGAATCATATCCGCTGTTTCCACTTCACCAATGTTACCAATTCGGAACGTGTTGGCATTCGTAATTTTACCCGGATAGATCACAAAACCTTTGAGCTTCAATTTCTCATATAACGTTTGGAACTGGAACGCTTCACTTTCAGGATATAGGAAGGAAGTAATGATCGGCGACTGCAGCGTCTCTGGCAGCAAGGTCTCAAAACCGAGCACCTTCATTCCTTTAACGAGTGCCCGCTGGCTTGTTTTGTATCGATTGTATCTGGCGATAACTCCACCTTCGTCTGCCAACTCCTTCAGTGCCTCATAGAAAGCACGAACGACGTGAGTTGGTGATGTGAAACGCCATTTACCGTTGTAATTCTCCATTTTATCCCACTGGTCAAATAAATCGAGGGAATGGGAACGCGCCCATCCGGCACACTTTTTCATTTCATCAATCTTGGCGATAATAAAACCGAATCCTGGAACACCCTGTATGCACTTGTTAGCGCTGCTAATCAAATAATCAATCTGTAGATCCGCGATATCCATCGGAATTCCGCCAAAGGAGCTCATGGCATCTACGATATAAGTTTTGTTATATTTTTTAACTATGCGGCCTACAGCTTCTATCGGGTTCAACATGCCTGTAGTCGTCTCACAATGAACAACAGCTACATGCGTAATATCCGTTTCTTTGCGCAGCATGTACTCCAATTGATCCAAATCCGGAGGTTGAACTTCCCCGTTATCCAAGAGAACGAGCGGAATGTTCAGCATTTTGGCCATTTGAGCCATCCGTTGACCATAAGCGCCATTCGCCATGACTAGAATTTTGCCATCCTGTGGAATAACGCTTCCGATGACTGATTCTACACAAAATGAGCCGCTCCCTTGCATAAGAACGGAGGTATAAAGCGAAGTCTCTTTGGTCGCTAATTGGACCAATTTAGAGCGAATATCCTGTACAATTCGATTATAATCATCATCCCACGTACACCAGTCTTTCAACATGGCCGCTTTTACCCTTTTGCTCGTCGAGAGTGGTCCTGGCGTCAAAAGCAAATACGGGTTATCTTCAATCAAATCAATATTCATGGTTGAAACCTCCTTAGTCTTATTCATCTATTTCGCACCTATTGCCAAACGGGCGTTAATATCATCAATGACCTTCACAAGATCGCCGATCGTTGGGATCACATAATCGGCCCCGGCTTGACGGAAACGTTCTTCAACAACGGCCATTTTCGCTGCCAATTCCGCAGCTGGCAGTGTATTGACCTCCTCCTCGGTTAGACCGAGCTCGCTTCCGCCTTTTACAACTCCTACGCTCCATGCGCCTGCATTGACACCTTCTTGAATATCACTGACGGTATCGCCTACTTTGACAATGGCCTGGAACGGATAAACTCCAAGATTCACGGCATTCGCGTAACACATCCATGGATACGGCCGCCCAGCTTTCACTTCGGAAGGCGTAACCAATGAATCCGGCTCATACCCTTTCAACTTGGCTTCCCGGCTCACAACTTCCATCATTTCTGCAGTATATCCAGTCGTAGAGCCAATTTTCAGTCCTCTGCTGCGCAGTTCCTTCACTAGGTCCAGAGCTCCAGGGATCGGATCCGTATAATTCGGTAAAATTTCAAAAAGCAAAGGTTCAAAATCGGCGTACAAATCATCCACATCCGCATTCGTAGGCAGAGCTCCGAATTTATCTTTCCATAGCTGGGCGATTCTTGGAATGCCGCATAAAGTATGGATATGATCCCATTTCAAAAGTCCCATCGGACCGCGCGCTTCTTCAGCAGTAATGGCAATGCCCCGCTTCTCAAATATCCGCAGGAATACGTCCAGTGGCGCAAAACATCCATAATCAACCATCGTACCTGCCCAATCAAAAATAACCGCTTGAATTTGACCTTCATAATTCTTCGACATCATTACCATCCCTCTCTTAGTTCGCAAGCTTATATTTATTCTGAAGTTATCCACTCTACATGCATTTGTTCTAGCTCAGTTTCCCATTCTTCCGGTGAAGGAACATTACTAACGACGACATCGATATCCCGCAAGCTCGCCATTTTATAAAATTGCACCATGCCTATTTTGGAATGGTCGGAGACCACAATGCTCATTTTGGCATGTTCCATCATCTTCTTCGCTAATTGACCGCGCTTTTCATCAAAGGACGTGATCCCTTTGTCAATCATCATCCCATCGATGGAGATAAACGCTTTGTCTGCATAAAAATGCTCCACCATTTTCTCCGCCAATGAGCCGACAACCCTGGATTGCAGCGAGCTTACTTTGCCGCCAATGAAAAATATTTCCCCAGAGTACAGCTCTCTGTTCTTATACTCAATAAGCGAATGAAGCGCAGGAATGGAGTTTGTTAAGATCGTGAGATTCGCCTTATCGAGCAAGTGCTCGATCATCTGCAGCGTCGTAGAGCCATCGTCGATAAAAATCACTTCATTGTCCTGGGCAAGGGCTGCAGCCGCTTTGCCTATTTTGCGTTTCTCCTCCACATTCAGAACTTTTCTGTTCAAATGGGAGGGCTCTTCCCGGGAACGATTCACTTTCACCGCTCCGCCGTAGACCCGCTTTAACTTGTTAGACTCTTCAAGATCCTCCAAATACCTGCGCACAGTCTCCGAAGAAACCTGGAGTACCTCGACTAGCTCATTGGTAATAACTTTACCTTCGGCATTGATCTGATTAAGGATATACTCCTTACGTTCTTCCCCGATAAGTGACACGAACGTTAACCCCCTTACACAACTGCCTATTGTTAGTTAGTAACGGCTACTTTCGAATTTGCCAAGCCTCTGTTTTCTTTCTTACCTTCTTGGAAAGGAGCGTGTACAGCAGTCTTACGATAATATTCGTAATCACGATGAGCACCGCCATGGCTGCCGCCGCTGCTACATCGCCTGCATCCTCCATATTCACCAACGCAACTGCAGCTAAGTTCAAATCCGCAGACCGTAGAAACACAACAGCAGAAACAGTAACCATCGAGTTGACAAAGAGGTACATCGCTATTTCAATAATTGCGGGCAGACACATAGGAACCGTCACTCTCAGCAGTGTTTTGTAAAACGGTACACGCATCGATTCAGAAACGAGCTCGAATTCTTTATCCAGCTTCTTCAAGGCCGTCGTCGCAGTGATGAATGGCACACCATAGAAGTGGGTGATATTGGCAAGTACAAGGATGATCATCGATCCGTAAATCCAGTTCATAGGATTGTTCGGATTATTAAAGAAGAAAATGTAAGCCAAACCAATGACCATACCCGGCAGTGCTAGCGGCAGTACGGACAGAAAATAGCCAATCTGCCTAAGTCCGTTCAAATGGCGCGATTTCTCGATGAGATAGGCGAAGAAAAACGTGACAATTGTTCCGGCGATTGCCGTAAAGAACGATACCTGCAAGCTCGTCCAGAACGGATCGAGTCCTGATCCTGCGACACTGGAGAAATCATAATGTTTGAAGCTGAAATTTAAGTTATAAGGCCACACTTTAATTAACGAAGCACATGCGATTGTAACTAGTGGAATGAGAATTAAAATAGAAATGAGTACACCATATAATTGATAGATCGTGTCTCGAGCTTTTCTCGCAGCAATTCGATAAGGAGTTGATTTGGAAGAAAGCATGGAACGCTGTTTTCTTTCTACTAATCGGTCAACTACAAAAGCGATAATCGCTGGAATGGTTAACAAAATACCAACCGTAGCGCCCATTGACATATTTTGCTGTCCAATAACTTGCTTATAAATATCGGTGGCTAATACATTGAATTTACCGCCAATTGCTTGTGGCGCCCCGAAATCCGTGAAACAGGCCGTGAAACAAACGAAGATTGCACTGATTAATCCATACTTGACCGAAGGCAGGGTGACACTCAGGAACATTCTCACCTTGCTTGCCCCTAAGGTCTCAGCCGCTTCATACAAGCGTTGATCTGTGATAGACAATGCGGTAATGAAAATGAGAAATGCTTGTGGGAACAAATAAATGACTTCGGAAATGACGATGCCCACAGGACCGTAGATCGGGATATGAATACCTCTTGGTAATAAACCGAAAATACCAGTTGTCACAATTCCTTGATTGCCGAAAAGATACGTTAAAGCAATACCATGCATCATAGTCGGTTCAAAAAGCGGCAGCATGGCAACATAATGCAAGTAGGCCTTACCTCGAATGGACGTCCGGCTAATCCCATACGCATACAGGAAGGCCAGCGTGACGGCAATACCCGTAGAAAGCAATGAAACCCACACCGTATTCCACAAGGATTGTACCAAGGAAGGTGTCGTAAAATATTTGATGAAATTCTGAATACCGATGAATTCAGCATTCGTATTGAAAAAAGCCTTACTAAACAATAAACAGAGCGGCACTAATATCGTAAATGACAGCGTAATGACAAGTAGGACGATAAGGAAATTCTGCAGACTGAGGAGTTCTCCCCAGTTTCGGCGAACAGGCGGTGTCCAGGTAGCGCTTTGCTTCTCCATCACGCGGTCACCACATCATCCGGTGTAAAGGTAATGACTCTTTCTTGCGGAAACTCAACAGATACCTCAGCAAACTTCATCAAGTTCAGTTTGTGTGCATGCTGTGAAGAAACATCCACGGAGAGCTGTTGATTTCCTAGCAGCTCCTTCAGCTCACGGATGGGCTGCAAAAGCAATCTATAAAACGGACCTCTAAACTCCATGTGCTTGACGACAGCCTGGTAACCTGAACCTGGAGAAGAAATACGAATATGTTCGGGCCTGACAGCAAAATTGGTAAGCGGCATGTTCCCTTTGCGGGGTCCATAGGCTAAGAAATTAATGGATCCTATAAAATCAGCTACAAAAGGCGATTCCGGTTGATCATACACTTCCTGCGGACTTCCGACTTGCATAATTTCAGCATTATTCATTACGACAATCCGATCAGCCATGGTCAATGCCTCTTCTTGATCATGGGTAACCATGATTGTTGTAATTCCCAATTTTTCTTGCAGGCTACAAATTTCTTCACGCAGTTTGGTCCGAACTTTGGCATCCAACGCCGATAATGGTTCATCCAGCAGGAGAAAATCCGGCGATAAGACGACTGCTCTGGCAAGTGCAACTCGCTGCTGTTGACCGCCCGAAAGCTGGGACGGATAACGTTCTTTCAAATGCAGCAGATCGACCAGCGACAGCGCCTCGCTTACTTTGTCGCTGATTTCCTTAGTCGTGAGTTTCCTCCCTTGCAGGCCATAAGCCACATTCTGAGCAGCTGTTAAATTGGGAAATAAGGCATAAGATTGAAAGACCATGCCGAAGTTTCGTTTGGATGGCGGCAGATTTGTGATGTCCTTGCCTCCGACCGTTATTCGCCCGCGTGTCGGTTTCTCAAGGCCGGCGATAATGCGCAGCAAGGTTGTTTTGCCACAACCACTTGGGCCGAGCAAGCAAATGAATTCATTTTTTTTGATATCAATATTTATTTCTCTAAGCGCTGTAAAGGAGTCAAATGTTTTGTTCACACCTTGAATGGATAAATATGCTTCTGTCATAAGCTGCCTCCTTGAACTTTGATTTGAGAAGGAAGCGGCTGCTAACCTGGGCAGGTCTAGGCAGCAGCCGTTCATGAAAATTGCTTGGTTATTTCGGCTCGCTCTTCGTGTTATATCGTTTATCCCATTCCGTCAAAATGCTTGCCCGATTCTTGGCAATTTCGTTTAAATCATTTTTGATTAATTGCTTGATTGGATCCACTTTGTAACCTTCAGGAAGCTCAGTAGTATCGGTTTTGATAGCTAATATGGCATAATTTTTGTTGTATTCTTTCATAGCTTCATCTGTAATGGCCCAATCCAGGAACTGCTGGGACACTTGTTTAATCGTTTTCTTCTTAATAAGCGCATTAGCTTCTACGTCCCACCCGGAGCCCTCTTTCGGGAACACAACCTCTACCGGGGAACCGTTCTTTTTCTCCTGCAAGCCGCGATATCCAAATGAAATACCGATTGGGTACTCTCCCGTACCAGCCAACTTAGCCGGCTTCGAACCAGAATGAACATACATGGCAACATTATCATGCAATTTGTTCATATAGTCCCAAGCTTTATCTTTGCCCTCCAATTGGATTAATCCAGATACAGTCAGGAAGCCTGTTCCTGAGGAAGACGGGTTAGGCATCGTGATAAGCCCTTTATATTCCGGTTTAATTAAATCGGCATACGATTCAGGAATTGGCAATTTACGCTTCTCCATCTCTGTTTTGTTGACGATGAAAGCCGTTTCCCAAGCATCGATGCCAACCCAATGAGCCGGTACATTTTTATCTTTAAATTCAGGAAGTATGCGATCTACCCCTTGCGGAGCATAGGGTTCTAGCTGATTGCTTTGATCGAGCACCAGCAAACTTGTTGCCGCTAATCCCCAAACTATATCTGCTTGCGGATTGTCTTTCTCTGCCAGCAGCTTAGCCGTGATTACCCCTGTCGAATCTCGGACAATGTTAAGTTTAATATCGGGATATTTCTTTTTGTAACTAGCTAGATAGTTCTTGATCGCATCATCTTCAAGTGCCGTATACACCGTCAATTCCTTACTGGTTGAATCTATACTGCTTGTTCCAGCAGGACTTGCAGCTGCTCCAGGTGTTGATTCATTGATGGTTGCCGATTTGCCGCATGCCGATAATAAAGAAACCAATGTAACCGCAACGACTAAACTTCTAGTTAATTTTTTCATTGTTCCGATTCCTCTCCTGGTTATAATCTGTTCCTTCCGATTGTACACGCTCTTCTCTCTACTTTAATTTTGTAATGTCTGGGTGCAAAACATTGTTTTCGCTGATCAACTTTCGATCAAAGATCCCCCCCACATCGTTTTCCTTCAGTAACAAACATAAAAACAACTTAATTTAATTGATTTTAATTGTTTTTGGTTGTTTTTATAATCGAATTATAAGCTTTTCTTCTTGGGTGTGTCAACCACTTTAATGTCATCATAGGTGACATAAGAGCACTTTTTTTTCGAAATATCCCAAAAAAGATATAAATCAAGAATATTAACTCGATTGCGTCATGAAATATAACATTAACATCACGCGAAACCTCTGAAATATTCGAATTCATCGAAAGAATCACTAATAACGATTAAGAGGTCTACCCCGTATTACGGAGAAGACCTCTTATTTCACTTCTAAGGACGCTTATCTAGAATTGGAAAAAGCAGCTTCTGATTTGGCTTCGTATACATGTTCGTTTTCCAGATCACCTCCGAGCCCGTATCGATCCTTCCCTCCACCTTCTGCCCATTGCTCAGTTGAACTGCCGTCTTCAATGCGACATAACCCATATTGAACGGCTTTTGGACGACCATCGCCTGAATGATTTCTTCTTCCAGGAAGCCGATTTCTTCCATGGAACTGTCGAAGCCAATTAGCTTGATCTCACCGGGCTTCCTCCAGTCATGAAGCGCCTTTGCCGCGCCAAGCGTCGAAGGCTCATTTAATCCGACTATTCCTTGCAAATTCGGATAATCCTTGAGCAGCTGCAGCGTAATGTCGTACGCTTTTCCCGAAGATCCCTCGCTGTAATAGGTATCCAGGATTTGAAAGCCCATGTCCATTGGAATGGCAGCGCGAAGTCCGCTTTCTCTTTCAATGGATGTGGATGACCCTTTAATGAAATTAATAATAGCAACTTGCCCGCGATTAGGCAGCGTCTGGATCAGCGCTTCACCCGCTTTTTTGCCCGCTTCCACATTATCCGTCGCGATAAACGATTTGGAAATGCCTCCTTTGAGACCAGAGTCCACGGTAATTAAGGGAATGCCGGCTTTGACAATCTCGTGTGCAATGGGCACCGTTCGCTCGAAATCTAAGGCCGACAAGACAATCGCCTTGGGTTTCATCGCCATCGCTTCGCGCAATAGCCGGATTTGACCATCGACATCTTTTTCCGTCTCTGTGCCAATGACTTTCACTTCAGTCCCCGTCTCCGCAGCAGCGGCATTGACGCCTTGCTCGACGACCTGCCAAAATTCAATTTGTTTATCCATCGTCTTGGGTACAAAAACAATGGGCTGATTATTTTTACCTGCCACTTTTAAGCCATACATATAAATGCAAATCGACATGATCGCAATGACAATTAATAAAAGCCAGCGCTTCATTCGTCTTTCACCTCCAACTGCGAGTAAGGAATGCGCAGTGTGACCGCTGTCCCTTCTTCCAGTTCGCTTTCGAAAGACAAGCCATACCCTGAACCGTAAAACAATTGAATACGGTGATGCACATTCCAAACGCCAAGTCCCTGATCCTTAGAAGGCCCCAGTAAGCCTTGCAGCTTGGCTTTATCCATACCTAAACCGTTATCGCTTACCGTAATTTGAATGACTCCGTCAGCCATCCGGCCGTGAATGCGGATATGTCCCTGTTCTTCCATGCGCCTAATGCCATGGTAAATCGCGTTTTCTACGAGCGGTTGCAGAACAATTCTTAGTATCCGGCAGTCTTGGAGCTCTGGTTCAACCTCAATCTCGTAGGAGAATTTGCTCGTATATCGCATCGATTGAACGGTGAGATAATTAGCTAAATGCTCCATTTCCATGGAAATAGAAACCTCTTGTTCCCCTTTACCGATGCTGTAGCGCAGCATTTTGGAAAGTGCCATAGTCATTTTCACGACTTCTCTCATTTTGTTCGTTTCCGCCATCCAAATGATAGATTCCAGCGTGTTATACAAGAAATGCGGATTGATTTGAGATTGCAGCGCTTTGATTTCACTAGACCGAAGCAGCGCCTCTTCCTGGACAATTTGCTTCATGAGGTCTTTTATTTTAACAATCATGACATTGAAGGTTCTCGCTAATTTCCCGATCTCATCAGCTTGCGTAATGTCAGCTCGGATGTCAAAGTTGCCCTGCTCAACCTGTTTCATATTCGCTTCAAGCTTCTTAATCGGTCTGCTGAGTGTAAAAGACAGTACGATTGAAATACCCAGCGCGATGATCAAGCAAATACTGCCCCACAGAACCGTTGACAACTGCATTTTTTTCTTATTGCCAACTAGCTCTTCGGGATAAGTAACACCAACAATTTTCCAACCGAAATTCGTGGTTCGGATCGATAAGATTTTCTCGTGCTGATTTTCTTCCAAAGATAGCTGCCCGTCTTCCGAGGCTAAAATCGTTTCAATGGGTTCACTTTTCAAATTCGTATGTACGATCTGCTGCTGAGGATGATAAACGAGGTCACCTTCGGAATTGACAATAAACACATAACCTCTCTTACCTAGTTGAATATGGCTGCAAAGGTCATTAATGATCGTGTAGTTCAAATCAACCAGCAGCACGCCGGTCTTGTCTAATCGATCGTTGCCCCGAAATTGCTGGCTCATGGAGATGACCCATGGATATTCGTTCCGATAGACATGTTCAACTTCCGAAGAGGAGATATAGATGGAGCCGTTCTTCGCTTTCGTATACCAGTCCTGCGCAATTAACTCCGGATAGCTTTTCAGAGCGCTCTGCTCCCGGTCGGAGATCACGGCTCCATTGGAACCTATAAAAAGAATCGCACTAATGTCATTTCTGGATTGAACGATAACTTGAAGGGAGCTTTCAATAGTGTTTACCAGGCTTTGTCCTACTTCTGAATGTGGATCTGCCATCGTTAAATACTGTCTGATTTGCCCATTATTATATAGAAGAGACGAAATACTTTTCATATTATCGATGTACGTCTCAATGGTCGTTCCGACCTGATTGATCAGTTCATTCGTGTACTGCACAGAGTTTTCGGTAACAGAATCTGACGATTGGCGATACGTGTTATAACTCAAAATAAGCGTTGTGCCTATGATTAGACAAGAGAAGGCGACAGCTATGCTCGTGTGTATGCTTTTAAATCTAAAAAAACGCCGCTTATTCAAGAGAGATCCCCTCTCTACTTGCTGCTCTATATTCTTTGGGTGTCATCCCATGATGCCGTTTGAAAATCACGCTGAAATATTGCGGATCGCCATATCCAATCTTCGCAGCAATTTCATAGGCCTTCAAATTCGTCTCTGTTAACAATTCCTTCGCTTTGGCAAGACGTATCCATGTGACATATTCAATAAAGGATTGGCCTTTCTTTTGTTTGAACAGCCCACTGAAATAATTCATGCTCATATATACGTGCTGGGCCACATCATTCAGCGATAAATTCTCATTGTGATAGTTTTCTAAAATATACACTTCAGACCTGATTAACAATGAGTCTACATCCTGCGCCATTTTCAACATGACCTGTTCAAACAACTGCAAACATAACGACTCTAACCATACTTTTACTTCATCAAGTGTCTGGTAGGCTCTGACCTGCCCTAGAATATCTGCAGCCTCCAGTGCGTCATGGCCGGAATCCTCAAATAATTGAATGATGGAGACAAGAAACCTTTGCACATAAATGTAGCAGCGATCTACCGATGATTGCGAAGCGCGCAGCTCATGCATCCAGTCATTCAGCAGTTTGGCGAAAAGTTCTCTATTTCCCGTCTTCAGCGCTGCGATCAGCTTACGTTCCCATTCAGCATGATACACCTGCAGCTGGCCCCTGCCATGCACGATATCTTCAATAGAAATGATCTTATTTTTG
Organism: Paenibacillus sp. J22R160; assembly: GCF_059692135.1. Classification (NCBI taxonomy): domain Bacteria; kingdom Bacillati; phylum Bacillota; class Bacilli; order Caryophanales; family Paenibacillaceae; genus Paenibacillus; species Paenibacillus sp. J22R160. Next base: position 19,125 of record NZ_JCAUAU010000025.1, on the reverse strand, counting down.
CCGACTATAAATCGATAATCGAGCGCGGAAACCGCCTCGGAATAAGATTTAGACAACTCTTCCATCGCCTGGTACGGTCTGCCAATCCCGATCGAAACGCGAACTCTCACATACTTTTCTATGCACTGCACGGCTTGCTCCGCATACTTCTGGACAGCTAGAATCAAATAGGGCATTTCTCCGGCGAAAATGATGCCGATTCTCTCGTCTCTCGTTCGAAAGACAATACCTCCCTGCTCTAATTCGAAAATTTCGTGGACGATATTATACACGGCAAACCGCAGCAATTCGGTCTCCGAGTTTATTTTCGCAGCAATTGGATACATAAATTCTTCCACATCTAACGTTGCCGCCATAAAGTACGGCCCTGGGAGTGACAAGTGAAACAGAGCAAATTTATTCAGAATCTCCTCTTTCTTCAGATCGCTGGTTACCATGCGTTCTAAAAATTGCTCACGCAATAAAGGCAAGCTCATCTTTAGCTGGCTTTGCAGCCTGGATACATCTTCATTCCTTAACCGTTTCTCATCCAGCTCTATTCTCAAATGTTGTAAAATACCTGTAAACTCGTGATGACTAACAGGTTTCATCACATACTCATACACCTTCAGTTTTACGGCCTGCTTGGCGTATTCGAATTCCCCGAACCCCGTCATGATGATGACGGTAATATCCCGGTATCGATCGGCGATTGCAGCAGCAAGAGCCAGCCCATCCATATGGGGCATCGAAATATCCGTAATAATAACATCAGGCAGCCGAATTTCGAGGGAATCCAAAGCCTCTCTCCCATCACCGTAAGAGCCAACTAGCTCAAAGCCATAGGTCTCCCAATCTATTTTCTCACGAATACTCTCCCTTACAGCTTCTTCGTCGTCAACTATGATTAGGGAATACACCGAACCACCTCGGGTTAACAAATTCACTCTGAACCTCAACTCTATTCGAGAATAACGCTTACATTTCCTTTTATGAACAGGAATTTCTTTTTGAGAAAGAGGCTGCCCGCGTAGGAGCAACCTCATCTACTCTTAGTTATACAGCAGCGCCTTGATTTCAGCTGAGTCAATATTCGTTTTATCATACCAATGGAAGCCCGTATCTATGGTCTTCTCTACTTTCTCGCCTTTGCTCGCCATGACCGCGGCTTTGACGGACCAATAGCCAATGCCGATCGGATCTTGGGTAATGGCTCCTGCCATTTTGCCGCTCTTAATGGCATCAATTTGCGCTTTGCCCGAGTCATAGCCGATAATGACAAGCTTATCGTTTTTGAGCTCTGTTACCGCATTGACGACACCAATCGCCGAGCCTTCATTGGCTCCGAAAATGCCCTTCAGATTCGGATGCCCTTGAATGATGGCTTTGGCCAAATCGGTTGATTTCAATTGGTCGCCGCCGCCATATTGAATATCAACGATTTTAATGTTCGGATGCTTCGCTTTCATCTGATCTACGAAGCCATCTCGGCGATCAACACCGGTGCGGCTCGTTTGGTCATGGACAACAAGCGCAACTTCACCGGCATCGCCAATCTTCTCCGCCATTTTGTCAGCGGCGAGCGCTGCGGCTTTTTTGTTATCCGTTGCAGCTGTCGTAACGGGAATATCACTGTCTACGCCGGAATCGAAGCCGATAACCGGAATATTCGCGGATTTCGCTTTCTGCAGGAGCGAGACGGATGCTTTGCTGTCCAGCGCTGCGAAAGCGATGGCGGTAGGTTTTTTATCCAAAGCAGCTTGCAGCATTTCAATCTGTTTGTCGACCTGTGCCTCGGTTTCCGGGCCTTCGAAAGTAATATTCACGTCATATTCTTTGGCGGCCTTTTCTGCTCCTTGTTTCACTGCTTGCCAGAACTGGTGCTGAAAACCTTTGGAAATGACAGGAATATAAGGCTTTGAACCGTTAGAAGATGCTGGTTTTGCCGATGATGACGTGGTTGTACTGGATGTTGAGCTTGATCCGCAAGCAGCCAGAAGAGATACTGAAAGCGTTAATACTGCGGCAGTCATAACCATTTTACTCATTTTGTTTTTCATTTTTCCGTCTCCCTTTTACTTGAAATTGGTATATGAATTCTTACAAAGAAGGAATACCTGAGGTCATTATCCAGCCTTACGCCGACGCAGAATATCTGCATACACCGCAAGTAGAACCACAATACCGACGATAACCGTTTGCCATTCTTGAGGTACGGATAGAATCCTTAAGCCATTGGTCATCACACTCATAATCAAAGCCCCAATGACGGTTCCCAGTATGGATCCCTGACCGCCGCTTAACGAAGTGCCCCCGATGACGACCGCTGCGATGGCTTCCAACTCATACCCCATCCCAAGCGCCGGCTGCGCGGAATCTAATCTTGAAGCGATCATGACTCCCGCAATTCCGCTAAACAATCCGGTCAATACATAGATTGAAATTTTCCAGAAGCGGACGTTGACACCGGATAGCCGCGTTGCCTCCTCATTGCTGCCTAAAGCAAAGTTGTAGCGTCCAATAACGGTCTTCGTCAGCACCAGGCTTGAAATAATGGCTAGCCCGAAGAAGATCAGAATGGCATTCGGAACTGCCAAGCCCGGAATCACCTTCTCCAGTGCTGTGCCCATCACGATTTCACGAAATGCAGGCGTTTCATTGAAATAAATGGGTTTCGCATGCGAAATCACGAGTGACAAGCCTTTCGTCATCATCATGACAGCCAGTGTCGCAATAAACGGCGGAATATTCATCTTAGCTACAGCAAATCCGCTGAACAATCCGCAGAGAACACCTGTTACAATCCCTGCGAGTATCCCAATGGGAATCGGCAAATGCCAGTTCGTAATGAACACACCGGTCATTACAGCAGAGAAGGTCATAACAGTGCCGACGCTCAGATCAATGCCGCCAGCAATGATAACGAACGTTGAGCCTAGCGCCAGGACGCCGATTACAGCTGTTGATAAGAGGATCCCGACGATATTCGTGAACTGCAAGAAATTGCTGGAAGAGACAGAGAAAATAACAACTAAAAGGGCTAAACTGGCGAAAGCTAACAGTTTCTGTGTAGCGGCTGTCTTAGGAATGATTGGCTTCGAAGATTTCAAACTGCTTAATTGCATGGATGTCCATCCTTTCTTACTTGCGGCTTGTCGCTAATTTCATAATCTCTTCTTGGCTGGCTAGATCCCCTGGCAGCTCGCCGGTTATCCTGCCTTCGCACATCACCAGAACACGATGGCTTAAACGCAAAATTTCGGGCAGCTCGGAGGAAATCATGAGAATAGCTTTTCCCTGCTTGGCTAAATCCTCGAGCAGCGCATAAATCTCCGATTTAGCCCCCACATCGATACCTCTTGTCGGCTCATCGAAGATGAGAATCTGGCAATCGCGATGCAACCATTTTCCGATGACTACCTTTTGCTGATTGCCTCCTGACAGAAACTTAGCTTTCTGCTGAGCACTTGGCGTTTTTATTTTCAATGATTCCACATATTGGCCTGATACTTGTTCGATGCGACGATCTTTCATCCATCCGAAGCTGTTCCGGAATTTACGCAAGGATGGCAAGGCGATATTCGCTCCAAGCGCCATATCCACGACAAGCCCATATCGCTTGCGATCTTCTGAAAGATAACCTATTCCGTGTTTCACAGCATCATGGGTTCCGCGAATTCTCACTTTCTTCCCGTGCACATAGACTTCGCCAGTGTCCATAGGGTCTGCCCCAAAAATGGCTCGCGCCATCTCCGTTCGACCAGCTCCCATCAAACCAGCCACCCCCACTATTTCACCAGCATTCACCGTAAAATTGATATCCTTAAAGGCATTTCCTCTGCTCAAATTGCTGACCTGCAGGACAGTTTCCTTCAGTCCGGCTTGCAAGCTAGGCCGCTTCTCAACGACGATTTCCCTTCCAACCATCATCGAAATGATCGTATTCATGGACGTATCTTGGGTCTTTAACGTGGTGATATAACGACCGTCCCGCATGACGGTTATCCGATCGCTAATTCTTCTTAACTCTTCCATGCGATGAGAAATATAAACGATGCCTACACCGTTTTGACGCAGCTTCTCAATCATCCGGAACAGCTCGTTAATTTCCGCTTCCGTCAGTGCCGCGGTTGGTTCATCCATGATGAGTACCTCGGAATTGAAAGACAAAGCCTTGGCAATCTCAATCATTTGCTGCTTGGCTACACTAAGCTCCGATATTTTCATACGTGGATCCAAATTCAGGTTTAGTTGTTCCAGGAGCGCCTTCGTGTCGTCATTTATTTTCTTTTCGTCTAGTACAAATCGCAGCTTCTTACGCGGCTCCCGGCCAATGAACATATTTTGAGCTATGGTCAAATCGGGTATTAAGTTGAGTTCTTGATGAATGATGCTGATGCCTAGTCGTTGAGCTGCTTTTGTATCCGGGATCTGTACCTCTTTTCCTTTCAAAAGGAGGCGTCCGCCGTCTCTCTGGTAGATGCCGGTTAGGATCTTCATCATCGTTGACTTTCCGGCACCATTCTCACCAACCAAGGCATGGACCTCACCCGGCTTCAATTCAAATTGGCAGTTTGAGAGCGCTTGTACGCCGGGGAAATATTTATCAATACCTTCCATTTGCACGAGTGGATGTGTCACTTCTGTTGTTCACCTCAATATTGTTTACTGCTTTCATCTTAGCTGTAAACGCTTCAATTGAGAGTGGAGTATTTTCATGGAAAAGTCGAAAAATTACTGAATTATCGATGAACGATTGGATTTTGTTCGGGGATAAGAAAGGGGGAATAACACAATTGATGAGAACGCAAAATGACTCCCTACTGGGGAGTCTCCTTTTTCAGCTTGGCATTCTCTAGTTTCAGTTGCAGATTCTCTTCCGTTAGACTCTTCAATTCAGCCTGCTGAGCATTTATCTTCTGCCCCAAATCAATAAGCTGTATATCACGTAAAATAATCGTATTCGTTCTTTCTACGATTTGAATATCGCGCAAAGAAATTACGGTAGTCAACGAAGCGATTTGCTCATCTCGAGCGGAAATAGTGACACCGCGTTCGGCAATTTGATAATCTCGCGCCGCGATGATGAGGTTACGCTCTGCAATCTGCTCGTCCAGCGCAGCAATGACGACATTACGTTCTACGATTTGCCCGTCCCGCAAGGCGATAATGATATTGCGTTCGGCTATTTGTTCATCCCGTACAGCAATGATGGTATTACGTTCTGCTATTTGTTGATCGCGCGCAGCAATAATCGCATCTCGTTCGGATATTTGTTCATCGCGCGCAGCAATAACGGCATCTCGTTCGGATATTTCAGTTTCTCTTAAAACTACTAAAGCTTGCAGCCTTTCAATTTCTTTCTGGGCTGTTTCGAGATCAGCCTGAGTTTTTTTAAAATTTTTGCTGCACAGTGCCAATTGTTCGGCACAAGGAACTACAGCCTTCATTTTTCTTTTTTTTTGACGCTGTTTCTTAACATCTGTGGACTGTACATAGATTATCTTTTTGATGTCCACACGGTTAATTCCTTTCGCAAGAAAAATATAGAGACAAGTCTTGTACATTATAGCTTATTCACAATCCAATGATTATAATATTAGATTTTCGAATATTTTTCTTAATCTCTCCCTTTATACAAATAGAAGCATCTGAGGCGCTGCCTCAGGTGCTTCTGATGTTCAATCCATTATGCCTTCATTCTATACAGCTTGAAGCCACGTAATATCTTTTTGTGCCAATTGTTCCTTCCACTCCTTAGGAGCATCCACATTACTAACGATAATATCAATCTTGTTCAAATCCGCAATTTTATAAAATTGTACTTGTCCAAATTTCGAATTGTCCGTTACCACAACGCTAATTTTCGATTGGTCAATTAGTTTCCTCGCAAATTGCCCACGATCTTCATCGAAAGCCGTGATCCCTTTGTCCAACATAATGCCATCAATCGAAATAAAAGCTTTATCCACATAAAAGTTCTCGATCATTTTTTCAGCCATCGAACCAACGACACGAGACTGTAATGAACTTACTTTTCCTCCAATAAAGAAGATATCTCCGGAGAGGAGTTCCTTATTTTTATAATCAATAAGCAAGTAAAGGGCAGGAACTGAATTAGTAAGCACTGTCAAATTTTTCTTATTTAGCAAATAATCAATAATGTGCAGCGTCGTTGAGCCATCATCGATGAAAATGACCTCATTATCTTCCACCAAAGTAGCCGCTGAACGACCGATTATTCGTTTTTCTTCCGCATGTAATACTTCTCTCTTTAGGTGGGATGGTTCCTCACGGGAGATATTGATTTTGACGGCGCCGCCATATACCCGCTTCAACTTGTTTTCATCTTCCAATTCCTCGAGATATCTGCGAATCGTTTCAGAAGAAACATTCAGATTATCAACCAAGTCCGTCGTTTTTACTTTACCCTCAAGGTTAAGCAGGTTTAGTATATAGTCTTTGCGTTCTTCCCCAATTAATGACATGATTCCCTTCCTCCTGAAAAACTTTGTTTGTCCTTACTCATTATATGGCTTTACGTTTCGTTTGCCTATCTGTATTTAAAAAAATAACAGGAAGGGTAAGCGGTAACCCTCCATTCTATAAGGAATACATATTTTTGGTAAAATGAACGCATATTAACGTTGGCAATAGATTTTTTGATGAAACGGGAAGATGCCCATGTTATTTAAAAAGTGGTTCAAGAATAACCGTTCCGCCAAACATGTAGAACCCAAGGCTCCTCCAGCTAATCAAGGGAACAACGACTCTCCCATCATTTCGCAAGACATTTCAATTAATTTACAAAAAATTGAAGGACTATTCGCTGATTGTCAAGATCTAACCATCCTGCATTGGAGATATGGTCCCAGCCTCAATCATACAGCATTTTCAGTCTATTTTGAAACGTTGGTTCAAAAAAAAGAGCTTAATTACATGAAAGCCTCTGTTCAGGATCTTGTTACCCATGAGATTGGACCTGCATCGATGATCTCGCCAGAACAATTGATTGACTTTTTTGAACATAATGGCATCTCGTCACAAAGCGCCGTTGTTCTCGAAGATTTTAATAGTACTGTAAAAAGCATACTTGACGGACGAATCGTGATTTTCGTTAATTCCTGGGACCGCGCTCTCAGCTACAAAGTACCCAATTTCACAAAAAGACAAATTACGGAACCCTCTGCTGAATCCGTCGTGCAAGGTCCGCGTGAATCGACGGTCGAAGAACTGGATAAAAATATCGGGATGCTGAGGCAGCGTTTAAAAACGCCTAAATTCAAACTATTCTCGTTCACAGCTGGACATGAGCTGCAAACCGAGGTGGTCTATTGTTATTTAGAAGGGGCAGTAAACCCTGAAACACTAGACATCTTTAGGCAACGGCTCGAACCGGTCAAATCGTTAGAAATCGCGGAAACCTCTTACATAGAAAGCGCTATTGAAGATGTCACTTATACGCCTTTCCCTCAGTATCGTTATACCGAACGGCCGGATGTTGCTGTCTCTGCCTTGCTTGCTGGGAAGATTATCGTGATGGTCTCCGGTACTCCCTCTGTTTTGATTTGCCCTGGACTTTTCGTCGAGTTTTTCCAAACGAGCGACGATTATTACCAGAGAACGATTTACACATTTATGGTCCGCAATTTGAGGGTTATTGCCTTTCTTATAGCCCTCACCTTACCAAGCATCTATATTGCTTTATCCACCTTTAATCCTGAACTGATCCCTACGGTATTGCTGCTCGCTATACTAAATACGCGAGAAGGGATTCCTTTTCCCGCTTTCATGGAAGCGGTCATCATGGAGTTCTTCTTCGAGCTGCTTCGTGAAGCCGGTATTCGACTTCCTCGCCAAATTGGGTCTGCTGTAAGTATCGTAGGCGCACTTGTCATTGGCGATGCTGCGATTAAAGCTGGAATTGCTTCTCCAATCATGGTCATCGTCGTAGCTTTAACCGGGATTGCTTCCTTCTCGGTACCGCAATATAATTTTGCCATCGCACTTCGAATACTGCGATTTCCCCTTATGATCTTGGCCGCGACCTTAGGTCTATTCGGATTAATGATTGGCGCACTTTTACTTCTTTTGCATTTGCTTACTCTTCGATCCCTTGGACAACCTTTCTTATCTTCGTTCGCGCCTTTTCAAATTAAGCAATTAAGAGATGTTCTCATTCGTTTGCCGATGAAAACATTACTGAAATCACCAAGAAATCGCAATCAGCATAAATATCCGAATGATTAATAGAAGTGAATGGGAGGAAGGTCACTATGCGTTCTGTCGTTTCTACACTTTTGATTGTTTCCTCCCTCCTCCTCCTCACAGGGTGTTGGAATTCGACAGAACTGAACAACTTTGCTTTTGTACAAGGCGTAGCGATTGATAAAAAAGGCGATTCATCAATCGAACTGACGGTTCAATTCTTTAAACCGGGCAATCAACCGGATAACCCACAGGAAGCGGCAGGCAAGCATTATTTCAATATTACGACAGAAGGCAAATCCGTTTTTGAAGCGATTCGTAACATCACCGTATATTCCGGGCGCAAGGCGCAGTGGAGCCATTTGAGGATGATTATCATTAGCGATCAATTAGCCAAGACCCGAAGTGTTGGAGAAGTACTTGAGTACTTCTCCCGGGATCATGAGCCAAGAGCAACCTCTTATGTCATGGTAAGCCAAGGAAAGGCTGCCAGCTATTTAACAATAAAGCCCTATATTGAAAATACGGTTTCTCAGCAGTTTCGTGAGATGACCAATGTAGGTTCCAAATTTTCCGGAAAATCAATGAAAACGATTCTTTTAAACATCTCGTTGCAGATGGCCAGCGAAGTTGGCGATGCCACGATACCTTATCTCAGGATGGTGGAAACAGAAGGTCAGAGCCAACCGATTGTTGCAGGTATGGCACTTCTCAAAAAAGGGAAAATAATTGGCTCTCTTTCCCCCTTTGAAACACAAGGCCTGAAGATGCTAACGAATAAATTTAATGGTGGAATTATTACCCTTCCTTGCGGCAATGACTCGCCAGAGCTTAGGGAGTCCTACGAGGTTTCTGTTTTAAAATCAAAAATGGCCATTCAACTCAATGGAAATTCTTTAAACGGCGTTAAAATAGAGGTCTCCTTGGAGGGACCGGTAGGCGAACTTGTTTGTACTTCTTTATTAGATCAAGAACACTTCAAACAATTTGAAGACAAGATTAAAAAAGAAGTACAAATAAAATTAAAACAAGCCGTTGAGGCCCTCCAGAAGGAAAAAGTAGATGTCATTGGCGTTGGAAATAAGGTCTATGGGAAAGATCCAAAACTGTGGAAAAGTTGGAAACCCACCTGGGAAGATCGCTTTGCCCAAATCCCATTTACTTATGATATCAAAGTAAAGGTATACAGCACTGGCATGAAAGGCGGAAAGCCGTATTCTAAATAATTAAGGAGCGTACGTATGGCTATCAAAACAATCACCCTTCTCCTCATTTATGGCTCTCTGCTCATCCATGAATCCAAGTGTTGGAAAACATATTCCAAACGGCTTCAAATTGCCATTGCAGCTCTTCTTGCAGCTTCTGTGTATCTAACCTTGATCTTTGAATTTTCGCTGCAGTGGCCAAATCTGGATGATTTAGTGAAATTCATATTTCATCAACCAGCCCAACGAATCGTAGAAACCATCAAACTCCCATCCTAGAAATTCCATGAAGGAGAGTTAGGATTGAACCCTAAAGAATCTATAAGCGTTTGGCAGATGACGATTTTATTTCTAATCTTTGTGACAGGATCAGCAATTATTAACATCCCCTCGCCGCTAGCAACAGCAGCTAAGAATGGTGCCATCCTTTCTCTCCTTATAGCTAATGGGATGGGCTTATTGTTACTTGCATGCATTTTTCACTTGTACAAAAAGTTCCCGGATCTAACCATGATCGGCTACAGCGAGAAAATGATTGGACGTATAGGTACACTTCTACTTTCCATTCCTTTCTTAAGCGTAGCCGTCTTGATGCTATGTCATGTGGTGAACGATATCAGCGGATTTTGGACGAGTACAATGATGAGAGAAACGCCCAAATTCACCTTCGATGCTCTTATTATTTTAGTATCCGCGCTTACCGTGCGGGGAGGCATTGAGATCATAGCTAGAATGGCAAGTATTCTTGTCTTCTTCCTGCTCCTCTTTACCGCTCTTGTATTGCTGCTGGCTGTACCTTACTACCATGTTAGCTTCCTGTTCCCTCTCTTTCCGGACGGTTTCAAGCCTGTGCTGTATGGCGCGTACCAAGCATGGGGATTTCCATATGCGGAAATTATTCTGTTTGGACTTATTCTTCCTTTTGTACGCCCTGATAAGAACAAGGGTCTTGGCAAAAAATTGTTTAGCGCCATGCTTTTTAATGGGTTTTGCTTAATTACTACACTCACATGCTCCATCATGGCTATCGGACCACTAACTAGCGATAACAAATTTTCGATCTTTCAGATTGCCCGCCTCATTGAGGTTGCTGAAATTATTGAGAGGATTGAATCGATCATCGGTCTTGCACTCGTAGCTGGTTCGTATATGAAAGCCACAATCATTTTGTTCGTCGTGGCATTAATCCTTGCGCAGTTATTGAAGTTGCCGGATTACCGAGCTGTCGTTTTTCCTGTTGCACTCGTCGAATTCCTTCTCTCCGTTACGCTTTATAAGGATGAATCCGAGTTTGTCGATTTTGCCGTCACAATCGTTTGGCCGCTCTTCATTACTGTCGCTGGTGTTATACCTATATTCATCCTCACAGTCATTTCCTTTTTCAACCGCAAACCCAAGGAACCAGAATCTCTAAGCAGCACAAACATAGAAGCACATGCCGTCAACGAATGACTCCATTCCACCATTGATGGCATATGCTTCTTATTTAACGTTTTTCATATCGATCAATGGCTAGTTTTTGGATCTCTATCGCACGATCTATTTTGGACGATTTAATTTTACTTACATAACTATCAAAAGCTTCCACAGACTCTACGCCGAGTATAATTTTCAAAGACATCTCGTCGACCAGCGTTGTGACATCGTTCATGATGGAGGAAAGCTCTGCGCTTTCGAGCTCCGTTCTAGGAACTTGCGGCATCATATGTTGATCCACATTCGTATTCGACCAATCCAGAATAGCCGTTCTTTGCTGAGGTAACGTGTAGTACTGCTCCATATACCGGATATCTTGAACAAAAGGCCCAAAATAGCTGGACCGCGTATACATCGCTAGCGCTTGAGATGGAGCCAGCTTATCCCCGTTGCGCAAAACGAAATCGGAGTACGTCGGATAACCGTCTTTCATGGTGTAGCTCGTTCCCTCGATACCGAAGTTAAACAGCATGTGTCCTTCTTCGCTGTATCCGTAATCGAGCAGCTTGGCCGCCTCTTCTGCATGTTTGCTTTTACTCGAAATCGCTACGCCGCCTGTTCCTACATACGCATAACTGCGCTGTCCGAATTCCGGTTTGTCGCCTTTTTTCAAAACCGGGTATGGCGCGGCTGCGAACATCACGCCTTTTTCCTTCTCTTCCACGATAGGCTGCCATTTGCCAATTCCCGCGCCGGCATTCCAGATCGTTGCGCCGCTTCGTCCGCTAATCATATTCGAATCCATCGTTTTGGTATCCACAGTGGCTATATTTTTATCCAGCAGCCCTTCAGCATACCATTTATGGAACGTTGCGAGAAATTGTTTGTACCCTTGCTCCATAGCGCCAAATTTCACTTCACCTTTATCAAGGTAGAAACCTTTCTTGACCCCAAAAGCGCCAACGAAAGCACCGCCTTCAATGCCGAATAACGGATTCGGAACACCCAAAAAAGTTAAAGGAGCCTCGACACCTTTCTTCTCTTTAAAAGCCTTCAACACCGTGTACCACTCATCGATGGTCGACGGGGTCTGTAGACTGAGCTCATCAAGCCAATCCTTCCGGATTATCGGACCCTGATACGTGCGCAGCAGTTCATCCCCGCGAATAAATGGAAATACATAATAACTGCCATTGTCGGTCTTGACCTGCTTGTCGATATCCGGATGCTCCGCTAAATATTTCTTGAGATTTGGCGCATAGTTGTCAATAAGCTCATTTAATCTCAAAATATATCCATCGCTGATTGCCTTTTCCGGGCCGCCGGGATGGCTGTCCCATTCATATTCCATCATATCCGGCAAATCCCCGGACGCCAGAAGCACATTCATCGATTCTTTGGCCTGATTGGCTGGCGGTTGGATGAATTTGAGCCGGACGCCCGTTCTTTTTTGCCATTCTTGAAAAAATGGAATATCCTGGGTGTTCGGCTTTACGCTCGCGGCGTTGCCGTTAAGCTCAGCCCAATAAGTCAATGTTGTTCTGGCCGAATTGGGCTGACCTTCTCCCTGAGCTGCATCTTCTTGCTCAGCTGTCTTCCCCGGCGAGGCGGAGGGGAACACAGCGGAACAGGCCGTTAGCGTGAGGGCGCTGATCGCCATGCACAGGAAGAGTATTTTTTTACGCATTCTCATCTGGTGAACCTCCATCAGCTGGGATCTTACCGAGCAGATCCGTGCATTTCTTTGTATTTCCCAGGCGTGATCCCCTCATATTTTTTGAAAACACGAATGAAAGTCGCCACTTCATTGTAGCCGACGCTCTTGGCAATTTCGGAAATCGAGTCCTGCTTGTAGCCAATCATTCGCTTGGCCTGTTGAATCCGGAATTTCGTAATATAATCCAGCAAGCCTTCGCCGGTTCCATCCTTGAACAGCTTCGAAACATAGCTTCCCTTGAGCTCGAAGCGCTCGCCAATGGTATTGACGTTCAGGTTCGCATCCTGGTAATGATCCTCAATGTAGCGAGTTACATTCGCAATCAGCTCACGCAGCGTCTCAGCGCGTTCTTTGGATGAGTTCGATTCCATTTTGGCCGCAGCATGGGCGCACACTTCTTTGAGCAAGGCAAGCAGCTCCTGCTGCATTTCGAGAATCGTGTCGCACGCGATGATGGAATCCATCCAAAGCGGATTATCGCCAAGCAATCGACTATCGCCGTCCCCCAGCTCATTAATCGCTTTCACCATCGTACCCACAAGATTAAAAATTAAGCATCTTGCCAGCGTAAGCGACACCAGCGGCTTATTGAAATTCCGCTCCATAATCTCGTTCATGCTCGAAGAAGCAGACTCATAATCGCCAATTTTAATCAAATTGATAATTTGCTGCTCCACTTGCAGTGGATAATAATAACCTAATTGAAGCTTATCCGCTGAATCGATCCGAATTTCATCATACGTAATGATCTCGCTTTTCCCTCGAACCATCTTATATTCCATCGCATCCAGGGCTTCGCGATAAGCCTGCGCCACCCCGAAAAGGGAGGAATGAATGCCTCCAATCGATATGGTGAGATCCATGTGAAACCGCAGCAGAAATCTCTGGGCCTCAGAGGCAATCCAGCTTAGGTCTTCCTTCAGCTCAGCTGCCTCATTGTCAGCAAAATTGACTAAACAAACCATCATATCGTCAACTTCCGCGACATATCCGGCATGATCGCGATGTCCGACAAGTTCTTCTACCACGTTGGTAATGATGAACTGAATCAGCTTCCGCCTTTCATTCATATCCATCCCCGGCAAATTGGAGGAAAGCTTTTCATTATTTTCAACAGCAAATAAAATAACTGCGAATTCATTGGATATGAGCTCCATATCGAAAGATTTGAACGCTTCCTCATACGAAATGAGGGTATCGATCTTCCCTTTCAGCAGCCGGTTCAACATATTGGAGCGCAGGACATATTGGTGTGATTGCAATTGCAGCTCAATCTGATCCTTTTCACTGCGGGTATCGGAGATGACTCGCTGAATGAAGCTCAGCTCATTCCCGTCTGTCCGCTCCTCAGCGGAATGCTTGTCCGAGAGAGACTGTACAAGCCGTTGAATCGGCGAATAGTTGCGACGCATGAAAAACCAGGTTAACACGCCGGCTCCAATAAGCGAAATCAGGATGCTGACATAGGTGAAGTTGCGAACATATTCCGCCTTCTCCCAATAAATTCCGCTGGGAATAACCAGCACATATTTCAAATCAGAAACCGCCGATTGCATATAAAAGAGTTCTGAATCCCCGTTCTTTGCCGGTGAATACGCCACATGATCCGGATCTAACGCCTGTTCCAGAATCAAGTTGGTATTCACCGATACAGGCAAATTGGAAAGCAGAACTTGATTGTCATGGTTAAGAATTAATATTTGCCCCCCGCTAAATCCAGAAATCGTTTCCATGGCTTTCTGGAATCGCTCGAGATCCGCCATTACAACGACGGTCCCCGTTTGTTTCCCGTTCAAATCTTTGGGGAGATGAGCAATATAAGCGATGGAGGTTTGCGGACTCTCCGCATCCGTATGCGGCAGTAACAGAAACTGATTATTCGCAGCATTATTAATCGTATCCAGCCACTGCTCGTATCGGAGTGTGCCTGTATTATGTATCGTATCGAATGCTGTTTTCATATCACGGACATTGCCAGGCCGAAGAATGGAAGACGTCTGATCCCAAGTCACATAGAACTCGTCAATCGTCGCATAGGAGGTCTGGTACATCCGAAACTCCTTTACTAATTGAAAAGCAAGGAATTGATCGTCACTTTGACGGATGTTGGAATACATCAAGGATTGCAGCTTCGCATTCCAGGTGATCTCCATATTCAATCGTTTCATTAAATCGATTTGTGCGTCGATCGTGTAGCGCACTTGCTTGAGTAAAGAATCATTGGCCCGGTGAATCTCGCTTTTTAACGCATTGCTAGATTGTGAATAAATAATTAGGCTCATCATCATTGGGATGAACAAAACTGCGCTATAGGAGATTAGCCACGTAAAAATTATGCTTTTTCTTTTTCGCCATAGAAAACCGATGTTCAATATGGACCTCCTCCCATTGGTTGATCGATACAAGTCTGAAGGGATTGTCTCCACTTCCCTATATTATACCTCTATATACAAGGGGAGGAATGTCCAAAATGACAAATCGGATTGACAAAAGCTCTATTCGGGCCGGATTTTAGCGGTTTTATCCCTTTAATGAACCAACCATAACCCCTTTGACGAAGAAACGTTGAACAAACGGATAAATGCATAGCACCGGCAAAGTTGCCACAACGATCGTAGCATACTTAATGGTTTCACCAATTTGATGACGGTCGCCCGCATCCGCGCCGACGGACATCCCGTCCGTTGAATTGGCGATCAGAATTTCGCGGAGCACAAGCTGCAGCGGGAACAGATCCCGGCTTTTAATAAACACGGAAGCATAGAACCAACCGTTCCATTTATCCACAGCATAGTACAGGATCATAACGGCAATGACTGGCATAGAGAGCGGAATAATGATTCGGAACAAAATGGTAAAATGGTTCGCGCCATCGATTTTGGCCGACTCCTCTAAGCTGTCCGGGATGGACATGAAGGCTGTGCGCATGATGATCAGGTTGAACGTACCGATGGAGAACGGAATAATCGTCGCCCATAGGGAATCAAGCAGGCCCACATTTTTGACAACCAGATATAAGGGAATTAAGCCGCCATGGAAAAACATGGTGAACACGATGATGAGCATGAACGTCTTGTTCCAGATGACATTTTTACGGGAAAGCACATACGCCCCCAGCGCTGTCATCAGCAAATTCACCGTAACGCCAGCGACAACGATGAACAGCGTATTCCGGTAACCGATGAGAATGCCCGGATTTTTCATGACACCTTTGTAAGCTTCCAAGCTGAAACCAAGTGATTTGAACAAAATTCCTTTGTGCGCAACTAATCGGCCCGCATCGCTTAACGAGGCAAACAGCACGTAAAGCAGCGGATATAAGGTTACAATGACTAGCGCGATCAGGATTAAATAAATAGCGGCATCGAACAATTTTTCAAGGATGCTAGTTTGTTTTTTCATAGCCTTCACCTCACCATAGACTGCTTTCGTTAACTTTGCGGCTAATATAGTTCGCTGTAATCAGCAGGATCAGGTTGATGACCGAATTAAATAAACCTACGGCTGAGCTGTAACTCCATCCGAACTCTAATAGCCCTTTGCGGTAGACGAAAGACGAGATCACGTCTGCGGTTTCATAAGTTACAGGGTTATACAGGAGAATAATTTTCTCAAAACCCACATTCAACAAATTCCCCATCCGCAAAATAAACATAATCGCAATCGTTGGCATAATCCCCGGCAGCGTAATATAAATTATTTGCTTCCATCTGCTAGCCCCGTCCATTCGGGCCGCCTCATACTGCTCCTGGTCAATGCCCATTAATGCAGCAATATAAATGATGGACTCCCAACCAATTCGCTGCCAAATTTCCGACAGAATGTAGATCGGACGGAATAAATCCGGCTTCTGCAGCATCGCTTGTCCGTCGTAGCCGAAAACCATCATGATCTTATTAATAACCCCGTCCGCATTCGTAAAATCGGTAATAATCCCGCAAATAACGACCATCGAGATAAAATACGGCATGTACGTGATCGTTTGAGCTACCCGCTTAAACATTTTGCTGCGCACTTCATTAATAAGCAAGGCCAAAATGATCGGTGCCGGGAATTCAAACACCAAAGAATACAAGGAGATAACGATCGTATTTTTCAAAATCCGCCAGAAATAATAGCTGCCAAAAAAGTCTTGGAAATGCTTAAACCCGATCCAAGGGCTGCCCAGTATCCCTTTCATTGGCGAATATTCTTTAAATGCGATCAAGGCTCCGTACATCGGTGCGTAGTGAAAAATAAGGTAATAAGCAAGAACAGGAACCATCATCAGATATAAATATTTGTTTAAAACGAAGTCGCGGACATAACGGTTCACGTCCACTTTCTTCCTTGCAAGCTGCGCTTTCTCAAGCGGTCTGGCACTCTCCACCTTATCCTCACCCCAATTCAAAGTAGGAGAGAGGGCTGCTATAAGCCCTCCCTTTCTATACTCCCATGCTTACCGCTTGTTGTAGCGGTCAAGTGCTGCTTTTTGAATCGCAATCGCGCGATCCAGGTTCAGCGACTTCATTTTGGCAATGTAGCTTTCATACTGACTAACCGGCTCGTTGCCTAGGATGATTTTGAGCGTCATCTCATCGACCAACGTGTTGACGTCGTTCATGATTTTCGCGTATTCCGAGCTCTCTTCTGGTGTAGGTGTGAGCGGCGGCAAGCTGTATTTGTCCGCATCCGTTTTCTTCCAAATATCCACGGCTGCCCGCTGTGTAGGCATCGTAAAGAACTGTTCCGCATACCGTTTATCTTGGATAAATGGACCGTTGTAGCTGCCGCGTACGTACATGGACATCGCTTGTGCAGGAGCTAATTTATCTGGATTTTTCATCAACAAATCCGTATATTTCGGATAACCGCTCTCCATCTTGTAGCTGACGCCTTCCGTTCCGAAGTTGAAGAACATCCGGCCTTCCTCCCCGTAGCCATAATCAAGTAATCTTGTAGCTAATTCAGGATCTTTCGCTTTGGAAGTAATCGCTACGATACCTCCGGAAGAATATGGCTTATCCTTTTGACCGAATTTCGGCGTATCGCCTTTTTTCAGCACAGGATACGGCGCTGCAACCAATTGCGCTTTCGGATCTTTGGCTTGAACGAGCGGCTGCCATTTGCCGATCCCGCCGCCAGCGTTGCCGATACTTGCGCCAGTGCCGCCTGAAGCGAAGCTGCCATCCAAGGCTTTCGTATCAACCGTGGCAATATTTTTATCCAGAAGGCCGTCTTTATACCAGCTATTAAACAAGCCCAAATACTCTTTGAAGCCCTTTTCTGCAGGTCCGAATTTAATGTCCCCGTTCTCTAAATAGAAACCGCGGTTAACGCCAAAGGCTCCTAGGAATGCGCCATTATAAGATTCATTAAAGAAACGCGGCTTGGAGATGAAAGAAAGCGGTGCGGCTGCTCCTTTCTTCTCTTTGAACGCTTTGAGCGTCGTCGTCCACTCATCAATTGTTTCCGGCACAGGAAGCCCTAGCTCGTCCAGCCAGTCCTTACGGATAATCGGACCTTGGAACACTTGGAGATATTCATCTCCTCTAATGAAAGGAAACGCATAGTAGCTGCCGCTATCCGTTTTGACCATTTTGTCAATTTCCGGGTGTTCCTTTAAATATTTCTTCAAATTAGGCGCGTATTGATCGATCAAATCATTCAATTTGAGAATGTAACCATCCTTAATCGCTTTCTCAGGCCCACCTGGGAAATCGCTTAGGAAGTTGTACTCGATCATATCCGGCAAATCTCCGGACGCCAGCATAACGTTAAGAGCTTCTTTCGTTTGACCTGTCGGTGGCGCAGTGAATTTAAGCGGAACGCCCGTTTTCTTTTGCCAATCTTGGAAGAAAGGCACATCGCTATGGGTTGTTTTGACACCCGTTAGGTTACCGTTTAACTCCCCCCAGTAGGTGAGGGTTTTATCCGTTTTGATCGGATACGTAGTAGCTGTCGCCGCTCCAGTCGATTTCGTATCTTTGGTGGCAGGTGCAGATTCCGTCTGAGGGGAGCAAGCGATCATCGTGCTCATCAACATGACGGTCATTGTGGAAGCTAACATTTTCTTCATTCATTGACCCTCCATTATGGTTATGGTGAGATGCATCTCTTCCTTAAGCCTACTCGAAGGATGAGCCCGTTCCTATGCGTAAAATGAGAAAACGCATGATGATTTTATATGGGATCATTGATGATTTCTCCAAAACAATCGGCGATTTCGCAAAAAAACGTCTTTGTAGATGGCTTAGAAATTGGCTGCATAGATGACTGGGACGTAGATTGGGAAGATGACCGGGAGGATGGCTGGGAGACAAAAAAGAAGCGCTCCCTCGGTCATTGGATGACTTGGGAAAGCTTCTTTTTTATGGAGCCGAATCTAATAGTGGGAAAAACTACCTTTATTCAAGCAAGTCTCCACTAAATAAATCTAATAACTGGAAAAATCACCTTTAATTATCTCCTTTAACCCTGTTTCCAAGCTCAATCGTCCGCATTAACAGGAGAAATGGACCTCTGTCAAGAAAGTGGACACTCTTATCCCGTTTTTTTGTTCTTGAACTGCGCAGCAAAGCGAGCTGGTGACATGTAACCTATCGCACCGTGGATTCGCTT
>NZ_JCAUAU010000024.1:0-107701 GCF_059692135.1 Paenibacillus sp. J22R160 | reverse complement strand
TAACGTCGGTAGTAACCTGATCACCATTGAAGTAACGGCTGAGAACCAGACGAAGAAAACATATACCGTTGTAGTAAATCGTGCGGTTGCTCCACAGTCTGATGACGCGACTCTCAAAAAGTTAACCTTAAGCACAGGCATCTTAACGCCATCATTTGATCCAAATGTTTTCAATTATAAGGCAAGTGTAACCAATCAAATCAACAGCATTTCTGTAACCGCATCGGTATACGCGACTTCTTCACTTGTTGTCAGGTCCAATGGAGGTTTGGTAAGCGTAAGCGATGGGGTGTACGGTCCGATCAGTCTTAACGTTGGTGATAACAAGATCACTTTGGAAGTAACGGCTGAGAACCAGACGAAGGCAACATATACCGTTGTAGTAAATCGTGCGGGTGAAGAATTATCCAACGATGCCACACTTAAGCAGATGCAATTGGATAACAAATCAATTCAAGTATCTGCAGACCAAACAGAGTATACGGTAAGTGTAGGTAATAAGACTGCCACTGTTACTGTAATGGCAACCCCGAATGACAACCAGGCTAAGGTTGAAATTAATGATGAAGCAGTGAGTAGTAAACAGATACGTCTAAATGAAGGATTAAATACAGTTAAGATTAAAGTAACGGCTCAAAACGGAACAACAGTTAAAATTTATACGCTATTCATTAAAAGAGCCATTTCTCAAACCGTTTCCGATACACCGGTTCAAGTATCAAACGATCCTTTAACCCTAGTAATTCCTAATGGTGTGAAGAATGCTCAGATTCATGTTACACCTAGTCCAACAGGGGATACTAATCAAGCAACTATGCCATTAGTGGAAGCGAAAGCAGCCACGTCTCTGGGTGAAGTTAGTATGTCAATCCCTTCTGGAGTAACGGTATCGGGTCCTTCTACTTGGGATGGAACAATCAAATTACCAGAGCTTCAACCCAATAGCAGTGTATCAGTTAACGGAACGGTTAATGCTGTCGTTGAGGTTGGTGTAGAAGGAATGACATTAACTTTCGATAAAGCAGTAAGGCTGCTTTTACCAAACCAGAAAGGTAAGAAAGTTGGCTTTGTAAAAGATGGGATTGTTGTGCCGATCACTGGACAATTAAACGAAGATACTCAGGAAGCCGCAGATCTAATTGCTGCTGGTAAAGAGGCAGAAATTGAAGTAGGCAACGATATCGTGGTCTGGACGAAACACTTCACCAAATATGTAAGCTTTTCTTCGGGTTCGGGTGAAACACCTGAGCAAGGTTCCGATTCGGATAACGACAGTAGCTCAGATGCCAACACGAATATGATTACGTCTGCTGGTGGAACCGTTTCAGTGAATGGTGTTCAAATCGTTGTACCTGCAGGTGCAATCAATACGGATATCAATGTAACGATTGAAAAAGTAACAAACACAGTTGACTTAGTCGCAGAGTCTTCTTTGAAACTAATCGGTGATATTTTTGAAATTAAGAAGAATAAAGAGAACGCATTTAGTAAGTCCGTGTCTGTTTCCATACCGTTTGATAAATCAAAGGTTGATCCAACGAAGTCAACGGTATCCGTTTATTGGTATGATGAAGCAGCAAAGAAATGGATTGCATTGGATAATCCTATAGCAGATTTCGATAAAGCTGCAGCAACCGGAACGGTCAATCATTTTGCCAAGTTTGGGGTCTTCGCAGCGAATAAGCCAGTGCCTCCTGTTGAACCAACACCAGATTCAGTAAACTTTACTGATACTAAGGGGCATTGGGCAGAAAATAATATCCATGAACTCATCAAGGTAGGTGCTATTGAAGGATACCCGGATGGAACGTTTGGTCCGGATAAAAACATCACCCGTGCTGAGTTTACAGCTATCTTAGTAAAAGCCCTTAAGCTTGGTAAAAAGAGTGGGAAAGTATTTGCGGATTCAGTGAACCATTGGGCGAAAGAATCGATTGAGACAGCAACCGCCTACGAAATTATTTCGGGCTACTCCGAAGAATCTTTCGGACCTAATGAGCTGATAACGCGAGAACAAATGGCTGCAATGATTGTAAGAGCAGTTAAGCTGCCGAATGCAACAAATAAAGGTGCATTTACGGATGGCTCTGATATTTCAGAGTGGGCAAGTTCGGCAGTGTCCACAGCTATGGCGAGTGGTTTAATCAATGGCTACGAAAATGGCTCATTCAAACCAAAAGCAAATGCAACACGCGCTGAAGCCGTAACTGTCATTCTAAAAGCTATAGCGAAGAAATAAAATTGAATTGCTAGTGTGCAGGTATGAGATGACTTCTGTTTTATCAGAAGTCATCTTTTTTTACCCATTACAGCCCCCAAGCAGCTCCTTGACGCTCACAGCAACCTTCTTTGTCTTATACATGTGATGGTCAAAGATGGATGTCACACATTGAATCCGTCAATTGTCTTACTAGTGTTAAAAAATACATTGGAGGGGCGGAGAATAAGTAAAATGGCAAAAGTATTGTATATCACAGCGCACCCTGATCACCAGAACTCTTATAGTTTATCTGTCGGAAACGAATTTATTGAGGCGTACAGAGAGGCTAATCCCAACGATGAAGTACTGCATCTTGATCTGTTCCAAATGAACATCCCCCAAATTGATACGGATGTATGCAACGGATGGGGGAAATTAAGTTCTGGCATTGATTTTAATCAATTGAAAAAAGAAGAAAAAGAGAAATTAAATCGTATGGGTGAATTGGTGGATCAATTTGTTGATGCTGATAAATATGTGTTCGTCAATCCTATGTGGAATTTTTCATTCCCGCCCGTTCTGAAAGCGTACATTGATTCGATATGTGTTGCTGGAAAAACCTTTAAATACACGAGTAAAGGTCCTATTGGGTTACTTAGCGATAAAAAGGCTGTGCATATTCAAGCAAGTGGTAGCTTTTATGCGAAAGGGGGGCCGTTTGCAGATTTTGAAATCGGTCATCGACATTTAAAAATGATTATGGCGTTTTTTGCTGTCCCTTCATTTGAAGGCATCTTTATAGAAGGTGTCTCTGCAAAGCCGGATGAAGCACCAGCAATTAAAGAAAAATCCATTCAAGAGGCTCGTGAGCTAGCTCGAAAGTTTTGATATCTAGGAAAAATTCAACCCGTAGGAGGCCACTTTATCAGTGCCATCGAACGGGTTTTGTTCATATAAAATTTAACGTTGACGTAAACGTTAATCAATAATATGATGTTGTCAGTTGAGAGTTGCGGCATGAAGGAGGACAGCGTGCAACTGGCCATGGTTGATAACCAAAAATAAAAGATGAAAAGGAGTCTTCAAACATGCAATCTCCTGCAATGAGAAAGACCGACGAGCAAAAGCAAACACCGTCTCATCAAAAAGCGAAGAAAGCGAGTATGTTCAATCAGCCAATTGCGGTCTGGGCTGTTGCCTTCGCAAGTATTATCGCTTTCATGGGACTTGGACTCGTTGATCCGATTTTACCTATGATGAAAGAACAATTAGGTGCGTCAGACAGTCAGCTTACGTTACTTTTTACGAGCTATAATGCGGTCATGGCCGTAACCATGCTCGTAACCGGCGTTATTTCCTCACGCCTAGGCATTAAGAGGATGTTGCTAGCCGGTATCGTCCTAATTGCCTTGTTCTCAGCACTTTCGGGCAACGCGAGCAATGTCATGGAAATTGTTTGGCTTCGCGCCGGCTGGGGACTTGGCAATGCCTTTTTCGTCGCCACTGCGTTAACGGCGCTCGTTTCAATGTCTAGAGTCGGTGTCGCGAAGTCCATTATTTTGTTCGAAGTAGCTGTTGGCCTTGGTATTTCCGTTGGACCTCTTTTGGGCGGAGAGCTCGGGGCCATTTCTTGGCGGGGGCCTTTCTATGGCGTAGCGGGGCTAATGATCATTGCATTCTGCTGCATTTACTTTATGATGCCGAAGAAACCCGCGGTAGCTATTGCCACAACTCTACCGAAGAAAAAAGTGTCCATCCTGGACCCATTCCGAGCGCTCAAGCATCGCTCATTGCTGGTATTCGGTATCGCGGCTATGTTGTATAACTTTGGGTTTTTCACATTGCTCGTTTACGCGGCTCTCGTACTCGGCCACTTGCACCATTTAGACGTTCACCAGCTTGGGTATGTCTTCCTCGGATGGGGTCTTTTGCTGGCGTTTACTTCCGTTTTTACGGCTCCGAGCCTGCAGAAATCACAAGGCACCATC
This sequence comes from Paenibacillus sp. J22R160, assembly GCF_059692135.1. Lineage (NCBI taxonomy): Bacteria > Bacillati > Bacillota > Bacilli > Caryophanales > Paenibacillaceae > Paenibacillus > Paenibacillus sp. J22R160. The sequence continues at coordinate 103,513 of NZ_JCAUAU010000024.1, read as the reverse complement.
AAAGCAATGTGCGTGCAGTTATTACTTTTCGCTGTGACGTTAGGGGTGATGGGCTATTGGACAACGGAAAAAGCGGTCGTTATTACGATGGTTATCTTGGCTGGCGCTTTCCTTGGCAATAACAATACGCTTATTACAACCGCGGTTATGAATGCCGCTCCTATTGAACGTTCCACGGCTTCCGCTGCGTATAGCTTCCTACGCTTCATTGGCGGTGCGCTAGCTCCTTATTACGCTGTCAAGTTTGCTGAGTGGTTCAACTTCCATGCTCCCTTCTACATTGGAGCGGGTTTCGTAGTTTTGGCGGTTATTGTCATTTGGATAAACAGGAAGCACTTGAAGCATGTAGATGAGGTCGAAAGCGCAGGCGATCGGATAGTCGTCGATTAAGTTTAATTTAAACTATCTTTCCACTTTCCTTTTATTGGGATGAACTGCATACTTAAACTGAATCTTTGCAGTAATCATATTTTCAATGTAAAAGGGGAGTGGAGCTGCGTGAATAAGAACTCGAATATCAGCTCGAATATCATCAAAGAACAATGGAATCAGTGGTCCGATACCTGGTATTTGAAGCATAGAACAGATGAGGTTATAAGCAAAATTATTAGTTCTCCTGCTTCCGCCTTTCATCACATGACGTATTCCATGCTTCAGAAAGCTATGCCAGATATGAATGGCAAACAGGTTTTGGTTCCATCAAGTGGTGATAACCATGCGGTCTATGCCTTTCATTTAATGGGGGCAAAAGTAACGTCATGTGATATTTCGGAGAAACAAATAGAGAACGCTTACAATATTGCGAAAGATCATAACTGGGATATTGAATTCATTTGCGACGATACGATGAAATTAACGGAAATTAGTCCTAATGAATATGACCTTGTATACACATCAAATGGCGTTCATATTTGGATAAACGATTTAGAATCCATGTACAATAATATTCAGCGGGTGCTTAAGCATAATGGGATCTACATCATGTTCGATATACACCCGTTTATGCGTCCTTTTGGAATCACAGCGAGTAAATCAATAATAGTTGAAAAACCATACGATGTATTAGGTCCTTTTGGAGAAATCCCAACCTACAAGTGGCGTATGCAAGATATTATGAATGCTATGATATCCTCTAATCTTACCGTTATGGGTATGGAAGAAATGTATGCGGAGCATGGTTCGTTTTGGATAGACGATTCAAACGATGATGGGGAACGTTTATCAGAACAAGAGCTGGAAGACTACTGCAACTGGCATATAAATCCTTTAGCAGCTATCCCTCAATGGCTTTCTATAAAAGCAATGAAAGGGTAGTTGCTGGCTCGACACAAAAACCGCGTCCTTATCAGCGCGGTTTTTTGTGTTCTTCCAATGTCCGTAGTGTCTGTTGGGAGGGCTATACGATTTCATCTTCTGTTTTATGACCAATCGCATAGTGCATTTGAACGACGCCGCTGCCGAGCGATTTGAAATTCAACAGTTTCACTTCCTTATATTGGTATTTCTCCGTATCAATCAATAGATTGAGCCCTTTACCTTCAAGTACTGGCGCGACATTGAATATGAGCTCATCAACAAGCCCTTGACCCAGAAAAGCATTATGAAGGTCCGCACCTCCCGAGATGAGGGCCGTTTGATAGCCTCTTTCTCGCAGGTAGCTTAGGGCTTCGCTTGGAGAGCCAACAACCGTCACACCTGGGATTTCGTTTACGCTCCCCGATACGACGACGATATCCATGCCAGCCAAAGTACCGCCGTTGCCGCTTGACTGCATCCCTTCAAACGTGCGTCTTCCGACAATGAAATTACCCGCTGCCTGAGCATGTGCCTCAAAATCGCCTAGTGCTTCCTTTTTTGGGGGGTTATTCGGACTCGATTGCGCGTAGTTGCCATTACCTGTTAGAGTTGCCCATAGAATTGTTTTCATCATATTGCCTCCTTTGGTTGTTTCGCTGTCCTTTCAAGGACTCTGCGGATAGATGCGGTCACCCGATCAGGTCGATCCTCCTGCACATAGTGGGAGGCATCGACTAAGGACTCGGTTTCATTCAATTTCAAATAACTCTGCCATTTCGCCATCTCTTCGGGTGGAAACCCAGCGCTATCCTTCATTCCCCACAGAATTTGAGCTGGCAAATTAGAGAGAACCGGAAGTTTCTCCTCGATCTTCTCCAGCCATGGACGCGCCTTTCGGATCTGCCTCGGGAATACCCATGTCGGTTTCCGTGATTGTGGAGTTGGAAATGGATCTGTGTAGGCCTTTCTCAAGGCATCTGTGATTTTATCGGTATGATGGATCCCACGCGGGACAATTTTTTTAGCGAAAAAGTTTTGCCTTGTCTGCAGCCAGTATCCAATAGGCCAACCGCCCATGGCAACCGAGAATAGTTTCATCGCAGGGAGCGTGGCCGGCCATGCCCAGGTATTCATAACGACAATTCCGCGCAAGTTCTCACGGTGTCTTACGGCGTAATTGAGTCCGATTGGACCTCCCCAATCTTGGACGACTAGTACGAAGTCTTTGAGTTCCAAGCGCCGGATGAATTCGGTGACAGCCTCCGAATGCTCCTTAGGTGTATAGCCATAGTCGGATGGAGCCCGTGACATACCAAGTCCTGGGTAATCCAGTGCAATCAACCGGCATTCACCGCTCAAATCCTTGATGATATTTCGGTAAAGATACGACCAGGTAGGGTTTCCGTGCAGGAGAAGAATGACAGGCCCTTGCCCCTCGTCAACGTAATGAATCATGCCATCGCGATAAGGCATCCAGTTGTCCTTGAACGGATACTCCGCTCTATCTACATCAAATGGTCTTTGCATATGTGCCTCCAATCAGCCTTTTTCCAGGTAGCGTTTAAGTTGTATGAGTCAATTAGCTGAATATTCAGATTTTTAAAATGGTAAATAGTCCTGATCCTATCGCTTGATCGCCCTGGTTGCGCGCACCACGCAGGGGTTGATGTCGATATGAAGTTGAAAGTTGTATTCCTGATCTTTAATTAGACTACAATACTGTGGTACATTTGAAAAGTAGTTACAATAAAGTGCAATAGTTTCATAAAATGAACTATGGAGGAAACGTCCATGTTGGATCGTTCTTGTATCGAAGCCATTGATCCTTTGATCGAAATTTTGGATGGTAAATGGACTCTCCCTCTTTTGTTGGAGTTGTTCGTCGGCACTAGACGATTTGGAGAGTTGCGGAGAAGACTGCACCCGATTAGCCCGAAGACATTAACAGATCGACTGAGGGTGCTGAAGGAAAAGGGGATTATTACGCGTACGCTCTACCCCGGCGTTCCCTTGCACGTAGAATATGAGCTAACTGAGCGCGGATGGAAACTGCAGCCTATTTTTGCGGCTATGTGGGATTGGGTGAAGGAAGATGACCTGAGTGCAAACAAAAAGAACCAGCTTTAAGAAGCAGGTTCTTTTTGTTTGCGTTCATTATGTTGTTCTCCCCAAGCACACATTACTTCTGCTACAGGGACCAATGTTCTGCCATATTCGCTAAGTGAGTATTCTACTTTGGGGGGGACCGTTGGGTATACCGTTCTTAGGACCACGCCTTCTTGTTCCAAGTCTCGAAGATGCTGCGTGAGCATTTTCTGGGAGACATCAGGTATTAGCTTTTCCAGATCGTTATACCGCCTGGTTGATTCCACCAAATGCCATAAAATTGTCGGTTTCCATTTTCCGCCTAAAACATGAATGACCGTCTCGATGGGACACTCGAGTTGATGAATCATTGATTAATCACACCCTTACTTTTAAGTATGTGGCGTACTTTAAAGTGCGTTCTTAACAGAATCATAGTACCGGTATACACTAAAGTCAATCAAATTAATTGGAAAAAGGAGACAATAAAATGAGCAAATCTGATTGGGGATTAAAGTCAGTATCATTTTGGTTAGCGGGTGTTGTTACACTGTTGATGTTGTTTTTAGGAGTAAAAGGATTTATCCTGCCGGAAGCTGCGATTCGAGATTTTGGTATCCCCTTGCATGACGCTTCTGATAAATATCTGGTTCATATTAAAGCGGATCGTGACCTGTTTATTGGTATCTTCCTACTAGCCTTGATGGTACTTCGCATGAGAAAAGCGATGCTTGTTGTTATGTTAACTTCTATTTTAATGCCTATAATCGATGCCCTATTGGTATTAACGAATGCCGTAGATAAAACACCGTCTTGGATCCATATTGTTACTGCAGTATACGGACTTGTTGTAAGTTGGATGTTGTATCGAGAAGAGCAGCGTGCCCAGACGGTAAATACTGAATCAGTGGGTACTATAACAGTAAGCGCTAAAACAGTTTAAACCATAGTAAAAGAAAAAGTCCTATTTGCGGCAAGAAGGCTACGGTTTGACTTTGAATTATGAAGCTACGGGCTCAATCGGTAGCTTCACCCCGTTGGTGGACCCGCGAGTCCTGCATTGCGCAGGCTATCGGGAACTACAAGGCGCTATTTCATCGAAAAGCGTCCTTTGATGTGCGGAGGGGAACTAGGGGCCGCTATTTCCTCACATTTGGCTAGAATTCAGCCAAAACCGAGGAAATAAAGCACTGTAGTTCCCCTCCGGCCGCGAAGCCCCCGCTATTCATCGAAATAGCGGACTGTAGTTCCATTACCCCATGATTCTTTCGCTGATACTGCGCCCACTCTTAGACTAGCATTACTCAATAATCAGATTGCAAGTGCACACTCTCCCGCCGGCGACTCATGAACACCAAAGACAATGCGATTACCGTGAGGATGATCCCAAGCACTTGAAAACCCTTGAAGCTGAACGTACCGCCCATCACGATACCTATCAATAATGAAGAAAGAATAGTACCTAGATATCTTGATGTAATAAATAATCCAGATGCAACACCAATTATTTCTTTTGGTGAACTTTGAAACAAGGCTGCTTGCATACCGACACTGTTTAACCCGTTGCTAATACCGAACGCTGCCAAAGCCAAACACACGCTAATAACCGGTGAAGTTTGATTTAATGTCACGAGCCACACCGATCCGAATGTCATCAGAATGGCTGATATTCGTAAGGCTGGCCGAGGTCCTGATTTATCAATCCATCGCCCTGCAATGGGAGAAGCAACCAGCGAGCACAAGCCTAAGCTTAGCATGAGAATCCCCGTATGGAATTCACTGACATGACGTACCATTTGCAAGTAGGACGGAAGTCCGAAAAAGAGGGAGTAATAAAGCAGATTAACGAGCATGAATTTGACATTGACCCAAGTCATCGTTGGATAGTTGGCGAAAGTACGCAAAGGAATAAAAGGTGACTTCGCTCTTAATTCGTGGCGTACAAAAGCTCCCAATGCTATGACGCCAGTTAGCCCCACAATAATATGACTTAATGAGATCTTCCCCGATGATTTCGCTGACAGTAATCCTATAAGCAGGGCAACCAACCCCACTGCGAATAGCAGAATTCCTAGAGCATCCATCATTTCAAACCATTTACGAAAGGACATGTTGCGGGCATCGGAGGATTGCGGTCCGTCATGAGGGATATGCCTCCAAGATAATAGAAAGCTAGCAGCTACGATCGGGATATTGACGAAAAAAATGGCCTGCCAGCCCCACCAGTGTATCAAGATTCCGCCAATAAAAGGCCCAATTGCCGCTGCTCCCGATAAAAAGATGGACAAAACAGCCAGCGCAGCTGCTTGGTTCTCCGTAATATGAACCCGAACAATGGCCATTCCAACCCCAACCATCATGCTTGTTCCGATGGATTGCACAATACGGAACACGATGAGCCACCCGAAGTTTGGTGATAATGGGGCTAATAATGATGCAAGGAAAGCTACGACCAGCCCTGCAAGAAATATCTTCCTACGCCCGAATAAATCGCTAGCTCTTCCCATAACAGGTTGAGCGATGCTGCTAGCCATATAGAAAGAGAAAATAATCCAGGAAATACTTGTGAAATCTAGCTGGAACACATGCTGCAGTCTCGGAATAGCAACGGAGACCATCGAAGAATTTAATGGGTTCAGCAGTATCCCAAGGCAAACGGAAATCAGTAACCACCTGCTGCGAATGTTCATTTGTTGATCCCCCCAAAGAGTAATAATGTCATCCTACTTGAGATTGCTCATTTATTCCAACGCATTTTATGTTATTATTTCATTGATTTGAAGGAATGAGGGGGACAGGAAATGGAGCTTCTTCAACTGCAATATTTTCTGGCAGTAGCTCGTTTGGAGCATGTAACCGAAGCAGCACGAAGTCTGCACGTTACGCAGTCTTCTCTAAGCAGAACGATTCAGCGCTTGGAAGAGGATTTAGGGGTCCCATTATTCGATCGCGTAGGGCGGAAACTGCGGTTAAATGAATTTGGAAGCCGATTTCTTCTCCGCGCTGAAAGGGCGTTATTTGAACTGGAACAGGGGAAGCAGGAATTGATTGATCTATCCGGCTCAGAACATGGCACACTCGAATTGGCGGTGACCACGGCAAGCACGTTGCCCCATATTCTTCGAGAGTTTCGGAAAAAGCTTCCGTCCATCCAATTTCATGTACAAATGCTATCTACTCAGGAGATGGTTACACTTCTTCATAGAGGAGAGGTCGATTTTTGCTTATCTTCCCCTCCTATACATGAGGATGGCATTGAATGTCAGGTCTTGTTCATAGACCCTATCGTTGTTGCGGTTCCCAAGGGGCATCGGTTGGCAAACCGAAGTAGCGTGGCCTTAGCAGAACTAAGGGATGAATGGTTTGTAGGGGTAAAAAAAGGCTATGGTGCTCGTGATTTTGTGGACTCGTTATGTCAATTGGCCGGATTTGTCCCTAAATACGTGTATGAGGGGGATGAACCTGCAAGGCTGAGTGCTCTTGTAGAAGCCGAGATCGGCATAGCCTTCATACCAAGCACCGCAAGGGATTCAAGGGAACCTATCAAATATCTTCAAGTAGAGAATCATGAATTGGTGCGGGAAATAGCGTTATTATGGCACAAGAGTCGGTACATTTCGCGGGCTGCTCAGGAATTTCGTGAGGTAGTTGTAGAGTATTTTGGAGCCTTATCCAAACAGGAATAATGAAGTCGATACAAAAAATGAATTGTGAAGGAGCTGCGTACACTTACAGCGGCTTCTTTTTGTTTTCGAAACTTTATGTATGGATTTTGCGTCTATTTCTATGTGTGGGAAATTATGGAATATTTATATGTCCTACAAAGTAAATGCCGGGAGTGAATTTAAATGAAAAAAATAGGTATTGGTCTAGTCTTAACATTATTCTTGATGACCCTGAGCTCTACGTACCCTACTCATGCAGAAGTACCCCCTATTCATTTTGTTATCATCCAGGAAACAAACTTGTATGCGAATGACGATGGAAGCAGCCGTCCTCTAGGTGCCATATCGCCATATCAGAATGTGCAGCTTGCCCCGGATGCTCCATTCAATTTTTATGATAAAAGAAGTCCTGAGGAATGGTTAAAGGTGCAGACTTGGTTGGGAGACCGCTGGATACAGGATGATGACAAAGTCTTATATGGCACATATGAAGAGCGTAAGAACACCTTAACGCTTATGAACACCGCAAGTTTATTTAACCAGCCAAATATCCACACGAAAACAGATCAGATGCTTGCACCTCAGGAGATTCGCACTACTGCCACTATACATTATGGACCGAAGTACGTCATAAACGCGATGAGTGCCGCTGGGCAAGCCGGAACGTGGTACCAAGTGGATACATGGCTGGGATCTAAGTGGATTATTAATCCAGCCCTCATGGAGGATGTCCATGCTGAACCCGTAGATTATCAACTTAAGTTAATGGGGGCTGAGACGGCTTATTTAGTCCCTTATGACCAAGAAGGTGGCGGAGAATTGCTGGAATCGGGAACTGTGCACGCTATTGCTAAATGGAAATACGCCCCGCAGCCCGCTAATGTCATTACTTGGTATAAAATTAATCTTCCGCAAGGGGAGCGGTGGGTAAAACCTCAGAATGAAGTGATTGAACTAGCAACCGCTACAATTTTCTAAAACGAAATATAACCGCAGGAGGAAGCTCATACCAATCGAATTTATTGTTTGTATGTTCATCCTTCTCGAAGCTCGGTTCTTGCCACCCATCAAGAACAAAACCCAAACTAAAAAATAAGTTCATATAATAGGATAAAGGTCTATGAAATAGGATATGAGGAACAGGCTGACCTTTTATGCCTATTGTTTTACTAGACTCTGGAGTTAAGTAAGTTGAGATTTGGACACTATTTCTTGTGACGATCTCCCCGTTCCTATCTTCAGTTTCATGTATTTTTCTTGTAGAAGGCGTTTGGAAGCAAGGATGTGGTATTGAGAATACGAAGATCCCATTCTTTTTTAATAACTGTGAAAGAGCCTTTGTTAAACAGGTGATGTCGGCAATATCCATTAAAGCCATATTAGCTACAGCGCCATCATATTTATCAGTTCCAAGTGCTAATAATGAATGATAGTTCGTTGCATCAATCACTTGATAATCTATGCGATTTAAGTAGTCCTTTGACCTTGATTTTGCTCGCTCAATCATTTTAGGGCTATAGTCAAAAGCAACAACCTCAGCGCCTAAGTCAGCTAATCTTCGAGAGAAGTTTCCGTTACCACAAGCAATATCTAGTAGGATTTGACCTTCTTTTATCTCAAGCAGTTCTTCCGTTTGTGGTCTGATAATTTCACGATGGAATCGATTACTATGTTCACCCATATAATCATCCCAAAACTCCGCGATCTCGTCCCATCTTGATTGAGAATCGTCCGTCATCTCATTCCATTGGCTCAGAGTACCCACTTCCCTTTCAGTAATGTTCTAGATTGTTTCAACACTGATAATACCATATGTTGGTATAAAAAGTGAGACAATCGATTCAATGAAAAATAAAGCCCAAGCATAGTACGCTTGAGCTTTATTTTTGCGCTCCCGATCAGTCCCGGCCCGCCTCGTAAAGCTTCTGCGCCAACATGGCAGGCCTTGTGCGCGTATCCGTAAAATGGTCCCCATCTCCGACGATCAGGCGGAACACCCCAAGTCGTGAGGACATATGCGGATTCCAGCCGAAGCCTTCTCCTTGCGGCAATGCGTTGTCTTGGTAGAAATAGACATAACTTTTGGGTGTAGGCAATGTATAGAACACTTTGAGATTCAACTTCTCGAAAAGTGGTTTCGCCGGCTCAGGACGGACACTTGTATAAAATCGTTTGGCTTCTTCCAAAGTTGCCGTGTTGACGAACAAATCCCGAAACAGCGGAAACGGCAGCATGATGGTATCGTCCTTCGATCGGGCTCTAAGCTGCTCGAAGCTCTGTCTGGTTGGAGGCGGCAGCTCGTCGGCGAGCGACTCGCCGTCTTTCAATACAAACGCGTCCCAGAAGACGAGGCGCTTGATGCGGTCCGGTATCTGTTCAGCAACCTTCTGGACGACTGTACCACCGAAGCTGTGCCCAACGAGAACGATGTCGCGTAGGTTCAGCCTCATAATATAATCGACGACGGACTTTGTGATCATCGCGTGCGTGACATTTTTGGTTGGGTCTGTGCCATGACCCGCGTATTCCGGCGAATAGACGATGTGCCCCTGACTGCGCAGCACGGCAGCAACGCCGTCCCAGAAATTAGCGTCGGCCCAAGAGCCATGCACTAGCACGAATGTAAGCCGTTGCTGTTCAGGCAGACGACTGTTTTCGTCCGATTCGATGGCACCGCGCCAACCGAGCCATCCTTGCTCGGGATAAGGAGAATAATATGGCCAGAGGAGCGTAAATCTGTAATCGGAATATGGCATTGGATGAATTTCCGGGCGATAAGGAAACATGTTCAAACATCCTCTCAAAATGGCATATCTCAGCTTATGCCTACTGAGGTTGAGAGGTACCCGTATAGGAGCGAGATGAATACGGCATGCAGGGAGGAGCAGATCCCGACAACCGTCGCACATTTGATTGGGCGCAAGGATCGACTTCGAACAGTGCCGTTTCCTTGACACAGCAATTAATCAGCATTCGCAATCAATATCCCGCATTAAGGACGGGGTCATTCATGACATTACTTGCAGACGATGCCACTGACATTTATTCATTTGGCCGATTTGATCTTACAAACCGAATTGCTGTTGTGTTAAACAACGATACGGCAAGGAAATCAGTTACGGTCCCAGTGTCGAAGCTAAGTGTTGTGGACGGAAGTACCATGACGGATCAAATTACAGGAACTACATATACCGTTCAGAATGGTTCTGTGACCGTTTCTGTGAATGGGCATTATGGTGCTATTTTAACCCAGTAGAGGACTTGCGATCGCAAGGAAAATGACAGTTTTGTGTGATTTTACACCAGTTCTGTTCCTAGAATGTATGCGTATTATCACGTACAATTGGATTTGTAGGAGCGAAGGTTCGAGAATGATGTAAGCGTTATCTTTAAAAAGATGATTAAATAAGGGGGTTAACACTTTGATCAAAAACAGATTGCGTAAGGTAAATACTCTTGCAGCAACAGCAGTTCTAACTGCCTCTTTAATTGGTTGTTCTTCCGCTCCAACTGCAAACTCCTCTTCCGGTAATTCAAAAGCTGCTGCACCCATGGATTTAAGCGTGATGTTTTACACATCGGCTAATATTCAAATTACTCATGACGATAATGAGGCTATCAAATTTTTGGAGAAAAAGTTTAACGTTAAGCTGACGATTATGGACACGCCAATCAATGATTACACAACGAAGCAAAATACGATTGTTGCTTCGGGCAGTATCCCTGATGTGATGGTCTGGAACGCATTCCCCGATGCGGCTTTAAGTGGTTATTTGAAGCAAGGGGCCTTCATGCAATTAGATAAATATTTGGATAAAGCGCCTAATTTGAAAAAATACCCCCAAATGATTTGGGACAATGTGAAAGTAGACGGACATTTCTATATGATACCGAGGGTAAGGCCAATTGTGCGTACAGGCGTCCTTATTCGGAAGGATTGGTTGGATAAACTTAACTTACCTATTCCCAAAACGACAGATGACTTGGCTAAAGTCGCAGTCGCATTCACCAAAAATGATCCTGACGGCGACGGCAATGCAGATACATATGGGATTGCCACTGATCCTAAACTATCGAATTTGAATCCATTGTATGCTGCGTTCGGAACAGGTAACGGCTGGTTGAAACAAACAGATGGAACACTAGTAAATTCATTTGTTACGCCAGGAATGAACCAGTCTCTTCAATTTTTACGGGATTTATACGCGCAAGGAGCACTAAGTAAAGACTTCCCAGTCCAACAAGGAAACACTAGAAAAGAAATTCAAAGCGGGAAAGCTGGGATTCTCCTAGAAAGCTATATCGTTGACTACGCTCAGGATATTGCTGCACTGAAAAAAGTGGATCCAAAGGCGGAGCTTATCTATATCGATCCTCCTGCAGGGCCAACTGGAATCAGTGGATACTTTGCCGGCAGCGGAAACGCTGCTGGATGGGTGATACCTGCAACTGCAAAACCCGAGAAGGTAGATAAAGTATTAGAGATTATGAACTGGGAAGCAAGTGAGGAAGGCTATCATTTCAATAAATACGGCATAGATGGCATCCATAACACCAAGAATGCAGACGGTACATTTACTACGAACGAGAAGTATATTAAGGATGACCTTAAGGAATTGATCATGGTTTCACCATATGACGTCTATAGCTACACGGATACTGGAGCACCATTGGAGGTTCAAAAAGTCCAGCGTGATGCACTCGATAAGGTTAAGGACAAGGGAATTCCTCTACTTATTCCATCCTACATCTCACCAACTCAAATACAGAAAAACGAAGAAATCAACAACAAGCTTAGATATGATTACTTTACAAGAATTATTACGGGGCAGCTGCCGGCTAATGCTTTCGATGAGTTTGTCACGAAATGGAAAACGGGTGGCGGCGACCAAATCACGAAGGAAACAAACGAGTTCTATAAATCACAGGGTAGTAAATAAATGAAAGCCGCATTCTTTCAGTTTCCCTTGCCGTACATGGTGCGGCAAGGGAACTAGTATCATTGGGGGATGACATGTATGAACCAAATCTCAGGGCAATCCAGCTTAACGGGGCCGATAACGAAGAAAGCAACGAAACGAAGATTTGTCTCTTTTTTTCAGGATTGGGACCTTTATTTGCTTGCTCTTCCTGGGATCGTCTATTTTCTTTTGTTTAAATATCTGCCGATGTGGGGAATTCTAATTTCCTTCCAGGATTTCAGTCCTTTTTTGGGGTTTTGGAAAAGCGACTGGGTAGGATTTAAACATTTCCAGGAGCTTTTTGCTTATGATCATTTTTGGAACTTAATGAGAAATACGTTGTTAATTAGCTTTTATCAGCTGATCTTTTTCTTTCCAGTTCCAATCATTTTTGCCCTAATGCTGCACGAAATAAGCAAAACTTTCTTTAAAAAGTTGATACAGACGATCATTTATCTGCCGCATTTTATTTCCTGGGTTGTCATTGCCTCAATAACGTTTGTCTTGTTGTCAGGCGGGGGAGTCGTTAATCACATCATTGAAGCCATGGGTGGAAAAGCGGTTAATTTATTGTCCGAACCGGCAATTTTTAGATCGCTGATTGTTGTGCAAGATATTTGGAAAGAAGCCGGCTGGGGAACCATCATCTATTTAGCTGCGCTCGCAGGTGTCGATCCCCAATTGTATGAAGCAGCGGTTATGGACGGAGCGAACCGTTGGAAACAGTTATGGCATATTACGCTACCAACGATTCGCAGTACGATTATCATTCTGTTTCTATTACGTCTGGGACATATCATGGATGTCGGATTTGAACAAATTTTCCTCATGTTAAACAGCTTGGTGCGAAATGTAGGAGATGTTTTCGAAACGTTTGTCTATCAAAAGGGATTGGTTGAAGGGCAATTGAGCTTTTCCACGGCTGTTGGATTATTTAAATCAATCATCAGTCTCATTGTAGTCGCTGTTGCGAATTGGTTGGTAAAAAAGGCTGGCGAAGATGGCATATATTGAGCAGGGAATGAGAAGGAGGATGGCAGCATGATTCGAAATAGAGGGGTAAGCAGTCGGATTTTCGATGGAGCAAACTACCTATCATTGTTCATAGTAGCGCTAATAACCTTTATTCCCTTCTATTATGTCATTGTCGCATCACTATCACCAATCAAGCAGGTGCTTACTGAAAGCATTATTTTATGGCCAGAGAAGTTTACTCTAACGTCATACCACATGATTCTTACTACCCCGTCGTTCGTAAGAGCGTTACTCTTTACAATGTTTATAACGGTTGTAGGGACAGCAATTAACATGCTGTTTACCTCAACATTAGGCTACTCCTTATCGAAAAAGCGTTTTCGTGCTCGCAGGTCTATTTTGATGTTAATCGTGTTTTCAATGATGTTTAGCGGTGGACTTATCCCAACTTACCTAGTTGTTAAGCAACTGGGGATGATCAATAGCCTTTGGGCTTTAATGTTACCTGGTGCCATCTCTGCTTTTAACCTGATTGTTTTGAAAAATTTTTTTGCGAGCATCCCACAAGCGCTAGAAGACTCGGCAAGAATTGACGGATGCAGCAACTTTGGCATTTTTATGAGAATCGCATTACCGTTGTCATTGCCTGCACTTGCGTCTTTCACGTTATTTTATGCTGTTGGGAACTGGAATCAGTTTTTCGCGGCAATCATGTATATGAATAATTCGCGTTATTGGACGCTGCAGGTCGTTCTAAGGCAGCTTGTCATTATTGGCGATTCCACAGGTTACGGACAAGTTATCGATGATGCGAGTAAAACTGCTTTTCCCGAAACATTGAAATATGCGGCTATTGTGGTCGCCACACTCCCCATTTTGTTGGTGTATCCATTCTTGCAGAAATATTTTGTTAAAGGGGTATTAATGGGTTCGGTTAAAGAATAGAAAGAACAAAATAGAGCAGGTTGGCAGGATCTACAGGAGGGAAGATTATGTTTAAATTGGGCTTGATGGGTTGTGGAGTTGTTGCAAATTACGGGCATATTCCCTCAATAATAAATTCGTCTAAATTTGAATTAGCAGCTATTTATGAACCTGTTGTCTCTCGAAAAGAAGAGCTGGAGAAGAAACACAATGTTCAAGTTTTTAGTGAGGTAGAGCCGTTTTTCCAATCAGGCATTGATGCGGTAGTCATTACATCTCCAGCGCCTTCTCATTATCAAAATGTACGTGATGCCGCACGTTATGGAAAGCATGTCTTATGTGAGAAGCCACTAGCGATGGATGATAAAGAAGCCACAGAGATGATTGCCATAATGGCAGAAGCGGGATTAATGTTGTTTACAGCATTTGATTATCGATTTAGTCCTATTGCTCAAAAAATTAAAACCATCGTTGAAAATAAGAGCATCGGTGACGTTCGCTCACTGAGGTTAAGTTATATCTGGAATAATCATGGGAAATATGTGAATTATGATCAAGCCCCTCAACAGTTAAACTTAAGACGCGCGAACCGAATGATCGAAGGCGGACCTATGGTTGACTGTGGTGTGCATCAGATTGACCTTGCAAGATGGTGGCTGAATTCGGACGTCCAACTTCAGCATTCGGAAGGAGCCTGGGTGGACAATTATGAAGCTCCAGACCATATGTATCTTCATATGACGCATGCCAATGATGTACATACGATGTTAGAAATCAGCTATTCTTACTGTTTTACGGCGAAAGAACCGGTTTCACAGTTTATTTATGAACTGATCGGGACGGATGGCGTTATTCGCTATGATCGTGAATCCAAGCTATTTGAGATGCGGAACTCAACCGGCACAACTCGTTTCCCTTTTACCCGAGAGAAAAATTTCCCTGGTATGTACGATGCTTTTGCTTTATCACTTGAAACCGGTCAAACGGGCGATATGCCGACTGGCCTGGATGGGCTTATCGCAACCCGTATCGCTCGTAGGGCAACGAATGAACTCATTCAAAAACATGCGCATTTGCAGGATAAATAAGATGCAAAAAAGTGCTCTTCCGATTGGGGAAGAACACTTTTTTGTTATTCAAGTCGTTAAACAAACGATATAGGCTTTTGTATTCGCTTTTTTCGAAACTCGGAAGGCGTATACTCGTTGTAGCGTTTGAAAATTCGAATGAACATATTGACATTCGGGAAACCAGATTGCACACCAACATCGGCAATATTAAGCGATTCGGTAAGCAACAGATGCTCAGCTGTTTTAATTCGCCTCAAATGAAGATAATCGACAAAGGACATTCCGATACACTGCTGGAAATATTTGATAAAATAGTGATATTCTAAATGTACGAGATGGAGGATATCCTGAATCCGAATCGGATTTCGGTAGTGTAAGTCAATATAATCTAGTACTGGCTTGAGACGCTGCCAATCTGCAGGTGAAATGGGAGGAGAGGAGGGAGCATGACGTATGAGCAGGGAGAGCAGCTGTTTGAAGGCGCCGCTTATCGCCAGTTCGTAGCCGGGTTCCATATGGCTTGCTTCTTGGTAGACTTGGACTAACAAATGAAACATGGTTTCTTTGACTGATGGGTTGTTAGCCAGGACCTCATTAATGCGATCAAGTGGTTCCGATAATTCCAACAAAATAGGTGAGAAGTCTTTGGTATATTGATCTAATTGTGCTACTATGTCCAACTGCAGTACAATTTGTTTGACTAGCTTCTGTCTTCTAGTACGGTGTAACCGAGATGATCCGATGATTAACAAATCCTGATCTTGTAAGTTATAAATGGTATCGACAGTTTCAACTTGCATGGAACCTTCAAACAGCAGAATGATTTCTATTTCTTTATGATAGTGCCACGGGTTCCAAGGGAGCGAAGGAAGTGGCTCTAAAGTAATGTCCCATATTTTGTAGCGCAGTAAGGGATGATGGTAATTGACGTGCTCATTTTTTGCGTTTTCTTCCACATGTGTTCCTCCAACATTTCTGAATATAAGGATGCAAGGTGATATGCAAAGTAAGCGCTATCACAATTTTAACATAGATAGTAGGATATCACAAAGTGTTATATACTATTGATATTTCATAGTCTAGGGGATGGCAGAATGAGTGTAAAGGATAGTAAAAAGGGGCGGAAAACATCGCTTTATATGCAAACTGCCGAGAAGGTAAAAGAGGAAATACTACGTAAGAATCTGCAACCTCATGATCCTGTTCCTTCTGAAGGTGAATTAGCTAAGCTTTACGCAGTCAGTCGAATGACAGCTAAGCTTGCATTAGAGATTTTAGTAAAAGAAGGTATTGTGTATAGGCTTGCACGCAGAGGGACTTTCGTCTCAGGGGACTACGTGAGTGATAAACAAGTGAAGCCCTTGACACAAGCAGACAAAACGAAGCAGCCTGGGAAGAAAAGAATAGTTATGATATTTCCGAATTTGGATGAATATACAGCGAGAATTATTGCTTCAGCAGAAAGCGAAGCGCGGAAATTACAATGCCATTTATTAGTTCGTATTTCCAAGGACAAAGAGGATGAAAGTGAGTGCCTTCAGGAGCTGTACGAGGATCAAGTGGATGGCATCATCTTGTACCCAAGAGGACGGGAAAAGTGCAGCGAAAAGGTGTTGGCGCTGAATCTTATGAATTATCCGCTTGTCATTATCGACCGAATTTTCCGTGAGGTACATATCGATTGCGTCTATCATGATCATTATCAAGGAACGTATAGTCTCACTGAATATTTGATTGCAAAAGGGCATAAGGAAATCGGTTATATCTCCATGCCATTTGATGGGGTGACCAGTAGGAATGATCGGTATCAAGGGTATGTACAGGCGATGTTGGATCACAATCTTTCGCTTAACCGGCAAAATATCTTTTTGCAGTGTTCGGAGGATTACCTAGATAATCTTACTGCTTTCAATCCGCAATTAGAGGAGTTTCTAGGAAACAATCCCTCTTTAACAGCCGTCTTATGCACCGACGATTATTTGGCGACTTCTTGCCTTTTTACGGCTTTTCACATGAATAAGTCCGTACCTGAGCAGCTGTCTATTGTCGGTTTTTCTGATATTTTATTGGCAAGTTTGCTTCCTGTTCCTTTGACAACAGCTAGGCAAACGACAGAGCAGCTCGGACAAGTTGCTGTCAATCTGTTACACAAACGGATGGAGAATTCCAGAGAAGGAGCTGTTAGCATTAAAGTAAATACTTCGATTATTGAACGCAGTTCCGTGCATAACCTATTGAGCGTATAGACCTTCCTACGATACATAATGAAATCTTAACAGTGGATAATGGACCGGTAATATCTCCATTCCAATGTTAAGATTTTTTTATTTTCAATATTTAGTTATATGTCAGTGATATACTAAATCATTTGAATTACGTGGATTTTTACTTGTGAGCCCTTTGAAAGAGTTTGTTTTCTTTTTGTTAAGGTGCTTATCGGATGATTACAAGTCGTATTTGGGATTATATGGTTTACAAAATCAACAAAATCAGAACGATTGTATATGTCAGTGACATAATATAATCTGATATTGCACAACTGGTATTTAATGTTATCAGGAAAATTCAAATGAGAAGAGTGGGGAAAGTACAGTGAGAAAACAATTAGTAGTAAGCGCAGTTGCTCTTGGTATCCTTACAGCTTTGACAGGCTGTGAATCAAGCAATAGTCAAACGAATTCAGCTGCAGCGGTAACTGGAACTCCTTCGGCTGCACCCAAGGCTAGTGCAACTGCCAATAACGCTGCACTCAAAGAAGCTCCGATGCTGCAAGAACTTGTTAAAGCAGGTACATTGCCTGCCGTGAAAGATCGGCTTCCGGTTAAAGACGACGTCATGGTAGAGCCGGTTTTCGAAACAATCGGTACATACGGCGGTGACTGGAACAATCCTTGGAACGGGCCAGATGACAAATGGGGTATTGAAATGATAACGGAAGAGCCTCTTTTCCGTTTCAAACAAGATGGTAATGGCGTAGAACCAAACGTTGCCAAAAGCTATGAAGTGAATGCTGATTCCACCGAATATGTCATTCATTTGCGTGAAGGCATGAAGTGGTCGGATGGAAAACCATTTACGGCAGATGACGTTATTTTCTACTGGGAGCATATGCTGATTCCAGAAACGTTCGGTAAAGCGTTGTACGATTGTTATTATTCCAATGATCCAGTAACAGGAGCGAAGGAAAGAGCAGAAGTTACCAAAGTGAACGACTATGCGTTCAAGGTCACCTTCAAACATCCGAGCGTTCAGTTCCTGGAGCGCGTGGCCATTGATAATAAATGGTTCTTTGCACCAGCACATTATTATAAAACAATTTTGCCTGAGTTCATCGGCGAAGCTAAAGCACTTGAGGTTGCCAAACAATATGGTTTCGCAGATACGAAGACCCTGGGTCAATGGACAGGCTACTATTACTGGTTATACCCGCAGCGTCCAACGCTTCGCCCTTGGGTTGCGAAGAACGATGCGAACAGTGCCCGTTTCGTGATGGAGCGTAACCCTTACTTTTTCAAAACGGATGCAGAAGGGCAACAACTTCCATACATCGATCGTATCGTTATGACCAAAATGCAAGACGCAAGTCACAAGCTGGTTGAAACGATGGCAGGAAACGTGGAAATTGCACAATTTGACTTTAAGGATTACACCGTACTTAAAGAAAATGAGAAAAAAGGTAATTACCGTGTGCTTCCATGGAAAACACCAGGTTGGTCCAGCACAGGCGTTGAATTAAATCAAACAGCAGAAGATCCTAAGCTCCGTAAGCTGTTCCAAGATATTCGTTTCAGAGAAGCGTTATCTGTGGCTGTAGACCGCAAGGAAGTATCCGAGATTATTACGAGTGGAGTCGGTCTGCCAGCTCAAGCTTCTGTACCAGAAAGCCTCCCGAACTTCCAAGATGGTTGGAAAAATCAATGGGTTTCGTTCGACGCTGCGCGTGCTGCGAAGCTATTCGATGAAATTGGTTTGAAGTGGGATAGCAATCATAAATACCGAACATTTGATGACAACTCTAATCTATCCTTACTGATTTACGAGGAAAAAGGTTCGGATAACGAGCAATTTATCGAGCTTCTTAGAAAGTATTATGATCAAGTTGGTATCAAAACAGAGCTGAAAATTGTTGACCAAGGCGCTTACTTCGATCTGAAGTATGCGAACAAAATTCCCGTTTCCGTTAAAAACGTAAATATCGTGAACGTGGCATTAAGGCCAGATGAACTTGTTCCACTTCGCGTTATTACACCATGGTTCGGTCACTACGGTTTGTACAATTCCTCTAATGGCAAGGAAGGCGTTAAGCCAGAAGGCGACGTTGCTATGATTATGGAGAATTGGAACAAAGTGAAAGCTGCTAAGACCAAAGATGAAATTACGAAGTGGAGCAATGAAATCATTAAGCTACACCAGAAAAATCAATGGGTTATCGGCTATACAGCGGCTACGCCATACCTCACTGTTGTTAAGAATAATGTGAAGAATGTGCCAACGCTAGTCAATGCCGATGAGTACAGAGGCATTGGTTATGCCCATCCGGATCAATTTTTCATGAAATAATCAACTAGCTGCGTAAAAATGGGGGGGCTTGTCCTCTCCCATTTTTTGCGTAATGAAGAGAGGAAAACCATGTTAACCTACATCGCGCGAAGAGTGATCATGATGATCCCGGTCGTTTTGTTCATTTCTATCATTGTATTCTTCATTATTCAGCTTCCTCCAGGGGATTTCATCAGCACGTATGCTTCCAAAATGTCAACTAGCGGTGAAATCATGGATGATCAATCGCTTCAGTTGATGCGTGAAGCCTATGGATTGGATCAAGCCTGGTATATCCAATATGGCAAGTGGATATGGGGCATGATTAGCAGAGGGGATTTTGGATATTCACTCAGCTTTAACCGCCCGGTATCTGCTATTATTGGCCAATTCATGCCGCTAACGTTGGTCGTTTCCCTGATTTCAATGGTGTTTACCTATGTAATTTCAATCCCAATCGGGATTTATAGTGCTGTGAAGCAGTATTCTGTTGGTGATTACGTATTTACGGCAATCGGCTTTCTAGGAATGGCAACACCTAACTTTCTGATGGCCATTATTTTAATGTACCTCTCTTATGTTAGCTTTGGTGATCCGATGCTGGGACTGTTCTCTCCCAAATTCGTAGAAACAGCGTGGTCTTTTGCCAAATTCATGGATTTTATTAAGCATATGATCATTCCGGTTATCGTCATTGGTACGGGCAGCACCTGCGATTTGATACGCGTAATGAGAGCGCAGATGCTTGATGAGATGGACAAGCCTTATATGTTAACGGCAAGAGCAAAGGGGCTCTCAGAGAAGAAAATTATCATGAAGTATCCGGTGCGAGCTGCCATTAATCCAATTATCAGTACGTTAGGATGGTCGCTTACCGCTATCTTCACAGGTTCAACGATTACGGCTATTGTATTAAATCTACCGACACAGGGACCCGTTATGTACACAGCACTGCTTACGCAGGACATGTACCTTGCTGGTACGTGGTTACTCTTCATGGCTGTATGCATTGTGCTTGGTACGTTGATTTCGGATATATTACTCGTCTGGCTCGATCCTCGAATCCGCATGCAAAGTAAAGGAATGTGACGAATGAAAACGAGATTTAGCGGTTCAACTTTATGGTCAAATCTCTTATGGTCCAAACGCTATGCAGCAGTAAATAAAGAAGAAACCTATTACGCTGCCTCTCACTGGCGACTGATGATACGCAAGCTAATGAAGCATAAACTGGCAAGAGTCAGCCTTTTTTTGTTAACTTTTATGTACTTGTTGGCATTATTCGGCAACTTCATCGCCCCGCAAGGGCTGGACAGCTATGACAGCGTGAATTTAAACAGCCGGCCGTCCAAATTGCATTGGATAGATGCCCAAAATAAATTCCACTTTGTTCCCTTCGTATATGGTCTCAAATCGGAACGCAATCCGGAAACGCTTAGAAAAATATTCGTAGAGGATACGGAGAAAAGGTATGCGATTCAATTTTTTGTCACGGGAACGGAGTATAAGTTTCTTGGTCTAATTCCAAGCAATAAACATTTATTTGGCGTCGAAGCGCCTGGGAAATTTTTCGTGTTTGGTACGGATGGCATGGGAAGGGATTTGTTCTCAAGAATCGTTCTTGGGAGCCAGGTTTCACTTACCATTCCGCTTGTTGGCGTCAGCATCAGCTTTATCCTCGGTTTGTTGATTGGGGGGATCTCTGGGTATTTCGGCGGTGTCATCGATACGATTATTCAAAGGCTTATTGAGATTATTCGCTCTTTTCCCACGCTGCCACTGTGGATGGCACTCTCTGCGGCGATACCTCCGAAGGTTCCTATCGTGCAAATGTTTTTATACATTACGATTATTATGGCTTTGATTGAATGGACTGAGCTGGCAAGGGTTGTACGCAGTAAATTTATGTCCTTAAGGAATGAAGATTATGTTATGTCGGCAAGAATTTCCGGTGTCAGCAGTGCACGAATTATTGGCGTACACCTTGTTCCTGGATTTATGAGCTATCTTGTAGTCACGATGACACTTGCTATTCCAGCAATGATTATCGGTGAAACCGCTATGAGCTTTCTCGGGCTTGGCATTCGCTCGCCTGCGGCAAGCTGGGGAGTGCTTCTGCAGGAAGCTCAGCAAATGGAAAATGTCGCCTTGTATCCATGGAAATTGATCCCGCTTATCTTTGTTATCACAACGGTGCTCTCCTTCAACTTTCTGGGCGATGGCTTACGGGATGCGGCGGATCCTTACAAATAATACATACATTCTAATTGAGTGAGGTAATTTCTTATGGCCGAATCGGCTACAGTAAAGCAATCTCAAACACTTCTTCAAGTGGATGAATTGAATATACATTTTCCAACAGACCGGGGCATGTTAAAAGCAGTGAACGGGGTTAGTTTCCATGTGAAGAAAGGTCAAACCTTGGGCATCGTAGGGGAGTCTGGCTGTGGCAAAAGTATTACTGGCAAGGCTCTTCTTGGCATTCAGCCGAAGACTTCCGTCATTTCGGGATCCATCCAGCTTGGGGATGTCGATGTTGTGAAGCTCAAAAGAAACGGGGCTGAAATTCGTGCCATTCGTGGAAGCAAAATCGCGATGATTTTTCAAGAGCCGATGGCTGCTTTTTCCCCTTTGTATACGATTGGCAATCAAATAATTGAATCCATCTTGCTTCATCGGACCAAAAAGAAAAAGGAAGCCGTCCAAATGACGATTGACATCCTGCAGCGTGTGGGGATTTCAAACCCGGACAAGCGATTCCACCAGTATCCACATGAGTTCTCCGGTGGTATGATGCAAAGAGCGATGATTGCTATGGCCCTATCCTGCGAACCCGAGCTGCTCATTGCCGATGAGCCAACAACCGCACTAGATGTAACTATTCAAGCCCAGGTCTTGGAGTTAATGAAACAGCTTCAGAGGGATTTTGGCATGGCTATTGTGTTTATTACGCATGATTTAGGAATTGTAGCGGAGATGTGCGATGAAGTCGCGGTCATGTACTTAGGAAAGATTGTCGAGCAAGCGCCCGTACAAGAAATCTACCATCATCCGAAGCATCCCTATACACAAGGACTGCTGCGTTCTATTCCGACCATCCACAGCAATAAGGCTCGTTTAGAATCCATTGAGGGAACAGTGCCCGTTCCTATCAACATGCCTCCGATGTGCGGATTCTACGATCGCTGTAAGGATCGGATTCCGGGTCTTTGCGATAAGTATGAAGTTCCGCAGACGATGCTGTCTGATGATCATAGGGTCACTTGTTTTCTGTATAGCGATAAACCAAATGGAAACGGAGTGCAGCCATGACCGATCAGCTAATTATGCAAGTACAGAAGCTAGTCAAGGAGTACCCGGCGTCCGAAGGGATCGGAAGAACACGCAGGGCAGCTTCGGTCAAAGCGGTTTCGGATATTTCGTTTACCATTCATAAGGGTGAGACATTTAGTCTGGTAGGCGAGTCTGGCTGCGGCAAGACGACGCTTGGCAGGTGCTTAGTTCGGGGAATCGAAGCGACCTCAGGCCAAGTGTACTACTATACAGAGGACGGCCAGAAAGTCGACTTTTTGCAGCTGAAGAAACAAGCGTATAAAGATGTGCGACAAGACATTCAAATGATTTTCCAAGACCCTTATTCTTCCTTGAATCCTAGAATGACCGTTTACGATATTATCAGCGAGCCGTTAAGGGCATCTTCACGATTGACTAAATCGCAAATTGAAAGCATGGTTGTTGAGATGGCTGAACGAACGGGCTTAAATGCTAGCTACTTGAGGCGTTATCCGCACGCCTTCTCGGGAGGACAGCGTCAACGTATCGGAATCGCTAGAGCACTCATCACCAATCCTAGAGTTATCGTTTGCGATGAAGCTGTATCAGCGCTTGATGTTTCCGTACAGGCACAAATTATTAATTTGCTGAAGGATTTGCAGCAGCAATATCAAATGACCTATCTTTTTATTTCGCATGACCTATCCGTCGTTAACCATATTTCTGACCGAATTGCCGTCATGTACTTGGGGAGAATTGTGGAGCTTGGAACGACTGAAGCCTTATTTCAGCAGCCAAAGCATCCTTACACGCAGGCGCTGCTTTCATCGGTGCCTAATCCCGACCCGGCGATAAAAAGGGAGAGAATTATCCTGCAGGGTGAGGTCCCGAATCCAGCAAACCCGCCGAAGGGCTGTCATTTTCATCCAAGATGTAATTACAAAACGTCGTTATGCGAGACAACCGCACCCGAATTACAAGAGGTGGGCGAGGGGCACTTGGCTGCTTGTCATTATGCGAATGAATTAATGCTCAAAGGAATCAAAGGAGGAGTTCTACTATGAAAATATCCGAGAATATCCCGCATTGGGACACTGTGGTTCGTGTTGCGCCTCTGCTATATATGGATCGTCTTGAACCATTTAAGCCTGATCGCGTAGGGGTTACCGTTTTCAAGTCTTCCGGGCCCTCACAATCTTTTAACAGAAATATTGAAGTTGATCCTGATAAGGTTCAAATGGTTATCGAATACGCGATTTATTATGATTACGATATCCAGCATATGTATGACCTGGAACATGTCTGGATGTATATCGACCATGAGGGGGCAATCCTCACATGCGAAGTAAGCTTCCATGGGCGATACCTGCTTGGCGTTATGCGCGATGGCAGTAATAGAACGGATGACGGTCGCGTCAGTCTGTTTGTGCAGCCAGGCAAACATGCGATGTCTCCGCTGGCAGAGGTATTCCGTTTGCTTCCTAATGTGGAGTCCTGCTGCCTTATGGAGATAGGAGATGGGGGCGTGCTTGAGCCAGACATGTTTAAAGGTGAGTTTAAAACAGGGGAGGGTATTGACCAGCTAGCCGAAGAGCATATGCAGACCTTCCGGTTTCAACCAACCTTTGAGTATGAGCTGCACGAGTGGGCGCCAGAAGATATCTTCGTTTCTTGGGAAGAACTTCGGAGTGAGATTCCTGCTCGTATGAAATCTCTTCTTTCCACATTGGCCTAAACACAAGTATTCTGACATTATGAAAAGCGAGGATGACTCCAACATGACTGACAAGAAATTGATCATATTTCTGGATAGCGGAGATACGATTATCGATGAATCAACCGAAGTCCGAGATGCCGAGGGGATTGTTATAAGCGCGAATTTGATACCTGGAGCAGATATTATGGTGAGGACTCTTTTTGAAAGAGGCTATACGCTCGCCTTGGTGGCCGATGGGGATGCACAGTCGTTTAAGAACGTATATAAACAAAATAATTTGTATGATTATTTTACAACGATGATTTATTCAGAGACGATTAAAGCAAGCAAACCAAGCCCTCGAATGTTTAAGGCGGCGATAGGCGCGCTTGATCTTAGCGAGGCAGATTGCTCGCGTATTATCATGGTTGGCAACAATTTGAGCCGTGATGTCAAAGGCGCTAATGCGCTTGGAATAGCGAGTGTCTTTCAAAGCTGGACAACGCGCTATCCTCATTCACCTGCGGATGAAACAGAGGTGCCTGCTTATACAATTCGCGAGCCTCTGGAGCTGCTTGAGTTGGTTGAACAGCTGAATCAGGAGCTAATTTTAAAATAAAAGAAGGCTACCGATTCGTTACTGTCGGTAGCCTTTGTCGTTAATGTTTATTTTTGCAGCTGCGGGAGTCTCATCAGTCTACTAGTTAAACGGCTCTATTGAATCGCAGCAAGATATGCGAGATTTGCTTATTTTTCAGTTAAAAATGCGGAGAATGCCTTCGAATAGTATGTTATTTTTATAGATAATGTGTGTTAAAACTATAAATTCCATCAGGTAGTATAAATCGGAGGTATCGATCCTATGCGGAAATTTGAATGCAACGAAGACGAAGTAAAAGAGCTCATAGACCGGGTAGTCCGCAGAACGATGAATATGGATTTCACATGGAACTGGTCTTGCGGAGTGGCTTATTATGGGATTTGCAAAGCTTGGGAAGTGACCGGTAATCAGGCGTACATCGATTTTTTGGTTAAATGGGTGGACGAGTACCTGGAGCTCGGGTTGCCGCCGATGATGGTTAACGCTTGCGCCATGGGGCATACCATGCTGACGTTGCATGAAGCCACGGGCGATTCCAAGTACCTTGACCTAGCGTTGTTGAAAGCCGAATATCTGCGTAAAGATGCCATCCGATTCGGGGAAGGTGTTTTCCAACATACGGTATCCTCGAAGAATGATTTTCCAGAGCAGGCGTGGGCGGATACGTTATTCATGGCGGCGTATTTCCTGCTGCGGCTTGGATTTAAACTAGATAATAAGGCCTACATTGACGATGCGCTCAATCAGTTTTACTGGCATGAAGAATACCTGCAGGACACGAAGTCGAATTTGTTCTATCACGCATGGGATAATGTGAGAAAAGATCATTTGTCTGCTATTTATTGGGGCAGAGCCAATGCATGGGCTGCTTATACAATGGCACAGTCGTACAAAATGCTGAATCCTTTCATGCCCATGTGGATGCAAATCGGTGGGGCTCTTGGCGATCAATTAAGCGCTCTAGTCAGGCTGCAATCTGAGAATGGGCTGTGGCGCACGGTATTGAATGATGAAACCTCCTATGAGGAAACATCAGCATCCGCTGGTATCGCCGCTGCACTCGTAACTTATGCGCACCCGCTGCATCAAAATGATATGGCCAAAGCGTATGAGGGCATCTTGGCAAACATCGATGAAGACGGTTCGGTACGAAACGTATCTGCAGGTACGGCAGTCATGTACTCCGTAGATGATTACAAGGTGATTTCTAAGAAAAGAGTGCAAGGATGGGGTCAAGGATTGACCTTGGCCTACCTGGTAGCTTTGCTTCAGAATAAAGAAGTTGTTAGTAAAATTTAGGGTTAGGTATATATTGTTATTAACATTTAGGGGTGATTCATGTGGCCGAGGAAGTTGTGATCAAAGCATACACGCCAGAATGGGCTAGAGAGTTTGAGAGGGAGAAGGTGAGGATACACCAATCTCTGCAACACAAGGCCGTTTATATTGAACATATAGGCAGTACCTCTGTAGTGGGATTACCCTCAAAACCAATAGTGGACATTGCAGTTGGGGTGAATCATCTTGATGAAGCAGACTTATTTATAGAACCTCTAAGTAAGCTTAATTACGAATATGTTCCGAAAATAGAGTTTCCCAAGCGCCGCTTCTTTCGAAAAGGTGAATGGCGTAAAGGAACGCATCACCTTCACGTATATGAAATTACCAGCAGCGAGTGGACAAATAATCTGTTATTCCGGGATTATCTCCGAAGTCATCAAGAGAAAATAACCGAATATGCCGAGCTTAAGAAGCATCTTGCCTCTATCTACTCAGAAGATAGAGTGACTTATACCCAAATGAAAGCACCGTTCATTCAATCGGTTATAGAATTAGCGAGGAAATCATAAAGAAAAGTCACTTGGCTATTTGCTAAGTGACTTTTTTCATGCATAATCAAGATTGAATAACTATGTATGGGAGGCGCCTTATGCTAGATTACATACTGTTAAACTTTCTATTTATTTTGGTAGGTGCCCTTTCATACTTTGCTTTTGGATTGTATAAGAATAAACATTCCAAATTAATTATCGGTGTGTTTTCCGGTGTATCCGTGGTATGCTGCATGTCTTTTCCTTTTACGGTTTTCCCGGGATATATTTATGATCTTAGAATCATTCCTTTTCTAGTAGCGCTTATTTACGGGGGTTATCGCTCAGGAGTGCTTGTGGCCATTATTTTGCTCCTTTATCGGTTCTATCTCGGGGGGAGCGGGTTTATAGTAACCGCCTTATCTTATATTCCTATATTCATTATTGTCGTTGTATTTCTGAAGCTCCGAAAAAAAATAACAGGAAAACAAAATATTGTAATGGGTGTGTTTTTTTCATTATTGTCAGCATTGATTGTATCTATTTGGAGCTCCATTCAATTGTACAAAGATATGGTTCATCATGAGGTTTTCTTTGTGTATTACTGCGTCATTCTTACAGTTTGTTCGTTTATCACTTTCTTTTTCATTGAAACGATGCGAGACAACATCCTTATGCGGGATGAAATATACCGATCTGAGAAACTTAGCGTTTTGGGTGAGCTTGCCGCAACTATCGCTCATGAAATTCGAAATCCTATTACGGTATCCAAAGGTTTTCTTCAATTATTAAAGTCACGAACGCAAAATGAAACGGATCTTAAGTATTCGATTCTTGCACTAGAAGAGATTGATCGGGCGGAAGGCATTATTTCCGAATACCTTATGTATGCTAAGCCTCAAGCTGAAAAGGTAGAAAAAATTGATGTTAAAGCCCATTTGACTAACGTAATAAGCATTACCGAACCTTACATTACGTCAAAAGGTCATATTGTGGATAGCCGGTTGGAGGATGTATATATTTATGCAGATTCGAAAAAATTGACTCAGGTCTTGATCAACTTAATTAAAAATGCAGCCGAAGCGATCGAGAAAAACGGGAAAATAACGATTCATGCCTTTGCTCAAAATAACCGTGCTGTTATTGAAATTATGGATACGGGTATCGGAATGAATGAAGAGCAGCTTTCGCGATTAGGGAATCCCTTCTATTCAACGAAGTCGAAAGGTACAGGTCTCGGACTCATGGTCAGTTACCGAATTATTGAAGCCTTGGGTGGAACGATTCGCGTTCAGAGCAAACAGGGGATAGGCACTAAATTCAGCGTCCTCATTCCTATGGATGTAGATGCAAACACTAAGTAGACATTATTCCGATCTGATTCACCTTAAAGTACTAGGTGGAGCAGATCCAAATTAACTATAACCAGACTATCCATTGATCTCGAGATCAACATCACGGTATGGTGGGTGAGAGGTCATTATCATCGTGAGAGGAGTGGTCAGGTTGTTGATTAAGGAATGCAATATGAATGAAGTACAGCATCTCATGCAAGAGTATGTTCGCACTTTATCTTCCCCTTTTGATGCTTTTTTGGAGGAGCATATTCTCAGCTCTACTTTTTATTTGTTCCTAGATGAATCAGAAGAAGTCGGGTATTCGGCAATTCACAATAGTCAGCTGCTTACTCAATTTTTCATTCGGCCATTTTATCTAAAGTATGCCCAAGAGCTTATGGATCAAATGATTGCAAAGCATGCAATAACGTCCCTATTCGTTCCAACCTGTGATGAACAATTCGTAAGTCTAGCCTTAGATAAAGACTTTACCATAACGAAGCAGGCCTATTTTTTCCAAGATACTCGGGTTAATATAGCCGTGGATAACGCAATTGAGGGGGGTATTTTTGCCCTTGCTACTCTAGATGACCTTATAATAATCCAGCAGATTTGCGGTGATTTTCTCGACCACTATACAAGAAGGATTGAGAACGGAGAAATATTCACTTATTATCGCGGGGCAGACTTGCTTGGCATCGGCGTCCTGGAAAAAAGCAGTATGCTCTCGGGAATGGCGAGTATAGGCATGTTTACGAATGAATCCTATAGAAAACAAGGCATTGGGCGCAGCATCATTTTGAAATTGAAAGTTTGGTGTTATGACCACGATTTAACACCTATCTGCGGATGCTGGTATTACAATGAGGCATCCAAACGGACATTAGAAAGTGCTGGGATGTTTACCAGAACCAGATTGCTAAACGTAAAGGTAACCAAGACATCAAAACCGACAACGAAATAAACAGCGGCAGCCGAGGACTTAATCCAAGGCTGCCGCTGTTTATTTCCTATGGTTTAGGTGGAAACCACATTTTTCCTTGCCCGTTTCATCGTATACATGGCCTCATCGGCGTTCTTCAGTAATGTCGTGATGTCCGTCGCATCTCGGGGATATTGACTGACACCGGCACTAAACGAAATCGGAATTTCAATTCCTTTATACGTAAAAGGTTTCTTCTGTAAGAGGGACAATCGCGTATCGACTACACGGTCTAATTCGCTATTTTCATCAATGGTGGAAAGGATCCAAACGAATTCGTCGCCCCCAATCCGTCCTATCAGATCATTAGGTTGGGAGCTGTGTTCCAAAGTATGTGCAATATGCTTCAGATAAAGATCACCGACCAAATGCCCGTATCGATCATTAATTGGTTTAAAATTATCTAGGTCAATTAATATAAGAGCAAAACATTCTCGACGCGCTATCTTTTCTTGCAACAGCTCGTGGAGGGCAGCGCGATTATATAAATCCGTAAGTGAATCATGGTGCGCTAGATACTTGTAATTTTGTTCTGATTTCAATAATTTACGTTCCGCAACTTTCAGAGAAGTAACGTCCGTAAGGTGCATTACAAATAACTTCTCGTCAGTTTCTTCAATCAATTCAAGACCCATAACCAAATCCAAATCACCTTTATTCGGATTATGCAGTTGAGCCTCCCACTGGGCTTCATTCTCTTGTTGAACCAGGGCCAACATATCGACTACGGGCAAGTTATCTTCAAACTGGAAATAGCTCATAATATGATGAACAGGGATCCCTTCAAACCATTGTTTGGCCCTTGGATTCATTTCTTTGATGGCTCCCTTTTGGTCCAGAAGCAGGATGGCGGTTGGCGCAGATTTGAAAAGAATATGAAAGAGCTTGCGGTAATCCGGCATGATGTCATATTTACCAACCAAATGACGAAGGGCAATAGCCCATAGCAAATAGCCGATAAAGAATAGGATCATTGCATTCCTTGACGTTACTACCTTCGATTGAAGAATAGATGTAACAAAGACAAACCAGGCAAATAGCAAAAATAAGCTGAGAAGCAGCGAACGCAGAACCTGTCGATGCTTGACTACCTTCACACGATACCAAGATACAACGAGGATAATGACCGAAAGAAGGATATATCCTGCTACGAGGAGAACCGTAACTAGTAGAAATAGCGGATCAAGAGGACTCCGTCCATCTGTCACAGCAGCATTGAATAATACGCGATGATCTTTGGTAATTAAAAATATAAGCCATAGGACATAAGGCGCTGCGTAAATGAAAGGTAAAAATCGCTTGAACGACGAAGTAGCAGGGCTTCCGATGAGAATGCTGAGATGGACCAAGCAGCAAATGACGAGCAGAAGCATCGGGCTATTTCCATAAAGGACAATCTGCATCTGATACTCAGGCAACAAAGATGTTTTAATGTACTCCCCTAAAAAATAAAACTGAAAAGCAAGCATGAGGAGAGCAGCAATTCGGTTCAACATGCTTTTCATGTTTCGATGAATTAAGGTTACTGCCATGTAGAAAAAGAAAAAAGTAGGGAGTAAAATCGTTAAGAAGTCCATGAAAAGTTCGTTCATTTAACAGTTACCTTATCGTGATCATGTAGTGGAGTTTCCACTCTCACAGTAGCATGAATTTTACTTGCGATGCAATAACAAAACAGGAGGAAAAGACAAGGTGGTATGACGAAGATCTTAACTAACAATAAAAAAGGGGATTGACTATGGAAATTAGGAATATGACTCGGCGGCTTCAGTCTCCTTTTCAAATGAGCATGAGATACAAGCTTATGATTCTAATGGTGATTATCGCTGTTTTGCCGTTAACCTTAGTGACGATCTTTGCCGCAAAGAACACCAAGCAATCATTAAGTTTGGAAATCATACGTTCTAATGAATCAAGAATGGACTGGTCTGCCAAATATTTCGATGAAAAATTTAGCCAATTGCATTCGGTGGCGTATTCCCTACTTATGGATAATAACTTATTTCCAAATACGAATGGTGAAACGATGAGCACTGGTAGCGATCTGGATACAGGAAAACTGTATATTGATGAGAAACTCAGATCCCTGTATGTTGCCAACAATACGAATATTGCCTCAATCTCGCTGTATCTGAATGCCAAGCGGCGTTTGTATATCGTCGATAAAGATGCCGTTCGATCAACAGATCAAATGGTTAATCTCGCCTTGGAAGGGGGAGAATCAGCAAATAATCATCAAACGGTCAATAAAATTGTGAAATCCACACACAATAATTTCAAATTGGTGCGCAGCATGAATCGGTTTGAAGATCATGAGATACTCGGTGGTGTGTTTATTGAAGCAAGATGGAATATGATGGATAACGTCATCAAGATGATCCATTCGGAGCCCAATAGTCAAGTGCTCGTTTTGGACGCACAAGGAAACATCATGTACAATCCTTACCCCGTGCAACCGATGATCGACCAGGAGATGCTGGATAAGGCGATACACAGTCCGATGGAACCTGGCTTTATTGAATCCAAGCAAGGCATTCTGTTTTACCAGCCTGTGGTATCGGCCAATTTATGGATCGTGAAATTTATTCCGATTAGCTACGTAAATGAAGGCGCCTCCAACACGCTGAGCTTTAGTTTTTATACAGCGATGGTTTCTATTCTTCTGGCTATTATTCTTTCCGTTTTAATTGCTTATTTCACGACGAAACCGATTATTCGACTGACGAGGTCGATGAAGGCCGTGGAGCATCTGAATTTCAATGTGGGGGTCGAAAAGTTACGGAGCGATGAGATTGGTACACTAGAGAGACGGTTCAATTCTATGCTTCAGAAAATTAAAGAGCTGGTTCAAATTGAGTATAAAAGTAAAATCGAGAAGAGGACTGCGCAGCTGAAAGCGATGCAGGCACAGATTAATCCGCATTTTCTGTATAATGCGCTGCAATCCATTGGTGGGGTTGCCCTCTCACGAAATGCGCCAGAAATTTATGAGTATGTCAGAGCGCTTAGTGAATTATTTCGTTATACGATTAAAATGAAATCAGATCTTGTCACTGTGGCCGATGAAATCGAACATGTTACGAACTATTTGCATATTCAAAAGCTGCGCTTTCAGGACACGATTCATATTCAGATTGACATCGAAGAAGACTGCGGAATTTACGAGCTCCCCAAATTCATCCTCCAGCCCATTGTGGAGAATTGTTTCGTCCATGGTCTGGAAGGCCAGATGGGCCAGTGGATGATAACGATCAGGGTGGAGAAGATGATGGATGAAATTGAGATTAGCATTGAAGATAACGGTCAAGGCATAGATGAGGTGCGATTGGAGGATATTCGGCGACAATTAAACCGCCCAGGGGAGGATCATGTGATTGGGGAAAGCATGGGAATGAATAACGTGAATTCACGGATTAAGCTAATTTTCGGTCAAGAGTACGGAATGTTTGTCACCAGCTCAAAAGGTGTCGGAACGACGGTCAAAGTCGTTATCCCAGCAATAATTAAAGGAGAGGAGCCTCTACAATGAAAGCTGTCATTATTGATGATGAGTTCTGGGTCCGCAACAGTATAAGGCATTTGGGCGATTGGGAGCGACTAGGCATCTCTCAGGTTGAGGAAGCCGAGGATGGGCTTAGCGGGCTAACGATCATAGCGCAGATACATCCTGATATTGTCATTACGGATATGAAAATGCGAGGGATGGACGGAGCTCAGCTTCTTCAAAAAATAAGTGAGGACTATCCGTTTATACGCAAAATTGTCATTAGTGGATTTGATGATTTCACCTATATGAAACAGGCGATTTTATCCAAAGTGGATGAGTACTTGATAAAGCCAATCAATCCGGAAGAGCTAAATAGAGCTTTGGAGAAAGCGGTTCGAGAACTGGGCGTAACACGGGGAATCCATGCTGCCAAACCGCTGGACAAGCAGTTATTAAAGGTCATCACCGAGTTAAAGCACATTGTCATCAGATATTTTCAAGAGATGAACACCGAGGCGGTCAAGAAGAGTTTTAAACAGTTGGAGCAAACGTTGAGCGATCAAGAGATCCTGCAGCCGGGTCTGAATAATTCGCTTTACAAGCAATTCATGCTGCTTTTGGAGGAGCAATGCGCGCTTTCAGGAAGCGAATTAACACCCGATGCGCAAGCAAGCGCCAGCCATTTTTTCGTCACGGATGATACGCCAGTGTCCGAGTGGATCGGGGTTTTGACGACCACTTATGTTGGGATCTTGGAAGCCTTAATTCACCAAAGGAAAAACAAGAATCGTATTAATATCGACGAGATTCGGAAGTATATCGATCTTTCATACGCAGAACAAGTGAGCCTTGGAACTATTGCTAGTAAGTTTTTTGTTAGCAAAGAGCATCTGTCCCGTACGTTTAAACAAGAAATCGGTGTTACCGTCATGGATTACTTGATTGCTAAAAGAATGGAGAAAGCGCTTCAGCTTCTTCAGGATCCTTCCGTATCCATCAAGAGCGCCGCAGAAACAGTCGGCTATTCAGATCTTACTTATTTTCACCGTATATTCAAAAAAATGACAGGAATGACGCCATCTCAGATTAGACAGGATGCTTAAGGAGAGCTTAAGCCAGCCCAATGATATCAATATTGTCCAGTCCGAGACGCTTTTTCTGTCCAATGAATGGTTACGCTTTCTTGAGTATACTAGGGTTCGTAAGCGTTACCATAATAGGGGAGGCGACAAAATGAAGAAAGCATTTGCAATCATTGTTGCAATGACGATGCTAGGAAGCACAGTAGCTTGTTCTTCTGGTCAAGGAACACCTGGAGAAAGCAGCAATTCCAAAAGCGAGGGTGCGGCTAAAAAGGTTGAATTGAAAGTATTCCTTGGCGGCTTGGACCGTTTTCGTGATCAATTCGAGAAATACTTCGCTGAATTTGCTAAGAAAGAAAAGAAGGAGAAAAATATCG
Source organism: Paenibacillus sp. J22R160 (assembly GCF_059692135.1). Taxonomy (NCBI): domain Bacteria; kingdom Bacillati; phylum Bacillota; class Bacilli; order Caryophanales; family Paenibacillaceae; genus Paenibacillus; species Paenibacillus sp. J22R160. The sequence goes on along the minus strand of NZ_JCAUAU010000024.1, from coordinate 69,352 downwards.
AGGTTACGATTAACACGGAGTATCCAGGCTCCGATAATTCAACACAAATCTTAAAAACTCGTCTAGCTACCGGTGACGTACCGGATATATTCAGTCTCCATGCAGTAAACGACATTCCTGATTACTACAAAGCTGGTTATTTGGACGATTTAACGAAACAACCGCTTACCCCTAAGCTGATTGATGGCATCAAGACACTTGTGACGATCGACAACAAAGTAGTAGCGGTACCTATGGAAAGCTTGGCATGGGGGTATCTCTACAACAAAAAAATCTTCAAAGATCTAGGTATTAAACCGCCGTCTACTCTAACGGAAATGAAGGCCGTTGTTCAAAAGCTAAATGACAATAAAATCAAGCCGTTTATGCTCAGCTACAAAGAAAGCTGGATACCTCAGCTGTTCTTGCCTCTAACCATTGGTGGATTAGGCAACTCAAGCCATAAGGATTTTGTTGATAAAATGAATAAAAATCAAGGAAGTTTTGCCGAAGTGAAAGAGATGTTCGGGATCATCGATCTTGTTAACAGCAATGGAACCGATCGTGTATTCGAGGTAGGCAACGATGACGGAGCTGCTGATTTTGCTGCCGGCAAAGCTGCAATGTGGGTGCAAGGACCATGGGATGCGGACAGCATATTGAAAGCTAATGATAAGTTCGAGTTTGGGGTTGCTCCACTTCCTATCAATGATGATCCTAATGCAACACAAATCAACGTTTCCGTGTCAACTTCCTTAGCGATGGCTTCCCAAGGCAAAAATAAGGAAGTTTCCGCAGATCTGCTCAATTTCATTTTGGATGATCAAGCGTCAAACGGTCTGTATCAAGGATTGAAATTCAATCCAGTATCCAAAAACCACACGTTCAAGCCTTATCCTTGGGTTGAGGATGCTTCCGTTTATGTGAACAAAGGGCAGGCCTACAAAGATCCACAGATTCCAGCAGCTGTGAAGGATGAATCAGGGAAAGCGCTACAAGCTTATTTTAACAAGAAAATGTCCGCCGATGATGTCATTAAGGATCTGGATAAAACCTGGAAAGACGCAAATGCCATAGCGAACAAAAAATAAAGATTGGAAGACATGTTGTGCTCTGCCCTGGTCTGGAAAGATCAGGGCAGAGCACGAGATTTTCCTAAGGAGTGAGCCCGCGTGCTGAAACGCCTTGTCAAAGACCATACATCATTGATCTTGTTCGTGCTGCCCGCTTTTATCATGTATGTGACCTTTCTTGTTATTCCGATGCTCCAAGGCTCTTATTACAGCTTTACGAACTGGGATGGCTTGAATAAACATTACAGCTTCGTTGGGATAGAGAACTTCATTGAAGCAATTCGCGATGATGCGAATTTTCGATCATCGATTCTATTTACAGCCAAATATGTTTTGTTTGCTGTCGTTTTTCAGAACGCGATCGCCTTGCTGCTTGCCCTAATGATTGAATCTCAAAGCAAAGGAAAAGGGTGGCTTCGAACCATCTTTTTCATGCCGAGCATGTTAAGCATTATCATCAGCACTTTCATGTGGGTTTTCGTATTTACAAAGGTCATGCCAGCATTGTCCAAGTATGCCGTTTTGAAATTCCTCGATATTTCCTGGCTAGGCGACCCTAATATTTCGTTCTACACCATCATGCTCGTTTCCGTTTGGGGCGGTATAGGAACTTTAATGATTATTTATATGTCTGCCATTCAAGGCATTCCCATGCATCTCAAAGAAGCGGCGATTATTGACGGCGCCAAGCCTCATCATATGCTGCGCTACATTACTTTGCCATTGATTGCGCATGCGCTCACGATCTGCATCTTTTTAACCTTGAACAACTCGTTTAAAGTATATGACCTTATCTATGCTTTAACAGGCGGAGGTCCTGCCCGGGCAACGCAAGTTATCTCTATGAATATTCTGGAAGAGGCTTATCAGCGCAATTTCAGGTATGGGTATGCCAGCGCGAAAGCGATTATTCTCTTCTTGATCATACTTGTCATTACGCTTATTCAAGTGTCCGTCATGAAGAAACGGGAGGTAGAGGCATGAACAAGCGGCAGTATGCAGGGCTGTCTCTATTGATATTGGCTATATTATCGATTTTCTTCCTTTTTCCTATTTATATGGCTATACTGAATTCTTTTAAAACGCAAGGAGAGATGTACAGCTCTGTTCTAGGCCTTCCTGTCAAGCTTCACATTGAAAACTATGTGCAGGCCTTTAGCAAAGCGAACATGCTCAAGAGCGGTTGGAATACGATTGTTGTAACTGTAACAGGGATAGTCGTCATCGTGTTATGCAGCTCTTTGGCGGGATACAAGCTTTCCCGAACGCCTGGGAAGCTGAGCAACGTGATTTTCATGCTGTTCGTATCATCCATGCTGATTCCTTTTCAAACGATCATGGTTACTTTAACCAAGATGGCCAAATCGCTAGGGCTTCAAGGATCGCCTCTCGGTCTAGGCATTGTTTGTGCCGGATTAGGTGTCAGTATGGCCGTGTTTCTGTACCACGGTTTTGTAAAAGGCATTCCGCGAGAGTTAGATGAATCCGCCAAAATGGATGGATGCAGCGAAATTAAAACCTTTTTCATGATCATTTTACCACTGCTGCTTCCAATTACATTTACAATCGGTATTTTGAATCTATTGTGGCTGTGGAATGATTTCCTACTGCCTGTCTTAATGCTTACCGATTTTCGCCAATATACGCTAGTTTTGACAATCAATATGTTCTTCGGCAAGTACAGCCGGGAATGGTCGTTGATTCTGGCTTCGCTGATTTTGTCATCGATTCCGATTGTCGTCATATTCGCGCTCTTCCAGCGTTGGATTATTCAAGGAATCACGGATGGGGCTGTGAAAGGATAATTACACAACAAGAAGAAATATGCACAAGAGAAATGAAAAATTTGTCGAAATTAATCGAATATCATCCATGAAACCATCCGATTGGGGTGGTTTTTTAGGTTATTCAGGTCTATTATCCTACGAAAACCGCGCCTTTTTCCTTGTTTTTACATATTCTTCACACTTTAATCACACTTCTATCATGAATGTCAAATATGGTGAGAGGGAGCATTTGCCCAAATGAAATGAATCAGACGGAGGTTTCCATCCCATGAGGAAGTACAGTTCACTCAAGAGTACCACAATCATCGCAGTCGTTACCGCGATAACCGTCACCATAGCGGGCTGCAGCACGCCAGCAAGCACTGCTAAACCAGGGGCAAACGGACGAACGGGAACACGTCAGATGGCAGTAGAAACACAAGTTGTTAAATTGTCGGACATCGGTGGCGGGCAAGTATTTACGGGCTCGATCACGCCGGCTTTCACTACGAATCTTTCTTCCAAAGTGAATGGCCGCATAACTTCCCTTGATGTTCAAATCGGGGATAAAGTGAAAGTGGGACAGGCTTTAGCACACATTGATACAACCACGCTACAGCAATCTGTCGAGCAGACCCAAAGCGATTACGCTTTAAGTCAAGTGCAGTACAACAAAGTAGTGAATGATCAAGCGAACAGTTTAGCTTTAGCACAGAAGACGCTAGCCGTTCAGCAAGCTGCTTATGAGAAAACGATTAACGATCAGAAGAATGCAGTAGCTCTAGCGCAAACCCAATTAAATAATGCAATCACGACACAACAAAACTCTGTTGAAACAGCTAAACAAGGGGTTTCTACGGCACAGGTAGGTTTCAGTAAGGCACAAGCTGATGCTGCTACCTCAGTGACAGTCGCGCAGACGAACCTGAATTCACAGTTAGACAGCTTATTAACGACACAGAATAATAATATAGATACCTCACAACTGAACGTGCAACAAGCTGTTGCCGCCTATAATTCAGCTGTTCAGTCCGGAAAGGACATAGACAATGCCTTCGCTAAGTTGCAAACGACTCAGCTTGCGTTGCAGCAAGCGCAGCAGGCTCAATATAAAGACACACAGTCAGCGCAGCAATCGTTGACGAGCTTACAAAATGCGTTGCTAACTGCACAAAGCTCGCAAGCTGTGCAAGTTGCACAGGAATCCTTAAATTCAGCACTATTAACTCTTGCTAATACGCAAGCTACAGCAGCAGCCCAGCTCGATCTCAGTCGTACACAGCTTGCACAAACGCAATCCTCTCAGGATATTTCCAAAAACAGTGCGGAGGCTGCTCTCGAACAATCGAAGCAAGCGTTGAAAACAGCGCAGTCTACGGATTCCTTGCAAGTAAGTGCTGCACAACTTCAGCAAGCTCAAACCAAATTGAGTATATTGAGCGAACAGCTTCAAGATGGTGTGTTAACCAGCCCGGTTGAAGGGATCGTAAGCGCAATTATGGTGCCAGTCGGACAGAATGCGGGGCAAGCTGCCGTCATGTCGATCTCTACGGTAGATCCATTATTGGCAACCGTAAACGTATCTGAAGCATCTATTGGCAAAATCAAAAGCGGTTCACCCATGTCGGTGAAAATCCCTACGTTGAATAAATCGTTTGATGGAACGGTGTACACCATTCATCCAACCATGGATCCTACTTCCAAATCTTTTCTGGTAGACATTAAAATTAATGATGATAAGCATGAAGTATTACCTGGTATGTTTGCGGAATCCTCACTCAAAAGTGAAGGTAAACAATCCATTGTTGTACCTGCAGACGCCGTACTCAGCCAACCAAGTGGGAATGCGGTGTACATAGTTAAAGAGGGGAAAGCGTCGAAGGTACTTGTAAAAGTAGGGGTGATGACTAGTTCATCCTTCGAAATTATTAGCGGACTGAAGGTAGGAGACGAGCTTGTCGTTAAAGGGCAAGAGCTGCTATCTGATAACGTTCCGGTACAGATTAATCAACCAGGACAAGAAAATGGAGCAGGCAAAGGCCAAGGGCAAGCCGGACAAGGACAGGGCCAAAATAGAAATGGCGGTCAAGGCGGTCAAGGCGGTCAAGGCGGTCAAGGTGGCGGTCAAGGCGGTCAAGGGCAAGGCAGAAACGGTGGCCAAGGACAGAACGGACAAGGCACTCAAGGTAAGGGCGCTGACCCTGCAGGGGCCAAGCCAACCGGCAATGGCGCTGATGCAGCAGCTCCCACTCCGAAAGCGGGGGCTGGACAGTGAAATTAGCTGATTTCTCCGTTCATCGTCCGGTCACCATCTTGATGATCATGATTTCGCTCGTGATCGTGGGCTCAATAGCCATTCCGCTTTTGCCAGTGGATCTTTACCCGAATCTAGAAATTCCGTCGGCGACCGTATCGGTCTCTTGGAGCGGCGCATCGCCAGGACAGATTGAACAACAAATTACGAAGCCCATTGAGAATGCGATGGCTACCGTTACAGGAGTAACGAGCATTTCCTCTAACTCTCGTACAGGTTCGAGTAACGTTACACTGCAATTTAATTACGGAACGAATATTGATCAGGCAACACTAACCATGAGGGACAAATTAGATCGTGTCCGAAGGCAGCTTCCAGCGGATGCGGATGCCCCAGTCGTTTCACGTGTTGATCCGAACAGTACACCGATCATGACGCTAGCTTTGTATGGTAAAACCGACCTTGTCACACTTCGTGACATTGCAGACAATATTGTGAGTCCTGATGTTCAGCGTTCGGATGGCGTTGCATCGGTTGGCGTCACTGGCGGGCGTGTCAGACAAATACAAATTCTTGTAGAACCAAGTCGATTGCAGCAATACAATATCTCTTTCAATACCTTGGTTTCAGCGCTTGGTAATGATAATTCTTCCACAGATGCCGGACTTGTCAATAAAGGGAGTCAACTGGTGCCCTTGCATATTGACGGAGAATTCAAGTCAACGGCTGACATCGGCAAAGTACAAGTACAGCTGGGGCGTGGGCAAACGATTGCTCTAAGCGAACTCGGTAAAATTATAGACACTTATCAAGATGTTACGCTAGAAGCGCGCAAAGACGGAGAAGTCAGTGTTTCTCTCTCTGTACTTAAGCAATCGGATGGGAACACGGTTTCCGTGTCTAGCAACATCCAGAAGTCGCTTCAAGAAATTCAAGCCAAGCTTCCGGAAGGCATGCATATCGCGGTATTGAATGATTCTGCCAAGTTTATTCGCGATTCCTTACGTACCGTTGTTGAGCATACATTGCTCGGAGGCGTGTTCTCGGTCATCATCCTGTTGTTCTTCTTGCGAAGTGTAAGGGCGACACTCATTATCGGCGTCGTGATCCCGATTTCAATCATAAGCACATTTAGTATGATGTATTTCGGCCATCAAACGATAAACACCATCACGCTTGGAGGGTTGGCACTTGGTCTCGGTTCACTCGTAGACTTCGCCGTCGTTGTCTTGGAAAGTATTTTCCGTAAGCGACATGAAGGCTTGTCTCCTGAAGAAGCCGCCAAAGTGGGAACAGCCGAGGTGGGAACAGCGGTTATGGCGTCGGCCTTAGCACAAATTGCGGTTTTTGCGCCGACGGCTTTCATCAGTGGCTTAGTCAAACAATTCTTCTGGCCGATGGCGCTAGTTGTTTGTTTTTCTCATATAGCCGCATGGTTTGCAGCTGTTACTTTGGTGCCTATGCTGGCTGCCAAAATTTTGCGTCGCAAGGTCGATGAAGAGCTGCCAACGGGTAGAAGCTTTAATCCTTTCGTTTGGTTCGGTAGAGGTATGGAGTTTATCACGAAGGTGTATGGCAGGCTGCTACGCTGGTCCATGCTCCATCGTTGGGTCATTATCTCCATTACAGTTCTGTTATTCGCTGCCAGTGTGTACTCGGTTCGTTTTGTAGGCAGTGAGTTAACACCCAAAACAGATCAAGGGCAAGTCAATTTAAATATTAATCTGCCGCAAGGGACAGATTTTGCTGTCACGAATCAAGTGGCCACGACGCTGGAGATGAGATTGAAAGATGTGCCGGAAATAGACACCGTCTTTACTTCTGTCGGATCCGCCGGCGGCGGAGCCTTTCAGTCAGCGGCAACGAATACGGGCAGTATTCAAATTAGATTAAAACCGCTTAGCGAGAGAAAGAAAAGCACCGATCAAGTTGCCGAACAAATCCGGTCGCTCACTACGGGCTTTGCGGGAGCACAAATTGGTGTAAGTGTTCCATCGGGGGTGCGTCTGCCAGGACTTGGCGGTGGAGGTAACTTTGGTGGCGGTGACATTCAAGTTAATTTATCAGGACCGGATTTAGCTGTCTTACAAAAGCTGGGAGATCTCGTCGCACAGGAAATCACTTCCGTAGAAGGCACACGCAATGTGCAGAATACGCTAGATCGTTCGATTCCACAGTTTAATCTAACCATTGATCGTGATGCAGCGGCTCACTACGGTGTTTCGTTAAGAGATGTGATGACTGCTTTGCGCACCGCTTATCAGGGAAGCGTAGCTACACAGTTTAAAACAGCTAGCTCGCAAATTTCTGTTCTTGTGAAGTATCCGAATGATTTCACGAACAAGCTGGAGAATTTCAATAATGTAACGATTAATACAGCAGGTGGTACGATTGTCCCTGTCAGTCTCATTGCGAAGGTAGAACCGGGTACAGGTCCTGCACAAATTCGCAGACAAGATCAGAACCGTGTGGCGACCGTGCAAGCTTCCATATTTGGGGCTTCTGTTGGTGAAGTATCGGCTCTGGTCAAACAGAAAATTGATGCGATTCAACCGCCGGATGGTTATCAAGTTACGATGGGCGGCCAGCAGGCTAGTCAGAATGATTCTTTTAAAAGCTTATACTTAGTTCTTATTCTATCGGTTGCCTTGGTGTACATGGTTATGGCTAGTCAATTTGAATCGTTATACGGCCCGTTTATCATCATGTTCTCCCTTCCGCCTACTTTTATTGGCGCCATATTGGGACTTTTGGTAACCCATCGAACGATTAATATGAACTCTATCATTGGAATGATCATGCTCGTGGGAATTGTCGTTAACAATGCGATTGTTCTAATCGATTATACGAATCAATTGCGAGCCAAAGGCATGCCGTTATTCGATGCTCTAATTGAAGCGGGGAAAGTACGCTTGCGGCCTATTCTGATGACTACAGCAACTACCGTTCTTGCGATGGTGCCGCTTGTTATCGGGTTTGGTGAAGGAGCGGAGACGCAGGCTTCCATGGCTACAGTTGTAGCTTTTGGTTTGACCTTATCTACATTAGTCACTCTAGTATTGATTCCTGTTGTCTACACATTGCTGGAAAGTTGGAAAAATGGCATCACGAAAAGATTTAAACGTAAACCTCCAATTGTTCAGGAGCAAGGGACTATAGCTTAGTTATAGGGATTTACGAAGATAGCTTCCTTATGGAAAGCTTTAAGGAGAAGGAACATGAAAACAGTGAAACGTAACGTTACTTTCTGGCTGCTAGGTTTTCTGCTTTTTAGTTCCTTTACAGCTTTCTCGGTATTTCCCGGGAAAGTTTTTGGGGAAACTAACAGCCCTTTTACCGTCACTTCAGATGTAAACTCGGCTTCAGCTTCGATTCAGCAAATTCGTGGCGGTAAAGGTTTTACGGTTATTTTGAAGAAAGATGGTACTGTTTGGACATGGGGAAATAATCTTCGCGGTAAACTGGGGTCAGGCCTTAATAACCGCAATCAAGCAACACCAATCAGCGGACTGTCCGATATTACGGCAATTGCGGTTGGTTTAACTCACTCTTTAGCACTCAAATCGGATGGCACCGTATGGGCTTGGGGTGAGAACACGTTTGGCCAGTTGGGCGACGGATCAACGATCGATCGGTCAACACCTGTTCAGGTGGCAGATCTTACCCATGTGACGGCGATTTCCGCAGGTAATTTCCACTCTGTTGCGATCAAAGATGACGGAACAGCTTGGAGCTGGGGAGACAATACGTATGGTCAACTAGGAGACGGTACGAATAGTGCTCAAAATAAACCCGTTCAAGTAGCAGGCAACATCGTATCTGTTAAAGCGATAGCGAGCGGTGCGTACCATACGTTGGCGCTTGATCAGGATGGTGTTGTATGGGCTTGGGGGGATAATTTCTTTGGCGAGCTTGGCTATGGCTATGATCAGAACCGATTAAATACACCCATCATGGCTACAAACACGAACTGGCATATTACACAGATTGCTGCCGGATTCGACTTCTCATTAGCTCTTAAGGATGACGGTACCGTGTTAACTTGGGGACTGATGGATTCAGACCCAAGCACGATGTATAGTGTTGTGACGAACAATACGCAGGATGAACATAAGTTCCCCGTTCTTATCACTGGGTTTGATCACGTAACTCAGATTACGGCCGGGAGTTCGCATGCTGTTGCTTTAAAAGAGGATGGCAGCGTCTATACGTGGGGGAATAATACGTCTGGTCAATTAGGCGTAGGAACCGCGTTCGATGGGAAAACATGGAGTCAGACATTCCCTGAGCATGTCAATGATCTGCCCGAAATAGCTGGATTAGGGGTAGGTTCCAATTTCACTTTTGCGATCGATAAAGAGGGTAAGCTCTGGGCATGGGGGAACAACAGTTACAGTCAACTCGGCGACAAGACGCTGAACAATCAAGCTGCTCCGGTTCAAACACAAGTAAGCGAATGGCTGAACCCTACGGTGCTTAAGCCGGGCGAAGGAACGGTTTTGATTAAAGCTCCTAGACTACAGCCCCTTACAGCGAGTGAAAGTGATACATTTGTTATCAAAAATAATCAGCTGTACGGTTGGGGGAGTAATACATTCGGTCAATTAGGAGACGGTACTCATACCTCTGTCATATCTCCGAAAGCTTTAAGTCTAGACGGGATCGCTGCCATTGAAGGCGGCGACACTCACATGGTTGTCGTTAAGCAGGATGAAACCCTCTGGACATGGGGACAGAACTTCTTCGGTCAATTGGGCGATGGAACTACAACGCCAAGCACCGCACCTGCTCAAGTGAAAGCATTGAACGGCGTTGTATCCGCAGCTGCTGGAAGTAATCATACGTTAGCGCTGCTTAATAATGGATCTGTTTGGAGTTATGGAGACAATACGTATGGGCAACTCGGTCATGACAAGACTGCAGCGTCAAACCAAATTATCCAACTAACGAATATCGTTGCCATCGCTTCAGGCGCCAATTTCAACTTGGCTCTAGAAAATACCGGGAAAATATGGGCTTGGGGAGATAATACGAATGGACAGCTAGGAGATGGGACGCTTGCCAGCAAGCAGCAGCCTGTGCAAATTTATGATCTAGCTGGTGTTATCGCAATTACAGCCGGTAAAAACTTTGCACTTGCTCTCAAAGACGATGGCTCCGTCTGGGCATGGGGCTACAACGCCTTTGGACAACTAGGCAACGGAACAACCGTCAATCAATCGAAGCCAGTTCTAGTGACGGCATTGCCTTCCATGAAATCCATACATGCAGGCTCATACCATAGTCTAGCGATTGCAAATGACGGAAGTGTTTGGGCTTGGGGCCAAAACCTTTTTGGACAATTAGGCGATGGTACCAAGGCCAATCAGAACAAACCGGTACAACTTAAGGGAATTGCCAAAGCAGATGACGCTGCCGCAGGCGGGACTCATAGCGTAGTGAAAGGAACGGATGGTACCATCTGGACATGGGGCGGCAACTACACAGGCCAACTTGGGAGCAATTCTTTAGCCAATCGCAATCTGCCTGCTGTTGTTACTGGACTAGGCGCGTCTTTCAACGACTTGGAAGGCCACTGGGCGAAGGAAACTATTCTTCAAGCAGCAGAAAAAGGGGTTGTTAATGGCTATAGCGATGGCAGTTTTCTTCCTGATCGCGTCATTACTAGAGGTGAATTTCTGAAGCTTGCCGTTACGGCTATGCATCTTCCTATTGCTTCAGGAAACGCGGGCGGAGTCTGGTATCAACCCTATATCGACGCTGTACAAAAGGCGGGAATCCTCCATACCGGAGATCTGCAACAAGGCTGGGATCTTCCTATTACACGTCAGGAGATTGCCACAGTGGCTCTCCGTGCGGTAAGCCCGGATTTGCAAAAAGCAAATACCGCCATGGATCCGAGCTTTGTGATGAGCGAAGCCGTCAGCAAAGGAATCATACAAGGTTTAAGTGACGGTAGGTTGGAGCCGAATGAGGCAACGACACGCGCGCAAGCGGTAGTTGTTGTTGAGCGTATCGGAAACATTCAACAAGGCAAGGGATCTTAGCACTTTAGGGTACAGTTGGAACACAACGAGTGAATGCTGCTCGGGTGATCTGACTGTATTTTTTTTTACATAAGCCTTAGCTGGATCTCCACTAGATGATTAGGAATATGTTAAATATTGTCCGTCAAAACAAGTGCATTCTTGTTAACTATGCCCTTCAGCTCTAGCAAAGAAAGATTAACGTAGACCGTGCCATCATAGGTGAAAGATCCAGTTCCTTTGGAATATTGGCTCATGGTTGCAATTAAGCCGACAAGTTGGCCATCGAGGCTCAATTGCACCACGGGTTCTTCCCAACTGATGGTGTAAAAGTTGGCTATGGTGGAAAGGGAGACATACTGCGATCCATCGATTTGGATGAAGCCAAATTCTCCCGTGCTTTTTTTGTCTTTTTCATCATTTAAGCTCAGAATAACCGTTGTAATAGCCTGGTATCCACTTCTAGGATCGCCGGATGTTTGTGACTCAGGTGTTGCGGAGGGGGAGGGCTGAACTTCTATTTTTTTTAGAGAAATTCCTAGGTCTGCATCGAAAGAAACCTCGTAACCGGTTGCTTCACCGAGAGCACGTACCGGTAAATAAGAAGTGCCGTCTACAACAATAGCCGGGGTTGTCAGAGTTTTGCCTTCGATCTGGAGGGGGAAAGCTCCCTGAATCTTTCTTCCTATTAAACTAGTGATTTCTTCAGCATGTGCAGATAGTGTTGTAGCTAAGAGAAATCCTGCGATACCGCCGATTATATACTTTTTCAATTGATGCACCGCCTTTTATAAAGATTTAATAATTCTATGATTAATGATACGCTATGTTGTTTTTGGCTTGCAACTGTCGAAAAAACTGGACGAAGGTAAGCCATGCGGTACGTGACCTTCCAGGTTGTGACCGTGTGGCTTTTTACCATTTCGTACCGGATGCCGGAGTATCCAATTGATTGAAATTTTCAAAATATTAACAAATAACTTGATTGTTTCTTACAAAATGAAAATATAATTTATGAACAGACGCGGAGTGTGAAATAAAATTACAGAAAATTCGACATGGAAGCGCCCCGACATGAACCCAAAGAAACAGGAGGTAAGCGACAGAATGAGCAAGACAAACCGAAAAATTCTCCATGTACTGCTTAGCTTAAGCATGGTCTTTGCCATGTTGGTGCCGCTGCAGATGGTACAAGCAGAGGGCAGCGACCCGTCGACTGCGCAAGTACTGGACACAAGAAGTATGGAAATTGCACCGAACGCAACCTACAACTGGTACAGTATGAAGATGCCAAGAGGATTGGAGAAGGTCCACAGTGTGGAGTTCAGCCCGACTGATCCAAATTTGCAGTTGATAGCAGGCACCAAGGGTGGAAAAGTATACGGGATGCAAGGGGTCACTGATATGGCCAAATATTACGACAAACCCGGTCAAAGGGTAATTGCAGGCATAAATGGCGATTTCTATGATTTGACCGACTACGGAACCGGGGTCCCTGGCGGATTGTTCATGGGCGATGGCAAAATCCTTAATACGCCGGACTCGAACTACGCTGTCTTCCTTATGGATTACGACGGTACGACGCGTTATGTGCCTAATCCGAAGCTGACGCGAACGGTAACCATTAATGGAACGACAAGCAACATTACGCATATTAATCGTTACCGCGAGAATAATCAGCTGCAACTATACACGTTTGACTACGCGGATTCAACGAAGACGAACGAGTTCGGCGACGAAGTAGTGCTCGATGTGCTCGAAGGGGAAGTAAAGAGCGGGCAAACAATGAAGTTGAAGGTTGCGGAAGTGCGGAAGGATGCGGGCAACACTCCGCTCGCAGTTGGCAAAGTCGTATTGTCTGCAAGCGGAACGGCAAGACCCGTTCTTGCTGGGCTCAAAGCCGGCGATGAGATAACGGCGAGTTTCAGCTTTCCGGCAGGGTTCGAGAACGTGAAAGTCGCCATGAGCGGGTACCTGCTTATGCAGAATGGCGAAGTTCTGAGCAACGTCGCGCCTGCGGGTATTCACCCGCGAACTGCGATTGGCTCTAAAGCGGATGGGACTATAGTGATGATTGAGATTGACGGACGCCAACCGGGCTTTAGCGAAGGGGTGGAGACGTCAGAGCTCGGTGATATCATGAAGAACATGGGTATCGTGAACGCGATTAACCTCGACGGTGGCGGCTCCTCGACTTTCATCGCCAGACTGCCTGGTGAGTCGCAGTTCAAGCTGCTCAATACCCCTTCTGACGGTGGCGAGCGGCAAACCGGCAACTCACTGCTGCTCGTGAACAAGGCATCGGAGGGTGCGGCGGCCAAGCTTGTCGTGCAGCCTCAGCTAGAGCGCGTACTGGCCGGCACGAAGCTGCCGTTGAAGGTGGCGGCGGTTGATGCAGCAGGTCATCCTGCAGCCATGCCGGCGGGAACGCCGACCTGGTCTGTTGATCCGCAATTCGGAAGCATTGACGAGGCAGGTGTGTTCACCGCAAGCACGAAGGCAGGCATGGCGCCCGTCCAAGTGGCGGTGGGTGGCCTAACCGGTTCTGGCAATGTGGAGGTTGTCACGGTGCTGACGGAGCTAGCGTTTCCAGATGTGGAAAAGGCCGTAGATACGGCAGCCTCCGTCCCTTTGAAGGTAAAGACACTCCGCAATGGACAGCAGATCCTGGCCGAGAATCGCTTGCTCGAATGGAGAGTTGAGGGCGACATCGGTACGATCGATGCGAACGGTGTATTAAAGACGACAAATGAGAGTGGCAAGAACGGTAAAATTTTCGTCAAATATGGTTCGTTAGAAACCTCCATGACGGTTAACGTCGGCACACCGCCGGTCATTTTGGAGGATTTCGAAGGGGGTCTAAGTAAGTATTTGACGACGGCAGGAGCCAGCTATAATAAAGCTATAGCCAGCATTACGAACGAAGATGAATTTGTGCGCTTCGGGGCGAATGCGTTGAAGCTGGAGTACGATTTTACAGGTAAGCCAAGCACTTCAGGGGTGTACTTGCAGTCGACGAATGCGTCGAACTACATTGATATTCCTGGCTATCCGAAGAAAATCAGCATGTGGGTGTACGGTGACGGCAGCGGCTACTGGCTGCGATCGCAGCTGCGTGCAAACAAAGGTGCCGCGAGTGGTACGCCGATCAACTTCACGGACGAAGTGACTGGCGTTAACTGGAAAGGCTGGAAATATGTCGAGGCGGATGTACCTGCCGGATTATCTCCGGGACTTAAGCTGGACATGCCGGTTCGTCTAATGGCCACGACCGCTAAAGTAAAGGGAGCAGGCGCTATCTATGTCGATAACATTCAGGCGCTTTACGGACCTTCGACTGACGACATCGATCCTCCTATTATCAAAAATTTAGAGCCCGCAGAGGGCAGCGCCATTACTACGAATCTTCCGAACATTCGAGCAATCGCCGAAGATTTCGGGTACGATCGAACACAGCATCCGGGTACGACGCTGATTGATCCTGATAAGATTGCCTTTTTCATCGACAACAATCAAGTGACGCATACGCTGTATCCTCCTGAAGGACGGATTACTCACAAGGTTGACGTACCGCTGGTGGACGGCCTGCATAAGGCGAAAATCCAAGTTCGAGACTTATCCGGGAATCGCACGGAGAAGGAATGGACCTTTAACGTTGATACTGGCTCGGCCAAATTCCTATACAGCGCACCTGCGGTAACGAATGCCGGAGGCACGTATTCGGTGGACATCAAGGGCAGCAATGTCGGACTGATCGGAGGAGGCGAACTGCAGTTCAAGCTCGATCCTTCTAAAGTAGAGGCGCTGCAATTCATTCCAGGCGGCAAACTGACCGGGGGCCAGGCACAAGCGACTGTGGATTCGGTTAACGGTACGGCCAAAATTACATTTACAGGACTGAATAGCGTTGCGCTAACGAGTTCCGATCTGCTCGGCAGTTTGCAATTCCATGTGAAGTCGGATGCAGTCGGCAAGCATATCATTCAGTTTCAATCGGGCACGATCACGCTGGCGTCGGATCCGAGCCGCTCTTGGCCATTCTTCGGACTTCCGCTCGAGGCAGATATTCAGTACGGTCTGCAGGTTGGGTGGGATGAGCTCGGAGTCGTTCAAGGTAATCCGACAAATTTCACGGTCACGAGTGCATCCGGGACGGCGGCTCCCGGGGCTACACTATTGGTAGACGGAGTGGACCGGGGTACCGTGGACGGTGCAGGCAAGCTGACGCTGACCGACCTGACCGGTACGCTGAAGACGTACAGAATTCAAGCGGTTAAGGATTCCGTTTACAGTCAAGTAATGACGCTGGCGGTATCGAAGCTTTTCGGCACGACGACGCCGTACAACGTGAACGTAAGTATGGGCGCTGATCCGAAGAGCGAGCGCGGCTTTACGTGGCATACGCATCCGAGCGTTGAGGGCACGGTAGTCGAACTGGCAAAGAAGGACGGGTTTACTGGTTTTGATCAAGCAGGTGTTACGAAAGTGGAGGGCGACAGCTCGCTGTTCGTCACGTATGATATTGGTACTGTTCGCGTGCATAAAGCGGCGGTAAGCGGTCTGGAACCGGGAACGACGTATGTGTACCGGGTTGGCAATGGCAACGGCAGCGATGTTAGCGGCCAAGGCACATTCACAACAGCGCCGGAAAGCGGCGATCATCTGAAGTTTGTATTCTTCGGCGACTCACAAGCGGCGGACAGCGCGGGTTACGACAAGTGGGCGGCCACCTTGAACAAAGCGGTGGCAGAGCATCCGGATGTCGATTTCCTAGCACATGCCGGTGACATGGTAGATTCCGGTCACTTGGAAGCGCAATGGAATATGTTCTTTGACAAGGTAAAAGATCCGCTTATGAAGACAACATTGGTGTCTGTTCTCGGCAACCATGAGGTGACGGGAACGAAGGGCATCAGCGATTTCATGCAGCATTTCAATCAGCCGAGTAATGGGCTCAATACACTCAAAGGGACTCATTTTTCCTTTGATTATAAAGATGCGCACTTTGTTGTTTTGAACAGTGAATATCAATTTGAAGAGCAAAAAACATGGCTGCGCCAAGATCTCGCGGCGACAGACAAGAAGTGGAAAGTTGTTATGTTCCACCGTGGTCCCTACGGCAGCATCTATGATACGGTGGAAACGCGTGAGCAGTGGACGCCGGTATTCGATGAGTTTAAGGTTGACTTGGTACTGAACGGGCACGATCACATTTATTTGCGCAGTTACTTGAAGAACAACCAGCCGGTAGCTGCCGGTGAAGGTACGGCTTATGTGACGGCAGGTTCGACGGGGCCGAAGTTTTATGATTTGGTGCCGAAGCCTTGGACACAATTCACCGATGGTGAACAAACGCAAATGTACGTAACAGTAGAAACGAATGGCGATGAAATGTCGGTTGTGACGAAATCAGTCGGCGGCCGTCTGGTGGATTGCTTTACCCTGCCTCGGAAGGCAGTGGCTAAGACACTCCAGGTACACGGACCATCGGAGCTGGAAGTTGGCAAAAGCGGGTTTTCCGTAACGGAAGCAGTGTATGCCAATGGCAGTGTCGAAGTGTTGACGGAAGGGGTAACGTATGAGAGCAGTCAACCGGAAGTCGCTTCCGTTGACAGCCAACTTGGTATCGTCAGGGCCCATGCAGAAGGCAGCACGGTCATCACGGCCACTTACGGTGAACTGAAAGCGGCGTATACCTTGAGGGTTACGAACGACGAACCTCAACAGCAACCGGGCACCGTTAGCCCGCCAGTGAAATCCGACGAGCAGAAGAAGCTTGAGGAAATGCTGCAGGCTGGTGAAACGATTGAACTTAAAGGTGACAATTCGAAATTGGAACTGCCAAGTTCCGTTTTAGAGCTGCTACAATCGCATCCGTTTGTGACGGTGAAGAACGAGCAAGCGTCAGTCAATGTTCCTAAGGCGGTTTTGAGTAAGCTGCTCGAGCTCATACCCCAGGAACAGCGAGCGGATAGCACGATATTGTTGGGTATTGCTTCTGTGCCGGTAAGCGGGGTGCAGACGACGTTGGATCAGGCGAGCAAGCAAAATGGTGCATCCATCGCAACAGCCGGCGATGTACTGGATTTTACCCTTGAAGTGAAGACGAAAGACGGTAAAATCAGCAAACTGCCAAGCTTTAACGAGCCGGTTACGGTGACGTTGGATGTTGCGGGCACCGCTGATCAAAGGTTGGTCGGCATCTACTACATCAGCGATACAGGTGAACTGACGTATATCGGCGGGAAATGGGAGAACGGGCAGCTTGTCGCTTCAGTGAACCATTTCAGCAAGTATGCCGTGCTTGAATTTAAGAAGTCCTTTGCAGACGTAGCGTCAAGCCACTGGGCAGCGGATGAAATTCAGGTGCTGGCGGCCAGACATCTGGTAGAGGGCGTGAACGAGCGAGATTTTGCACCGACGAGGAACGTCACTCGGGCTGAATTCACCGCGTTGATCGTTCGCCTACTCGGGTTGACGGATGAAGCTGGCAATACTTTTACAGATGTAAAGGCGCAGGATTGGTATGCTCACGACGTGGCCAAGGCTGTTAAGGCAGGCATCGTGAATGGTGTCACAGCCGATAGCTTCGCTCCTGAAGCTAATATCACCCGCCAAGAGATGGCGGCTATGATCGTAAGGGCGCAGCGTATAGCAGCAAGCGTCGCTACTGGCGAATCTGTGGCTGCAATGAAGCCAGCGTTCACCGACATGGCGGATAAACCAGCTTGGGCGCAGGAGGCAGTGCGAGCTGCGTACGCGCTCGGTCTTATCCAAGGCCGTACGAATGAACAATTTGAACCGCAAGCTGCGATGAACCGCGCCGAAAGTGCGCAAGTCGTTTACAACTTGCTGCAGCTTATGGCTAAAGAGCCGAAATAGGTGTAATGAACGAAAAGAAGACAAGAGGCACATGCTCTTGTCTTCTTTTTTTTAATGGTAAAATGCACCATTTAAATATAGCGGTTATATAAATTTACATAAAGTATATGTAGAATTTATATAATCCCCGAACTCCTTTTATATACTTAAATAGTGTTTGATATAGCGAATCATAGGGACTAGGGTGGTAGAAAACAATGATAAAAAAGCGTAATTTGCAAGAATGCCATTCTCTTTATAACTTAATTAATGATCCTGAGGTTTTTCCTTATATTCGTTATAAATGTCAATCTTATGAAGAATATTTGTTTATAACTAAACAGTTAATGGTTGAAGAAGATCAGGAGACATGTATTTCTAGAACGATTCTCGACGAGTTAGGACATCCTATTGGTACCATTGATCTATATGACATTGTGAATAAAGCAGGTTTCTTGGCGACATGGATTGGAGCTCCTTATTTTGGCAAAGGCTATAATCAACGAGCGAAAGAATCCTTCTTTACGGAACTCTTTCTAGAACATAACATCGAAACTGTATTTTTGAAAATCCGGAAACAAAATATACGTTCAAAGAAAGCAGTTGAAAAACTGCCGTATGCCAAGTTAGGAAATGATCTAAACCCGCAAATCTATGCATCTATCAATCATGCAGAACAGATCTATGATTTGTATCAAGTGGGGCGGTCAGACTTTTTGGAAACTAGTGAAGGTATGCAGCATGAGGTTGCTACATAAAGGGAAAAGGGCCGTTACTCCGATGGGGTAGCGGTTTGTTTTTTTTTAGGGTACTGGGATTAACCTAGGGAACTATGATCCGCTATTTACTATAAAAGGAACAGCTTGGAAACTAAAGGGAACTACGGTCTGCTATTTTGTGAATTTCTCTTATAAAATGCACCATGGAGGCGAAATAGGGCCCTGTAGTTCCGCTTAGAAAGAAAATTGCTCGTTTTCCTCGAAATAGAGGACTCCAGTTCCCTGAATGAAATCTTAGCTGGATTCCTGCTAGTTTCCTAAGTAAATCCCACAGTTACCCCCTACGAATCATAAAATGAGATTACCTATCACCTAATAGGCTTAAAAGCGTTAAAATAGACATATCCATCCCTCAGGGATATAGACTTATATAAAATGTTAACGGTAACAATATCACAGGTTTGAAAGGAGCATGTAGATGTTTTGGACAGTTGAGAAATTGTATGCGCGAATCAATGAGCTGGACTCTTTTCGCTACCGTGATGCGAGGGTTATAGATACTTTTCGAATTAAACTCGATAGCGAAGGCGCGATTGGAGCTTATCCGACAGAAGACGGCGAATGGAGAAGCATTCATATCGGAGAGCGTTGGAAAGGCCGCGATGTCTACTACTGGTTAGCCGCGGACCTTGTTATCCCTTCCGAGTGGAAAGGAAAGAAGGTCATCGGCCGATTTAATTTAGGCCAGACTGGAGGCGGAACGAACAGCGGGTTTGAATCGCTGCTTTTTTTGAATGGGGAACCGTATCAGGGAGTGGACTCAAATCATGAGGAAGTATTTTTCGCTGAAGAAGTGATAGGTTCCACGATACAGCTTCGCTTCCGCTTGTGGTCTGGACTAGGCGGCTATCAAAGCCACCTTGAAATGGAGAGCCGGCTGGAAATGGCAGCCTTGTGTTGGTTAGATGAAGCATGCGACGATCTGTACTATACAGCCAAAGCTTTGCTGGAAACGGTTCGCATTCTGGATGAAAATCGCCCGGAACGGCACCAGCTGCTGTCTATGCTGGATCAAGCTTTTCTGTTACTCGATTGGTCAAGGCCGGGTAGCGATGCTTTTTATAACACAGTGGCTAGCGCTCAGGAGCAGCTTCAAAATGCTTTGTCATCGATGCCCAAGCTGCACTCGGTTGTGGTTCAATGCATCGGACACACGCATATCGATGTCGCTTGGCTTTGGCGGCTGAAACATACACGGGAAAAGGCTGCGAGGTCTTTTTCAACGGTGCTGCGCTTAATGGAGCAGTACCCGGAGTACATTTTTTTACAAACACAGCCACAGCTATATGCGTACATCAAGTCGGATTATCCGGAAATTTATGAACGCATCAAGGAACGTGTACAGGAAGGACGTTGGGAAGCAGGCGGTGCGATGTGGCTGGAGGCTGACTGTAACTTAGCTTCTGGGGAATCGCTTGTGCGGCAGCTTTTGTATGGAACCCGATTCTTCCGTGATGAATTTGGTGTTGATTGTAAGTACTTGTGGTTGCCTGATGTGTTTGGATACAGCTGGGCGCTGCCGCAGATTTTGCGGAAGTCTGGTATTGAATCTTTCATGACGACGAAAATCAGTTGGAATCAATATAATCGGATGCCTCATGACACTTTTATGTGGAGGGGGATTGATGGCACAGAAGTTCTGACTCATTTCATTACAACGCCGGATTCTGGTTCCTCCGAAGGAGCCTTCTATTATACTTACAATGGAAAAGTGACGCCATCCTCTGTGCAAGGGATTTGGGACGCCTATCGTGATAAGTCGCTCAATTCGTCTTTACTGCTTGCCTACGGGTACGGCGATGGCGGGGGCGGCGTAAATCGGGAAATGCTTGAGATGAGGCGCAGGTTAGATCAAATACCTGGTATTCCCGCGGTGAAGACGGGGCGCGCGGATACCTATTTTAACCAGCTACAGCAACAGGTTTCAAATACAAATTCCTACGTGCACACTTGGGACGGTGAGTTGTATTTGGAATTACATCGTGGCACCTATACAAGTCAAGCTTATAACAAGCTTATGAATCGTAAGCTGGAGCTCTTATATAGGGAAACGGAATGGATGCAAGTCATGAGCAGCCTATTGAATGCCAGCGCACATGCAGGGAATGGTGAAACCTCGCTCCTTCTGTACGAAGGCTGGAAAATTATTTTACGAAACCAGTTCCATGACATTATCCCGGGTTCGTCGATTCGTGAGGTCTACGAGGACAGCAGGGTTGAATACAGCGAAGCGCGTGCCATTGGAGAGAAGGTGTGGAATCAATCCGTTTCGTTTTTAACAGGCGATAAGCAGGGGCGTGAAGTCTTGGTGTTTAACAGTTCGCCATGGGAGCAGACGGATATCGTATGCTTGCCCCTAGGGGAATCGCCGGAAGACTGGTTGGATGCCTATCATTGTCCGCTTGAAGCCCAACTTGTGGATGGACAGCAGTGGGTTAAGGTAGACAATGTTCCATCGATGGGCTATGCGGTGATTCGTCAATCTGAACGAGCTGATACGGTTATGCAAAAGGTTATTGAGATTCCTTTCAAAAAGTTGCCTCAGGGATTAATTACTCCTTTTTACGAATTGGAATGGAATGCTAATGGTCAGATTGAACGACTCTATGATCGCACCCAGAAGCGGGAAATAATCGCCGTAGGTCAGCAAGGCAACCGATTTGAGGTGTTTGAAGACAAGCCGAAGGGTCGGCACGAGGCGTGGGATATTGACATTTTTTATACGGAGAAAAAACAGGAAGCGGCTTGTGTGACTCGAATGGAGGTGACGGACACGGGAGCTTTGGCTGCAATTGTCCGTTTCGAATGGTCATACATGGATTCAACCATTGTACAAGATATGGTGCTCTACGCGCATAACCGCAGAATAGATTTCAAGACTCACGTCAATTGGAATGAGCAGCGTAAACTGCTGAAAGTAGCATTTCCTGTGCGAATCCGGGCGACAGAGGCGACATACGATATTCAATTCGGCAATGTAAAGCGACCTACGCATTGGAATACAAGTTGGGACTATGCACGGTTTGAGACAGTTGGTCATCAGTGGGCTGATTTGTCTGAACGGGGATATGGCGTCAGCCTCTTGAATGATTGCAAGTACGGCTATGACATTAAAGATCATGTGATGAGACTCACGCTGATCAAGTCCGCAATGGTTCCTGACCCTACGGCTGATCTTGGTGATCATCACTTCACGTATTCGCTGTTTCCGCATAATGGCGATTGGTACGACGGTAAGACGATGCAATCCGCATGGTCACTTAACAATCCGTTGACGTATGCGTCTGGCGCGCCTGATAAAGCATCATTCAGCCTGTTCCATCTTTCCTGTGATCATGTCATGATTGATGCGGTTAAACAAGCTGAGGATCAAGATGCGGTTATTTTGCGAGTACACGAGTTCGCGGGTATAAGTGGGCTAGTGGAAATTAGGAGTGACGCCCAGATTGTGTCCTGGCAGGAATGTGATCTGCTCGAACGCCTTGAAGGCGAGCAGCAGCATGAGGCTCGGATAAGTGTTCGGATGAAGCCTTATGAGATCAAGACATTTTTGATCCATTTTAATTAAAAATGTAGACTCCAAAAATGTTAACAGTGGGAGGCATATATGTACGAGGAATTAATCAAGCAGTTAGTAAGAGAGCATTATTTAATAGATGCTGAAAAAGTAGAACTATTATCTCATACCAGTAAGATGGTATATAAAATCCGCTCGACAACCACTGAAGAATACATTTTTGATATTTACCTGGAGATCAACACAGCGAGCAAAGCTGATGCAAAATATTTTACCCGTGAGGCTATCGAATCTGAAATGAGAATTTTACATATTTTAAGCGAGAACTACCCGGAGCTCAAAACACCATCCCCAATAAAAAATAAGCATGGCCAATTATTAATATCCATTCCGATTTACGGTGCAGACGTGATATGCATGCTGAGAAAATATATACCTGGAAAAGAGCTGGAGAAAAGCTTATCCAAGGAATATTTACAACAAGCTTACCAAGCAGGCATTGTTACCGCGAAGATCCATCAGTGCTCTAACCGATTTTTTAATGAGGAGTACATCTCCAGACCTGTCCATAAACAGCAATATGTAAAAAAAATAATAGATACAATTGAGCTTGGAATAGACATAGGCACAATTTCATCCGTTCAATTTGATATCGTAAAACGATCATTGGCATTTATCATGAAAAGAATGGACGAGATGGATACAGACGCTCATTTTTATATAGGGATTGTCCATACAGATTTGCGTGATGCAAACTTGTTGTTTGATGGTGAAGATGTGATTCCGATTGATTTTGGAAGATGTGTACAAGGATACCTCTTATATGATCTGGGAGAAATGTGTGCCCATATGGGTGGAGACGTAGCACAGGAAATTATTAGAGGATACCATTCCATTCGCAATCTTACACAATATGACATTATTACGATTGAAGCATTCATGATGCTGTTTATTTTAAGTGTTGTAGCCGAGCAAATTATGCAGAAGGACAATTCATACGTGCTAAATACATTAAAAAGCTTAACCGAAGCAGATTTAGTCCATTTATTGTCGGGTAATCCTGTCATTCAAGGAATTAGAGATGTAATATAACTGAGGCAGCTATTGTTTTTGTGTTAACTAGGAGCGTTAGCTAAATAAACCGCCTTTACAGGCGGTTCCAGATTGTTGAAAAATGACCGGTGCCTTTCGTATAGGGGAAGCATACAATTGACGATTAAGTCATCGAACCTACAAGAGCGTATTCAAGCAGACGGCTCCGATTTCGCGTATGCGGATCTTGAACAGTTCCGTGCCAGTCGTACGCCCGATTAGTTCACGGTATTCCGCCACCGCCGCATGTGGCAGAACGGCGAGAATGACGCCCGCGAAACCGCCGCCGTGTACTCTGCAGGCACCGTCGCCCAACCGGTCGATGAAACGTTCGGTAATGGCGAGTGTAAGCGCAATCCCCTGTTCACGTGACACCGATTCTTGGTAGATGTTCTGCAGCCATTTCCACGAGGAATTACCTGAAGCGGTAATATACTTCAGCACGTTCTGCCACTTGCCGGCCTTAATTGCCTCTACTTGCCGCCCGACGCGGTCATTTTCATCCAGATAATGGAGCGCTCGCAGCACCGCTCGATCTCCGGTGGTTTCGCGGAGTTCCGCGAGCCGGCCGTAGATCATCTCTGCCGTCAAATCGCGACATACCTCTGCACCGAAGGCTTGTGCCACCGCCCGCATCTCGTTCGGAATTGAAGCATAATCCTTTGTCAGGTCAGCGTGGTTACCGCCGGTGCTGACGATGACAAGGCTGTAACCTGCTGCTTCGAAGGTACCTGGAATACGCTCGATTTGAGGCTCTGCCGGCTCCTTAAAGTCGATTGTGATCATACCGCCGTACGAGCAGGCCATCTGGTCTAGCATTCCTGATGGCTTGTTCCAATAAAGATTTTCGGCATACTTGCCGATGCGCGACATCATGATCGCATCCATTTCTCCGTTGTTATACAAAGTACTTAGTATCTGGCAGATCAGAACTTCGAAAGATGCAGAGGAGCTGAGTCCTGACGCCGGAAGCACGTTACTGGCGACGTAAGCATTAAATCCGCCGATTCGGTACCCATGCTGTTGGAAACCGTGTGCAATACCGCGGATCAAAGCAGCCGTTCCGCCCTCGCCTGACTGAGGTTCTAGATCATCTAGATTGATGACTGACATGCCTGGATACCCTTCGGAAATTACGGAAATAACTCCGGTGTCCACAGCTGCTGAAGCCGCAATCGTATCTAGCTGAATACTAGCCGCCAACACCTTTCCATTGTTATGGTCCGTGTGATTGCCGCCTATCTCTGTGCGACCCGGAGCACTGAAGTATTTCAACGACTCTGTATTTCCATATTGCGCACTGTATTCTTCCCTGCACCTCCGGTACCTGTCGATCTGTTGCTCTCGTTCTTCGCTGCCGTACATCTGGTCCAGTAGCTGTTGTGTCTGAGCCGAATCAAAGAACTGCTCGAATGGATCGTTCATTTTGAATGTTCCTCCTGGTTCTAACTGTTTGAGTAGTAGTTATTATGTCCATTGTACCGAAAGAAAGCGCTCACAGATAGGATATTTATGAAGCCTCACAGACTTTAGGAAACAGGCAGCATTAGATAAACTTAAACCAATATGAGTAAAACAATAAAGAGGAACTAATATGTCAAATTACAATAAGGTCGCAGAAGTGTTTGTTACGACCGTGAAGCATTGGATTCGAGGAAAGAACATAAACCGGAAAATAATGCAATGGATATGTCAGCTGCCATGGGCATTGAGCTTTTAACGGAAGGACAATATCGGGAACTGCAGAAACTTGGAAACTTCTTCGATCTGAAAACATCAAGCTGGGTTCAAACACCTGCTAGTATTAGAAAACTCGGCGGGGCTATCTTTTGCGACCGTCGTTATGACACTGTCTTTGTGAACCACAACGGAGCAGAATCCTACTATGCTGCTAGAGGGTTTCGTGGCTCGCTAAGCCTCTAATATTTGAAATTATGAAGTTCAATACCGACCTGGCAGGCGATTTCGGCGCTGGTGACAGGCACTGGACCCGGCGGCTGCGTGAGCACTAAAACGAACCCCCCGCTGCCAGCACCTATGCAGGCAGCGGGGGTTCTGTTTTGTGCGCGATCGCGGCCCTTGTTAAACCGGGTCAGCCATCTTCACCAACTGCTTGCCTTTGTTTTGGCCCTTCAGCATGTCGATAAAGGCCCGGGGTGCGTTCTCTATGCCCAGGGCAATGTCCTCCTGATACTTCAGCTTGCCCTGCTGTAGCCACTCGGCCATTTGGCGCAGCGCTTCGTCGGCCCGCTCTGCAAAATCAAAAGAGAGGAAGCCCTCCATCCGGAGCCGCTTGGCGATAAACATGGGCAGCAGGCGAGGACCCAACTCGGGCTGCTCCAGGTTGTACAGCGCGCTCTGACCGCACACCGCGATCCGAGCCCGTATGTTCAGGACCTGAAAGACTGCATCGGTGATCGAGCCGCCTACGTTGTCAAAGTAGACATCGACTCCCTGTGGGCAGAGTTCCTTCAACTTGGCCGTGTAATCGGTCTCGGTCTTGTAATTAAAACCGGCGTCGAAGCCGAGTTCCTCCACCAGGTATCGGATCTTGTCGTCGGAGCCGGCTATGCCCACGACGCGACAACCCTTGATTTTGGCGATCTGACCCACCACGGTGCCCACGGCGCCTGCCGCCCCGGAGACCACCACCGACTCGCCTGGCTGGAGGTTGCCAACGTTGAGCAGCCCAAAGTAAGCCGTAATGCCCGGCATGCCCAGTATGCCCACCGCCGTGGAGATCGGTGCGAAGCTCGGGTCGACCTTGCGCAGTCCGGTACCATCCGACAGCGCATGCTCCTGCCAGCCCGACTTGCTAGTGACGATGTCACCGCGTTGGATGCATGAATGGTTGGACTCCACCACCTGGCTGACGGTCTCCCCCTGCATCACTTCTCCGAGAGGTTGTGGCGGGCTGTATGATTTAGCCTCATTCATGCGTCCGCGCATGTAAGGGTCAAGCGACAGGTAGAGCGTTCGCAACAGCACCTGGCCAGGTCCTGGGGTGGGAATAGGGCTCTCGACCAGCGTGAAGTCGGTCTCTTTGGGGTAACCTGTCGGGCGAGCAGCCAGGATAAATTGCTTGTTCATTGCCATTTTGTATCCTCCAATACCAACATCGATGATAAAGACCTTTTGCTGCAGATTGCACAAGTCCAGCATGACGAGGCAACACTAGTCTGCCCATACTTTCAGCAACTTTTTCATTGAATGTTTATCATGCTAACTGCTACGTTAAACAGTACTGTGCTCGATTTTTATCCCAAACTTGCCAAAAAGTGATAATGACTGACTGGACACGGGTTACAGATAGAGAAATGTCAAGTTGCGACTGTTTTAACGTCTTTCAATAAAGGGAATGCTAGTACAATCGGTAACAGCATAGTTTCCCTACGAAAATCAAAGAACCCTTGCTTTCCGCAAGGGTTGCCATGAAGTCACCTACCTACCTTCTAAGCGGTCCTCTCTGTACTGTGATTGCTTAGCTAAAGTAAGGAATGATAAAGGCCATTACGCCAAGAGCAACCGACCACCACGCTAGTCCCTTTTTCGGGGTAGCTAAGCCTATGAGTCCGAGAACAACAGCCATGCTGCCCATCCATACAGGTGCATAGAAAAAACCGATAACTGCTAAAACGATTCCGATCCAGCCAAGCCATTTTCCTGTTGTTACTTTCATGTTCAAGACCTCCATGAAGTTAGTTTTGTATTATCCAGCAGGTGCCTTCAAAAAGACAGTTCACTTATAAAAAACATAAAGGTAGGTATGTGACTTCATGGCAAATAGATGGATATTGAAATTAGCCTAGCCTTTGTAAGATAAGGGTAGTTCTTTGTCATGATAGGAAGGTTGCGATTTGGATGATTTAGACGACGATTTAGGCTGGTTTGTCCTCATCACGATATCCAACATAGGATTGGTTACGCTGTATAATGATTTCTCATCCAAATGATGATGCAGCAGATGCCTTTTCTTCATCCATTTGCCCCAAGGGGTCAACGGTTTGATGGGGCGATGGGAAATATAGTGCTTCCATTGATAATAAACTTGAAAGCCGGATGCACCGAACACAACGGCCAACGCCAGATGCCAATCAAACCCCGTCACCATAAACGCTGTCCCGTAAATGAGCAAATACGCAAAGATATCAAAAGAGACGGGGCCGAACAAAAACTTCACGTCATTCGGAGAATCATGATGGGCAACATGTCCCTTATACGCTATGGGAACAATCCGCGGGAATTCATGTAGAAGGTATCGGTGAACCATATATTCGATAAAAACAACAAGTACGGGACCTACACACATTGCTACGACTGACCGGAAAGTGCCGAAAGTCGCGATGACCCCACAACCGCTAAAGAGACAAAGAGAGAATAGGAACAAAATAAGACGCTGTCCCATAAATTCTTTTATATATTGAATAAATGGCGTTTCCGATCTCATTGACATCTCCTCCTATTTAATGAACTTGGTGTTGATTAATGCTTACACAGCTTATTATAATTAGTTGGAGGTTAAATTCAATGATCAAGATACCTTCAAAAGTCGCTTACCCGACACGCTGTATAACGTATGTTCATTAGTTCAATAAATAGTTCATGGAAGAGGCGGAAGTGCATGCAGGACAGGACGGATCCTAGAATCATTCGAACGAAGATGTTGCTTAGGAATGCCTTAATTGACCTAATCGATGAAAAAGGCTTTGAGGGCACGACCATCCGGGATTTGATGCAGAAGGCCGGCTTGAATCGGGGTACATTTTATTTGCACTACCGCGATAAATACGATCTACTCGAACAAAGCAAAGAGGATATGCTCAACAACATTTTAAAAATAGTTAAAAACATCGACCCTATTCAAATTATGAATTATGCTTCACGTAACGAGCCTCATCCAATTTTCCTGAATTTGTTCGATTTTTTTACCTTGCATACCGGATTTTTCAAAGTTCTCTTGGGATCCAAAGGTGATCCGGCCTATCCAGGCCAAGTGAAACAGATTATGGAAAAGCATCTCTATAATAAGCTGTCCCTGCTTCAATCTGAGCATATTTCGGCACCGCGCGAGTACATGATCTCTTATTTGGCATCCGCAAATTTAGGGATGATTCAGCACTGGCTGGAAAGCGGTATGCAGCTTTCACCGCAAGAGATGGCGTTGCTGTTAACCCGTATGACTACTTTCGGTCCTTTACAGACCTTCGGACTGAAGGGAAAGACATAAAAGATCTGCCAACGATAAAGTGAGGCTCCGTCAAGTTCGCGGCAGCAACAAAGCTTCATTTTTAGGGAGGTAGCGAAATGGCAAAGTTTAATGAAAGACTATATTTAGTTGATATGTATAATGATCCCTATTTTCCAAATCATTTAGTGGACAAAGTTAAGGTGCTGTTGGTAGATGTCGTTGATTATTTAGAATCCGGGGAACATCGTATTGGCGATATCCAGTTGAAATTTGATGAAATGACAGATTCTATAAATGAATTGCAAGCGGATTTTTATGAAGACGACAGTGAGATTGAGACGGCCGCAAGGGATTCTATTGGAAAAACCGTTGAAGAAATTTTGAAACATTTTAATATTTGTTTAGACGCAGAAGAAGCGATTCGAAACAGGGAATGGTAAGCACAATCTATTCGGGGTATCCGTTCTTGTGACATTCCCGTCTCTTGCCTGTCGAATGACTTGTTATTTTGCTGGTAGAAACTCCATAGTTGGTTTAATATATTGAGTATACCTTATTGAACTAAAGAATTTTAACACAAGTGAGGGCGTTATGATTTTATTTGACTTTATAGTCAATATTGCTATATTTTCACTGCTTGTCAGTACGCCATTGGTCATCCGCTCATTTATTCACCAAGCCCCGATTAAATATTTTAATTTTTTGGCGAGCATTTATGCTGGGTTTGTTTCAGTCATTCTCGTCATCCTTTCTGTTAAACAACAAGGGTATGCTTACGATATTCGATATGCGCCTGTTATTTTAGTTTTTGCTTATTTTGGCCCGATCCCTGGCGTAATAACCGGGGTATTCTCGCTGCTTACAAGACTTTTTTCTAGTGGAAATTGGCTCCCGGCAATCGTTGGCTGGATAATCAATATGCTTATTTTGTGCGTTGTACATAAGTATATTTCTCGCAGCTCGCGATTCAGAAAAATTGGTTCTCTTTTTTTGGCTTATGTTGCGGGATATTTAGTAACGATCCTATCTTTTCATATCTTATTGAGCAAGCCGTTATTTCATCTGCAATATGTCCTGTTTGTCATGTTAGGCGTCGTATTGGGCGGCTTGCTGATCGAATCGAATGATCGACTTTTAAGAATTATTAAGGAAAATAAATATATGGAAGCGACGCTGGAGAAAAGCGAATCGAAGTACAAGCTGATCGCTAATAACACTTCTGACTTGATCATGGTTATGGATCAAAATCATACGGTGAGTTATTTTTCTCCCTCCCATGAGATTGTGTTGGGGTATGAACACCATGAATTAGAAGCAAATCTATTGTGCATGTTGGTTCACCCGAAGGACTTGGAAATCTTTAATCATACGATTTCGACGATGTTTGGGGAGCAGGAGGGCTATTCATTAGAAGTTCGCCTTAAACACAAAGAAGGACATTGGAAAGAATTTGAATCACGTTGTCAGCCCGTCAAAGGTAGTGAATTTGTCGTCATCATCAGCCGCGATATCTCCGAGCGTAAAAAAGCAGATGAAATTCTATTGCAGTCAGAAAAGCTTTCTATTGTCGGAGAGCTTGCAGCAGGGATAGCGCATGAAATTCGAAATCCTTTAACGACAATAAAAGGCTTTCTTCAAGTATACAAAGAAGGAAATTATTCCAGGAAACATAATGATTTGCTGCTATCCGAATTGGAACGTATTGAAGCCATCACTAGCGAGTTTCTTTCATTAGCCAAACCTCAGTTGACACAACTTATAGTCACAGACCTACTTGATATAGTGGAATACACTGTAGAGATTTTATCCCCGGAGGCACTTCTAAACAATATTGAAATCCAATTGAGATATGAGGCTATACACTTCCCAATTACAGGGGAGAAGAATCAGTTAAAACAAATGTTTCTTAACATCATCAAGAACGCGATGGAATCTATGCCTGAAGGCGGAAAGATTCAAATTTGGTTGCGAAAAGACGGAGAGAGTGATTGTGTGATTTCCGTCAAAGATGACGGTTGCGGGATTCCGGAGGAGCTATTATCAAAGTTAGGGGAGCCTTTTTATAGTTTAAAGGAGAAAGGAACTGGACTCGGTTTAATGATTTGCAAGAAGATTATTAAACAGCATGAAGGAGATATTACTTATTCAAGCAAGATGAATGAAGGGACTTTGGTAGAAATTCGTTTACCATTACTTCAAGATGTGAACGGACTAACAATATAAGTTCAATGACAAAAATCTTATCCCATTGTCGATTTTGACAAGAACCTTATCTCATCAAGTAAACGATAATTAAGCTAGTAACCAGGATACTAATGTACGAGAGGAATGATACAATGTCGATTTCAAAGAGAAAGCAGATTTGGATTATATCCATCGCGGCATTGTTAGTTGTTTATTTGGTTTTCTTTCCCAATCCAACGGCGGAAATAGCGGTTAGGAAGCATTTATTCTTCTCTCTCCATCCAGTAGAGGCCTTCAGTGTTCAAGTTAAGGTGACAGGAAGCACATCGTTTGGTGGAGCTGAATTATTCTTTGTTAATGAAGTTTCAAAATCATATATCTGGGTTAAGAAAAGTTGGTTAGGTTATCGTGTGATTGCTGATGGAACAGGACCATGATTTTTTCGAACAAACGATAGATCAAATAATGGAACAGATTGCCGCGAGTCGGTAGCTGTTCCTTTTTTATCTGCTACATGCGCCAAATCAGTGCCCGTAGCTTGCATTACGCTATACACAACGAAGGCCGGAAGTAAGGTACTATTACATTTCGTCAGCGTTCTTTCGATTGGTCGCAGGAGCTCGCTGATTGTATACATGTTTTCACCGCCCGACCTGTAACATGATTCCGTTCCTCCGGTCGTCAAACCACTTCTTAAGCAGAGGTAGACAGCTGTACCAATAACGCGTGTTTATTAAGCTCCTGTAGCAAGGCCATACGGGCTCTGGACTGATGTAGAATGAGGTCGACCAGAAATATCTGGTAACCTCATAATACGAAAGGGCAGATTAGCGTGGTGAATTTAAAAACTATTTCCACTTATTTCCGTCTATAAATAAGCAGTCAATAATCATAAGGGGGGCATCACTTTGCCTAAGTTAATTGGTGCAGCAGCAGTTATTTCGGATTCTGAAGGTAGAGTATTATTGGTAAAACATAGCTATGGAAAAAATAATTGGGATCTGCCTGGAGGAAAAGCTGAGGAAAATGAGTCAGCGGAGGAAACTGCAAAAAGAGAAGTTCACGAAGAAGTAGGGTTAGAAGTCGGTATTGGGCAATTAACGGGTATATACTACGATCCGAACTATGACATGCATCATTTTGTTTTCATTGCGAATAACGATACTAATCAAATACCTCAGCCAAGCTCGCCTGAAATTTTAGAATGCAGATTCTGCTCAAGAGATGAACTTCCTAAACCGATTAGTGATTTCACTTGTAAGCGTATTGAGGATGCATTAAATCATGAAAGACAGCATCTTTTCCATACTGTGGGACCAAGACAGTGGATTGAATAATGGATTGTTCAACTAACGAAAGAGCGATTGCCGCAGCAGCTCCCTGTTTTCATTGATGCAACAGGCAGGATGCTGACAAAGGACTACGAATAACAATCTGGACAACAAATACGGAGGGGATAAGTTTGACCGAGGATTTTTATTGTGAAGAGGTATTAAGTGGTCGTACTTCTGTGCAAAAGGTATTTGAAACTGATCATGTACTTGCATATCATCATACTCGCCCTTATTATCCCGTTCATATTGTTACGATTCCGAAGAAGCATATATCCTCTCTTCTAACACTGGAAGAAGACGATAATGAACTCTTAATTGAGTTGGTAGACGTTGTTAAAAAGGTAGCATCGCAGGTGCATACTGAGCATGGAGCCTGTCGGGTTCTTACAAATTTAGGGGAATACCAAGACTCAAAACATCTTCATTTTCATGTGTTTTACGGCGATCCAATACGTTAATCCACGAAATAGAAGAGGTCCATGCTAGCATGCAAGGACCTCTTCTATTTCGTTTTACCGTGGTTTGGCCTGCAGTTTCATGCCCCATGGAGTTTCAGCCTAAAGGCAGGGAGGAGAACCCCAGAGGGGTCAGTCCGAACGGACCGTTGGATAAGCGAAGTTTATGGAATGCTTTCTTTCATAATTTTCAAAAAATTAATATATGATTCGAGAAATATGTGAAGGAATTTTCAAAATTACATTGAATATCTTTAAAATACTTAATTTTTTCATTGGAAAAAGTAACTGTAAATTGGAAGGGGCTAAGCTATTGATGAATACGGAAATGGCTCGGACCGGGAATCTCCAGCTAATGAAAGAAATTAATCAGGCATTGATATTTAATGCCATTCGGGAGAAAGGGCCGTTGTCCCGTTCCCAATTAGCAAAGGATTTGCGGTTAAGCCCGAGCACGGCAACAGTGATCGTGGATCATTTCATTGCCAATGGTTTCGTAGAAGAAGTAGGTAAGGGAGATTCCAGTGGAGGAAGGAAGCCAATACTGGTCAAGCTGGCGAAGGACGCTGGGATGGTGGTCGCCATAGATCTGGAGCAAAGCCGTGCTGCCATCCTCAATATGGATGCCGAGTTCCTGATCACTAAACCGATTCCTGCCGTCAAGGATGGAGACCTTATCGCGATCCTGCTTGATGTTATTCACGAGATGGTCCGAGAAGTTCAAGGTCCGCGTTTGCTTGGTATTGGCATTGCCGTACCGGGTATCATCGATCCGAATAAGAGCAGGGTCATAACCGCCACAAGCTTGAATATTAACCATTTGTCGCTGAAAGAGGAGCTGGAAAGGCATTTTAAAGTTCCGACTCTGTTGGAGAACGATGCAAATGCAGCCGCTTATGGAGAGTTTCTTTATGGCCGAAGTCAGAATGTACATAATTTTCTGTACCTTCACGTGGGCAAAGCGGTTGGAGCCGGGCTGTTTCTCTCAGGTAACTTGTTTACGGGAGGTGCTGGAGGTGCTGGGGAATTCGGGCACATTTCCGTTGACGAATCCGGTCCTTCTTGCCATTGCGGCAACACGGGGTGTCTTGGGAAGCTGATTGGGGCCGAGATGTTGATGAACCAATGGCGCAGCTGGACTGGCAATGAAGATGTTCCCTCACTAGCGGAGCTAGCTCGGCTTAGCAACGAGGGGGAGCTCCATGCAGTGCGCTTGATGGATTATGTGGGAGAGATGCTGGGAAGAGGGATTGTGACTCTCGTACATTTGTTTAATCCTTCATTAATTCTAATAGGAGGTGAGCTTGCATTAAATAACGAGCGTTTGTTCGATCAGGTGAAAAAGCATGTGAAAACGCGCAACATGCGTGTGTTTTCAGAGCACGTACAAATTGAGGAATGTTTGACCCGTCTGAACGCCGGAATTATCGGCGCGGGGTCATTAGCGTTAAACCATTTTTTTCAAAATGTCAGTTTCGAAATGGGAGACAGAACGGAGAGGGCGCCTCATGTTTAAAATAGGCTTGGTGGGAGCCGGTACGATGGGCAACACGCACAATCGGGCGTATAGGCAGCTAACTAACGTAATCATTAAAGCAGTTTGCGATGTAGACGCAGAAAAGGCTCAGAAGATTGCCGGCGGATGGAACGCCGAGATATACAGCAGTCTGAAGGATTTGTTGGAACATGCAGACATTGATGCAGTCGATATTTGTCTGCCCACCGATCTTCACCGTGAGGCGGTAGAGCTTGCAGCCGAATATGGCAAGCATGTTTTCTGCGAGAAGCCTATTGCGCTTACAGTGGATGACGCTACGGCAATGATTGAAGCCTGCAAAAAGGCAGATGTGACACTGATGGTGGGCCACGTCGTTCGTTTTTTCCCGGAATATCGCTCGGCAAGAGAGCTGCTGCAATCCGAGAGGCTAGGCAAGCCGGGCGTTGTGCGTACGATCCGCTCCGGCGCGTTTCCCAAATGGTCAACCTGGTTCGGTGATTATAAGCGAAGCGGGGGACCGATTATCGATCTAGCCATTCATGATATTGATTATTTGCAATGGTGCTTCGGGCCAGTCCGCCGAGTATTCAGCCGAACGCTCGGAGGGGAATACGAAAAATTCGATCATTCGCTTACGCTGATTCGCTTCGAGAGCGGCGTGATGGCGCATGTAGAGGCAAGCTGGGCTTACCCGCAGGGCGCGCCTTTCCAGACTTCACTGGAGATCGCGGGCACCAAAGGAATGGTTCAATACGATAGAGACAAATCAAATTCTATCGTTCAGTTCAGCGCCACTACATCGGAAGCCGGCGTGCCGGATAGCCCGCTAGCAAAAAGCCCTTATGCCCTTGAACTGGAACATTTTATTCACTGCGTAAAGAATAAGGAAGTTCCACTCACTTCAGGCGAGGAAGCTTTGGTGTCGCTTAAGATAGGACTCGCCGCCTTGCATTCCGCACAAAGCAACAAACCAGTCGATATGGAGGTTGGTTATCGATGAGCAAACTGAGGATCGGAATGATCAGTTTCGCCCACATAGGTCATGCTAACAGCTATGCGGCAGGGCTCCAGACCATTGAGGGTGTAGAAATTACCGGAGTCTATGATGATGACACGAAGCGTGGACAAGAAGCTGCCAAACGCTTCAACACTACATTTTACCCTGACTATAAACAGCTCTTACAGCAGATTGACGGAGTCATCATATCTTCCGAAAATAAAAAGCACTATCCTTTGGCTATCGAAGCGGCTATTGCGAAAAAGCATATTCTGGTCGAAAAGCCGATCACCACAGACGGGGGGGAAGCCCGCGAGCTGATTGACTTGTGCGCTAAGCTAAATCTCGTGCTGCAAACCGCCTTTCCCGTACGTGAGAACGAGTCGGTAAAAAAAGTCAAACGCCAAATCGACTCCGGCGATATCGGCGATATTGTTGCCATTGCGGCGACGAATCACGGGAAAATGCCTGGAGGCTGGTTTATCGACAATGCCTTGTCCGGCGGCGGTGCGGTTCTCGACCATACAGTCCATGTTGTAGACCTGATGAGATGGTTCCTACAGAGCGAAGTGAAGGAAGTATATGCAGAGGCCGATACGCTCCTGCACGATATCCCGGTCGACGATTGCGGGCTGCTTTCCATGATCTTCGATAACGGTGTAATCGCTACTTTGGACACGAGCTGGTCAAGGCCGGAATCGTTCTCCACTTGGGGCGACGTCACCATGCGGATCATCGGCAAGAAAGGCGCCATTCACTTGGATGCATTTGCGCAGGCGGGCAGCTTATGGGAAAACGGTTCCACCAATTCACATAAATATGTGAACTGGGGCGACAAGTCCAACACTGCTCTGGTTGCGGAGTTTATCGCCAGCATTCGTGAAAACCGCCAGTCCAGCATCACTGGTTTGGATGGACTGCGTGCCGCCGAAGTGGCATGGTCTGCTTATGAATCTGTTGAGCAAGGCAAGACGATACAGGTAAAGCATTACTGATCTTCCAGAACCCTGATGAAGACAAGGGTACGATATCTTCTAAATTGTGCTTTAGGAAGAGGTGAATGTTTTTGCAGGATACTTCATTGCCGCCGCAAAGGGTTATTCAGACCAAAACGAGAACGCGGACGATCTTGAGGCCTTACCTTAGAAACTGGGAGCTATATGTGCTCATTTCCCCGGTTCTAGCTTACTTTATCATCTTCGAATATATTCCGATGTACGGTGTTCAAATCGCTTTCAAAAACTTTGTCGCCACCAAAGGGATATGGGGCAGCTCATGGGTAGGCATGAAGCATTTCGAGCGTTTCTTCGACAGCTATTTCTTCTGGCGGCTCATTATCAATACGCTGGGAGTGAGCTTGTATCAGCTGGTAGTGGGGTTCCCGGTGCCAATTATTCTTGCTTTAATGATTAATGAAGTCAAGCAGTCGAGAGTGTTATTCAAAAAGGCAGTGCAAACAATTACATACGCGCCGCACTTTCTCTCCACGGTTGTGCTCGTCGGCATAGTCGTTATGTTCCTCGCTCCAGAAACTGGCATGATCAATAAGTTAATCGTGCTTTTCGGTGGACAGCCTATTTCGTTTATTACGGAGCCGGCTTGGTTCAAAACGATTTACGTCGGATCGGGTGTGTGGCAGCAAATGGGGTGGAGCTCGATCATTTACCTTGCGGCGCTGGCGGGCATCGATCCTCAGCTTCACGAATCGGCCAAGGTAGACGGGGCTACCCGGCTGCAGCGCATCTGGCACGTCAATTTGCCGGGGATTATGCCAACAATTATCATATTGCTGATTCTAAACATGGGATCAATCATGGGTGTTGGCTTCGAGAAAGTTTTTCTCATGCAGAACGATCTTAATTTAGAAAGCTCCGAAGTTATTTCCACATACGTGTACAAAAGCGGTATCATCCAGGCACAGTACAGCTTTTCCGCAGCGATCGGCTTATTTAACTCAATCATCAACTTTACTCTTCTCATACTTGTTAACTTTGCAGCCAAGCGAATGAATCAAACTAGCCTATGGTAATGGAGGCGACACCACATGGATAATAGCCGGGGAGACCGGGTGTTTGATGCCATTAATACCCTATTACTTGTACTAATTACCGTTATCGTTTTGTATCCTCTTGTGTTTGTACTAAGCGCGTCCATCAGCGAACCCTCCGTGGTAGCCAGAGGCCAGCTCTGGCTGCTGCCCAAGGGTGTCAACTTTGTCGGTTACGAGCGCGTCTTTCAAAATAAGGAGATATTGACAGGGTACATGAATACGATTGTGTACACCCTGA
This sequence comes from Paenibacillus sp. J22R160, assembly GCF_059692135.1. NCBI lineage: Bacteria > Bacillati > Bacillota > Bacilli > Caryophanales > Paenibacillaceae > Paenibacillus > Paenibacillus sp. J22R160. Next base: position 32,061 of record NZ_JCAUAU010000024.1, on the reverse strand, counting down.
TCGGTACGGTGATCAACCTCGTGCTGACAATATGCGCAGCATATCCGCTGTCGAGACCGGACTTCCGCGGACGCAACGTTATTACCGCAGTTATCGTATTTACGATTTTTTTCAGTGGCGGATTGATTCCGTCGTATTTGCTAGTGAAAAATCTGGGCATGCTCAACAGCATTTGGGCGCTGATTATTCCGAGTGCGATTTCGGTATATAACGTGATCATCATGAGGACGTTTTTCCAAAGCAGCATTCCTCAAGAGATACAAGAGGCGGCTTCGATTGATGGCTGCAACAATTTCCGGATTTTACTGCGCGTGGTGCTGCCGTTGTCAATGCCAATCCTTGCGGTCATGGTTCTGTTCTACGCGGTCGGACACTGGAATGCGTTCTTTAACGCCTTAATCTATTTATCGGATCGTGCCAAATACCCGCTGCAGCTCATATTGAGAGAAATATTAATCCAGGGGCAGATGGCGGCCATGATTGATATGGCTGATGATTCACTGGCGAAGAAGCTCATGGAAGTCGAAGTCATCAAGTACGCCGTCGTCGTCATTGCCAATTTGCCAGTGCTTTTGCTGTATCCGCTATTACAAAAGTATTTCGTTAAGGGTGTAATGATTGGAGCCCTTAAAGGATAGATCCATGTTTCAAAACAAACAGGGAGGTTTATCAATGAAATCGAAAAAATGGATATCTTTAATCCTGACAACGGCGGTATCCGCCGGACTTGTCGCAGGCTGTGGAGACAGTGATGCCGGATCAGGCAATAAGAACACGACTGCTCCCGATGGGAACGACAAGCTTAGTGCTACCGGGTTTCCGATCGTGAAAGAGCCGATCAAGCTGACGATGATGGCCGGTAAAGCTCCAACAACGGCCAACAATTGGAATGAAACAATGCTGTGGCAGGAATATGCCAAAATGACCAACATTCAAGTGGATTTCCAGCTCGTACCCTTTGACGCGCTGACGGAGAAGCGGAATTTGATGATGGCAGGCGGAGATTACCCCGATGCGGTTTACCTGGGAAGATTTAGCACTGACGATTTAATGAAGTACGGCGGCCAAGGTGCATTAATCAAACTGAACGATCTGATTGACAAGCATGCGCCTAACTTGAAGAAGATCATGGATCAATATCCTGAAGTTAAAAAGGCGATCACGATGCCGGATGGCAACATCTACAGCTTCCCGAACATGCTCTCTCCTGACTTCCCGTCCGTTCGTATGGGCGGCAAACTATGGCTGAAAAAAGAATGGCTTGATGCCTTAGGGATGCAGGAGCCGAAAACGACCGAGGAATTTTACAACTATCTGAAAGCAGTTAAAAACACCGACTTGAACAAAAACGGCAAGCAGGACGAAGTTCCAATAAGCGCACCTAAACTGAAGGATATATTAGTCCACTTCAAGGGGTACTTCGGCCTTCAAAACCGTGGATCGAGCCATCCTTTCGTCGATATGGGAGAGAACAACCAACTGCGCTTTATCCCGACAGACGATCGCTATAAGGAACTCCTCACTTATTTCAATAAGCTGTGGAGTGAAGGGTTGATCGATAAGGATATCCTGGTAAACGAAAAGGACCAAAACAAATTTTACGCCAAAGGGGCGGAAGGCGTGTTTGGCGCCATTCGCGTAAGCAGCCCGTTAACTCTGATGAAGCAAACCGGTTATATCGGCTCTCCTTCACTCGCAGGTCCAAGAGGTGATAAACTGCACTCTGAATACCGCCCGGCCGTTGCGAATCCAGGAGCTTTCGTGATTACGGACAAAAACAAAAATCCGGAAGCGACCGTTCGTTGGATGGATTACTTCTATAGCGAAGAAGGCAACAAATTATTTTTCATGGGATTCAAAGACAAGAGCTACATTGAGAAGCCGGATGGGAACGTTGAATATACGGATGAAATTAACAAGAACCCGCAGGGCTTGACCTTTGAACAGGCTCTTGTCAAGTATGTGACATGGCCGGGCGGCGGTTATCCGGGCATCGTGAGAGAGAAGTACTTCAAGGGAGCGGAAAGCTTGCCGGAATCTCTGGAAGCCGCGAAGAAAGTTGCAGCAGAGCTGCCGAAGGAAGTTTGGCCGTCATTCAGCTACACGGAAAAAGAAACCGATAGCATGCAGGCGTTGAACACCGATATTACTGCATATGTAGATGAAATGACAACCAAGTTTATTACCGGCGCAGTGCCATTATCCGATTGGAACAAGTATGTCGACACAATCAAGAAAATGCGTCTCGACGAATATATGAAAATTTACCAAGCCGCATACGATCGCTACAAGAAGTAATTGAACAAAGGAGAAAACAGACTTGCATGTTCCTATTAAAGTAATGTCATATAACATTCGTCACGGTGCCGACCCGTTTGAAAATTACAGTCTGGAAAGAATAGCTGATGTCATTAGGCAGTCCGGCGCGGAGATCATCGGACTGCAGGAAGTGGACCGCTATTATTCCAGCCGCAGCAACAACGAAGATATGATTCAAAGATTGTCCGATATGCTTGGGATGCAGTTCGCGTACGGGGCTAATCTGGACCATCCGTCGTCACAACCGGGGCAGCCTCGTAGCCAATATGGCACAGCTGTTTTGAGCAAGTACCCAATCTTGCAGAATTACAACTATCTGCTGCTGACGAGCTTAGGTCAGGAGCAGCGTGGGTTGCTTGAGACGACCATTGACATTCAAGGGGTTCAGCTAAGCTTCTATACTACTCATATGGGACTGGATGCCGGTCAGCGCAATATCCATGCGGATGAAATCTTAGACATTATGGCGAGGCGAAGCGGACCGAAAATTCTTGTAGGTGACTTCAACGCGAGACCCTATGCTCCGGAAATGACCAAATTTACGAACGAATTTCAGAATCAATTCGCAGACCAACCTGACGCGTTTACCTTTGATTCGTTCAATCCGCACGCTACAATTGATTATATTTTAGCATCCAGTGAAGTAATGCTCGGCAAACGTGAGAATGCCCGCGTTATTCAGACGCAAGCATCCGACCACTTCCCGATCATCAGCAACTTGTATTTGGAACGGCAATTATTATAGATTACGCAAGATTGGACCGATTGGAAGGCAGTCATTTGTCAGCAGAGCGCACTGAAAGCCACGGGAACATACATCAGTGGATGAGTCTAAAGATGGTATGAGCAATGTGCAGCACGTAGAAAACGGAAATCTATAGCTATACAAACATCAGGAGAAGGCTGCCGAAACAATGGATCGGCAGCCTATTTGTACACTTCTTACAGCAAATGTCAAATTAATGGAGCTATTATGAAAGGAGCCTCCATGGGAGGAACGACTCCAACTGGCTTGGCTTAATATTGCTGCAGTAACGCGTAATTTGCTTCGGCACGGGTTAGATGTGGTTATCGATTTCGTTTAGGGCATATTATTAACTTTATGTAAATGACTTCTTTGATGATTTAATAATTTGTTGCGAAAACTATATCTTGAAGCCGTGTGTGTAACTATCTGTTTTCTGTCAAGACCCTCTTCAATGACTATTCGCATGGCAATTTAGGCTTGATCCGCACTGGGGAATATACCATCTCTGTATTTAATATGGCGATAAGTGAATTCATCATCGTGCTCTGTATCAATTCAAGAAACGGACTCAATAATGCTTGTCAAGTAACAGGCAGGAACTTGAAATTGAAGAAGCATAGCTGCTCAAAGCCAACGCTTCTTGAGCCAGAGGCGGTAAACGACGTAGACGGACGCCAAAAAAAGGACATACACGCCGACGGACAAAACGAGCTTGCTGGTGCCAGCAAACAGATTACTGCCGATGAACGCAAACAAGAGCATTGCAGGAATTTTGCCCAATGCGGATGCAACGGCGAATGTAACGACCGGGATGGAAGTAATGGCAGGAATGACATTAACGACAGCCTGGGGGATAACCGGGATCAGTCGAGCCAATAAAATAGTTAGGAACGGATTTTTTTCAATCGCGGCTTGGAGCTTTTCCAGCTTCTCGTACTTGGACAAGTAAGCACGGCCCTGCTTTTGAAACAAGTAGCGTGCCAGCCAAAAAACAATGACAGACGCGACAGAAGCGGCAGTCCAACTGATCAAAGCGCCCATCAATGGACCGTACATAAACCCGAGCATGCCGATAACTATTTTGTAGGGGATGACTGGAACGATAATAAATCCGAGCGCAGCCGCAAAAATAAGCAGAACGGGCGCATCCCCATACTGCATCCAATGCAAAATTGTATCCTTGAAAATATAAACAATAAATATGAGCACGAGATACATGCAGATGGTGTACCATTTCTTCATTTGGTAGGGTGTCTCCCTTGGTCTGAGTCTTTCTTCTGGCCGTGTTGATCATACTTAGTGTAGACCTTACTTAGTGTAACACACAAACATTCTTCATTGGTGTACAGTGTCAACTTGACGATCAATAAATTTATACGAGCAGATAAATGAAAGACTAAGGGGGGGAGGGGGACGTAAACCTGAAATGTGGTCGCTCAGATTAGTAAGTCTTTTACAAAAACGAATATGACAAGCGTTGACCCCCTAATTGTTTCCATACTAAACTATTCCAGTGACATATAAGCAAGGTGGGGAGATGCATCATCATGAGTCAAGTCAAAAAGCCAATTTTTAAAAAGTGGTGGTTCTGGGTTATCGTTGCAATCGTAGTAGGTTCGATTAGCAATATTGGAAAGGATCAATCGAAAGAACAAGCAACGTCCGTATCATCAGAGAAAACAGCAGCGACTACCGTTTCAGCACCTAAGCAGGATAAACCAGCTGCCTCATCACCTGTAGTACAGGAGCCTGCTAAAACAATGCCAATTCCTAAATATGAAATTGCGACGAAAGATGACATTAGCGTTGGTGCCAATAAGCGTTATAGATTCGAGGTTGTAGTTGGTGACAAGTTAACAGAAGAGGGTTTGAAATTGATAGCATCTGAGATGGTTGAGAAAACAAAAAAGGAAACACCATTTAATGCTGTTGTTATATTTTTCCACATTGATTCGAGTTCGATCGGAAAAGGATTTACAGTAGGTAAGGCTGAGTACGCCCCTAACGGTGTACTTGGAGAGGCGATGAATGTAAAAACAGGCGATTATAGCAAGCATAAATACAAATATGAATTTACTAATAAATAAAAATGTTATCCGATGGTACTATAGCACAATAAGCAAGGAGCAGATTGCCTCGGCAACTGCTCCTTGCTTTTCAATCAAGAAATCATTAATGAATTATGAACGAATTGTTGAGTGAACATTAAACAAAAATACCGGGTGCAATAAACATGCAAATAAGAAAGTTAATTCGGCAAACAGCTAGTGAAGCATGCCATAGAGATTTCCACGGGACTAGGTTTTAAAACAATTGAAGTTGGTACAGGAAACTCCAGTGTTGGGCAGCTTGCCCTTTATCAGAAATGCGGCTTTCTAGACCGCTTCCTCCTTGCTCACCAACACTTTTTTCTCCCATGCCCGACTTCTCCAACGGAATAATAATAGAAGCCCTCTTAACCCTTCGTCCATGATGAATACGCCCCACATACCTACCAGCCCGTACCTCAGGCGGATTCCTACCCAATACGTTAACGGGACGCACAGCCCCAATATGACACATACGCCAATTAGGAGAATATAACGTGCATCGCCCGCAGCCCGGAGGGCTTCTCCTATTACAATGTTCAAGCAGCGAATGGGCTCTAGAAGGAATCCAAATGTCAGCAGAAAAGCCCCCAATGTAATGATTTCGACGTTGTCTGTAAACATACCGATCAACTGTTTCCTGAACAAAACGGTCAATGTGACCGCGGCAAGTGAAAGCAATAAGCTGATTAATAAACTGCGAAATAACTGCTTGTAAGCCTCATCCTTTTCACCGGCGCCCACCAGTCGACCAATAATGATTTGAGTCCCCCGTCCCAATGAAACGGCCAGCACGATTATGAAGGTCATGATATTTTGGGTATAAATCCGTGTAGAAAGCATTTCAGCACCCAGCTGAGTGATAAAATAGGTCGTCATCAGTTGGCTAATGGAATACACAAGCGAGCTCCCGGCCGTCGGAATGCCGATTGTTAATATCTTTTTCAGATCTGCGAATCTTGCTTTGTAAAGGTCACTGAAGGATAAGTTCAATCGAACGATTCTCTTTAAAATGATGCTATACACAATCAGTCCGATGAATTGGCTGAATATGGCCGAGATGGCAACGCCGGGAACGCCGAGTTTGGGAAAGCCGAGAGGACCGAAAATAAATAAGATACTACCGGTTAAATTTACGAGATTGATGCCCAAGCTGACTGCCATTGTATATCTAGTATAACCATGCACCTGCGTTATGGCTGCAATGGTCAGATTAACGGCTTGAATAAACAAGGAACCGCCTACGATAGATAAGTAAACGCGCGCCTGCTCCAGTGTACCTGGTTCCAAGCCGAAGGGCTGAAGCAGCTGTTTGCTGAAGCAAATGATACACAGGCTTATTAGAAAGCCGAATAGGCAATTAAGTGAAATTGCTCCAGCGGCGAACTTCTTGACATCTCTGCTTTTATTCGCACCCAAATATTGAGAGATGACGATGGCCGAACCGGTTGAAATCACTTGCAGCAGCAAAAATAAAAAGATGATGAGCTGATTGCTTACGCCAACCGCTGCAAAGGCTTCATCCGACACATGACTCACGATGAACGTATCCGAGGTTCGCATAAACACTTGCAGCGACGATTCAATATATATAGGCCACGTAATGGCAAATAGTCCTAGTTTCTTTGGAATGGTCATGGGTAAAGAGCTCCTTCGATACAACCTAGATATGGATCTACTCTTTATCTTGGGGGATGATGAAACCGTTTTCTTTGCAAAATGTGGGCAAATAATGGCTTATATTGACTCCAAATGCTTAATTGAATATACATACAATAATATGTATAATTATACATAAATTAAAAATACTAAGGGGTGGCAAATTGAAGCATATAATATTTGTAGATGGTCAAGAGGGTACTACAGGTTTAAAAATACATGATTACTTATCTAAGATTTCTAACATAGAAGTAATCAAAATTGAGTCGGATAAGAGAAAGGATTATGAAGCTCGCAGGGCTTTCTTAAATGAAGCTAATCTCGTATTCCTTTGCCTCCCAGACTCCGCTTCAAGGGATTCTGTATCTATGATTAGCAATCCTAAGACGAAAATCATTGATGCAAGCACGGCGTTTAGAACTGACCCGACATGGACCTACGGATTACCGGAATTACATAAAGATCAAAGAAATAAAATATTAAATTCATCTAGGGTATCTGTCCCAGGATGTCATGCGACAGGCTTTATTTTAGCTATACAGCCATTGGTTGCTGAAGGGATTATACCGAAGGATCATCCTACGTCTTGCTATTTGCTTACTGGATACAGTGGTGGAGGTAAAAAACTTATATCTGACTATCAGAACTCAACGAGAGATCAGCTTTCTGCACCAAGACAATACTCCCTCGGTCTTAACCATAAGCATCTTCCAGAAATGCAGCTATTTTCCGGGTTAGACGAAGCACCTCTTTTTACGCCAATAGTCGCAAATTATTACCAAGGTGATGCGGTTACTATTCCTCTTTTTCCAATGCTAAGAAGCAGCGCTTTGACATGGTGCGGAGTTTACAAAACCTTATTACTTAGTTAACACAAATAGGCGAAATGAAATGTTACAATGGTCGTGTTATGATTGTTCCAAGATAAAAAGGGGATTTGGCGATGACTCTGTTACATGTGATCGGCAAAAAGCCGGTGATCGCTGCGGTGCGCAAGATGGCTGATTTGAACAAGGCGCTGGACTCGGAAGTCGACAATGTCTTCTTCATGGGAGGCAATGCCGCAGAGATAATCCAAGCCGTTCGATCTACGCATGAATCTGGGAAAAACGCGTTCATTCACCTTGATCTGATTCGTGGGCTGTCCAGTACGGACAAGGAAACGATCGACATGGTGACCCAGTATATCGGCGCCCGAGGTATTGTCACTCCGAAGAGCCACATGGTCAAGGCAGCTAAACAAGCAGGTCTGTTCGGCATCCTTCACCTGTTCGTGATTGATACGCTGGCCGTAGAGAATGGCTTGAAATTGTCGGAATCAGTGGAGCCTGACTGCATCGAACTAATGCCTGGTGTGATTCCGAAAGTGATTGAACGGTTTGCAACAGTGAGCGAGCATATTCCGGTAATCGCGAGCGGCTTGATTCATACGATGGAAGAGGCTAAGATGGCATTGAATGCCGGGGCCACATCTTTATCCGTCACCGAAGCGAGTTTATGGTCAAAAAGTTTTGAAGATATTCTTCAATAATTGCATATCAAACCAAATGAGTTTGTGAGATGAGAGAAAGCTCAAAGGGTTGCAGATTTCCGATGACATCGGAGGCTGGACTCTTTGCGTCTTCTCTCATCTTTTTTTGTCGCGAGAGGAGTGATGCTGCCAATAAGATTGGCATTTGCAGTGAATTTGTCCCCATGTTGTGCAAGCCCTACTACAATAAAACTTTTGGAGGTTTTCCCTACTATGATGATCCGTCGATTGTCTCGACTGTTATGCCTTTCTCTTATCGTTATCTTGATTCTGTCCGCCTGCGGCCGTACCGCATCGACGACAGGCGTCACCCCGACTCAAGCTCCTGCGTGGACAGGGGAGATTACCGTGTGGGACGGCCCTCGTTGGTCCGATGCTGCCAACACGAATAAGTATTTCTGGCTGGAGCAAAAGAAAGCAGAGTTTGAAGCCAAACACCCTGGCGTTACGATCAAAATCGTGCAAGTACCATGGGCTGAGATGGAGGACAAGCTGAATGTCGCGATTGCTGGCAAGGCTTGGCCGGACCTGGGTTACAACATCAGCAACCGCATTGCAAGCGTTAAGAACATTCAGCAAGGGGTCATTGAACCTGTTGACGGAGTCTACACAAAAGAAGAGTGGAACGATTTCTTCCCAAACACGTTGGCGGAATTCCAATATGAAGGTCACACATATGGGATTCCAGTAAGCTCGCGGGTACATACGCTGCTGCTTAACTTGGATATTTTTAAGGAAAAAGGGGTAGAACCTCCGAAAGATGGCAAATGGACATACGAACAGTTTGTGGAGAAAATGCAGAAATTGACAGGCAACAACAAATTCGGTGTGTCGACCTACATCATGCCGAGCTACTATGAAGCTTGGCCGTTCATCATGATGGATGGAGGAAGACCCCTGAGCAATGATATGAACCAATACACGTTCGATTCTCCGGAAGCGATCAGCGGATTGCAGAAATTTCTTGATCTGAAGTTCAAATATAAAGTAGCTCCTGTCGATATGGGAACAGTCAATGTTGGGGATGCCTGGAAGCAGTTCGCTGCAACGGATAAACGTTTGATGGCTGTACAGCCTTGGAATTCATGGGCGATTGCTTCTGCGCAAAAGGATCCTTATAAAATGAACTTCACTGTAGCGGAATATCCAAGCGGCTCAACAGGCAAGTCCATGACTGTAGGCGACGTATTGGGATGGGTCATGTTCAAACAGAAAGACGAAGCCAAAAGCAAGATGGTTGCAGAGTTCATGAAGTCACTTTCGACGACGGATGAGATTTATACGACGGCTAAATATTACGGCGTATTCGCTTCGCGAAAATCTTCAGCTGAGAAACGTCCGTTCCAGGATAATCCGCAGATGGAGATGGCGCAGAAAATCGCTGAAACTGCTGTAATCATGCCTCGTCATCCGCAATGGGCGAAGATTGACGAAGCGATTCAGAAGGAATTGCAGCTTGCTGTGAACGGCACCAAAACTGCCGAGCAAGCACTGAAAGACGCGCGCAAAGTTGTCGATCCGTTATTGAAGAAGTAAGCCCGAATGCGGCAGGTCGCGGTGCTTCATCGGCCGTGACCTTGCCTTATCTATCTACGAAGGAGGGTTCGGCTTGAATCACATCATGCAAGCTGCAAAGAACAAGCCGACGCTCAGACAGCGTCTGTCCCGCGAGTTTAAGCGCGCAGCGCCGGCTTATGGGTTTCTAATACCTAAGCTGCTCTTATTTGCTTTGTTCACCGTTATTCCTGTGATATGGTCGCTTGTCCTATCTTTTCAGGAGTTTGGGGTTTTCACGACGAAGTGGGTTGGTTTTGCTAATTATATCCAAGCATTCCGCAATGAAATGTTCCAAGTATCGATCTGGAATACGGCACTCTACACGGTTGCTACTGTACCGCTTTCCGTGGCGACGGCACTCATTATTGCCTCCTTGGTATATCCGCTTCGTCCCAAGGCAAGGACGTTCTTTCGAGCGGCGTTCTATATTCCGTCCGTGACCTCAATGGTTGTTATTGCAATGGTCTGGCGCTGGATGTTCAACTACAGGTTTGGATTGTTTAATGACTTTTTGGCTGTATGGGGTCTGGAGCCGATCGATTGGCTAGGGCAGACTTCGATGGCTCTCTGGTCGCTCGTGATTATGAATCTGCTTATCCCGCCCGGGGCGGGGATTATTATTTACTTGGCTGCCATGGGAGCCCTGAATCCGAATTTGTACGAAGCGGCACGCATCGACGGAGCGTCCTCTCTCCAGATTTGGCGCCGCATTACCGTACCTTTGCTGAAGCCGACTACGTTTTATTTGATGATATTGTCCATGATTGGTTCCTTCCAAGTGTTTACTCAGATTGTAATGATGACCGACGGAGGTCCTGGCAATGCCACGGAGACAGTTGTTCATGTCATTTATAAGACGGCGTTCCGTGACTTTGAATATGGGCTTGCCTCCGCACAATCGGTGATTCTTTTCCTGATTATTCTCGCGTTCTCCGTCGTGCAGTACCGCCTATTAGGTGATGAAGGGGGAGGACGCAATTGACTTATAAGGTTCGTAACCAACTGAGCGCGATAGTCATATATGTACTTTTGACGATCGCTGCCTTAATCACGCTGCTGCCGTTGTATTGGATATTCACCACCTCGCTTCAACTGCCATCTTATCAGAATGAAGAGATGACAAGCCCCATTTCCTTTGTCGAGGCTGATCCGCCCAAGATGTATCCATACGGAGTGGTGGAATATGTTTCTCAATGGAATAAGAAGCGCCAGGCAGAGCATCAAGGTGATGCCGTTCAGGTACAGTATCATGCTGCGAAAATGAAGGAAGTGGCTGATTCCACGTTCACGACCTATGTGTATTTATTCAAAAGCACACAGGTAGTCCGTTGGCTGCTGAACACCTTGTTCATCGCTGTGATTGGAGCGGTCGGCAATATCGTTTTCGATACGATGGCGGGGTATGTACTGGCTAAGAAACAATTCCCGGGCCGTATGGCTGTATTCTGGATCATCCTCGCAACGATGATGATTCCAGAGCAGGTCACACTAGTGCCTACGTTCATGCTCGTACAGAAACTGAATCTGTTCGATACCCAATGGGCGATCGTTTTACCCGGATTGGCGGGTGCGTTCGGTGTGTTCTTAATGCGCCAATTTCTTCTGGGCACCCCAACCGAGTTGATAGAAGCAAGCAAGATTGACGGGGCATCGGAATGGCGGGTGTTCGTCAATATCGTTGTGCCGATGGCGCTGCCGGCGATGGCTTCGTTAGGTATTTTCACCTTCGTAGCGCAGTGGAACTCCTTCCTGTGGCCGATTATTGTGCTGAATGACGTGAAGTTGTTCACGCTAACCGCAGGACTTAAGACGCTGCAAGACGCTAATCTAGCCAATTTTAAGCTGCTTATGACAGGCGCTGCTGTGGGGGCGCTTCCGGTTATCGTAATGTTTCTTATGCTACAGAAGTATTTCATCCAAGGCCTGACTATGGGCGGGGTTAAAGAGTAGGGAAGGGAGTTTGATTATATATGGAAGAGAAATTGAGCGTACAGAAGCGCGTTGGAATGCCTAACGTAATGGTCGTAAGCATTGATGGTCTGGGTTATTCGAACTGGGAGCGACCTGAAGTGCCGATGCCGCATCTCAAGCGGCTTGCTGCTCTTGGAGCGAGCGGGAAACTGCGAAGCATCACTCCGACTGCTACCTGGGCGATTCATACAAGTCTTGTCTGTGGAACCCATCCGCGCAAGCACGGGGTGCTGGGGAATTGGGTCGTAGATCGAGAGACGAACCAGGTTGGGGAGCATTTCGGAGAGCGGATGTACCCGAAGGAAGAGTCAGTAGAGGGGCTAACTATCTACGATGCGGTGCACGCGCTCGGGGGGACAACCGCAGCCCTGTGTTGGCCAAAAACTTACGGTGCGACGGGGCTTGATGACGTGATTCCCGAATGCTACGAGCAAGATCTGATGGAAGCGGGCAGCACGGCATCGCTCTGGCAGGAGCTGGTTCAGCTTGGGCTGCCGATGGATCGCTACGCCGCTTGGAGCAAAGACCATGCACGCGGTTCGATGCAAGATTGGCTGACGACCGAAGCCGCCAAACATCTCATCCGGACGAGGATGCCGAACTTGCTGCTCGTGCACTATTTGCTGCCGGACAGCTATCAGCATGACTACGGCACGAAATCGGCTGAGCTGGATTGGGCGCTGAGGTATACAGATGAGCAGATTGGACAGCTTCTGGAGGAGCTGGACAACGCTGGATTAAGCGAGGAGACCTACGTAATCGTACTTTCCGATCATGGGTTCAGCGATGCGACTAAAACATTTTATCCCAATGTGCTGTTCAAGAAGTTAGGATGGTTTCATGCTGATCAACCTGAGCACAGTCAAGTGATGGCGGTATCGAACGGGGGATGCGGCTATGCTTATGTGCTGGAGCAAGATCCTACTCGGCGCGAAGCTCTGTTAGCTGAGGTGCGAGATCAACTGGTGAATACCGAGGGTGTTAGCCGACTGTTGGAGACGGATGCTGATTTTGCTGCTTGGGGGCTTCCAGTCGGGGAAGAGCAGGCTAGATTCAAACCGGATTTCGTATTTGAGATGGAACTGGATTGGTTCGTTAATTTTGGCCATACAGGCGATGAAGTGAAGGCGCAGCGGGCGAAATTCGTCGGCATGCACGGGTATTTGCCGGATCACGAAGCGATGAAGGCCATGTTCGTTATTACTGGACCTGGCGTGGAAGAAGGTCATGTGTTGCCAGAGATTCAGGCGGTTGATGTGGCGCCAACGATCGCGGGCTGGTTCGGTACAGAGCTTCCGGATGCGGACGGTCGACAATTGCAGCTAAGAGGGAAGGACAGAGGAGAGTTGTATGAGCGAGCTGAAGAGAAGTAAACAAGCAAAAACGGCGAAAGCTGCGATGGCGATGCTGGAACAGGCTGAAGCTGTGTTCTTCGATCTGGACGGCTGCATCTATTTTGGAGATCGGTTGGCTCCGGGAGCTAAAGCGGTGTTGGAGCGGCTGCAAGATCGCAAGGGCAAACATGTGCGGTTCGTGACCAACAATTCAACCGATACAGGGGCTCAGGTGGCGTTACGACTGTCCGCGATGGGGCTTGTTGTGAACCCGGAGCACGTCCTAACTGCAACGGAATTGGCTGGGCAATATTTGTTGGAGAGACGTGGCGCATTAACGTTGAAAGCAGTCGGCAGCGACTCGTTGCAGTCGGCTCTTGAGTGGTATGGCCATAGGCTTGTTCCGCTGGATAGTGCAGACTCAGCAGAGGCCTTGGTCATTGGCCGGGACCCGAAATTCGACTACGCGAAGCTGCAAGCCGTCGTAGAAGAGATGGACCGTGGAACGCCAGTTTTTGCGACGAATCCGGATTTGTTCCACCCGGGTAGTCGTGGTGAGAAGGTTCCAGAGACAGGAGCGTTATATAAACCAGCGGAGGCCATCACCGGCCGGGTCGTCGAGTACTTCGGCAAGCCAGCGCCGCATATGTTCCATTTGGCGATTAGACACTGCGGGGTTACGCGTCCCGATGCCTGCGTCATGGTTGGCGACAATCCGCATACCGATATCGCGGGAGGTCGTTCGGCTGGGACCCGCACCTTGTGGTTATGCGGGGAAGCAATGGACTCGCCGGGAATTACAGTGCCGGGCTCAGACAGCGTGTCCGCGTATATCTCTGCGGGCAGGCTCGCGGACTTTGCCGTTGCGGATTTATTCGCGCTTGCGAGCTGCTGATGCTTCGCCATCCATCAAAAAACCTCCTATTCAGCTTCCAAGCGAAGGTGAATAGGAGGTTTTTTTGGATGCTAGCGTTCACGCATGGCTTGTTGGAACTACAGTCCGCTATTTTGCTGAAAAGGCACATTTTTGAGATTCAAGGGGAACTATGGTCCGCTATATTGCCAATTTCACCGGAAGAACATGCCATGGTGGCCAAATAAGAGACTGTAGTTCCCCCTAAGAGAGGAATAGATTGTTTTGCTACAAATAGAGGACTCCAGTTCCCTCCAATCCACATGCCGGAGCTCTCCCCGAGCGGAATGTGCTTGGGTGTCGACGGACAACTACGACGAAAAGCCAAACTTACTGCTTAGTTTCATCATACAACGTTCTTGAACTTCTTATATAAGTAAGATAAAATACCAATATGGAAAATCGAAAAACACAAATTCTTAACCTCACTCTGGATTTAATCAGAGTTAAAGGGTTCGTTGCGATTAGTTACGATGATATCTCTAAACAACTGGGAATAACCAAGGCAAGTATTCATTATCATTTTGAAAAAAAGGAAGATTTAGCGATTGCCGTTGCAGATCGGATTCACCTATATTTGCAAAATTTATCTGTATCTCTTAACGGCGCTTCCATCTCTGTCAAAGAGAAGATCATGAAATTCATAGCTGCGCGAGTTGAACAAGGTGGTAACGGCATCTGTCCGATATCTTCCCTGCAAACCGATTACGAATCTCTACCGGAAGTAGTTCGACAAAAAGTTCAAGAGATAAGTCAGTTAGAGCTATCCATTTTGATTGAAATCCTTAAAGCAGAATATGAGGAAGGCCAAGTTGAAGCTTTAGCAATTGCCATTCTTTCCTGTTTAAAAGGAGCTTTGCAATACAAACGTGTATTGGGGAAAGATATACTCCCGCAAGTCATTTTACAAATAAATCGACTCATATAAGAGAGAAAGGAGTTTTACCTCGTTTACCTATCTACTAGTAGGTTGATTAATTGGCCTATGCGTATGCTTAAAAATTTAAATGGATTTTAGCTGTACAACATTTCTTATGGTCGTATCGTTTAGAAATGGCTAAGTTCGTTTAATATAGTTATGTACTTAAAATTTAAGGAGAAAACACCATGAAAAACTACTTAAGCAAAGTAAAAGTTTATCCGATGATCCTTGTGGGAATGCTAGTGTTCACGGCATGTTCAACGACAGAACAGCCTGCCACAGATACAGCAACTCCGTCAACTAGCGCCACATCAAGCCCGTTCGTTTCAGCTACACCCAGTCCTGAGCCGAGCCCTGTTACATCAAAGCCCGAGTCAACGGCCAATAATAACGGAAATGTAAAACCAGCACCATCTGATTCAAACTCAAGCTCGGTGTCTAAGCAAATTAAAGATATGCTTGAACTTGCGAAGTCAGGTAAAATCGATGGAATTACCTTTGCTGCAAAGACAAGTCTCATCGATGATGTTGAGAAATCGTGGGGGAAGGCTGATAAAAAAGAAGCTGCAGGCAGTGGTTTTTACGCAACTTACGCGAAGAAAAATGCAGATTTTGGTTACAATAAAGGAAGCCAAATTTTTGATGTCCGATCCAGCGATCCGAAGCTCAAGACGATAACTTTGGCTCAGATTGAGCAGGCGTTAGGGAAACCGACAGATACGAAGTTGAATGGTGACGATACAATCTATATTTATAAAGCGTCAGACGTTTTTCAGCTTAAATTTATTATTCCCAAATCAACTGGAAAAGTAGACCATATTTCTGTTTTTGACGAAAAGGATTCAGTCAATAATATGGCTAAATGAGTAAAGCAATCAAAGGGACTAGTCCACTTTGATTGCTTTTTTTTATGTGAATTTATCTTATTTATTAGTCGTTAACTTGTTGACAGCTTCAACAGCTTTTTTTGCAATTTCAGTTGCATCAGCACGCGTAATTTCAGCTTTTGGATTGAACGCACCATCCGAATTTAATTCAACAATATCAAGAGCGATCGCTGTTTGAATAGCACCTGAATTTAAAATATCGATCTGATCATTGTCTTTAATTTCAACAGGAGATACTTTAATCATAGGCAGTTTACCGCTTGTTTGAAGCGTCTGAACGAGCAGATTTGTGAAAGATTCACGCGTCACTTTGGAGTTCGGGTCAATCTTAATGTTAATATCTGTGCCAACGAGTCCAAGTGTTTCAGTAATCAATTTCACGCTATCTGTTGCGGAAAGGGACTCAGTCGGAGCCGATGGTGCTTGGTGCGCTTTTAAGTATTCAATGGCGTTGAATATTTGTTCTGCAGCATCAGCGCGAGTGATTTGAGCTTTGGGATTCATTTTGCCATCTGCACCTAGTTTAATCACGCCGTAGTTAATTGCGCGCTGGATTGAGCCTGAATATTCAATATTTATTTGGTCGTTGTCACTAATATCAACAACAACTGGATTAATTAGAGGCAGCTTGCCAAATGTTTCAATAGCGCGAACAATCTGATGCGTGAACTGCTCGCGAGTCAAGGTTGCATTTGGGTCTAAATCCTTAGGGAGCTCAACATTGTTGACTGCAGCAGTGATTAGCGCATTGGCATACCAAGAATCATTATTTGCCTTAACAAAATAATCGGTTGCTTTTGGCTCTTTAAAGAATCTTACCAAATCTAGGTTAAGCTTGAATGCATTTACGAGCAGTTGAACGCCTTGCGCTTCTGACATCGCAGCTTGAGGAGCGAACAACTCAGCATTGATTCCAGATACAACACCGCTTTGTTGAAGGGCAATGATTTTGTCTTTGGCTGCAACTTTATCCAAATCCGTAAAGCCTGACGTAGCTGCGAAACTTTGTCCTAAAAGAGTTAAAGTAAATACAGCAGTAGCTGCTGATAGAGTCATCATTTTGAATATTTTTTTCATAAGGTTCACCTCATATAGTTTGTTTATCACTTTCACATAATCATTAACGGTTAGCTGAAAGAAAAGGTTGCATCCATGTTAAAATATTTAGATAACTCTGAAACAATAAAATCAGCGCAATGCTGCTTTCGTATATTTGCACAAAAACTCGAAAAATTATAAGGAATTAAACCTATTGACTCTTCAGTTTGAGCAAATATATAATTAGCTCAGAATTTGGAGGAGTAGTGTTAGGTTTAATAACATATTTTCCAAATCGTATTTCCAGTCGTCCGTGGATCATGGGCTAGCCCAAAGGCCGCTCAGCAGATCGTGGGTACGGTGGAAGGACACATATAGAAGAAGGGGGACGTATCAGGTAAAATATTCACATCGTTTCTTTTAGGCTTCACGAAAGAAGTACGTAGTTAAGGATGTGCTACTTACTTACTAGTAGATCAATCCAATTTTAAAGCGCTTTCATTTTTGATTTTAACCAAATATGTGAAGGAAGTGACAAGACTTGACCAGGAAAAGTAAGAACATGGCTTCCGCTCTTCTTTCATCGATGCTGCTATTTGGAGTTGTGACGCCTGCTTTAGCTATGCAACCCCAGCAAAACGATCCGATTAGAAAAAGTCAATGGACAGAAGGACAAGTTTCCCTTGACCCAACGATTTCCGTGGATTCGCACATGAATGCTTCACCGCAGACTTCCGCCCTACAGCCTGCCTTCGCTAGCTCACTGCCTGAAAAGCAGGCATATGCCGCCGATCATGTCATCGTCAAGTACCGATCTGAGAAGGCTTCGGTATTTGCAGAATCGCTGTCAAATCAAGTAATTAGCACAAGCTCGCTGGCTGTTCCCAATGCGAAACTGCTGCAGCTTGCGGCTGGAGCCGATGTTCCTAACGTTATTCAAGAACTTCTCAAGGACCCGAACGTGCTCTATGCGGAACCGGATTACAAGGTGTCCTCCGCATTAAATCCGCAATCGTTCCGTCCGATCGATGGACCGAGCAAATCTATTGTTTCGGCTGCGGATACAGGCGAAAATTCTCCACCATTACCGAATGACCCGCTATTTCATGAGCAGTGGGGTCTGCACAACACCGGTCAAGTTCTCAACGGAGGCGTAGTGCCTGGGGGCACGCCCGATATAGATATGGATCTGCCGGAAGCTTGGCAGATAACCAAGGGCAGCAAAGACGTGACCGTCGCTGTCATCGGCACGGGAGTGAAAATTGACGTCCCCGATTTGGTTGGCCAAATTTGGACAAATGAGAAGGAAATCCCGAATAACAAGCTCGACGATGATGGCAATGGACTTATCGATGATGTGAACGGGTGGGATTTCGCGCACGGCGATAACACCTTGTTCGACACGATCGACGGTCTCAATGATGTCTATGGCACGACGGTTGCTGGTCAAATCGCAGCTAAGATGGACAATGACGAAGGCATTGCCGGCGTTGCGCCTAATGTCACGGTCTTGCCAATCAAGGTGACTTCTCAAGAAGGCGGCTACTTCACGGACATTGTGAATGCCATCCATTATGCCGAAGAGAATGGCGCGAAGATCGCCACACTCGGGATCGTGTACACCTACAGAAGCAAGTTGATTGAAGACGCAATCAATGATTCTGACATGCTATTTGTGGCTCCGGCCGGCGAGAGTTCGGGAGCAGTTTTGAACGCGGATGTTAGTCCGATATATCCCGCTGCTTACCCGAGTTCAAATATGCTTTCGGTCACAGGTGTTAATATTCTAGGTACCATGGCGTTGGGCGCCGCACGCGGACAAGCCTCCGTCGATGTGGCAGCGCCGTCCGAACTCATTATTTCGACGTCGCCTGATGTGAATGCCGGTTATGCAGCTCAGATCGATAACGGCATCTATAAAGCGTACTACAACGGCATCGGATTTGAAGAAATTCCGAACGATACACCGGAAACTGCTGGTCAGAGGCAAGATATGTTCAATCGCGCCATGGACTACCTCAAGCCGGTTAGCGGAGTCGAGCCAAAGATCTTGCTCGTGAACGACAGCCGCCGAAGCGGTGGGGGCGGAGTCGGTCCCCTGTACGAGAGTGATCCTTTTGCCGTCTATAAAGGGCTGCTTGAGAACGCCGGATATACCTACAAAACCTTTGAGACGCCGGATGAGTCCTTTGATGGCCCATCGATTGAGCAACTGAAGCAGTACAATGTCGTCGTTTGGTTCTCCGGCACGGCTTGGAGTGTGAACGATAAAAAGCTATTAACGGATGTCGATCAAGCCAACTTGACCCGTTATCTCACGGATGGCGGTCATTTGATGCTCACAGGCCAAGATTTAATTGACCAAAGTTTAAATTCTAAGTTCGTACTTGATGTTTTAGGAATTAAGCTCGTTAAGGAAGGCGGGTACATATTCAAAACCTGGGGAGTCCCCGGCACCATTTACGACAATCAAACGTATCGATTAATGGATTTCTCGCTGTTTTACGACACTGTCATCAGCAATAAGCCCGAGATGACCAAAGTCAATTTGAAGAATAGCAACGGTAATTACTCTTACTCCCAAGGAACCTTGTACGCTGCTTCCTATGCTGCTGGGGTAGCCGCGCTGGTAGCAAGCCAGAACCCGGCTATGAGCGCCACTGACATCAAACAGCGCGTCGTGAATAGCGGCAAATCGCTCAGTGATCTAAAAACAAATACGGTGAGCGGTAAATTGATAAGCGCTTATCGCGCGCTGTGGAATAAGGACATCCCTGGTATGTCGCTGCTAGATTCATCTATCAGCGCTCGACTCGATCAAGTGAACGATCCGAATCACGTGTATTCGGTTGAGCTGAATGCCGGCGAAGAAGCGACCTTTTCCCTCACTGGCGCAGCAGAAACAGATTTCGACCTCATTCTCTATGATTCTTCTGCTAAGACAGTGCAAAGCAAGGAAGGCGCGGTCGCATTTTCCGAAACCGCAGGCAAGTCTGCTGAATCGATAACGTACCGAGCAACCAAGGTGGGAACCTACTACATCAATGTCTACGCCGCAGCCGGTGCAGGCAGCTATACCTTGAACGTGAAGTACAGTAATGCGTCAGGATCGATCGAAGACGATGACGCTTCGCTACATTACGACGGAGACTGGACTGTGCTTTCGAGCCCATCCTATTCCAAAGGAAGTATCAAACAGCTCACTGGCGATGGTAATGTCCAATTCGGCTTTAAAGGAAATATGTTCGAATGGATCGGTACGAAGAACGACGCACAAGGCATCGGCGAAATCTGGATTGACGGAAACATTGCAGGCTATACCAATTTGTACAGCAAGACGCCGCAGTCGAAGCAGTCGCTTTTCAAAATGGTGCTGCCTAACGGGCATCACGATGTTATCATCCGATCCTCAGGCGGCGGGGAGCAAAAGAAGAGTATCAATGTGGATACCTTCATTTTATCAGGGTTAATCTCACCAACTCATGCTGCGGCCAATTATGTAGGCCCTTGGGCGACCCGTTATGGTGCTAACTATCCCGACGGTGTGCAGACCTACGCAACGACGCCAGACAGCTCAGTTGAGTTCACTTTCACGGGCACAAAGGTCACATTGTGGTCCACGACAGGCAACAACCGTGGCAAGGTAAATATTTACATCGACGGTAAATCCGTGACGCCGGTTCCAATCGATATGTACAGCGAGAGTCTACGTTATCGGGTGCCTGTCTTTATGTCAGACGAGTTGTCAAACAGCGTGCACAAAATCAAGATCGTGCATGCGGGAGAAGCCAATTCCAAGTCGAGCAATAGCATTGTCACCATCGACGGTTTGGACGTCGAGAACTTACGCTAGCCAGCGAGGAATTTTATAATTTGATCCGAAATGGGGTACCTGAACGTGAAACGATCACTTCTCAAAAAATCGCTGTCGCTCGCGATGATCTCAGTGTTGGCCGGGAGTCTCGTCACGACGAGCTTGCCTACCGCACATGCCGCTCCGCGAGATAAGACTACCTTCGTAACCACGGAAGGTTTGCAATCAATCAGCCGTCTGTTGAAGGAAGCTGGGTCTGATGTCGAAGTCAATACTGCTCCGGGCCAAGCGCATGTTTCTGAGGATATTAATACGACTTCTACAGAAGAAATCAAAGTCATTGTCCAACTGAGTGGCCAGCCGGCAGCCGTCGGACAGTATGCCGCCAAACTTGGCTACAAGACATTAGCCGCTGAAGCAAGCGAGATTACGGTGCAATCCGAGCAAGATGCTTTCGTAAGCAGCGCGCAGACAAGCAGCATTCCATTTACAATTAACCGCCGCTTCAACACCGTTCTGAACGGTCTGGAGATCACCATCCGTGCGGACCAGATCCCGCAGTTGGCCAAACTTCCTGGCGTGAAGTCGATTCATAAAAACGTCATTTATTACCCAATTGAAGAGCATGACAGCTATTTAGCTGCAGCTGGCTCGCCTAATTTCGATACGGTTCCGCTCGAACAAATCGGTGTACTGAAGGCATGGGAACGCGGTTTAACAGGCGAAGGCCTGAAAGTTGGCGTTATTGATACCGGCGTCGACTACCTGCATCCCGATCTCGCCGGTGCTTATGAAGATGGCGGTTACGACGCGATCAATCAAGATGATGATCCCTACGAGGATTTGCCGGCAGCTGACTATGAAGGCTCCCACCATGGCACGCATGTCTCCGGAACCATCGTAGGCACGGCTTCGAATCCGACGTCTGATCGTGTGCAGAAGGGCATTGCCTACAAGGCAAAACTGTATGCCTACAAGGTGCTCGGTCCGGAAGGCGGTACATCCGCTCAAATCATCGACGGAATCGAGCATGCTGTCGAAGACAAGATGGATGTCATCAACCTTTCCTTAGGGAGCGATCTGGAAAAGGACCCTGATTCTCCTGATGCGCTTGCGGTGAATAATGCCGTCTTGGCCGGTGTCGTGGCAGTCGTGGCGAATGGCAATGCCGGTACTGGAGCCCATTATTATTATTCCATGGGATCACCGGCATCCTCTCAATTGGCGATCTCCGTGGGTGCAGCGACTAGCGATGGCAATCGCGTCGCGGGATCTGTGTATAGTGCTGTTGTTACCTCAGCTGTGTATGGCGAAGCACCAGTACTCGGCGTTGATGCCAATATGAGCTTGATGAGTTGGACAACGGGACAAGAAAAGTTTAATGAGATGTTCGGAACCGCTCCGATTCAAGGCGTGTATGTCGGTTTAGGGGCGGACTCCAATTATGAAGATCTTACCCCTGATTTCTTGGCAGATAAAATCGTCTTCATCTCCCGTGGTCTTCTCTCTTTCGATGAGAAAGTGAAGCTAGCCGCTAAGCACGGCGCGAAGGCTGCAGTCATTTTCAATGGCAATAGCAAGGAGTCATTGAACGAGCCCGATTTGTCCGACGTAATACCGTCGCGTGACGGACCGGTCGGACCCGTTGGTTTCCTTGGCGACGGCTATGACTATATTCCGACATTCGACATGCCGGGCAAGGCGGGTCGCGCAATAGCTCGTGAGCTGATGGCTCATCCGGATCAATCGTTGAAATTCACGATGAAGAACGACTTCAATACTTATTTCGTTGCAGGAGACCGGATGGCAGATTTCAGCTCCAGAGGACCTAACTCCGATGGTAATTATGGCATTAAGCCTGACTTAAGCGCTCCCGGGGTTCAGATCTTCTCGTCGATACCTGCTTACGGCAAAGCGAATCCTGACGCCAGCTATGACAAAGCCTATGCTAAATTGAGCGGCACGAGCATGGCAGCCCCTCATGTGGCGGGACTTGCTCTTCTGCTCAAGCAAGCGCATCCCGAGTGGACACCGTTCGACATCCGCGCTGCTCTGGCTAATACGGCGGACGAAATCCACAATGAAGACGGAACGCTATACGACGTTTATTCGCAAGGCGCGGGACGGGTCGACGTTATGAATGCGATCGATACGCACGCAATCATCGAATCTCTGGACGAGATCACCATTTATGACAACAAGATGAATCCGGCGGATATCCCGAGTCAAGCGACCAGTGTGAGCTTTGGTAAGCTATATCCTGGTGCTGAAGCGGTGAAGAAGCCGCTACGTGTGAAGAGCATGTCGAGCACCTCGACTACGTACAAGGCGCAAGTCGTGATGCATCCGTCTGTAACATCTGAGCCGAATCATCCGGTTCCTACGCCGGATTCCAGCGCAATCATCATGGGGCTGGAGGGACTCGAGGCTAACAAAATTACGGTGGAACCGGGTGGACAATTCGATTTCAGCCTTACTGGAAAGGCGATTCCGAATGCGACTGCAGGTGTGTACGAGGGTGAGGTTTTACTGGAGAGCGAGGGAGTTCCTTCCCTTCATCTGCCGTTCGTCATTCACGTAGGCGACGATTCTGACGGCAATGAATTCCAGATTCAAAACATGAAACTCAGCAGCGCTACGGTGTCTAAGGACAAGCCTATCGACATCACTGCTAATCTTCCAACCAAAGAAATCAATCATCTGTATGCCGCGCTTTACGATATGAATAGCAATATGATTGGCACTGTCGCCGAGATTTATGATCTAGACGAAGAGAAGGAAGTCTTGAAGACACTTCCGAGCAACATCATTATTCCGGAGTTCGATGGTTCCTTCGCTATTGGCATTGATGAATTCACCAGCAACAAGGTGACTGCGTATCTGCCGGAAGGCCGTTACAAAATGGTTCTCATAGGATCAGTCTATAACGAGAACTATGAGCTCTTGGACCAAGCAGTAAGCTTCAAAACGTTCTACATGAGCAGTGAATCCGATGACAATGCGCCTAACCCTCCGACGCCAGATGAACCGAATGTCCCGTATAATCCGCCGACTTTCGGACCAGGTCCTGTAATGCCGAGCGGAGCGTTGTACAATAAGGAAGTCGCCGCATCGGTGCTTGCGAATGGGCAAACCAGTGTTTCCATCGCGTCGCTCACGAGTTTGGCAGGCACGCAATTGTCTGTATCCATAGCGGATGCAGAACTGCAGAAAGCATTGGATAAGGCAAACCAAACTTCCATTGCGTTAACTATTGGAGCAGCATCCGATAATGCAACCGCTGCTCAGTTGCAATTAACGGCTGCACAAGCGAAGATGCTGAAGGAAGCTGGGCTGAAGGGGACGATTGTCTTCGGCTGGAATGATGCTTCTATTGCTTTACCGATCTCTGTCCTTGAGCAATTGCCTGAAGGGGCGGATATCGTGATCACGGTCAAGAAGGACGAAGGCAGCAAATCCGAATTCACGAAGCAAGTGAAAGAAGCTTCTATTCTTGGAACGCCTTATGTCTTCGAGGCAAGCAGCTTGAAGCACGGCGTTGCCGAACCTCTTAAGTTGAAGGCCGATCAAGTTGTTACCCGATCTTTTCTGATTGAGAAAGGCATTGATGCAAACTCGGCGGGTGCGTTGTACCTCGAGAGCGGCAATGTTTATCCTGTACCAGCAAAAATCACGCCTGCAAGCGATGGGGCATCCATTGTAACGATACGTCGTCCGGGCTTCTCGACGTATGCGGCTGCAGTAAGAAAGGTAACGTTCACTGATATCGATACATCGTGGGCGCATGATAAAATCCAATTGCTTGCGGACAAATTCCTACTGAACGGCACGTCCGACCATATTTATTCACCAAAGGTCAACGTGACGCGCGCGCAATTCGCATCGATGCTTGTCCGGGTACTTGGCTTGCAAGGGCAAATGGAAGTTAGTCCTTTCAATGACGTGAAAAGCAGCGACTGGTTCGCTAACGACGTGACGACAGCGTACAAAGCCGGACTTGTCACAGGCGTTGATGAAGGCCAGTTCAAGCCGGATGAGACCATTACCCGCCAAGATTTGACTGTGATGTTGGCAAGAGCGATTAAGCTCATCGGCTTACAGATTCCTAAACAATCCGGCAATCACGGCTATGCCGATGCTTCGCAGTTTAGCAGTTATGCGAATGAGAGTATCCAAATGGTGACGGATCTCGGATTAATGGAGGGCTTCGAGTCGGAAGGCAGGCTCATCTTCGGGCCATCCGATGCCACGACACGCGAGGCTGCTGCAAAAGTACTTCAAATTCTGCTACAAACGTCCGGGCGGATGTAGTTTTACTCGTCCTGTCCGCATGACTCCAAAGGAACTACCGAGCTGTTCTCGGTAGTTCCTTTTTTAATGGGAAGACCGATTAACCCGCCTTAGCTGAAATAGATGGAAATACTGCCGTTATTCGGCGCTTCTCTCTGGCACAACTAGAACCAATACGAGCACTTGCCGTCCAATAGGTGCTCCAAATTCATGAAATGATTATAATAGAAGAGCCTCATAAA
This sequence comes from Paenibacillus sp. J22R160, assembly GCF_059692135.1. Lineage (NCBI taxonomy): Bacteria > Bacillati > Bacillota > Bacilli > Caryophanales > Paenibacillaceae > Paenibacillus > Paenibacillus sp. J22R160. The sequence goes on along the minus strand of NZ_JCAUAU010000024.1, from coordinate 6,749 downwards.
ATGTGCAATTGCTTGAGACATTCAAGGGTAATCGTCTTGGCAGTCGTACCACTGCTGTCCACGTTGGTGGCGAATACCCATGAAGTCTTATCGGTCTCCACATAGCCGATGTACCATCCGAGGCCTAGATCAGATAGCCTTGTCCCTGTTTTGCCATGAACGATGTATGCGTCCTGTTCGTTATCGATCATGATACGTTTGACCGTTTTCATCGTTTGTTCATGGAATGGTAGCGTTTCTTCCACGAGATTCTCCATGAATTGAGCTTGCTCTTGTGCGGAGATCGTTAGGCTGCTGTTCAACCAGAACTTATCGATTCCACCACTAATATCTTGATTGCCATACCCTATGCGATTGAGATTGCTCTGCATCCGTTCAGGACCAATGTCCCGAGCCATTGCTTGGTAATACCAGATAGCGGAATTCCTCATGGCGGAAGCTAACGTATGATCCCGATTCCAGACGTCAAATTCCCGAACGATTCCGTCCCAGCGTTTGACTTCGTACTCATCCTCCACAGCATGTTCTTCCAAGCCAATTAGCGCGTTTGGAACTTTGAATGAGGATTCCGGTGTGAAACGCTGATTGCTCCTCTGGAGATTATAGGTGTACAATTTATCCGTCTTCAGATTCTTAATAACGATTGTACCTGAAATCCCATGGAATAATTCTTCCATATGGAGTTCTTTGATACCGGGCGTATCGCTAGCTGAGCTCGCGATACTGGCGAAAGAGCCTGTACTTGTAAGCAGCATGGCAATGAGCAGTAGAACGATAACCTTCATTTTTTTCATCTTGCTTCACTCCTCTTTGGTTTATAATGGCAACAATTTACTTTCTTCACGTTGAGTATACGAGTAATGGCTGAAATGTTACATGGTATTATTCTAGAATTGTACCCTTACAGTTTGGAAGGAGAGGAGAGAAACACCATGCTATATGAAGAGATTGTGGATCAGATGATGAGGCACATCGAGGAAGGAACATTGAAGCCGGGGAACAAGCTGCCTTCTATTCGTGTGTTAACCCAGGAATTCGCTTGCAGCAAGAATACGGTGATGAAAGCTTACGGCGAATTAGAGAAAAGGCATATCATCTATTCTGTGCCCCAGAGCGGTTTCTATGTCGTGGAGGGCTATCGAAGACGGGAAAAGCTGGAAGGAGTGCCCGATACAATTGACTTTCTCTCAGCTGGACCTGATCGACATGCGATGCCCTATCGGGATTTCCAACATTGTATCAATCAGGCCATTGAACGATATAAAGAAGAGATGTTCACGTACTCAGATATTCAAGGGCTTGGTTCGCTTCGAGTTCAGCTAGCCAGGCATTTGCAAGAACTCCAGGTGTTCACCATACCCGAGAAAATATATGTCGTATCTGGTTCGCAGCAAGCTCTGCATCTGCTTGTATCTCTGCCTTTTCCGAGTGGCAAGCGTAATATATGTCTAGAGCAGCCCACGCATGCTGGATTTATTGAATCTATTCGCCAGCATGGTAGCGAGGCTTATGGCATAGAAGTAGGGAACGCAGGAATTGATTTGAAGCAGTTGGAACAGCTTTTCAAGTATAACGACATTAAGTTGTTTTATACGGTCTCTAGATTCCACAACCCGACTGGCCACAGTTATACGAATGAAACGAGACGAAGGATCGTCGAATTAGCGCAGCAATATGATGTGTATATCATTGAAGATGACTATATGGGCGACTTAGACTCAAATGCTAAGGCTGACCCAATGTTTGCATATGATCCTTCTGGCAGAGTTATTTATGTCAAAAGCTTCTCAAAAGTTATGCTGCCCGGTCTCCGACTTGGCGTAGCCGTACTCCCTGAAGTCTTGCGGGAAGATTATCTCCGAGCCAAGTTTGCAGCAGACGTACATTCGCCGATGCTTACGCAAGGAGCGCTTGAGATCTACCTTCAGAGCGGAATGTTCAAGGCGCACATTGAACGTATGAGAAAGCTGTACAGCAGGAAAGCTGCGCTCCTGCAGCAAGCTTTCCAGAAGTGGTTGCCTGCTGTCGCCACCTACTCGGGTTCCTTATCCGGCTTCTATTCCACCATCGAATTACCTATACCGATTAAGGCGAAGCAACTGCAGGAATACCTTAAGCAACAACATGTATTAGTGGATCATGCAGAGCGTATGTATCTCCCTAATTTCGCCAAAGACAACGTGATCCGTCTCAGCATCTCGCAAGTGGATGAGGATTTGATTGAAAGAGGAATTCAGATTATCGCAAGAGGAATAGTAGAGCTGCTCAGCAGACGGACTGAAGTGAGGTTTGTTAGTAAGCAATTAGGTTAATCGCAGGTATCCATGGGGATTTAAAAAGATGACCCCTATAACATAGGAATCATCTATTGTGGGTTTTTAATTATCCTTGTTCATGCTTTTGAACTGTTCGAGCAACCCGTTCTCCTAGTTCAGCTGAAGCATTGTATAGATAGCTTAGAACAACTTTTTGTGTTTCATGGGATATGCCGGACAGGTCGCCAGAGAGATTAGCAACCAAGTGATCTTGCTGCACAGGAGAGAGCGAATCATAATACTGGCCCGCTTGTGTAAAATCATTCTGCTTCGGGATGCCCGATCGCATGAGATGACCATCTACATATCTTCCATTGCCGCTGGTCACTAATGAATCAGGGGACCAGTTTGCCTGATGGTTGACAGGAACCTTGCGGAAATCCGGACCCATTCTCCGGCGTTGAGAATCCCAGTAAATATTGGCACGTCCTTGCAGCAGCTTATCGTCCGATAATTCGGCACCTTCCAATAAATTGGCAGGTGAAAAGGCTATTTTTTCCACTTGCTCCTTATAGTGATCAGGATTACGATTTAGAACAAGTCGACCGACTGGCTGCAGCGGATATTGCCGTTCATCCCACACTTTGGTATCATCCAATGGATCAAATGGAAGAGAAGCTTCATCAGAGGGGTTCATAAGCTGTACATAAAGTCCATATTCAACGGTTTTTCCCGCTGCCAAATGATCGTTTAAATCCTTGCCTGCGAAATCCGGGTTCTCAGCTGCCAACTGATTCGCTTCGCGACTATCTATGTACTGTACGCCAGCAAAAGGAACCCAATGATATTTGACAAAAGTACGGGCGCCTTCTGCATTCTTCCAAACATAGGTGCTAACACTGTGTCCAGGCATGTGGCGGAAACTCTTAAGTGTACCAGCGTCGGAATAGAGCCATAGAAGAAAATGAGTGGACTCAGGCGCTCTAGCTACGAAGCTCCATAATCGTTCAGGATCTGTGAGGTTATTTACTGGCGATGGCAGGGAGGCTTTAATAAACTCTGGAAAGCGCATGGCGTCCCGTACCGCAAAAACGGGGATGTGATTGCACAGAAGATCAAAAACACCTTGTTCCGTATAAAATTTGGTGGAGAATCCACGCACATTGCGGGATGTGTCCGGGGTGCCTTTGTTGCTTACAGCAAAGGAGAACCTTACTGTGACAGGGACCTGTTGACCAGGACTTTGAAGAAAGCAAAGCTGTGTGTATGCCGCCATGGAATGAACGGTCTGAAAGTACCCGAAAGCACCGTACCCTTTGACGTGTACAGGCCTTTCAAGGATTTTTTCATGGATAAAAGTTTCCAGTGTTTCGTGCAGAATGCTGTCCTGTTCCAGTACAGGACCTCGTTCACCGACAGTTTGCGAATGATAGGCGGCGGGTTTAACAGATGACCATAGTGTAGGGGAATGACCATTAGGCTGCTGATCATTTATCATAGGCTGCGATGGCTGGAAGGAAGGTCTTCGGGGAAATTCATTGTTTTCATTCATCAATGTACCTCCTATATCAAATAGTCAATTCTCCCTGATCTATTATTATTTATGTTGAGCATACAGGCACTTATGACAATACTTTGTGGACGAAATCGCTTATGTAGACTGAGGTTGATCTTTATTAATGGTAATTATAAAGTTACAATGTGTATGTTTTGCTCTAGCTAAAGGCTTACAAATATCACATATTCAGTGGCCAGCTTAATGGTGTTGCCGGATCGATCGAAACCATGATGACCTGGACAAGGGGAGATATAAGGTCTTTGACAGCACAAAATCGACATATTTACTAAAATGACTGCGAAGTTTAATCTTCAATTTGTAAGCGCTAGCAGCTTGATTCCCAACGAGGCAGATACGTCTCGCAAGGATATGTTGCAAGCGTGATCATAATTAGTGAAAAGAGCCTGGATCGTTAGGTACATCGTTAATTATGACGGCTTTCAAAGATGACCATAAGGGAGGACATGCAATGTCGAACAGAAAGAAGCAAGTCGTGGCGTCCGCACTCGTGTTAGCTGTATCACTATCCGTATTGAGCGGCTGCGCAAGTAAAAAAGAGACCGAAAGCGCTGCAAGCGGAAGTGGAAGCTCGAAGGCAAGCACAATAAATAAAGAAGGGTTCCCGATTGTGAAGAATCCGATGACCTTATCTATCATGGCTCCGGATATGGGGATTCAGAACTGGAAGGACATGCCGGTTATGCAAGAGATGGAGAAGCTTACGGGCATCAAGATCGATTACCGGAATGCTCCTCGAGACAGCTTCGATACGAAGAAAAACCTTGTTTTCGCAAGCGGCGATTACCCGGACATTTTCTTCGCGTCGAAACTAACGCAGGCTGAAGAGCTGAACTACGGAAGCCAAGGAATCTTGATTCCTTTGGAGAAGTTGATCGATGAATACGCTCCGAACATCAAGAAAATGCTGGCCGATAAACCGGATATCCGTAAGTCGATCACAGCACCGGACGGACATATTTATTCGCTTCCACGCGTCGAGCCGTTTCAGCCGTGGTACCGAAATCCGATGTGGTACAACGGCAAGATGCTGAAGGAACTCAATGTGACTAAGCTGCCTGAGACGACCGATGAGCTGTACGACTTGCTGAAGCGCGTCAGAGATGAAGATCCGAACAAGAACGGCAAGAAGGATGAGATTCCGTTGTCCTCTTCTTCAGGCATTAAGCTGAGAGATATCCGTACCTGGATTCTTGGTGCATATGGAGCGTATGAGGAAGAATTATACGTGGATGATAAAGGAAAAGTTCACTATACACCGGCAGAAGACGCATATAAAGGCTACGTAACGTACCTCAACAAGCTCTGGGCCGACAACCTTCTGGACCACGAGTCCTTCTCTCAAACGGATGACCAGAAGAAGGCTAAGATTAAAAACGATCAGGTGCTTCTGTTCTCTGATTGGCATGCCTACATGTCCCATGGCGGGAAGCCTAACACCGAGGACGTCATGTTCAGCCCGGTTCGCAGTGACAAGGTGAGCACGCCTGCCATTGCTAGGAACAAAGGCTTCTCGACAGGCACGTTTGCGATCTCCAAATCCAATCGTTCTCCGGAAGCGTCGATTCGTTGGGTTGATTATATGTACTCGCAGGAAGGCCAGATGCTGTTCAACAAGGGGCCAGAGGGCATTTTGTGGAAATATACGGACAGCGCCAAGTCCAATATTGAGTACCTGCCTGTACCGAATGGCGAAGACAGAGAAACGTACCGCTCCAAGATTACACCAAACTTCGGTATCGCTTCACCGATGGTCGTACCGGATGAGCCTGTGAAAGACGACTTCTCGAAATGGGTGGAAAATGAGTCCAAGACGAAGCTGTTGGATCGTGGCGCACGCATACCGTTCCCGGCATTGTTCTTGACGGAAGCGGAATCCGGCGAAGTGGCGGCATTGCGTTCCGACCTTACTACGTATGTTGCGCAGATGGAAGCGAAGTTTACCACTGGACAAGAATCGCTGGACGGCTGGGACAAGTATGTGCAAACCCTGAAGAAAATGGGTTCGGATCGTTTCCAAGAGATTTATCAAAAAGCTTACGATCGTTGGAAAAACAGCTAAAGTATGCTTAAATCATAGAAGCGGGCGTAGAGGTGAATTTGACCTTTACGCCTTTTTTTAGTTTATGGCGTTAAGGGAGGGAACTGTAGTCCGTTATTTCCCTGAAATGGAAATCTTTCCGCCTGGGAGGGGAACTACGGTCCGCTATTTTGCCGATTTCACCCGAAAACCGTGCGATGCGGTCCGACCCCCTAATTCCGGAGAGTTACTAGCGAAAGTAACGATGCTCTTAGAAATCCTTTGTTTCTCTCTTCTTTCCGTTCGTTTTCATCTTTTAGACGGCTCGAATGTACTTGGCTAGCTGGTCCGGGTGGGCACTTGCCCACTGCATGAATGCAGCCGGGGATCGTTTACCAAGGTTTTGGTGCATGCGTCGATTGTTATAGAAATTTACGTACGTTTCAACGGCGTCGTAAGCTTCCTGGAATGTACCAAATACCTCTTTCGTTAGTAAATCTCGCTCTAGTGTTGCGTGAAAAGATTCGATGTAGGCATTCATATTTGGCGTCTTTGGCGGTATCCGCTCATGCGTAATCTTCTCCGCCTCACAGAGCTCGCCGAATGCTTTGCTGACGAATTGCGGACCGTTATCCGTGCGTATGACGGGCTTTGCCTCAACATCTGTTAAACGTAAACGTAGTGCAGTTCTTACTACTTGGCAGACCTGCTTCGCGTCGCAGCTAGAACCCAGATGGTAACCTACGATACTACGGTCAAACACATCAATGATGCCTGCCATGTAAAAGAACTGGTCATAACCTGCCACATAGCCGTACTTAATGTCGAGCTGCCAGAGTTGGTTTGAACGTGTAATCGTGTGGTTACGAGCAAGTTTTCGTGGATAATGAATCTTCTT
>NZ_JCAUAU010000023.1:0-109824 GCF_059692135.1 Paenibacillus sp. J22R160 | reverse complement strand
GCTTCTTGCGCCACTTTGTTACGAACATCTTTGAATGCGTTGTTTCGTTGTCTCATTCCGTTCAGCCCCCTTTATTTAATAGTACCTTATTTCCCTAGGTACTCTCCAATTTAATTAGGGGGCTAAACAGGATGGCGGTCAAATAAGACCCTGTAGTTCTGCTCAGGGGGGAAATCGTTCATTTTTCGCTAAATAGGGGACCTCAGTTCCTTAAAGTAAAGCCTTTGCGGCTTTGGCGTGTCGGTATTTCCGCAGCTTGTTAATGAAATTTGTTATTGGTTTGTGCGGCGGAGTTATCTGTATGGTGAATAGTTTGATGGGTTGGCGCACATGCGTTATTCAGATGTGAATGTGGGAACTTGTGCAGGTGAGTGAGCGTGGCCAAGGGATGAGTATGAGCCTGAGTATGAGTATGAGTATGAGTATGAGTATGAGTATGAGTATGAGTATGAGTATGAGTATGAGTATGAGATATGTAGGAGCATAGGAGGCGGTAGAATGCCCAGAGGAGGTCGATGCACGCTCAAGGGTACATGGAATCATTAGAGCATTCGCAAGCTCCTGCAGGATGCTTATTGGCCCAGCCAGAGCAAATGAAAACTCCCCGCAGCCGGTAATGAAAGGCTAACGGGGAGTTTTTCATTGAAAAGTGGTTAGACGAGCCCTTCGTCCATAGCCTTGCAAATCAGGGAGGCAAACAGGCTGTTGGACCAAGCGAACCATGGTCTTGAGAAGTTGGAAGGATCATCTGGATGGAACCCTTCGTGCATGTAGCCGGTATCCGCATCTGTATCGATCAGTGTCTGGATTAGCTCCTTGATCTCGTCGTCGTTGTTGGAAGTCAACGCTTGCACGGACAAGGCCATATGCCAGACGTAGCCGCCCGGCGTATGCGGGCTGCCGATGCCTTTGGCGTATTTGCCTTCGAAATAATACGGATTATCGAAGCTAAGCGCAAACTTACGCGTATTCTGGTAGATCGGATCGTCGATGCCCGTGTAGCCGATGTAAGGGATCGTGATCAAGCCTGGTGTGCCGGCATCGTCCATCAGGCAGTAATTGCCGTAACCGTCCGTTTCGTAGGCATAAATTTTGCCGTATTTCGGATGGTCGACGATGCCGTAGGTTTGAATGCCAAAGTCGATCTCCTTGCGCAGCTTCTCAGCGCGTGCGGCGAGTCGCGTATCGTGGTAAATGTCCGTTGCTATCTCGTTGATGTGACCGAGGATCACGACGGCAAACATGTTGCCGGGAATGTTGTAGCCGTACAGGTTGGCATCGTCGCTTGGACGGAATGCGGACCATGTCATACCGGTGTAGTTGGACGGAAGACCACGTCCGTTGTTTTGGAGTGTTTCCGTATGCTGCTTTGTTTGGCGAGTAAAATGGTACAGTGACTTTTGGTCATGATGCTGTTCGGTGATCAGAACGTTCACGATGGAAGTCAACGCCTGATAAACCGAATGGGTGAAGATGTCGGTAATCCCCGTTTCCTTCCAATAAGAGTACAGCAGCTGTACAGGGAAGCAGAGAGAGTCGATCTCATACTTCCGCTCCCACATCCACGGATTCAGGTCGCAATCATCTGTGTCACGGTAGTGCCTATCGCTTGCCGTTTCGTTGAAAGCATTGGTGTAAGGGTCAATGTTGATATAGAACATCTGACGCGCGATTAGCCCGCTGATGATGCGCTGCAGGTCCTTATCCTGCTTCGCGAAAGGGATGTAATGACGAACTTGCTCCGTGGAGTCGCGCAGCCACATAGCTGGAATATCTCCAGTGAATACGAAGGTGGTGCCGTCGTCAAGCAGCTTTGTCGTTGTTTCCAGCGTGTTCGGGAAGCAGTTTCTGAAAAGCTTTTGCAGCTTCGGGTTGTGTGCCAGCTTGTGCTCGGCTTCGTTCAGAAATTCGGTAATGGAAGCAGGTAAATTCATGATGGATGTATTCCTCCTGTGGTATAGGGTACTTTTAATACGGCTTGAGCTGAAAAGCGTAGGTGATAATCTCACACTTGCCTGCCGTGGACCGGATTAGCCCGTCTGCGAGCTCAGCCTGATCGTGCCGGCGTTCCAGAATGTCGCTCTGATAGGCCGAACCGACCGGGAAGGAAGGCTTCAGCGTCACCTGCTCAGCCTCGTGAGCGAGATTGTACAATCGGACAATGACATCGTCATGGTCCATGGACATCTTGAATGCTGACAGAGCGAGGGATGGACCACTCCATGCCAGCGCTTGATAGGTTGTCGGTAGCGCGCCTTGTTGCTGCCCCACCGTAGTCGTGTGGAACCACGGTGATTGGAATTGGTACGCCGAGGCGAATGTGCCGGATTGGATCGCTGTGCCAGTATGCGGATAAATCGCGAACTCGACGGTATGATCGCCAAGACATTGCGCTTCCGGTGTCGGGAATACGCCCCAATCTCCCAACTCCGATACGCTGCGGAGCAACGTAACTGCAATTGTGTTCTTGCCATCTTGCAAGACCTCGTATTCGTTCAGCCCTTTGTTCGCGATCATCAAGCCTTGTGTGCCATCCGATACGCTGACGAAAGCCTGTTGATGTTGTGCATTGCTCGGATTGATCCACTCCTTGGCTGGTGTCGTATCACGCTCAGCAGCTTCGAAAATCGAATCGGCCAGATGCGTCGACGCTGTCAGCCCGGTAGGGAACAGGACCCGCAGACGGTGGTCTTTGGCTTGGTTCGTGAAAGACGCCGATACCTGCACGCCTTTGCCGGACTGCTCGAGGCTGATGCGGGTGGTCAACTCGAACGGCACCAGTTTTCTTGAGCGCGAAGCCGTACGCTTGCGGAAAGGAACCATTTTCCGCTTCTCTTCTTCGAACAGCTCCGAAGCGGAGGCTGGGATGAGCCAAGTATGTTTGATCTCATATGTCACCCGGTAAGGCTCATCTTCTATCAGCTTCACTTGAGCTGGGAGACCTTTGGTCGTCAAGGCAACATCGCCATCAGGCTGCCGAAAGACATACTCGTTGCCTAGATCGCCACAATTCTCATACACGCCCATACCTTCGTAGGTATGGCCTGTCTCCTTGTCGGTAATATCGTAGGAGCCGTCTGCGTGGATGTTAACCGCTATATGCGCGTTGGCCATGCCGGAGCCCGTCACGATTAGCGGACTGAACGGAGCCTCTACTGGCGCTGAAGGTTCGCTAACCCAGGCCCACGTCTTGAAGCCCAGCGCCGGAACCTGCTGCGCTTCGAAGGTCAGGGCGATTCTGCGCGCCATATAAGGCTGCCGGAATTTGTCCTTCGGCAATTCGTAGCCGAAGTGTACACCTAGATCTTCAGCCTTGGCTGAGATGGCCTGGCCTTGGTCGTCTAACAGCAGGCCATTGTCCAAGTACAATGGCATTTGGGACAGCCTCTCTGCAATGGCTAGCGGGTTTGGGCCTTCTTTGAAATAAGATTTGGCGACGATGAGCTCGATACGGACAGTGCCTGTACGCTCCCAGCCCGTCATGTTGTAGATCGTGACAGGCAGACTGTCTTTCGGCCAGGAAGCTATGCTTGCTGTGTCGATTTGTCCAGCTAGAGCCTGTAAACTTTCGTCGATAATCGTCTCGGTCAAGTGCCGGCTCTTGTCAAAGCGCGTGACCATCTCACGGTGAACCTCGTCCACACTGCATCCGCATATACTGTCATGCGGGTGGTTCTGCATCAGTGTCTTCCAAGCATGGGTGAGCAGCTGATGCGGGTAGGCTTTGCCGCTCGCCAGATGGGCGAGTGTTGCCAGAGGCTCAGCGCCCTTCTCTAGCAGTGTCTGACCGAGCTGGTTCAGCTGCTTGAGATAGACTCGGGCGGACGCCGTATTGACCAGCGTGCCCCAGCCATCCGTGTGCTGGCTGCGCAGCTCGCCCTGGATGGTCACGAGGTCATCAGGCAACTGATTTTTGAGCGCATCGATATACTGCTCGAAGCTGGAATGGATGAAATCCACATCGGGGTAGAGCGCTTTAGCGGTGCCGATAGCTTCGCTTAGATCGCGCTGGATCGGCTGATGGTCACAGCCGTTCATGAACAGCAGCTCCGACGTGGACGCATACTTCTGTGCATCGCCTAGACGCTTGTCCCAGAATGCCTTGGCTGCTTCGGCTTCGACCGGAACCTCGTTCCCGTTGCTGTACCAGTTGGCGAACAGGATTCCGATTACCTTGGAACCGTCCGGGGCTGACCAATACATCTCCGAATAGGGTGATTCATAACCAGAACCGTTCGTATCGATGACGACATTGTCGAAACCGGTTGGTTTCACACCGCGTCCGAACACAGCCGTATCAATGTCAGCTTGCTTCAACAATTGTGGTGCCTGCCCCATGTTGCCAAAAGAATCAGGGAAGTACCCTAACTTGGAGATGACGCCGTACTTCGCAGCATCCTGATGCCCAATTAGCAGATTACGGACATTCGCTTCCGAGCTGGTCAGGAATTCATCCTGCAGGACATACCAAGGTCCAATAATGATGCGGCCTGACTTAATGTAGGCTTCCAACTGCTCCCTTTTTTCAGGATGAACCTGCAAATAGTCCTCGATAATAATGGTTTGTCCGTCCAGATGGAAATAAAGGTACTCAGGGTCATGCTCCAGCGTGTATAGCAGATCGTTCATCAGTTCGGTCAGTAGATAGTGATGACGTTCATATGGCATATACCATTCTCGATCCCAGTGACTGTGTGAGATTAAATGAGCTGCTTTTCTAGTCATCGAATAAAAGCCTCCTTTTTATGAAGTAGAAATGGTGACAAAAGATCAGCTATTCCTAGTTAACTTCGTTAGACAGATTCACACAGATCGTTGTGAATGACAATATGTATGATTTGCACATGGAGAAGCGCGAGAAAAACGACATAGAATGACTCGGGAAAATGACCATTCGATTTGCCTTGACTACGAGTCAAAGTCGTTCGCTGTTAGGGAGTCAGAGTTGATAACTCCTTGACTATCAAGGCGTTGAAGCCCTGAAGAATGACAATGCAGATTTCACATATTTACGAAAGCCCTCGTTTTTTTCTACACTTTAGAAGACGAATGAAAGCGTTAGCAGCAACCAACAAGCAGAGAAAGGAGAGGATGGAGGAAATGAGTACAATGAGTGGGCAGACAGCAAGAAACACCAAGGTATCAAGCAGCGGTTCACTGCGTTCGAGAATGAAGAAAAACTGGGAACTGTACTTATTTATCGCCCCGGCCTTTTTGTATTTCCTGATCTTTCAATACGGACCGATGTACGGAATTCAGATTGCCTTTAAAAATTTCACGCCATCCAAGGGGATCTTTGGGAGTGACTGGGTAGGATTCGCACATTTTGAGCGGTTTTTTCATTCCTACTACTTCTGGGATTTATTGTGGAATACATTTAGCCTTAGCCTTTATGAGCTTGCAATCGGTTTTCCGCTTCCCATTATATTGGCGCTAGCTTTTAATGAAGTGCGGAATGGTTTTTTCAAGAAAAGCGTGCAAACGATTACGTATGCACCGCATTTTATTTCTGTGGTCGTCATGGCAGGGATGGTCATTACCTTCTTGTCTCCATCAAGCGGAATTATCGTGAAGTTGATGGAGCTGTTAGGTATCCATGCACCGGCTTTCTTGACGGACCCGAGCTGGTTCAAGACCGTATACGTCTTTTCGGGTGTTTGGCAGAACACAGGTTGGGGGACTATTATCTATCTGGCGGCCCTGTCCGGTGTAGACCCGCAGCTGCATGAGGCGGCCATCGTGGATGGAGCGAGCCGTTTCAAACGAGTTATCCATATTAACCTTCCGACAATTGTGCCGACGATTACCATTTTATTGATTCTGAATGTGGGCAATATTCTGGGCGTGGGTTATGAGAAAGTCTTGCTGCTGCAAAATCCGCTGAACATAAATTCGTCCGACGTGATTTCTACATTTGTCTATCGTACGGGGCTTGTCAGCGCGCAATACAGCTTCTCGACAGCCGTAGGCCTGTTCAACTCGCTGGTCAACGCTATTTTGCTGATTAGCGTCAACAAAATTGCCAAGCGCACAAGTCAAACGAGCTTGTGGTAGACAAGAAGAAGGGAGGAGTAATCTATGGCTGTTGCCACTGCAGTGAAAGAGACGAAGGGTGACCGGATTTTTCTAATTATGAACTATGTGTTTTTAAGCTTAGCTTTGATCGTGGTGTTATACCCCGTGGTGTATATTATCAGCGCCTCGATGAGCGATCCCAAGTATGTAAGCACCGGTGAGATGTGGCTGTTTCCCAAAGGGCTTAATTTCAAAGGATATGGGCTTGTGTTCGACAATATGAAGATTTGGAATGGCTATGGCAATACACTTCTGTACACCTTTATCGGTACTTTGCTCAACCTTGTGGTTACGCTGCCAGCCGCCTATGCGCTTAGTCGAACTGACTTCGTTGGCCGCAAGTTTTTCATGGGTATGTTCCTGGTCACGATGTTCTTCAATGGCGGTCTCATTCCTACCTATTTGCTGGTGAAAAACCTGGGATTGATGAACTCTATCGGAGCACTCATATTGCCAGTAGCGGCCTCGGTGTGGAATATCATCGTCGCTCGCACGTTTTTCGAGTCCAGCATTCCCAAGGAGCTTCATGAGGCTGCCTATATGGATGGCTGCACGAACTTTAAGCTGTTCGGTCTTATCATTATTCCATTATCCGCGCCAATTATTGCGGTGATGGCCTTATTTTATGGCGTGAGCCATTGGAACAGTTATTTCCCAGCATTGATTTACCTGAATGACGAGTCGAAATATCCGCTGCAAATGGTGCTGCGCCAAATTCTCGTCCTGCAAGAAATGACGGCTGAGACTACTGGCGCTGCGATCAGTGGAGATGCGGCCATCGCGATGAATAACAAGGCAGAGATTGCCGCACTTGTGAAATATGTGGTCATCATCGTGTCCACCTTGCCAATTGTCGTGGTGTATCCGTTCTTGCAGCGCTATTTCGTACAAGGTGTCATGATCGGTTCCGTCAAAGGCTAGTTGCAGTTACCGTATATCCATCTAATTTAGGAGGCAATAAGTATGAAAATTACAAGACATCCCAATAACCCGATTGTCGTTCCGGGAGGCTATGAATGGCGCAAAGTTACGGTGTTCAATCCGGCTGTAATTATTGACAATGACAAGTTCTACATGATTGAGCGTACGGCTGGCTCCTTAACGCCATGCAAAAACTTCCTTGGACTTCTGGAAAGCGAGGACGGCGTGAATTTCACTCATGTGAAGGATGAGCCTGTTCTGACACCTGATGAGCTCGGGTTCCCTTACGGAAGCGTACAGGACCCGCGTGTTGTCAAAATAGACGGCACGTTCTACATGAACTACGCGCTGCGTCCGTGTGCGATGAACTACTATCCGACAAACCGGGGTGTTCCGGAGAGAGCTTTCCCGACGTATCCGGATGGTTGGGGCGAGCAGGAAGTCCATTGGCGGACGCGCTCTTCGATCGCCAAGTCGACCAATCTGATCGATTGGGAGTTTGTGGCGGATACGACGCCACTGGAGATCAATGATCGCGACAACATTTTGTTCCCGGAGAAAATTAACGGCAAGTTCGTAATGCTGCGCCGTCCTGAGGAATACGTAGGGCAAGAATACGGCACCGAAAAGGCTGCCATGTGGATTACGTATTCGGATGACTTGATTCACTGGGAAGAGCCGAAACTGCTGGCCAAAGGCGAGAATCCAGCTTGGGAATCGCGGAAAATCGGAGGCTCCACGCCGCCGGTAAGAACGGATAAGGGCTGGCTGGTACTCTACCACGGTGTGGATGACGAGATTGTATATCGGATGGGAGCGCTGCTGCTGGACCTGGAAAACCCGGAGAAGGTTATTGCCCGTACGCATAACTTCATCATGGAGCCGGAAACGTACTATGAGAAATTCGGCTACCAAATTCCGAACGTTATTTTCCCTACAGGTAACGTCGTGAAAGACGGGTTACTCTACATTTACTACGGAGTGACAGACACGGCTATCGCCTTGGCTACGGTGCCTCTGGATGAGCTGGTGGACTACATTCTTAACGAACCTCAATAAATGGATAGGTCAACCCCCAAAAGATAGTTTCCCAAAAAGTAACCTTTGGAATTCCCGCAGTAAAAAACCAAGGAGCTAAGCAGCCTGTTCTCGCTTAGTTCCTTGGTTTTTCTATCCACTCTTTCCGCGATTTAACATGTAACGGGAAATCCTCCCGTTATTTCAAGCAAATCTTGGCTTATGTCGCTAATTAACTGGAAAAAATACCTTTAATTAGCCACGAATGCCGTCCCTCCCTAGCTCAGTCGTCCCATTAACAGGAGAAATTCCAGTTATTCATGTTTTAGCTGCGTTACTCCAATAAATAGCGGTAGTATTTCCCGTTAATTTGAGAAGGCAGCCCATAAAACTTCAAAAGTAAAGCTGCCCTCGGTCATTTAATGAGATTAGGGACAGCCTCTTGTTTTCTTACGCTAGACGCAGGTTATTCCTGCTCTTTTTTGGAAGAGGCGTATAGTTTGCGGTATTGTCCCGGTGTATAGCCTGTTTCTTTCTTGAATTTGCGGATAAAATTCGGAGCGTCCAAGTAGCCGACCTGTTCAATAATGTCCTTCAGCGGAGCGGTTGTATTGACCAACAGCCGAATGACTTCTTCCATTCTTCTTTGCCAAATATATTGCGTAAAGTTATGACCTATTTTCTCTTTGAAGCTGCGGCTCAGGTAGGAGATCGAGATGGAATATTTCAGAGCCACATGCTCGAGACTAAGGGTGTAGTCGGCGAACTTCTGATCCACATAGGCGACGATATCTTCAATTAAAGAAGGCTGTTCCGTTTCCGTATTCCGTTCGACCTGCTGGCAGATGCTGACTGCTAGGGAGGTTAATCGATCCTCAAGCTCCTCCAGCGTTTCGAAAACGGAGAAGCTGTGAATGCCGGCGAACACTTCGCTGACCCCCAGCTCATGGGCTGTTCTCAGCAATGAGTTCAATAAATCGAAGCAGATGCAGCGCAGTAATGCGGCAGGGACAGCGGCTTCCTTGATCTCGGCGATCAGATCAACGATCACTTGATTGGCTACCGTTTCGTTACCCTGCTTTAAGCTTTGCTCCAGCTTGAGCATCGACTTCTTCGGTAGCCAGTAGGCTTCGGAAGAAGTCGATGCAATCATGTCCTGCAACTGCTCGAAGTAAGTCACCCGACCGTTAGACCCCAGAATCCGGTTATCTATCGCCGTGGCCGCTTCGATAAACGATTGGTTGATCGAGGCGAGGTCCGGATAGGGTATTCCGACACCGATATATGGCATAATCTGAAAGTTGTTGCTGATCATGACTTTGATCGCTTCGACAACATCCTCAATCCGCTTCTGGGCTGGTTCATGAGCATCCGCTGGAACGGAGACGAGCAGAGCCAACTGGTCCTTCGTCGAGAATTCTACGCCGTAAACGCGGGCTTGAAGACTCGGAAACTCCAATTCGTTAAACATCTCCTGCAGATGCTGCCGAATGTTCGAGGACTCCCCGCCTTCGAGGTTGTCATCCCAGGCGAGGATGAGGGAGACGTATAATGCTTGTCCATGCGGGTATTCCAGCCCGGCGCTCGCCACCATGCGCTCAATTTCCGGATCATCCGGCTTGCCGTGTTTGAACAGTAGCAATAAACACTGGTTACGGACGAATGGCTCCTGGGTATCGATGCGGGCGCTGTAATCATGGATCGTTTGCTTGATCCAGTCCCATTCATTTCGCGTCGTCATGTCGTAATTGGAACTCTTTAGCTTCGTAAATTCGATCAAATCCCTGATCGGGTGATATTGCCGCTTAGCTAGGATCATGGCTACGATGATGCCGAATAAGACCGTGATACAGAATACTAGGAGAAATAAGGTCTGGATGTGGACCACTTTGCTGAAAAATTGATGGCTTGGGATCGCAGTTACATAATTCCAATTGTTCTCCTTGGACCTTACCGAAACTACGGAGTGTTCTACGCCGTCGAGCTTCATGCTATGTATGCCGGGTTCTAGAGAGGCTAAGGATCCCACTACATTCCCCGGAAGAGCGTTTCCATGGTTATTGGAGGTAAGGAGCTGTCCATTTTGATTGAAAATGTAGCTGCTACCAGTAAAGTTGCTGAGTATAGTGTCCATAACGCCGGTCAGCTTCGTCTCATCCACCATATAAACGACAGTGGCCGTGGGGTAGAGATCGTTCGGCTTGATTGGGAAAAGCATGGTCAGCATGGAATCATTACGCGAGTTAACGGTTACATTCTCTGCCGGACGAATCATCGGCTGCTTAATTTTGTTCAGATCGATATAGATTTGGTCACTGGTCCAGTTGCTGTAGTGGTACAAATCTCCGAATGCTACATGCACATTCGTTAATCCGCGATAGGAATAAATATTCTCATCATTATGAAAGTATAGAAGCAAATCTTCCAGAATGCTGCTGTTCACTTTATAATTCCCCAAGGCGTCGATCGCTTCCAACTCATAGTACGGATGATGCACCATGTAGGAGGAGAGCTGCTTGTCATAAGCAATGCGGCTTGTAATTTGTTGCAGTTCACTCATTCGTTCGTCTATCGATAATTTGACTTGAATGAGTTGGTTTACGTTTGTCTGTTCAATTTCTCTACGCAAATCATTGATTGCGTTTTCATAGATGAAAATCGTAACGCCAGTTAAGGGAATGAGGAACATTAAAATATAGGATAACGCATATTTAAGAAGAAGCCTCGACTTGAAGCTGTTCCAAGACATTCGGAAGCTGGACACAACGGATGACTTAAGGGATGATTTCGACATGAATGCGCTTCCTCTCCATTCTAGGCTAACATAGATAAACTAGAGGTTTTTAATAGTATGCATCTCTTCATTATGGCTGAAAAATAATCTGGTGTAAAGGAAGGAGAGACGGCCTTTTTAGTAGGATATAGGCTTTTGACGGATTTGCCAAGACAAGTTTTTCCTTATAGGCAAGTCCAATAAAGGGCAAGTTAGGAAGCAGGGGGAATAGAATAAGTAATGGAGGTTAGGTATGGACTATATCAGGGATTATGTGATGTACACCGCCATTTTCGGCATATTCAGTTTTAGCTGGTTTGGCTGGGCGCAGGAGAGGCCTAGACAAAGTTGGCGGATCTACATCGGGATCGCTTCTGGCATTGCTCTTTTAGTGGGAATGCTCGGGATTTATTTAAGTGTAAAAAATTGGAATGAACCTTCTGCACTGGCAGATTCAGGTGCATACACAAGCTATTTAATATTCGTATATCTTGAGTTCTTTCTAGCAGCTGTCGGGTCATTCCTATTGATGAAGCTAAAACGTAAAGATTATGTTGCGCCATGGATTGCATTCATTGTGGGTATTCATTTTTTCTGGTTAAAAAGTATTTTTAATGACGCAAGCTTATACCTGTTAGCGGTACTCCTCATTGGGGTTGTCCTCATTTCGATAGTATTGTCCAAAAAACTAAATGTAGCAAACAGTGCGATTACTGGAATTGGCGCAGGCACCGTCCTCTTGTGCTTTGCGTTGCTTGGACTGATTCGGTTCTTATCCGTTTAATCATTCAGCCATCTGCTGAATAACCTGCAAGAAAAGCCAATAAAGACCATGGAAATTTTTCCGAGGTTTTTATTGGCTTTTTACATAAATTAGAAAAATCAAGCATTCCTTAACGCCTCAAATGCCCGTTGTTCTCAAAAGGATGACCGTTCTGACAACAGTGAATAACCAATTGTGTAAACATCGGTAACATCGGTAACAATTTCTTAAAGCATCTATGATTACCACCAAACATTTGCCAGCTACAATGAATGAAGTAAGGCGAACAAAAAGGCAGATAAGAGAGGAGATTCTAAGTGATAACGAAAGAAGCTGCTGCTTATGACAACAAACCTAATCCAAGATTGCGGGAGCGTATAACCGTCAAGTCGCGCTCTCGGAGAAAAGCACTAGAAGCGTGGACGGGATTGTGCTATGCCCTTCCGGCGCTGGCTCTGTTATTGTTGTTTCGTTATTGGCCGCTTCTGTTCGGCATGTGGATGAGTTTGTGGAAGTGGGGCTATGTACCGGAGCAATTCGTAGGATTCGATAATTACATTCGTATTTTTACAGAGGACCTCCTTGTCCAAGATCCAGTCTCCGGCTTACAGCTCGGTCCAGTTGGACAAGGCTTCATTGTCACCATATTTTACGCGATAGGCACGATTCCCTTGTCACTGTTGCTTTCATTTTTTGTTGCCTATGTCTTGTTTCATATAACGAAAGGTAGAACCGTGCTGCGTGTGCTTTTTTTCCTTCCGTACATTACTTCACAGGTTGCAGCAGCAATTGTATTCAAATGGATTTTCCATCCGAGCGTGGGGCTGGCGAATTGGGCTGTAAGCAACATGGGGGGAACGCCGCAACAATGGCTGACAGACCCTGATCCAATTCTAATCAAGCTGATTCAGTCCTTTGGCGGACACTGGCCTTCTTCGATCCCAACGGCATTCGCAGGTCCTACTTGGGCGCTTGGTGTGATTATGTTGTTCACGATATGGGGCAGCCTGGGCTTTCAGATTGTAGTGTTCTTATCGGGGTTGACGCAAATTCCGCATGATCTAACGGAGTCAGCTCGAATTGATGGGGCTAGGACTTGGCATACGATCCGTCATATCACGCTGCCACTGCTGTCGCCGACTTGGTTTTTACTCATTATTGTATCCGTAATTGGCGCTTTCGAATCGTTTAATGCTTTCTATGTTTTCTCTGGTGGAGAAGGTGGGCCATTAGGTTCCACGATGTCACTGCCCTTGTATATTTTCAGAAGCTTCTATGTGTACGGTCAAGTTGGGTATGCATCGGCCGTCTCGATGGTACTATTCTTACTCTTGCTTGGATTAACCTGGCTGCAGCTGCGTTACGGCGAGAAAAAGGTTCACTATATGCATTAATGCAGGATGGAGGATGAAAGCATGTTTGGCTCAGTAGGATCAAGCCGTTCTTCCCAAATAACGTGGTTGATCGTGTGGATATGCACGGTATTGTTAGCCTGCTGCGTGGTGTTCCCCTTCGTATGGATGATTCTAACCTCGCTAAAAAGCGCGGAGGAAATTAATCGCATGCCGCCAACGTGGCTGCCCGATGTATGGCACCTAAAGAACTATGCGGAAGCTTGGTTAAAACCGGAATCCACCTTTCAGCGCTATTTTGTCAATTCGGTGATTATCGCTGGTGTTGGTACGGCACTCCAATTACTCGTGTGTGTGCCGATCGCTTTTGCCATTACCCATTTTA
Organism: Paenibacillus sp. J22R160; assembly: GCF_059692135.1. Classification (NCBI taxonomy): domain Bacteria; kingdom Bacillati; phylum Bacillota; class Bacilli; order Caryophanales; family Paenibacillaceae; genus Paenibacillus; species Paenibacillus sp. J22R160. The sequence continues at coordinate 96,538 of NZ_JCAUAU010000023.1, read as the reverse complement.
CATTTCGCGGTCGTAATCTCATCTTTATGCTCGTGGTGATCACCATGCTCATTCCCTATGATGTTACATTGGTCCCTAACTTCGTAACTATGCGGCATATTCCTTTTGCTGGCGGTAACGATTGGGCGGGTAACGGGGGACAGGGTTTCTATGACAGCTACATGGGGATGATGCTGCCGTTTCTGGCGGAAGCTTTCACGATATTTTTATTAAGACAGGCTTTTCTATCTGTGCAAAAAGAGTATTGGGAAGCAGCTCAAGTGGATGGTATGTCAAGTGGTCGATATCTGTGGTCCGTACTGCTGCCACTCGTGCTGCCTTCCTTAATTACGACCGCCTTACTTGCCTTTATTGGAAAATGGAACGGTGTACTTTGGCCATTGTTAATTACTTCGAGTGAATCGCTCAGGCCACTGCAAGTAGGTTTGTTGTATTTTGTTAGTGAAGAAGGGCCTAATTATCATCATTTGATGGCGGCGGCTACTTTTACAATCGCTCCTATTGTCGTGTTGTATTTGGTCGCGCAGCATTGGTTTCATCAAGGTATTACCTCAGCTGGGCTTAAAGGATAGAGAAAAAACAACAAAGAAACATGCCGGAGGAACAACACATGGATTGGCTGCAGGAAATTGAAGTCGTCTTATTCGACTTAGACGGTACGCTTTATCAGGATGGCACTTTTTACAAACGATATTTGGAATTGCTATTTACAGAAGGACATCATGCAGCAAGCTTGGACGAGATTCTGGAAGAAATGGATCGTTTACTTGAAGGTCGGCACACTAGCAGCATTGGGGATTGGTACCACCCGAGCACGGATACGTGGTCACGGGAAACGATTGAGAACCAATTGGAATTGCTGCACTATGATTGGAACGGGGTAGAAGTGAAGATTGAGCCTAATCAATCCTCAAATACTCCAGCTATTTATGCCGGCGATGCATGGAGCTTGGTCAGTATTTTCACTGTCAAACACGGGATCGATGAGGCGAAGCGTCAGGAGTCATTTCAGCAGGTTCGCAAGGAAATGCTTCTGGGCTCGTCGAGTTTTGAACGCCACACAGGGTTATATGAGGCTATTCGCCAATTGAGCGGGGTGCGATTGAAGCTGCTGCTCACGAATTCGCCGGAAAATACAGGTCGTGAGTTTATTGCTGCGCTTGGCGGTGGCGACTTGTTTACGGATATCCTATACGGTGCTGGGAAGCCGGTTGGTTTAGAACATTTCATGTATGAGCTGATGAAGCGGGAGGGGCTGCGGCCAGAACAAATTCTCTCGATCGGCGATCATGCTTGGAACGATCTGTATCCGGTGCGTAAGTTAGGCGGACGCACGGCATGGATATCCGCATATTCTTCGTCCGACCCGTCACCGTGGGATGTAAGACTGACAACACTCGACGAGCTAGCATCCCTATTGGTGGATATTCAACATAGCAAACATAAACACATTTAGAGGAGGTAATACGTATGAATCAGAGTCAACAGTTGGAGGAGCGCATTACGTTTTATGGTGGGTTGACCACGATTGGCGGTGTTCACATCTTATACAGCTGTGGAGATACGGGAATTGTGTTTGATCTTGGTATGGCACGCGCATTTTTCAAAGGCGAAGTCAGCGTCCGTTCAGACTTTGGGATTCGTAGTAGTCTGCTGACACGGATGGCACCTCCCGTGTTGGGTCTATACGATCCTGCCTTATTGGGCGATGTTGGGGAAGCAGAGCTATCGCAAGTGTGGGGCAAAGATCTCTTCCCGCAAGTGAACAACCTGCATGGCTTCGTGAGCCACATCCATCAAGATCACATGGCTTTGCTTCCTTCACTGCGAGAAGGACTGCCCGTCTGGATGCACCGTGACGCTTACGCGGTATATGAAGGTGTCGTTGCTTCAGGCGAGTATGAAGGCACGCAAGCAGATATTCGCCTCATTGATGACGGTCAGATCGTCGACTTTGGCACTTTCCGCATCGAATTCATCGAGGTGGATCATGATAGTCCTGGGGTTACGGGCTTCATTATTCATGGACCGCAGCACAAGATAGCTTTCACAGCTGATTGGCGTCGACATGGACGGAATTCGCATCGCTTGGATCGGTTCATTGAACGCTGTCAAAGCGAAGGGGTTGATCTGCTGATTACCGAAGGCACGAGAATGCGTCCGGACACGTTGTTCCGCAAGCCGAAGGATCGGCTTGAAGTTGAGGTGGCAGTCGAATGCCGCCGTGCAATGGAAGACACGGATGGCTTGGTGTATGTTAACATTCTCGCTCGCAACGTGGAGCGCGTCGCTGATTTAATTATCCGCACCAAAGAAGCGGGTCGTCAGCTTGTGATGGACGAAAGTACAGCCGTTCTGTGGAGGGAGGCCTCCACGAGACTAACCGTACTTGCCGGTCATCAAGCACTTGATGTCGATCAGGATGTCATTCGACTACTGAGCACGCCGCAATGGTCCAAGGGACCGCGCCCTTCCAAGGAAGTGGAGCTTCCTTATGAGTCCATAACGCTCAATGAAATTACAGGCAATAAATCGTCGTATGCCGTCTATCTCATTTATCCACACACACCTCTTTTAGCGGAATTGGAAACCTTCGGTTCACGCGAATCGGTTTCGATTTACGTTCATGCTGACGGTAATCCGTTGACACCTTCCGACGAAACGCTGCTGAAGTGGCTCACTGAATTTGGTGTTCAATATCGCTATTGTGCAACGGGAGGACATGCGTCACCGCAGGAGATATCCGAATTAACCACACGGATTGCTCCGAAACTAGTCGTTCCTTTGCATAGCGTACACCCGACGTTGTTCAATAGCGGAGGCATAAGGAAGTATTGTCCGGCTCCTGGGGAAAGCTTTGAGCTTTCAGAACTCGTTGGTAAATAGATCACAAACGCTAAACCTACCTCATCTCATTGCCTGTTAATCGTACTGATGCTTCATGCAACATACAAATCAAGGGAGTGATAACCATGAATATATCGAAACGTTTTCCCGCTTGGAAAGCTTCAGTGGCGAGCCTTTTGCTTCTCGCGACCATCGGTTGTGGAACACCGCAGCAAGCAGCGCCTGCCAGCACGCAAACGGATAACAAAGAAGAGTCGAAAGTAGCACAAGGTATTGAGCTTGGGAAAAACGGACCGATTACGATCGATTTCTGGCATATTCAAGCAACGATCTATGGCGATGCAATCAAAGAGATGGTCGCAGCATTCAATAAGGAATATGAAGGTAAAATTATTGTCAAAGAAGTGTTCCAAGGCTCGTATGACGATTTGAATAAAAAAGTGCGTGCTTCCCTGCAAGGCGGGGGTCTGCCGGCAGTAGCCATGTCTTATGAGAGTGATACACTGGAATATATGAAAGCTGACAAAATCGTGGCGCTCGACGATTACATCAACGATCCTGTTAACGGGTTGAAAAAAGCAGATCTCGACGACATCATGCCAGGTGTATTGGCTCGTCAGCGTATCCCGGAGTATAATGGTAAGACAATGAGCTGGCCGCATGGCAACTCCTCCATGGGCGTATATTACAACATGGATCTGCTTAAGAAAGCAGGCTATGAGAAGCCAGCAGCAACATGGCAGGAATTTGAGAAGATGGCGTTAGATATTACGGATAAAACGGGAATTCCTGCTTTGGTCATGGGGAATGCCAATAATGGCGGAACGTTCCGCACATGGCTGCGCACTTACGGCATTGATCCGATTAATTTGGATCAAAGCGGCGTTAATTACGACAATCCGCAGGCATTGGAACTAGCTGGGATCATCAAGAATCTAGTGGATAAGAAAGCGATTCTATTCGCTCAAGACACGGAACAGGAATTCACGAACGGCAGAGCAGCGATGGAGATCGGTACGACGGCTCGTACAAGCTCAAAGCTTGATTTGGTGAAAGATAAGTTCAAGTGGGGCATTACGCTAATCCCGCAAGGGAAAAGCGGAAATAAAGTAACGGAATTGTACGGCGGTAATCAAGTCCTGTTCAAAACGACACCAGAGAAACAGCTGGCAGGCTGGTTATTCATGAAATACTTCGCTGAATCTAATGCGCAATCGATTTATGCAGCCAAAACAGGTTATTTCCCAGCAACGCTATCTGCACAGAATACGGATTTATTGAAGAAGAACTATACAGATAACCCGCAGAAGAAGCAGGCATTCGATGAAGTGTTCCCTTATGCACGAATCGATGTATCCAGTGCTGCACGCAACAAGATGGATACTGCGGTTGGAGAGGCTTTGCAAGCGTTGACGGCTGGTAAATTATCTCCGGCTGATGCGCTGAAGAAGGCGCAGGCTGACTCCACGAAAGCGCTCAAAGAATTTAAGTAAGCTCAGGAACAGACAGGTAACAGGCTTCCTACGTAAGCGCATTTAAGGCTTATGGGGAAGCCTTGTTTTACTCGCAACAGGGGAGGTTACAACGTTGAACTCCGTTCGTCGAAGAAATGAAATTATCATGGAAGTGCGGCGTGCCGGCAGCGTATCTGTCGATGAATTAATAGTGACCTATGGTGTCTCGGTGGAAACCATCCGCCGGGATTTGCGTATTTTGGACGAAAAAGGCATAGTTCGCAGAACATACGGCGGTGCTGTTAAAAGAGAGCAGACAACCTGGGACATGCCGTATTATGATCGCATGCAGCTGAATCTCGAGCGTAAGGAGGCCATCGCTCGCGAAGTGATGCTCTTATTGGAGGAAGGCGATAGTGTTTTTGTAGATGGCAACACGACGGGGCTTGTGCTATCGCGCTTGATTCCTGGCGATAAAAACCTGACGATCGTGACAAATTCGGCGATGGTCGCTTTGAATCTTGTTCAGAAGAAAGGAAAGCTGAATGTCTATATGGTCGGTGGCGAGGTGGGGGAAGATGGTATGACATTCGGCTATAAGCTGCACTGCGAGCTTCGTCAATATCGCTTCGACAAAGCGCTGTTTTCCTGTATGGGGTTTGGCACACAAGGTATTTACTATTCCAAATGGGAGCCTCTGCAAATTGCTCAGATGATGGTAGAGCAGAGTAATCACCTCATTCTCATGGCGGATTCGTCCAAAGCCAATCGCAGTGGTTTTCTGTTTGGTATGGAGCTTAATCGGATTCAGACGTTAGTGACCGATGACGGGACACCGCACGATATGCGCGAGAGTCTGCGGGAAACGGTCCGTAATCTGATCGTTACCAGCAGTGATGATCAGAGTGAAAGATAGGCGGCGTTGCTTACAAGTAATCCATCCACTCAGCCTTACAATTCCAAGGGGACGACCCATTTAGCTGCCGTAGCAGGTATAGATGGAAAAACTACCGTTAATCTTTGCTGCTTTGTGGCAGGAAATGAAATAGAGGTAGAAACTCCAGCTAAATCATCAGAAGCTGCACGAAATCGGCTAGATCTAGCGAAATTAGTGGTAGAAACTCCAGTTATTTGGGGAAAAGTGGATCAATCGTTGAAAATAACAGGAGTAATCGGCGTTGCTTACAAGTAATCCATCCACTCCCCTAGTCAAAACAAGAGGCTGTCCCGCGGTCATTTGATGACCTTTAGGGCAGCCTCTTCTGTCATTATTCGTATACTTCTAATTCAAATAAGGAGTAGCCGTATTGCGTATTGCGCTGTGTGCCAGCAACTTTGACGTAACGGGCATCAACAGGGGTGAAGAGAATGTTGTCCTTGCCGCCGTCTCCGTACGTCGTCGAGGAAACGGTCGTCCAGTTCTCGCCGTTCGTGGACACTTCAACCGTATAAGCTTTCGCTGAAGCATTCTCCCAGTTCAGAAGGACGCGTCCGATTTTGAAGGATTGCCCAAGATCAACACAGATCCATTGTGGATCGCTGAACGCTGATTCCCAGCGTGTGCTCTTATTTCCATCCACGGCTAGCATACCACTTTGAAGCGGTTGGTCCGAAGTGGTGACTTGTTTGAAAAGCGCAAGATTAGTTGCAGGTATTATGGCTTGCACAACTGTAACGTCGTCATAGCCAGTTGCACGCACCTTCACTTCGTAAGGGCGAGCTTCCGTGAACAAAGCAGCATTAAGCGTAATCGTGCCTGCCGATACCTTGTATTGGTCAGCGCGAAGGGTAGCGCCGTTCAGTTCAACTGCGTTGATCGCGTTTCTCCAAGCGGTATCGTCGGTAAACGTGATGTCGATTGCTTGGCCAAGAATATTATCCGTCGTATCCACTGACAATGCAGGTCCTGTAAGCGGAGCTTGATTACCAGCATAGACTTCGAATTCCCACAGCGAGAAGCCGTATGGTGTTCCACGTTTGATTCCGTTCATCTTCACGTATCTTGCACTCACAGGAGCAAAGGTAAGATCGTCAATGTCGCCGTTGCCATTCTCGGTAGCGTATACCGTTGTCCATGTTTGTCCATCCAAGGAGACATCGATGGTATAAGCTTTACCATAGGCGTTCTCCCAAGCCAGAACGACGTGATTAATCGTTTTTGGAGCTCCGAGATCAACGCTCATCCATTGGTTGTCATCAAAAGCAGACTCCCAGCGGCGATCGAATCGTCCGTCGACTGCATCAGCGCTTGAACGGTGGTAGTCCGGCGAGGAAGCTGTCGGTTTACCGAACGCGAGATTTAGCGGATTCGGGTTTGTACCTGGATCAGTTCCTGGGTTACCTGGACCTGTATTCGGATTACCCGGAATATCTTTCGCTGCGACTGTTTGCTGCACGGAAGCTTCGGTGTAACCTGTCGCTTGCACGGAAATTTGGTACGTTTTTGCATCCTTGAACAGAGAAGCGTCTAAGGTGATTTTACCTGCGGCCAATTTGAATTGGTTGGAGCTTACCACTGTATCGTCAATTTTGACAACTTCGATCTTACCTCTCCATGTTGCATCTTCATCGAAGGTGATGTCGATCGGTTGACCAACTTTTGCGTCCGTCGTATCGGCTGACAGTTCCGGTGCGCTCGGCAAGTTGGTGGAACCATTGCCGTATACTTCAAATTCCAATAGCGAGAAGCCATAGGCTGTAGTCCGCTCCGTACCGTTTACTTTCACGTATCTTGCTTGAGTTGGCAAGAATCCGATATCGTTGATGCCTGGTTTACCTGTTGTTGTCGCATAGACCGTTTTCCAGTCTTTACCGTCTGAAGAGACTTCAACCGTGTAGCTCTTGCCGGCTGCGTTCTCCCAGTTCAGAAGCACTCGGGAAATGGTATTGTCTGCTCCAAGATCGACCGTTAGGTATTGCGGGTCGCTGAAATCGGACTCCCATCTTGTTCCGATGTTCCCGTCAACGGCATTTTTGCCAGCTTGTTTCGGATTCGCAGATGTGAGCGTCGGCTTGCGCAAAGCAAGGTTGACGTTCGAGTTTGTAATGATGGCTTGCTGAATCGATGCATTGGCAAAACCTTTTGCTTCAACAGAAATCTCGTAGCTGCCTGCTTCAGGGAACAAAGCGGCATTCAGTGTGATTTTACCTGGTGATACTACGTATTGTGCAGCAGATGCCGCCACACCATTTACTTTCACACCAAGGACAGCGTTTCTCCAATCCGCGAAGTCATCAAAGCTGATGTCGATCGGTTGTCCTACACGGTTCATTGTCGTGTCAGCAGTCAGCTTCGGAGCGTCAAGATCGCCTGCTGGCGTACCGAACACTTCCATTTCCCAGAGGGAGTAACCATAGTTTGTCGTCCGTTCTGTGCCTTCTACTTTGACATATCTGGCATTCACAGCAGGGAATTTGATGTCGTCGATGCCTTCATGACCACGCGTGGTCGTGTACACTGTTTGCCAAGTTTGACCGTCTACAGAAGTTTGCACCGTGTAGCTTTTACCAGCTGCATTCTCCCAGTTCAAGCGAACATGACTGATTTTATACTCCGAGTTCAGGTTGACACCAATAAACTGTGGATCGCTGAAGGCTGATTCCCAACGCGTATCCAGCTTACCGTCAACTGCGTAGGAGCCTGGGTTATTCGCTTTATCCGACGTAAAGGTCGGTTTGTTCAGCGCTAGATTTACCGTCGAGTTCGTGATGACGACTTGCTGTGCATTCGTATCTGGGTAACCAGCCGATTGAACAGTGATTGCGTAGCTGCCTTCCACAGGGAATACATTGCTGTTCAAGGTAATTTTGCCGCCTTGCACGCTATACTGCGAGGCATCAATTGCTGCTCCGTTTACAAGGACTGAGCTGATGGACTCGCGCCATTTCAGATGGTCGGCAAAAGTAATGTCGATCGGTTGTCCAATCGTGTTTTGCGTTGTATCTGCCGCAAGCTGCGGAGGTTTGTTGCCATCTAGATCTGTCACTTTCGTCGGATCTACTTTCACAAGTGATTTCGGTCCAACTTTTGCGGATCCTGTTACGCCGGCTGCATTGTGGAAAGTCACCGTAACCGCTTCGTTCTTCGGATTCCAGATCATTGCGGAGTAAACCGAATCTTTCTTGTAGACGGTAGCTCCGGACCAGCCGCTTGCCCAGATGTCTCTGGTGCGCGTTCCAAGAGTTGCCATGCTGTGAACGAACCAGTAGGTGTTGAAAATTTCATTCTTTTGCGTATTCTCGGTCGTAAATTTATTCAGTACCTTCTCCGGCTCGCTTAAGGCTTCAATTGGCCAAACGATGTGGTACCATGCGTTTTCCGGGCCTTTGTTATCCTTGACGAGACCATTGTACAGGTCTGCAGCTTTCGCAGGATCGAAACCATAGCTTGTCAGATACTCGCCTGTCGGCAACCAGTGAATGCCGTAAATGTTGACAGGGTCGCCGCTGAAGAACGTACCGAAGTTATACGCGCTGCCGTACACTTGGCCAACGGATTTGTGAGCAAACCCAGGCAGCCAGTTGTCGTTGTCATAGTTGAACCAGTATTGTTCAACGGCTTTCAGCTCTGTTGTGAAGCCGTAGATGGAGATATCACGGAACTGCTTGTCGCCGGACATCAAGCTCCACATGTATTCGCCGACCCAGCCGAACAATGACTCGCCCGCTGCTTCCTGATTGTTCCCATTGTTGTTATCCCCATAACCGCCAGCCCATGAATGGCCCTCGTACGGATCGAAGTTACGCAGGAACGGATATTGCGGATCGCTTTTCGACGGGTTCGCGTAGTCTCTGATGAGGTGCTCAACCATCTCGCCGTAATTGTTTTTGAAGTCTTGATCGTAAGTTGCAAGTACTGCGGAAGCGAAGACGTAATAACCATAGGTAAAATGATGGTCGGTCAAGCCAGTGTTAGCGCCGAATTCGCTGTTTTTGTAGTACATAGTACCCCAAGTTGGGTCGTAGTACATGAAGTAGTCCGGCTCTCCCTTAGTGTAAGTGTACCAGTCAGTCAAGATCGTTCTGAGTCGCTCCAAGAACACATTTTTGTACGCTTGGTCCCCGATTTGGTCGGCGATCAAGACGCCCATTGCCAGCGGATGAAGCACTTTACCTTGCCAATAAGCATCACCTGACATGATGTTCTTCGATGTAGATTCGTCCAGATAGCTTAGTTGCTTGAGCAGGATTTCACGTGAGTAAGTCGGATCTCCCGGCTCTGTGAATTGAGGGACGATACCGTTAAAACGATCAACCGTCGTAAATGAGTTGCCCTCATGAAGCTTCAATGTGCCGCGAATGGACTCATAAGAAAGCGAAGTCAGTTGAGAAGACGTTTGCTTCCATTGATGCGGGAGCAGCGCCATCAACGTCGTTGGCTCCATGTCCGCGCGCTTCTGATCGATCTCGACATCGAAACGGGTCGTGACTTCGGACGTGTTTTCATCATAGCCCGGAGTTACCGTCGTATTTTTAATGAAGGCATAGCCGTGCTTATAAAAATAGTTCAAATCGCTTGCAGCCGGCATGGAGGCTAGAGACATGTAGTTTTGACCACTGCCGAGTCGAACTTTGATTTTGTTGCCGACTTTCATGAAGACAGAGCCTTGCGGTGCGAACAAGCCATAGTGGCGAGTCACAGGTTTCGATTGCGGCGAACCATCCACATTGTTGACGGTAAAGCCGATGTGGTCCGCCGTCAAAGTAGCGCCTTCACCCAAGAGAACCTGATTGCCGTTGTCGTCATAGAAGCTTGTGGAAACCGGGAAGTTCAATTCTGGTGTCGTCGGATCGCTGAATTCCGAATACAGGTACGGCGAGCCTTTGACGAACGTCGTTTTCATTTTCTCCTGATCGTTGTCACTTAGTTGAACGGTTGCGGACCAGTCGCCATAGCCGGCTACTTTGTTCTTGATGCGCGATGGTGAGATGTTGCCTGCGTTCAAGTAGAAGTCAGGTGCTCCGTCTGCTGCTTGGGAGTTGCCTGTATCATTCACCCAACCGGCACCTGGGTTCAGAATACCGAGACCCATCGTCGTATATTTGGATTTGAGCGGTAGTGTGATAAGGCTATCACTCAAGTTTTTAATAAGAACGGACTGCCACCAGTCATTTGAAGGAATTGGACCTTTCACATCATCTGTTTTATTAACAGGAGGACGGGGCTGCGGCATGTTGATATCGCTGCTCAAATAGCTGCCTTTACCAACGTCAACTGTCGATGCTGTAGGAAGTGCAGGAATTGTGTAAGTTGGTTTCGGATCGCCTTCAACATAATCGTACACGTTGAAATTGAACAAGGAGTAGCCGTAGCTCGTCGTGCGGGAGATCCCTTTCATACGAACGTAACGTCCACTTGCAAAAACTTGTGTATCCATCCAACCGTCATGACCGTTGATTTCACGGTAAATCGTCGTCCAGTTCTGAGCATCGTTGGATACTTGCAGATCGTAGATGCGACCAGCGGCATTTTCCCAGTTCAGGCGGATACGGCCGATGTTGTGCTCGCTGCCAAGGTCAACATAAATCCACTCATCACTTGTGTGCGCTGAGGACCATCTTGTTGTCGCATTGTCATCAACAGCATATTCAGGCAGCAACAAGGGCTTATCTTTGTCAGGCGTAGCCGTTGAAGAAGCCGTTACCGGTTTATTCAAAGCTACATCTTCGCCTAGTACGACAGGGAGCGGATTGCTGCCACCTGTACCGTATACTTCAAATTCATAGAGGGAAACACCGTAGCCTCCGCTGCGCTCAAGCGACAGCATACGGACGTAACGTCCTTCACCTGATAGGGTGATGGTATCTACGCCACCGTTTCCTTTGGTGTCTGTGTAGATGTCTTTCCAATTCGTTTCGTCGTCAGATACTTGAATCTTGTACGACTTCGAGTAGGCATTTTCCCAGCGAAGGACAGCTTTCTCGAGCTTGGCTTTGGAACCAAGGTCTACGTAGATCCACTGCTCGCCGGCGTTAAACGAGCTACCCCAACGGGAGTCGGTATTGCCGTCAAACGCTTTGTCCGGCGTCAAGCCTCCTTCGGTTGACGAGGCATAGGCCGCACCCTCATAAGTCAGAAGGTGGGAAGCTTCGGCTGCATTTGCTGCCGCTGCTGGCGCAGGAAAACCGCTCCAAGACCCAAGAAGTACTGAAAGAGCGAGCGCTGATGATGCTGTCTGAGACAATTTCTTGCGAATCTTTCTGTCACGTGAACTCATTCCTTTATTTTCCTCCTCTTTTTTCGCCCGATGGGCTTGTTCGTGTACGGCGTTTCTTGACAAAAAAAAACACCGTTCTTCATTTTTCTGGAAATTTAATTTCCAACGCGATTATATCTGGTGTCGAATCCTGTTTACAATGAGCGTATTATCCTAGTCATTCCCGGTGATTAGGCCTGTATGCCTATGTTCGAAAAACAAAATTGTGTCATTTTTTATCCACTGGTTGATTAATGGTTCGTATTAGGATTTGTCAATGTCAACTTTGGACTCAATCGGGAAAGGCTCTTTCCGGTTTTCCTTTTTCTGTAACCTATAGGCCGAAGGACCTTGTGAATATGTGACAATTGTAATAGGTCTCAGCGGACATCTTAATAAAATCTTAATAATTTATTCACCTCAAAAACAAATTCTACTATTCCCACTTGAATTAGTGAGTAGTAAAGATGGCTTTCACATATTTCAATGTTGGTGAAGTAATGATATAGCAATTGTTCGAATAAGTTTCTACTAGGCTTCAAATCAAAAAAGGAGTGATAGAATGGAAAGCTTTGACATTGTAATAATCGGCAGCGGGCACAATGCTTTAATAACGGCTGCTTACTTAACTCGTGCTGGCCGCAGCGTACTAGTTTTAGAGAAAAATGATCGCCCGGGCGGCTTTGTGCGGACTGAGGAACTCACGCTGCCAGGATTCAAGCATGATGTGTATGCGGCGGCGCATCCCCTTTTTACAACAGGGCCTGCTTATGCTGAGCTGAGGGAGGATTTGGAAGCTCGGGGGTTACATTATGTGAATACAGATCTGCCGACCGGGGTTTCCATGGAAGATGGTCGGACAGCCGTATTGCCGCGCTCGTTCGAGGAGCTCATCGCTGAAGCGGAGCGTCTGGCTCCTGGCGACGGCGCTGCTTTGGCAGGCATTTTTGAACAGTTAAATCCCCATGTCAACGATGTGTTCGGCTTGTTCAGTATGGATCTTTCCAGCCAAGAGGCTGCGCCTATCCTGAAACGGCTGCTACATGATGAACATAGCTCTGGCTATTCCGCATTTGCTGGGCAGTTGTTCGGGACTGCTCGTCATGCGGTAAATTCCCTGAAATCTCCTGTGATGCGCGCAATGCTGGCCTCTTGGGTTACTCACCTCGGCCGCACCCCGGATGAAGTCGGAAGCGGCATTTGGGTCCCGCTCACGGCCATGGCATTGATGGGCGGCGGTATGCCAACTCCGGCAGGCGGCAGCGAACAATTGGTTCAGGCATTGGTGAGGCTGATTAAGGATCAAGGCGGAGAGATTCTTACGAACACGCTGGCCGAACGTATCTTAGTAGAGAATGGCCGAGCTGTTGGCGTGCGAACAGCGGAAGGCAGAACATACATAGCGAAGCAAGCAGTCGTGGCATCGACCACGCCGGATCAATTATATCTCTCGCTGCTAGCTGAGAGTGATACGCCTTTGGCGCTGCGCACCCAAGCGAAACAGTTTCGATATGGCCGCGGATGCGTACAGATTCATCTGGCTCTAAGCGAGCCGCCGCGTTGGCCGGATGCACGCTTTGACCGCGTAGGACAGCCTCATTTGACAGATGGGCTGGATGGATTTACGCTAGCGATTGCACAGGGGATGGCAGGTCTGCTTCCTGTGAACCCAACCTTTACCGTCGATTGTTCCACGAATCTCGATCCCGCACGTGCGCCCGCAGGCAAAGCAATCATGCGCGTTCAAGTGCTTGAAGTACCTACCCGACCGCGTGGGGATGCCGCCGGCCAGATCGATGTGGGAGATGGCAGTTGGACACAGGATCTCACGGAGCGTTTTACAGAACGCGTATTGCATGTGGTGAGCAAACATATTCCGAATATACCAAGCGCGATTATTGGCAAATATGTCGTAACGCCGAACACAATCGCTCGCTTCAATCCGAACGCTGGACCGGGAGATCCATACGGCGGCGCGCACGATCTGGCCCAAAGCTATCTGTTCCGCCCATTGCCGGGGCAGCCAAGCCACCAGTCAGTTATTCCGAATGTGTATATGCTAGGCGCTGCGACCTGGCCTGGTCACGGGGTGAACGGCGGATCGGGCTATATAGTGGCTCAACAACTCTTGTCGCGGTCATAGGCTTGATATACAAGGAGGCTATCTCGAAGTCAGAAATGACCTAGGAGATAGCCTCTTATTTTATATAATCCGATTCCATAACTGTTGAGCTGAGGGAAAGGGAACTGTGGTCCGCTATTCCATAGGAATGGAGCGATTTCCTCCGTGAGAGGGAACTATCATCCGCTATTTCGCCTATTTTTACCAAATGTAAGGTTATTTGGACAAATAGAGCACTGTAGTTCCGCTGCGACCCTCAAATCTTCTGATATCGCACAAATAGCGTCCTGTAGTTCCTTTTGTCTTGCATGCCCGAGTTGTTAAATCAAACAGACAAAGTGCAGTATAGACTTTGGGAGTTGGGGAAAGTGCATCTCAGTCTATTTTTTGAATTTCGTTCAGATGCTATGCAGCGCAATAGAAAATTCCTAATAAATCTAAGAGGCTTATATGAAGGGGAAAATTATTCCTCTGAAATCGAGTCTTATTGATCTTAACGGGACTTGCGCTCCGTCAAGAAATACAGGAAAGCGACGAAAGGCAATGCCACCCCGATCCAAGTACTCGATATCCAACCGCCATGTGCATAGGTTAACCCTCCTAAAAATGAACCCACCGCTCCCCCGATGAAGAAAATAGCCATGAATAAGCCATTCAGTCTACCTCTGGCTTCATTCCCGAGCGAATAAATAATTCTTTGGCTGGCGACCAAATTACCCGAAACCGCCATATCAAGCGTCACCGCGACAACGAAAAGCAGCACGAGTGATAAAAGTGAATTGTCATGGATCAAGGCAATGAGCAGAAAGGACAAGACCGCAGTCACGATGGCGCCAATGGTGATCGTCTTGGTGAGGCCTTTGTCCGCCAATCTTCCCGCAATAGGAGCTGCGATAGCTCCGGCCACGCCAACAAGGGCGAATAAAGCGATGCCTTGTTGGGACATACCATACTCATCCGCCAATCTGAGGGGCACGGTCGTCCAAAAGAGACTGAACGAACCGAACAGAAGAGCTTGGTAAAAAGCGCGCCGTCTCAATATCTGATTCTTTTTGAACAGTTCCACCAAGGATGCCACAAGCTGCGTATAGGTTAAGGTGTTTTCGGGGTTCCTTTTTGGGAGTACTTTCGCCAGTATAAGAGCCAAAAGAGCCATGCCAACGGCAGATAGCACAAATATCGTCCGCCATCCCCAAATGCCAGCGACTAGACTGGAAATCGGCCTGGCGAGCATGATGCCAAGCAAAAGGCCGCTCATAACGTTACCAACGACTCGGCCGCGCTGCTGTTCGCTTGACAGAAATGCGGCAAGGGGGACAAGGATTTGCGCGACGACTGAGCCGGACCCGATCAATAAGGCAGCTGTCAAAAACAGGACGGATCCCGAGGAGACAGCGGCCAGGATTAAGGCCAAGACCACGATGGCCAGAGAAGTCACGATCAGTCGGCGATTCTCTATCTTATCGCTCAGCGGAACGATAAACAGCAAGCCAGCTACATAGCCGATTTGCGTGAAGGTTACGATCAACCCGGCAGCTCCTGAAGGCAGACCGAGCGCTGTGCTGATAGGACCCACAAGGGTTTGAGAATAGTAAAGGTTAGCTACAATAAGGCCGCATGCCGCAGCCAGGACAACCATCATTGTTGTTGAGATCTCGTTTTGCGCTTTTGAAATGGACTGGCTCATAGCAATGCTCCCCCTCTACAGGATGATTTCGCATTAAGTGAACGTCGCGTTTACTTAATCGGTAGTATCACTATATACTGAACGTAGCGTTTTGTAAATACGCTAAATTTCAGATATACTGATGGCAAAGGATAGAAAGGGGTCAAGTGAATGGCTCAAAAAGGTCGCCCGAGAGATGTGAAGCTTCAACATGTGATATTGACAGTAGCATATGAGCTGCTATTGGAAACCGGCTTTGAAGAGGTAACCATCGACAAAATTGCTGAGAAAGCAGGCGTAAGCAAAGCGACCATCTATAAATGGTGGCCGAATAAAGCCGCTGTCGTAGCAGAAGGTTTTTTTGAAGCTGCGGCAAGTCGGCTGCCTGTCCCTGATACAGGTTCTGTCCTGAATGATGTTACGATACATGCTGTAAACTTATCTTTGTTTATGGAAAGCAAGGAAGGAAGAGTGATCGCTGAGTTAATCGGTCAAGGGCAGATGGATTCTGCCTTAATCCAAGTTTTCCGAGAATACTATATTAAGCCTCGCCGCGCGGAATCCGCCATGATTCTAAGAAGAGGGATCGATCGCGATGAGTTAGGCAAAGAACTGGATGTACAGTCCAGTATCGATCTGATCTACGGCCCCTTGTTTTACCGCTTGCTGGTTACCGGAGAGCCATTAACTGCGGAGAGAGTTAAGCGGATGATCTTTACCGTTTTCAATGGATTAATCTCAAAATAAAAAACCATAATTTTCATTATGGTTTGTAGTCATGAAATCTTATTTCCGGATTTGCATCCGCGGTGTTGACCCTCTGTACAAGGGGGTTCATTAGCGTAGGTGCTAGCTTTCTAAGCTTTTACGATATTGGCTCGGAGTAATCCCTTCCCGTTTTTTGAATATACGATTGAAATAGGAAGGTTGATAGCCGACCTGGCTGGCGACATCATTAATTTTCATATCTGTATCAGTCAGCAGCAGGCATGATTTGTCTAAGCGTAAATCAGTCAAATAGTCGATGAAATTAACCCCGGTCTGCTGCTTAAACGCCTTGCTTAAGGTATAAGGATTGACCCCAATGGTATCGGAGCACCATTCCAGAGATAAGCTGTCATTGGCATAGTGTTCCTGAAGCAAGTTCAATACCCGTTCAACGGAGTATTCGATTCTCTTCTCTTGGGTGCTGCGAATCTCAGCAATTTCCACCCAGTATGGGCGAATGATCGTGGCAACCATCCATTTCTGCATGACCTTGGTCTCACGAAGCTGGGCCCATTGCTCATAGAGCACGTTGATTTCATAAGAACCATACCCCCATTTCAATAAAGCATGCAGCAGAACACCCAAGAACTGCATCATGCCTTGACGCACGTACATCTCCTTTCCTTCAATTTCCAATTTATGGATAAAATGTTTGATTAAATGTTCCGTCTCACCTTCATCTCCAATTCGTATCGCTTGCAATAGTTCTTTCTCCAGCTCGAATGGATAAGAGAAGGCTTGTTTACTTGGAGGAAGAATATCTTCCATATCCATGATTTGATTCGGATCATTCAGATCCCTGTAGCCAAGTGCATAATGCGCTTCTTCAAAAACTTCGTGGACTTCTTGAGCGGAAAGCGTGGACTTTCCAATGACTTGAGTGATGTTTATTTTAAGCAATTGTGTCATCTTCAATTTGATTTCTTCGGCTAAGCTGTAGAGTTCGCCACGAAGCTGCTGTGACTCCCAATTGTCCGGAACAAGGACGAGCAGTCCAACTGTCATGTTCTGAAAGTTAATGACACAACCTTCTAAACCTTCTCTGTGCTCAAACAATTCAATGATAATGTTGGTTGCCGAGAACGAAACGAGATGTTCGTCACCCTCTCGAAATCGATTGTTTTCGGTTAGGCCTAGTAAGCGAACGAGTAAAACGCTGTAACGTTTGTCTTCCGGATGCCAACCAAGTCGAATCATGCGGTCTTGCAGCTGTTTTTCGGATAAGGCATGTAGATGTCCCTGAAGCAATTGAAGCAGAAACCCCTCGCGCAAATAAGGAAGCTGTTCGTCAATCCGTTTCTTGAGAGATTGAGACTCTGCGGTCAAGTGCAGCCAGCGGTTTTCGATCACATGAACTTCGTCATGATCATCTGGTGTAAGATCGCGCACGCCTCCGAAAACCCTAACGAGTCTCTGGATGGGCTTGTAAAGCTGACGGGACGCAACCAGAGATAGAATGGCAGCCAGCGTCAAAGCAAAGAGGCTGACTCCTAGGATCAGATGGTATAGGTATGTAACCGGCTTTGTCAGCTGGGAAAGGGATGTAGCTGTCACATAGATCCAAGGCGAGTTCGTTCGGCTAAACTTTTTATAGGATAGCGAATAACTCTTGCCATTCATCCGAAATGTAAAAGCATCCATCTTCTTTTGGTCTTTCAAGGCTTCAATTAACAAGGTTTTCTGTGTTGGCGTGGAATCATGCCATTTCCCGTTTTTGAGCGATAAAACCCAATCTCCTCCTTGATGATAGAGGAAGGAATCCACTTGGTTTTCACTGCTGACTCCGTTCATGAGCTCGGCAAGCCGGTTTTGATCCAAGTAAATGACCAGAGAACCCTCGGGCTTTCCAGGTGCATGCGGAAGCTTCTGCACGAGCGCCACCCCCAAGTCATGTCCGGAAAGCGGCGGTAATTCATCCGTCCAGAACAGGCTCTGCTCGGCTTGCATCAAGGCAGAGTAAGCGGACTGCTCCTCAGTGCCCGTCAGTGAAGTCACGCCATCCTCATTCGAAATGAGGATGTTA
Organism: Paenibacillus sp. J22R160; assembly: GCF_059692135.1. Classification (NCBI taxonomy): domain Bacteria; kingdom Bacillati; phylum Bacillota; class Bacilli; order Caryophanales; family Paenibacillaceae; genus Paenibacillus; species Paenibacillus sp. J22R160. The sequence goes on along the minus strand of NZ_JCAUAU010000023.1, from coordinate 78,462 downwards.
TTATCAGGGAGAAATAGAATGACTTTCTCAATGATGGGGGTAGAACTTTTAATTGTAGATAGAGCTTTGTAAAGCTCCCAAACTTCTTCATATTGCTGATGTAAATTAAATTCGTTGATACTAATATCAAAGGCAGGATTGAACGCCCATTTTACTGTAAGGGTTTCCAATTGAGCAAAGTAAGTATCCAAGATTTTGGTTGCTTGCGTAACTTGCATTTGATTGGTGTGATTCACTTCTTGTTCAATTCGCGAAACACCAAAATAATAAATGCCAATACCGATAAGGAGAGCGGGCAGGCAGGTTATCAATAAGACCAGAAGCAAGTTCTTGCGGTAGAGAGTACTATGAAATCGGTATTTTTTGCTCTTGATGAAGGTTCGCATATATTCTCCTTAACTGAGAAATAAGATAGACATTTTAAGTATCTAGCACACAAATGAGTGAGTCAATCATTAAATCGTCTCGGCAAAAAAGTGATAAGGGCAAAAAAGTACTATTGACCAGTAAGAGATTGGGATTTGCCTGATAAAACACGGCAAAAAAATGAGGTTGTTGGAAATAACGCCTGCCTGTACGCTTATTTCATCAAGAAGCACACACAGTTAAGGAGGCAACCAAGTTTGAGCCAAACAACGGGTCAGAGGCAAACCACTTTGATATCGGCCATACGTCAGGAACCAAAGCGCAGGAAGATGTCATTGTTCTGGAATAATTTGCGGCGTGATAGATATTTGTATGTATTAGTATTACCAGGTCTTCTTTACTTCCTAGTGTTCAAATACATCCCTATGTATGGTATTTTTATTGCTTTTCAAGAATACACGCCATTTTTGGGAGTGCTAAAAAGTAAATGGGTGGGATTCGAACACTTCGAGCGCTTCTTCTCGACGCCAGATTTTTGGATTTTATTTCGCAATACAATGGCCATTTCGTTCTTGAAGTTGTTCTTCTTTTTCCCATTGCCTATTATGCTGTCACTATTATTAAATGAACTTCGTCACACGGGGTACAAAAAGATCATTCAATCTGTTGTCTATTTGCCCCACTTCCTGTCGTGGGTTATTATTTCCGGCATTACGTTCTTGATGCTGTCCCAGTCTGAGGGAATAGTCAATAAAGTGTTCGAGGCGTTAGGCTTAGCCAAATTTGATTTTCTGACGAATCCAGACATCTTCTGGGGATTAATTGTTGGTCAAACAATATGGAAGGAATGCGGTTGGGGGACCATCCTCTTCCTGGCAGCGATTGCTGGTGTAGATCCACAATTATATGAAGCAGCCAAAATGGATGGAGCAAACCGGTTTCGTCAAATGTGGCATGTCACTCTTCCTGCAATCAAGAATGTCATCGTGATCCTGCTGATTCTCAGACTGGGTGATATTATGGATGTAGGCTTCGAACATATCTATTTGATGATGAACGGAGCAGTGAACGCTGTAGCGGATGTATTTGACACGTATGTGTACCGGGCAGGTGTCCAGCATGGACAATTTAGTTACAGTACAGCCATAGGATTTTTCAAATCGATCGTAGGACTCGTACTTGTTATTCTTGCAAACAAATTAGCCAAAAAAGCTGGCGAAGAAGGCGTCTATTAATGATTAAGCCGGAAAGGAGCGCATCACTATGAAACGAAGTCTAGGTGATAAGTGGTTTGATAACCTAAATGTCATGCTATTAGGCCTAATAGGACTGATATGTCTGTTCCCGATCTATTACGTTTTCGTTCTATCTTTTACGGAACCAACCGAATATTACAGAGGCGGCCTGATATTATTTCCAACAGAGTGGAGTCTTAAATCTTATCAATATTTGCTTTCTACGAAAGCGTTTCCGCGGGCTTTGGGTGTCAGCATGTTTCTTGCAACTGTTGGCACATGCCTTTCACTGATCATCACATCAGCAATGGCATATGGGCTGTCAAGAAAGAGGTTAATGGGTCGTAAATGGATGATGCTTATGATTCTAATTACGATGTTATTTAGTCCTGGATTAATTCCTCACTATTTACTGGTCAGAGAGCTTGGTCTTATCAATAGTATTTGGTCACTGATCATTCCGAGCCTGACGACTGGTTGGTATGTGATTTTGATGAAAGGTTTTTTTGACAGCATCCCGGTTTCCCTGGAAGAGGCTGCTATCATTGATGGTAATTCAGATATCGGGGTGTGGTGGCGAATCATTCTTCCGCTTTCTTTGCCGGCATTGGCCGCTTTCGGCTTGTTCTATGCTGTCCATTATTGGAACACGTATTTTAATGCGGTCATGTATATCAACGATTTCAAAAAGCTGCCCCTACAGGTGCTTTTGCGAAACATGCTGCTTGATCCTTCGACTGCCGGGGGAGGTGAGATGGGGCAAGCGGCGATGCAGGATGTCAGACTCCCGGCAGAGACGCTGAAGATGGCAGCAGTTGTTATAGCCACTTTACCGATCATGTGCGTGTACCCGTTCTTACAAAAGCATTTTGCCAAAGGGGCAATGGTTGGTTCAGTCAAGGAGTGAATTCCTAAGTTTAATCCAATTTGTATAGAGGTGGTCATGAAATGAAGATGAAAAAAACAATTCTTTCCATGTTGGCTCCGACGCTTGTTTTATCGACTTTACTTACTGCATGCGGGGGCACTGCGAGCGAGGATTCAAAGACAAGTAAGGCAGAAGACACGACACCGACAGACATTAGCATTTTTACTACGTTCTTCGGTACGGAGCCTCCTGGTGAGGATAATGTGATTACGAAAGAGATTGAGAAGCGTACCAATACGAAATTGAATATTTCCTGGATTAGTACGGAGGCTGAGCAAAAAGCGAATGTGATGCTCGCATCGGGAGATATTCCAGATTTGATGTTTATCAGCAATATTAATTCGTCGCAGTTTACGTCCATGGTCAATCAAGGCGCCTTTTGGGATGTAACACCTTATTTGAAGGATTATCCAAATTTAATGAAGTTCCCTGAAGATACGTGGATTTACACGCGAATCAATGGGAAGAACTTTGGAATTCCCCGTGTGCGGCCAACGGAAGGCGGCAGCTTTCCTTATGTTCGTAAGGACTGGCTGGATAAGCTCGGTTTGAAGACACCAACGAATATGGATGAAGTTTATGAGGTGATCAAAGCCTTTGTAGAAAAAGACCCCGATGGCAATGGCAAGGCGGACACTGTCGGAATGGTCGGACTTGCAAGTGAAACAAGCATGAACACGCTTGCTTGGGTCGAGAACATTTTCAATAAGGCGAATGGCGAATATGCCATGGTGGATGGAAAGCTGATCAATAAAAACATTTTACCTGGAACACGCGAGGCGCTTGTCTGGCTCAATAAGGCGTATAAAGAGAAGCTGATTCCTCAAGACTTTGCTGTATTAAAATCGGCACAGGCTTCGTCTATGATGAAATCCAATAAAGGCGGTATGTATTACGGTCCGCCTGAAGCTGCTTGGCCAGATGTCGAAGATCTAAGGAAATTAGGCGTGAAAGAAGCGGATACATTGCCGCTAATCTCACTTAATGGCGTAACATTCCGAGATGCAGGCTTTTTCGGCATGTACGCAATCCCGAAAACGGTGCCAGAGGCGAAGTTGAAGAAAATATTGAAATTTATGGATTACGGTGCATCTGACGAAGGGTCTACGCTAGGGAATTATGGTATTAAGGATACCCATTACAAAGAAGAAAATGGGATTAAAATCGCAACGCCGCAAGCAACGAAAGATGTGGTATCTTCACAGTCTTTTGGACAAATCTATCAAAGTTATGATAAATATTTCCGGGCGTATCGTGTCGGTATGGATGCTGTAACTTTTGAGCGTAACAAGAAAATTATTGATGAGCGGGCAAAGGTGAGTATCCCCGATTACGGCAAAGGTCTGTACTCGGTAACAGATGAGAAGCTGGGAGCGGATTATACCAAGAAGCTTATTGCTCTGAAAGTGAAAGTCATTATGGGCAAAGAGCCAATCGGGGCTTGGGACGCCTATGTGGATCAATTGAAGAACGATGCCAACTTTAAGAAAATTGAGACGGAGATTAACGAAGCTTACAACGTTAGAATGGGCAAAAAATAACGAGTTTGGGGAAGGGGATAGAGGCGGTGGCTTCCACGATGACTACATTTGGCGACATTGAATTGAAATTGGCGGCGTTTCTTATCAGGCAAGATACATCGGCAGTTAGCAGCGATACGGGTGTGAACCGTGAGACATATTTGGACTTGGTTCAGGGGATCGTGGACTATTTCCGAGAACATCAGGATGAGAGAGGGGCGATCTTAGACCCTATTATCGGCGGGGAGAGGCAGTATTCTACGCCCTGTTTTGCAGCGACGACAGCGGCTTTGGTGAAATTCAGAGGAAGAACGGATTTACTGGAGCCATCGTGCAGGGCCATGACGTTCAGTCTCGAGTGTCTCATCGAAGGTAATGCGAAATGCAACAATCATGGGAATTTCTATACAACGCAAATCGTCCATGCCTATATCTGGCTGAAGGATATTGTCGATCCGGCGTTAGTGGCGAAATGGCAGGATATGTTCGCCCAAGTGAAGTCTGAGATTGCCTATCGGCAAGCTTTTCATAACTGGTCGGTGGTCGCTTATGCGGGAGAAGTCATGCGTTTGGAGCAGGGGCTTGGCGGCAATCTGGCAGAGATTGATGAAAATCTCGATATTCAGGTGCCTCTAGTGACAGAGCTCGGCATGTATGTAGATCCGAATGGACCGTTATCCTATGACTTATTCTCTCGTTTATTCTTTCAAATGATGCTGAATCACGGGTATAACGGGCGGCACAAGGAATTTCTAAGCGATGCATCGTTAAAAGGAGCCCTCACATCCTTGTTTATGCAGAGCCCGACAGGGGAAATTCTGTTGGGCGGCCGCAGTGCTCAGCATCAATGGAACGAAGCAGAGCAGTGCTACGTGTTTGAAACGTATGCGAAACATTATCAATCGCTGGGCAATCAAACAATGGCAGGTGCTTTCAAACGGGCAGCCAAGCTGTCGCTTGCTTCTATCACCCGCTGGGTGAGACCAAGCGGTGAGCTGAACATTGTGCGCAACTGGTATGATCCTAGCGAACGTGTGGGCTATGAGGGATATTCGTATCACTCTCAGTACAACTTATTGTGTGGCTTCATGCTGGCGGCCTGTTACGCGCAAGCTGACGACACGATTGTTGAAGAAGAGTGCCCCGCCGAAACAGGCGGGTTCGCTCTCTGGATAGAACCGCATTTTCGAAAGCTAGTGCTGAATGGTGGCGGGTACTACGCTGTTATCCAAACAAAGGGAGAAAGGAACTATAATCCTACGGGCATCATTCGTATTCAAAAACGCGGATTAACACTGCCGATTGGACCTGCGGATATGGTTGCACTGGAGAAAAACCCGGATCAAGGCGCAATTTCTTATGCGATCAGCACGTACTACCGTGACAAATGGCAGCGAACTGCTGATATGACGCGTGGTGAGCTCGATGAGGTGCAGGTGGATATTATGGAAGAGCATCCGGATCGAGTTGTGGCTCAGCTTACGTATATTGGCGGATTATCCGTGAATATTTGGAAACGTACGATTACTTTGGATAAAAACGGTGTGACGGTTGAAGATGAAGGCTCGATGAACTTCCATGAGGAAATTCCCGTTCTATTATTCGACGGTAGGGATGAGTCGGAGGTTACCCTCGAAGGCCGTCAGTCTCAGGTGAGGCTGCGAGATGAAATGCAGCAGGTAGAAATTCTTGAACCTGCGGATGAAGGATTGACGCTGACCGATCGTAATGGGCTGTCTCGGAATGGCAAGCTGGGCTCGCTTATGTATGCAACGAAAGGGAAAAAGACATCGTACCGAGTAACATTAAGCAAATTGTAAATTGAATGAATCTAGGGATAAGGAGTGAATTGGCAATGACACAGATGAGTACACAAACAAGGACTTGGATGGATGAAGCATGGGAGCGTACGGTTGAGAAGGTCAGTCAAACAAGCCGGCGGATTGGAGCAACCTTTCCTCACATTTCAGTGAATGGGAAGTATGACAGTACCAAAGCAGAGTGGTGGACAAGCGGTTTCTGGCCAGGATTGCTTTGGTTGATGTACCGGGAAACCGGCGACGAACAATTCAGGGAATACGCCGCTTCTTGCGAGGAACAACTGGACGCTGTTCTGGAAAATTTTTACCAATTGAGTCATGATATAGGGTTCATGTGGAGTTTGTCAGCCGTTGCTCAATATAAGTTAACAGGAAATGAACAGTCGAAGAGGCGCGGGCTGATTGCGGCAAGTCACTTGGCTGGTCGCTTCAACTTGAAGGGCAGCTTCATCCGTGCTTGGTCGGACAGTGCGATAGAAAGTCGCGCCGGCTGGGCGATTATCGACTGTACCATGAATTTGCCTATTCTGTACTGGGCATCGGAGACTCTGAACGATCCGCGATTTACATACATCGCGGTGGCGCATGCCGACACGGTGCTGCGAGAGTTCGTTCGCGAGGATGGGTCTGTGCGTCATATCGTCTGCTTTGATCCACATACAGGAGATCAGGTGGAGGTTCGTGCAGGACAAGGCTATTCTCAGGACTCTGCATGGTCCCGAGGAAATGCTTGGGCGCTGCATGGTCTTGCGCTAACTTACCGCTATACGAAAGAGCAGCGCTATCTGGATGCCGTGAAACGTATTGCCCACTTTTTCATTTCAGCGCTTCCTGAGGATCATGTTCCTTATTGGGACTTCCGCGCTCCGAAGGAAGAGCAGGACTGTGTAGATACATCAGCAGCAGCGTGTGCAGCTAGCGGACTGCTCGAAATTGCGAATTGGGTTCCCGAACTCGAAGCCGCGCTCTATAGAAAAGCGGGTGAACGTATCATACAATCGCTCTACGAAAACTACGGCGCTTGGGACAGCGAGGAAGAAGGTCTCATTACCAAAGGGACGATCTATTATAAATCCGAACGTTATCCCAATCATGTTCCAATCATTTACGGTGACTTCTTCTTCGTAGAGGCATTGACCAAGCTCAAAGGCCAGAAGGAAGTTCTATGGTAGGCAGGATGAAAGCAGATCAGATGGGAACTGATCACACAGAGTGGCTGGACGAAGCTTGGGAACAGGTCATTCTGAAAATTGGAAAGACAAGTAAGCGCATCGGTGTCAGCTTCCCGCATGCTTCCAAAGAAGGCACGTATGACGCGATGCCTGTTGCTTGGTGGACAGGCGGCTTCTGGCCTGGACTGCTGTGGCTGCTATACAGGGAAACCGGGGATAGCTCGCTGCGAAGGATTGCGGAAGAAGCCGAAGAGTTAATGGACGAAACCTTGCAGCAATTTGATAAAATCGACCATGACGCTGGATTCCTATGGAGCTTGACTAGCGTTGCACAATATAAGCTAGTAGGCAACGAGCAATCCAAACGGCGAGGGCTTGTTGCTGCCAGCCATTTGGCAGGCAGGTTTAACCTGCGAGGGGGATTCATTCGGGCCTGGAATGATAAGCCGACCTCCATTCGGACCGGCTGGTCCATCATTGATACAATGATGAACCTTCCGCTTCTATTTTGGGCATCGAAGACGTTGAATGACCCTAGGTTTGCACATGTTGCAATGGCACATGCGGATACGGTTCTGGAGCATTTCATTGACCCGGATGGAGCTGTGCGTCATATTGTACATTTCGATCCGGAAACAGGCGAGGTCGTAGAGGTCAAAGGAGGACAGGGTTACTCCCCTGTTTCGGCTTGGTCTCGCGGAGCGGCATGGGCGCTGCATGGGATGATTCTGACCTACAACTATACGAAAGAGCCGAGGTATTTGGTTGGGGCTAAGCGGGTTGCTCATTTCTTTATCGCGGGCCTGCGCGAAGATCATGTGCCGCATTGGGACTTCCGAGCACCTGAAGCCAGCCCGCTAGGTCTCGATACTTCAGCTGCAGCTTGTGCAGCAAGCGGTTTGCTCGAAATCGCCAAAGCGGTCGATTCGTCTGAGCAGGAACGATTCCTGCAATCGGCTTCGCGAATCGTCAAATCGCTTTATGAGAATTATGGAACTTGGGATGACGACGGGGAAGAAGGCTTAATCCGAATGGGAACAGTCAATTTCAATTCGGGAAGGTATGTCAATCTGCCGCTTATCTATGGGGATTATTTCTTTGTTGAAGCTCTTGCCAAACTCAGAGGCCAGGAGCAGTTGTTCTGGTAAAAAGAATTGCTTGATTAATCCCGATTCATATCGGGATTTTTTGTTGCGGGTTACTGCGAATTGACGATAATGCGGGTCGATATAAGGTGATGTTAACTGAGATAAAAAACATGATAGGTTACGTGACATAATAGAAATAAAATTTCATAAAAGCCTTTACAAAATGAAATAAAATTTATTATAATGAGGACTATAAGTGAACTTAATTGACATCGAAATATTTATAGAAATAACCATTGAGGATGTTGACTATGTTAAAAGGTGGATTAGTGAGCATAGAAGCTGCTATGGCAAGCTTGAAGCCGAGTGAGCGCAAAGTTGCACAATATATTTTGGAACATCCGCAAGAGGTGGTTAGTCTTTCGGTACAGAAGCTGGCAGAGTTTGCCTGTGTTAGTGAAGCGACAATTATACGACTTTCACGTTCGCTTCATTTCAAAGGATATCAGGAACTTAAGATGCGAATTGCTGGCGATTTATCCCAGCCGTCATTGCCGACAGAGACGTATCAGGAAATTAATGCAAATAGTTCAATTGGGGAACTCATTAGATCCGTTACGACTAACAATATAGTTTCGATTCAAGATACGCTAACCGTGCTCTCGCCGGAAAATGTAGAGAAAGCTATAAAATCGCTAAGTGCTGCAAGGAAAATTGGTGTTTTCGGCGTCGGAGCCTCGGGAGTCATTGCGGAGGATTTCAAGCAAAAACTAACGCGGATCAACCGTTGGTGCGAGATTGGTACGGGGTTCGATTCACAAGCTACGATTGCTGCTAACATGCTTCCTGGTGATGTAGTTTTTGGGATTTCATACACAGGTCAAACAGAAGATATGATTCGTTCGCTCGCTGTTGCTAAGAAGAATGGCGCAGTGGTCATTACGTTGACTAGATTCGGATCTAATCCGGTAGCCGAGCTTGCTGATATTCAGCTGTTTATTAGTACCCTGGAGAAAAGCATTCGCAGCGGGGCGATGGCATCAAGAATTGCCCAACTGAATGTCATAGATATTTTGTATGTTGGAATCGCTGGTTTTCATTACGAGGAAAGTGTGAAATCGCTGGATATGACCCGACAAGCGGTTAGTGTGGGTAAGCGCATTGGATAAAGTGGATCGCTTGGTAAATAGTTGGTTGCAAGAGGGTCTTTTGCCTGGTGTTGTTCTGGATATCACGTTATCGAACCGTGTTCGATTCCAAAAGTCTTATGGTTCTTTCTCCAATGGCAGCGAGGAATGCCCGATCTGCTTAAATACACTGTTTGACATTGCCTCCTTGACGAAGGTAACAGCAACACTGCCGGCGATTCTCATCTTGGTAGCGAAGGGCGAGATTTCCCTAGATAGCCCTGTACAAAAGTACTTGCCTGCATTCCGTCATCCGTTAGTAAGCATACGTCATCTCTTACAGCACGCATCCGGGCTACCTTCGGATTTGCCTGTTCGCCCGCGTGAGGAAAAGCGGCCAGAACTTCTTGCGGAAATTTACGCGCAGGAGCTGCAATATTTGCCGGGTGAAGATATGCGGTATAGCGATCTTGGCATGATCCTGCTTGGGATCATCGTAGAACGTGTAACTGGAGAACAGCTCGATCGCTTCGTTAAGAAGCATGTATTTAATCCACTTGGGATGCGTGATACCGTTTATAATCCGGAAGATAAGCTGATAGAACGAGTGGCTGCTACGGAATTTGTAAATGGATCGTTCATTATAGGCAAAGTTCACGATGAGAAGAGTTTCCAGCTTGGCGGCGTGTCCGGAAGTGCGGGATTGTTCGCTACGGCAGATGATCTGGCACGTTATGCTAGATGGTGGTTAGCACCGGAAAGCCTAGACATACTGCCTCCATGGCTAATGCAAGAAGCAATAAGGCATCCGGTTCGAGGTCGCGGACTAGGCTGGGAGGTTAGCCATGATCCCGCTTTTGTACCTAGTTGCGGTGTGAGTTGGCCTTCACGAAGTTTTGGTCATACAGGCTTCACGGGAACAAGCTTATGGATAGAGCCGGAACAAGGGATAAGCGTGGTATTTTTAACAAATGCCGTTCATCTTGGAAGAAGTAATAAGATTCGAGAATTGCGTCCGATTTTGCATGAAGCGGTTTGGTCCTCTTGTTATTCTGGAGGTTAAACATAGATATGAAAATTAAAGGGAGGCTTTTTCTATGAAACGTTTATTCAGTGGGGCAGTATTAACGATGGTCGCAGCATCCTCCATGCTTGTAGCATGCAGCAGTAACACCGCAACGCCAAGTGCAACCTCTGGTGCAGCAAGTACAGCAAGTACAGCAAGTACTGCACCAACAACAGCAGCACCACAGGATAAAGTAAAGTTGACAATGGGTAGCTGGCGTACAGAAGATACAGAAGCTTACACAAAGATCATTGCTGAGTTCAAAAAGAAAAATCCGAATATTGATATCGAGTTTAAACCGACCAAGAATACGGAGTATAACACAGCTCTGAATACAGGTCTGCAAAGTGGTAACGGTCCTGATATTATTCATCTTCGCCCTTATGCGGCAGGTGCTGCTTTGGCGGATGCCGGCTACTTGGAGCCGCTGACTAATGTTAAAGGCATGGATGTATTCTCGAAAGATACCTTGCTTGCTGCTACGGGTTCCGACGGTAAAGTATACGGTGTTCCAACCGTTTTCAGCTCAACGCAAGTATTTTATAACAAGAAAATCTTCCAAAAGTACAATCTTCAAGAGCCTAAGACTTGGGACGAGCTCCTAAAAACAGCGGATACATTGAAGAAAAATAAGGTAACGCCTTTCGCGTTTGGTTCAAAAGAAGGTTGGATTCTATCGCTGACAGAAGGGACGCTTGGGCCATCTGTTTATGGGACTGATTTCATGAAGAAAATACTTAGCGGTGCTGCGAATTTCAAAAATCCGGAGTATGTGGGTTCGATTAAAATGCTGAAAGAATTGACACCCTATTTCCCAGATAATTATGTAGGAATCGGCATGGACGACATGAGAAATATGTTTGTTACTGAGCAAGCGGCTATGATGGTAATGGGAGATTGGGAGTATGCGGTCATGAAGAAAACCAATCCAGATTTACAAATGGACGTATTCCCAGTTCCGCCAGTGAAGGCAGATGGCAAGCAAACAGTAACCACTTGGGTAGATGGTTCATTCTCCGTGAATGCCAAATCCGCTCATAAACAAGAAGCTCTGAAATTCATGGAGTTTTTGACGACGAAAGAATTCGGATCGCTTGCTGTGAATGAATTGCAAAAACCAAGCACGATTCCAGGCGTAGCAGCAAATGATCCATTGGTAGCCAAAATTGCCAAAAATGCTGATACGATCGCCACGCCTTACGCAGCAGTCGTTTATTTTAATGCAGGTAACCCGACGACGAAAGCGACATTGGAAAATTCAATCCAAGGTATGTACTTGAACAAATTAACACCGGAGCAAGTGACAGAGGAAGTTCAAAAGAGTGCAGATACCTGGTTTAAACCAAAGAAATAAGTAAAGAAAAGGTGTTGGGGACATGAATAACTTGGCCAAAACGTCCGGGTGGAAAAAGGGAGCAGTTCATCTGTTCCCTGTCCCTGCCCTCGCAGTGTATATAATGTTCGTTATTTACCCGATTCTTTCCGCGTTTGGTTACAGCTTCTATGATTGGAAAGGTCTCGTCCGTGGAGAGTTCGTTGGTGTAGGCAATTTTGTAAGCTTGTTTACGAAAGAGCCGTTCAATCACCTGTTTTGGAACGCATTTGGCCATAATCTTTATTATTTTGCCGTAGAGATGGCTGTGCAAAATGTACTTGCTTTTGTGCTTGCTTATCTTGTTTATAGTAAACTTAAAGGTTCTAATTTCTTGAAAATGGCTTATTTCTTACCGAGGTTGCTATCTGTCATCGTGGTAGGTTTCTTGTGGAAGCTCATGTTGAACCCGAATAATGGTGTCGTGAATGTCATGCTCAAAAAAATAGGTCTTGTTTCATGGGCCAAGCCTTGGCTGGGGGACCCGGCTACGGCGTTAACCTCGATAACAATCGTCAATAGTTGGTTTGGCGTTGGTTTCTCGATGCTAATCTTTCTTGCCGGTTTACATGCGATTTCTACGGAAGTGATTGAAGCAGCTAGGTTGGATGGCGTTAAAGGTTTTCGATTAATTCGCTCAATCATCCTGCCTATGATGAGTCAGTCTCTGATTATTATAACTGTATTTACGTTTATCCATGCTTTCGAAGCCTTCGAGTTGATCTATGCAATGGAAGGCTCGCAAGGTGAGCCTTATAACTCGACAGATACGTTGGCTGTATTCTTTTATCGCATTGCATTTGGCGGCTCGTCTGGCGGAGATTCGGTTGCACTTGGTCTTGGCTCTGCACTAGCTGTTGTATTATTTTTCATTATTGCAACGATTTCCGCTTTGTTCCTGTACTTCACTAGGAACCAATCGGCTCAGCATTAAAACAGGAGGCGGACCATGAAAACCAACAAATCAGTTCGGGGACTCCAATACGCTGCGGCGTATCTGGGGGCACTGGTCAGTTTGTATCCGATTTTTCTGATGCTGACCTCCTCGTTGAAAACGAATATCCAAATTTTGAAGAATCCGATGTCACTGCCAACTTCCATATCATTTGCGGCCTACAGTAAATTAGTGCATCAAATACCATTCTTCTCTTATTTCTGGAATAGCCTTGTAGTTAGTGTTGTGTCAGTGGTTCTCATTTTGCTATTTGGTGTTATGGCTTCCTTCTATATTGCCAGATATCCGTTCCGCTGGAATGGAGCCTTGTTCTTTTTCTTTCTCTTGGGCATGATGATACCTATTAAACTCGGGATCGTACCTTTGTTTCTTTTAATGAAGAAACTCTCGATGTTAAATAGTATTTGGTCGTTGGTTAGTGTGTATACGGCGATCGGAATGCCACTCGCGATTCTAATCTTAACAGGCTTCTTCCGAACACTCCCAAAAGAGTTGGAAGAAGCGGCACGCATCGATGGTTCCTCTGATTTTGGTGTTATGTGGCATGTTTTACTGCCTTTAATCCGGCCTGCGCTTGGGACTGTGATGATTATGAATTTTATCATGGCATGGAATGATTTCTTTTTCCCGCTTATTTTCATACAAGAAGATACGAAGAAGACCATTCCGGTCGGCATGTTATCCTTGTTCGGGCAGTACTCGACAGACTTAAGCATGCTGTTCGCTGGACTAACCTTAGCTTCTGTGCCTATGATGATTATTTTCTTCTTGGCTTCCAAGCAGTTCATGGAAGGTATGACGGCAGGGGCGGTAAAATAATTCAGTTTTGAAAAAAAGGCAAAAAAAGAACCTCCAAGTCCGCGAAAGTAGTGGAACTGGAGGTTCTTTTATTTATAACGTTAATTAGCTGTTCACGACGGGTCCGGCTGTAACGATTTCCTGCAGGCGCTCCTGCAGATTGTCGGTGCAAACACCGCCATGGAAGGCAATGATCGCTTCAAGCTCCAGTTCTTGGAACTTGGCGATGGATGCTAGTGCTGTTTCTTGATCCGGTGTGTAGGCTGGATTATAGGATTGCAGAACGCCGTCCTTCGCTGTTAGAGCATCGCCTGCCATCAGGGTTTTGCTCGGGATATGATAGTAAGAGGTATGATCCGGCGTGTGGCCTGGCGAATAGATGACTCGAATGCCGCCAGCAAAAGGTAGAATATCGCCATCATGCAGCGCGACGTCGACCTTGACAGGCGTGGCGTGCTTTTTGCTCTTAACGAGCGGGATTTCACCAGCCAGATAAGGTACGGCCGTTTCGTGGGCAAGCACTTGAACCTGGTTTCCTAAGGCTTGTACCAGCGCTGGCAAGCTGCCGATATGATCCATGTCTTGGTGAGTAATGATAATTTTGGTCAACTTCTCGAAAGGAATCGACAATTCCTCGAACGCGGCACGAATCAGATCCAGTTGGCCGGGGATACCGGTATCGATGAGAATGACGTCTTGATCGTCCCACAGGATGGTTGGGATGAAGGGGTTGCTGCTGTTTGCTGCGCCTAGCTGAATAGTTGTAATGCCTGAGCCCAATTGAACCAATTCGAACACCGCCTAATTAAGATTGGATACTCTCTTATTATTCCTTTATTACTGTAGAAAAACAAGTTCTGCGTATTGGGATAAAAGGGAGGGGGCGAGGAGGTGGGGACTAGTATTTGGATGTAAACACTTAAATGTCACATTTGTGATATGTATATGTTATATATGAGAAAAGTAACGCTAAAATTCCAGATTTTCCTATGTAATCTAGATATTAAATAGATAGAAAATCTAGCGAATCTTCACGTAAAATAGCGATAAACTTAATTGTAAGCGTTTAAACTGATATGTTATGTGTTTGATAAATAATATAACATAAAATAAAATTGAGTTGAGTTTAAACGTTTAAATTCAAAAATACCTAACATGGAGGTTTTCTTACGTGACATTTATTCATGAAAGTAAACTCAGCAAAAAGGTCCTCATCCCGTTACTTGTCTTGGCTCTCTTTAGTATGATGTTGGTATTTATGAATCCGACCTCTGCGAGTGCGGCTGCGGCGATTCCTCCGCTATCCGACAGCAGAAATCCTCAATTGCCTAACGTTATCGTCATCGCAACCGGTGGAACGCTTGCAGGTAAAGCAACGGATGCAACCAGCTTTCAAACCTATCAAGCAGGAACGTATCTGATGTCTGACTTGGTAAATCAATTGCCGAATAAAGATAAAATTGCTAATGTGAACACCTATCAATTTGGAAATAAAGGGTCAGGCAGTTACTCCATAGGCGACTTGTACGATCTATCACTTGCTGTGGATCAGGCATTGGAAGTCTATGATGGCGTGGTTGTTACCTCCGGGACAGATACGATGGAAGAAATCGCGTATTTCCTTGACCTCACGGTTAGAAGTGAAAAGCCGGTTGTCGTCACTGGAGCTATGAGGCCTTGGGACGTCATCGGAACTGACGGTCCGGCGAACCTGTACAACGCCATTAAGCTTGCAGGCAGTGGAAAAACAAAATCGTTTGGTACCGTCCTTATGCTGAATGACACCATTCAGGCAGCCAGAGAAGTGACCAAAACGAATGCTCACCGTATGGATACTTTTGAAACGCCAATCCTTGGTGCGCTTGGTTATATCGATGAAACGAATATTAGTATCTATCGTGCAACGGCTAGAGCACTTAAAGCTGGTGAAGCTGATTGGGCGACTCCATTCGACTTGAAGAGCATTACCAAGGACAAGCTGCCTGCCGTAGAAATTGCTTTTGCCTATCAAGATGCTGGAGGCGGTGCAATTAACGGTCTGGTAGCCGACGGCGTCAAGGGTATTGTGACGGCTGGAACAGGTGCGGGCGGTATTTCATCGAAGATGAGCGCAGCGCGCAACAATGCTATTAAGCAAGGCGTTATTTTCGTGACAACGACACGCACAGGTTCAGGTACCATGTATCCTAGCTCAAGTAACGGCATCATCGCCGGAGACAGCTTGAACGCGCAGCATGCTAGAATTATGCTTTTACTTTCTATGGCATTTTCAAGTGATTTTAATGTGATAAAAGGTTGGTTTGGCACTTATGGTACCCAAGATGTGGAAGAGGCATCATAATTCAGCGGGAGGTAAGGTTTAATGAATGATATGTATCATCCGAATCTCAAAAGAAGCCTGATCCCGCTCTATTTCTTGTCTCTGGTACTGCTGCTGTCTGTTATGTTGATCCATCCGTTAAAAGCGGGTGCGGCGGAAGCTTCGGGAACTGTTTTTCCGATTCCCCCGCTTTCCGATAACAGAGACATTCAGCTGCCTAACGTTGTTGTGATCGCAACCGGTGGAACATTGGCAGGTAAAGCAAGGGATGCAACGAGTTTTCAAACCTATCAGGCAGGAACGTATCTAATGTCTGACCTTGTAAATCAACTGCCGAATAAAAACAAAGTTGCGAATGTGAATACATATCAATTCGGGAATAAAGGTTCTGGCAGCTACTCGATGGGCGATTTATACGACCTTTCACTTGCGGTAGATCAGGCATTAGAAGCATATGACGGCGTGGTCGTTACCACTGGAACAGACACCATGGAGGAGATTGCTTATTTTCTTGACCTCACGGTAAGAAGTGAAAAGCCGGTCGTTGTCACTGGTGCTATGAGACCCTGGGACGTCATCGGAACAGATGGTCCAGCGAATTTGTATAATGCAATTAAGCTTGCGGGCAGCGGTAAAACGAAATCATTCGGCACCGTTGTCATGCTGAATGACATCATTCAAGCGGCAAGGGATGTAACCAAAACAAATGCGCAGCGCATGGATACGTTCGAAACACCGATTCTAGGTGCACTTGGTTATATTGATGAGACTAACATACGTATATATCGCACCACTGCGAAAAGATTTAAAGCAGGTCGAGCCGATTGGGCAACCCCGTTTGACTTGAAAAAAATTACTAAGGATAAACTTCCGGCAGTAGAAATCGTTTATGGCTACCAAGACAGTTCAACTGGTGCTATTAAAGGGTTTGTGGGGGAAGGAGCGAAGGGGATTGTGACCGCTGGCACGGGCGCAGGAGGAATTTCGTCCAAGATGAGCACGGCCCGTAGTAATGCCATCAAACAAGGCGTTATTTTCGTCACCACAACAAGAACCGGATCGGGCACGATGTACCCAAGCGGTGGCAACGGTATTATTGCCGGAGACAGCTTAAATCCGCAGCATGCCAGAATCATGCTTCTGTTGTCATTAGCTTTTTCTAACGATTTTAATACAATCAAGAATTGGTTTGGCACTGTCGGGACTCAAGCAATTCAACTCAAGACACAAGCGCCTGATATCGAGGCTCCCGTGTGGCCGCAAGACAGTACGCTTCAGGCTACGAATGTTGCACAGAACAGCCTGACATTAAGTTGGCCGGAAGCATCGGATAATATTGGCGTGAAGCAATATCGTATTTATGATACGGGAAGCGGCACGGTGGTTGGGAATGTCTATGCTTCGGTAACTAATGGCGTATATTCATCCGTTTCTAACGTTGTTTATTCCTCAGTTACAGGAAATGTTTATTCGTTTAATCTCAGTTCACTTACGGCAGGTACCGCCTATACGTTTAGTGTTACAGCGATAGATGCGGCAGGTAATGAGAGTATCGGACTTAGCAAAACGATTCAGACTTCACCAAGAAGTTCATCAGACTCATCAGGTTCGAGTTCAGGCTCGGCTGCCGAATCCGACAAGCTAGATGTAACGGTTCCAGCAGGCAGCACTCGCAGCGTAAGTTGGAAGGATGCCATTTGGATTACGATACCTGAAGGAGCGACAGGTCAAGAGCTTCGATTAACAGTTGAGGCCTTGCAAAATGTAAGTGGATTCGTTAGCGATAGCAGTAAGCTGCTCAGCTCCGTTTTTGAGATATTGAAGAATTTCACGCAGAACTTCGACAAGCCAGTGAGCATCTCGCTCTTGTTCGATCCTGCTAAGCTTGGTCAAAATCAGCAGCCGTCTGTTTTTTATTACGATGAAACCAAAAAGTCATGGATTGAAATTGGCGGAACCGTAGTGGATAACAAAATAACAGTGGAAGTTGAACACTTTACGAAGTTTGCTGTATTTGCTGTGGACAAACCGAAGAGTCCAGTGAGTACGGAATTTTCCTTCACGGATACAGCTGGACATTGGGCGATACTTGACATCAAGCAAGCTGTAACGCTGAAAATCATCAGCGGTTATGCAGACGGAACGTTCAAACCTGACAATCAGGTTACGAGAGCCGAGTTTGCCGTCATGCTGATGAACGCGCTGAAGGTGGACAAAAAGGGTAAAGTGCTCGAATTCACAGATAAGCAGCAGATCCCTTTGTGGGCAGAAGCTGCGGTGGCTCAAGCGGTAGATTTGGGAATCATCCAAGGGTACGAGGATCAGACTTTCCGGCCGGACAGCTTGATTTCCCGCGTGGAAATGGTGTCTATGATTTCGGCGGCTCTGGGTTCGACGCCAGCATCGCAAGCGACAACCGGCTTTGCCGATGACGAAGATATCCCAGCATGGGCGAAAGGCAAGGTAGAAAGTATTCGCTTATTGGGCATTATCGACGGACGCAGCGGTAATAAGTTCGAGCCTGCGGATACGGCTACACGGGCAGAAGCTGTTAAGGTGCTTATGAAAATGCTGCAGCGGAAATAAGAGATGAAAAAGCCACCCTTCGGGGTGGCTTTTCTATCTTTTATTCCACAACTATTACACGCTTAGCAGCGTTTGGCTTAGGTTTGCGATTTCTCTCAATCCATATCGTGCAACCAAGGAGAGCAAGAAGTCCCACGCAAATGAAGAGAGGGAACCAGATTTTTGCAAATCGACCCGCCTCCATAATCGCCAGCATCACAAGTGTTGGCAGCAATGGCTCGCCGTAAGCTTTCCACCAGTTAAGGGCAAACTTTTCATAGTAATAAAATCCGATCATTGTCAGGGCAGACACAGCCCAGCCTCCGGTATAAATCCAAACAGCAAGCACAGGGCTGCTGGCAGCAACCATTGGGACGAAAATAACAACGAAAATCCCGGCGGCAATCATAACCCAGAAGGTGGATTTCGTCTTGCCAATACCTGCCATAATACTACCGCCAAGACGGCCAACGGAAGAGAAGAGAACCCCTAGCGCCATTAGACGGATGTATGTAGCAGAATCACCTGTTGAATATTCCGAACCAAACAAAAATCCATTTATTTGACTTGGATATAAACAAATGATTGCGGTTAACGGATAAAGCAAGAGGTTATTGTAACGGATACAACTCGTCCCGCGAAGCTTGCTTTCCTCAACATCCTGAGCCTTCTCTGCGACAAAGGGCAGTGTGACGATCATGAACGCCCATGTGATGATGCCAATAAAGCCGGTAATTCGGAAACCGTTTGCTAAATAACCTACGGCCAATACAGAGCTTGAACCGACCATCATGACGAGAAAAGGCTGCTGGAAAGCCTTCGCAATATTGCCGGCCCAGGTTGGCAGTCCGTACGCCAGCATGCTTTTAACCTCCTTAATCGGAAGAGGACCGAACCATAGAGGTTTATGCACACGTTCAACTTTGATACAAATAATAAAGGCAGTCAGGAGTGCTCCTACGCCCATCCAAAGTGAAATGCTTTCCAGTAAATTCATACTGCCACGCGGTAGAAGCACGCCAAGTACCGTACCGAGCGTTGACAGCGCTGTCGTAATAACCATAAAGAAGGCTTGCGTTCCGAAATCGCGGTTTCCTGAGAAGGAAGCAACGCCAATATTTAGAATCGAGTTGAAAATAAACATAATAGCGCTCAGCAGCAAAGCGCCTCGAAGCTCTGGCAAGTGGTAGTAGTTCGCTAACAGCGGAGCTAATGCGGTGAGCAGCAATCCGATGAGAAGGCTGAAAATCGTACTGCCTGTCAAGGCGACACGGAAATTCGTT
This sequence comes from Paenibacillus sp. J22R160, assembly GCF_059692135.1. Lineage (NCBI taxonomy): Bacteria > Bacillati > Bacillota > Bacilli > Caryophanales > Paenibacillaceae > Paenibacillus > Paenibacillus sp. J22R160. Next base: position 58,847 of record NZ_JCAUAU010000023.1, on the reverse strand, counting down.
TGAACCGCTTCCAGTGGTTTGCGCGAAAACGCATAGATTAAGGAAGAGTTGAAGCCAAAATTGAGAAATAGCGACAACATCCCGAAGATTTGCAGCAACAGGTTAACCTCGCCAAACCGATCTGGGTCGCCTAGCTCCCGGGCGAGTACGATGCTGCCCACGGTTTGCAGCATTTGATTGATAAAAAGTCCGAGTCCGATGATAGACACATTTCGAAGTAAAAAACGTTGTGTTTCTGTTAATTGGAATCGCTGTGTTCGCATGGGGACGTCCCCTTCTCCGTGGATTAGGTCTAACGTTGAGATATTCAAAGCGTATCAAACACATCCGTGTATGACAAACGAAGGATTTGAAGGAAAACGGAGAAAAACAAAGATATTCGATGTTTTTGAGGGGTTGTTAATTCCTGTAAGAGTAATATGAGTATTGTGTAAACGACAATATAATGAAATTGAGAATCTTGTATACTTGAAATAACATCCGGGTGTTGTCACACAATGTTAGAGGATAATTGGCGGTAGCGAATTTTGGAGTCGAAATAAGTTAATTTGGAGGAATGACGTACAATGTTCATCAATGACAAGAACTTAGGAAGTCAGCTTATTCAATGGCAGGCCCACCAAAACTCGAATTCTGAAGTGCCGGAGAACACGATGGCAGCGATGAATTATGCTTGGGAGCTAGGGGGAATTCCGGAAATCGATATCAGGCAAACCGCAGATGGCATTATTATCGGGTTGCATGACGCAACACCGAAGCGAACACTGTCCGTTCCTGAAGCGGATCAAGACAAGATGATCTCTGAACTCACTTTTGATCAGATTCAACAATGGGATGCCGGCGTGAAGTTTGGGGAGCAGTTCCGTATGGAGAAGGTTCCTTCGCTCGAGCAAGTCTTGGCTGTTTTGTCCGAGCATCCCGATCGCGAGCTCTATCTGGACTTCAAACAGGTGGATTTGGAGGTGCTGGCTGGGCTGATTCGGGATTACGGCGTAGCCCGGCAGATTATTTTTGCCCATAATAGTCATGAGAACTGTAAGGCTGTTAAGCGGTTAGTTCCTGAGGTTAGAGCGATGTTGTGGATTCCTGCACGTTCCTCGGAAACAGCGATGCAAACATTCACCGATGTACGTCAAACTGGGTTTGATTCCCTTGATATTGTTCAGCTTCATCTGCCAGATGCCGAAGAGAAGCAGCCGTGGCGCTACAAACTACAGAAGACGTTTATTCAAGATGCTCTTGTTCATCTGGCAGAAGCGGGATTGGAATTGGAAGTGCTGCCGTTCAAATTTGAACAGGAAGACTTATTCGAGCTGCTTAACATGGGAATCCGGCGATTTGCGGTTGACGAGCCAAGTGTATTTGTTGATTTACTGAATCGCTATGTTGATTAGTAACGTGCATCCATATTGCTAAAAAGATTCATTCAGGCAACAATTTTCTCGATATTTCGCATCATCACTTTTAAAAACATGAATTCATTTTGGCTTAGCTCCGTGCTTTGTCCCTTATATTCAATTGTTGAATTGGTTATATGTAATTTCAAGCCGCGATGGGCGAATCGTTTTTTATAGGTACATCACCGGCAGGTAAGCGCGCTGAGGCCATTATAATATCCTAACTCTGAGTTCTAGATAAAAGAAATATAATTGGCACATTAAAAAAGCAAGTAACACATCTGCTTTGCCCACAATATGATGTGTCTAGAATAGTCTAAAAGAGGGTGAGCCGATGGCAGTCGTAAAGGCCAGGAATCAGGATATTGATATGTTGGCTAGGTTGCTTCGAGCGGAAGCTGTGGGTGAAGGCGAAATGGGAATGCTCCTTGTGGGCAATGTCGGTGTTAACCGAATCAGAGCGAATTGCTCCGATTTCAAAGGAATCCGGACAATTCCCCAAATGATTAACCAGCCGCATGCGTTTGAAGCACTGCTTCATGGTATGTACTATCAAAATGCAAGGGATAGAGAACGCCGTCTGGCGCGCCGGGCTGTGAATGGGGAGCGGCATTGGCCGGGCAAATTCTCCCTCTGGTATTTCCGCCCAGGAACGGCTCAAAATCCACAGCCATGTCCATCAACCTGGTACAATCAGCCGCACGTTGGGCGATACAAGCTTCACTGTTTTTATGAGCCGACCGCGAAAGAATGCGAAAATGTGTATAATACGTTTTAATTTTTAGGGATCTAGATGTTAAGTGGTTAGGAAGAAGAGCCGTTTCTCTCTGAGAAACGGTTCTTTTTATTATGGCTTGCTTTGATAGGTGCTAATGCGATTTCCACAATCCCATGTTGTTGCCTAATCCTCTGAAAGATATTAAAGTTATTATATGGAGTTGGATAAATGGTAGGTGATAGGAGTCGATGAATGGTCCTATAATTGGGACCGTGCTGATACGGGAGAGGGAACTGTGATCCGCTATTTTGCTGAAAAGTCGGAATTTGCAAGTTAGTGGGAACTATGATCCTCTATTCAGCCGATTTTGGCGGAAATACGCTAATCTGAGGGTGAATAAGACCCTGTAGTTCCGTTTGGAACGAGATTAGGCTGATTTAGCTCAAATAGCGCCCTGTAGTTCCTCTATTGGCGGCTTGGCTTGGACAACTCGCCTTTGTAATCAAATCTGTCACAATGACACTCGGAGGCACAAGGAGACCAAATAAATGAAACGGGTCTGTTTTGGAGACATTATTACTTCAAGGACAGAAGGTTACGACCGCTCTATATTAACTATAAGAGAAAGCTTACTGACTTTAAAAAGGAAGTGTTAAACAATGAACTTAGAAACCGTCATGCAGGAGCTTGAAGCTCTGAGCAAGGAACGAATCAAGAAAATTTACGCCTCCAACGGTGCGCACGAACCTCTTTTTGGTGTAACTACCGGCGAGATGAAACCTATTGCCAAGAAAATTAAGATCAATCAACCTTTGGCAGAGCAGCTTTACAATACAGGGAACTACGACGCTATGTATTTTGCCGGCGTAATTGCAGATCCAAAGGCGATGACTGAGGCGGATTTCGAGCGCTGGATAGATGGGGCTTATTTTTATATGCTGTCAGATTTTGTGGTTGCAGTAACCTTGGCAGAAACAGATATTGCCCAAAAAGTTGCCGACAAATGGATCCTAAGCGGTGAAGAGTTGAAAATGTCAGCGGGCTGGAGTTGTTACTGTTGGCTTTTGGGTAATCGGCCGGACAGCGAATTTGATGAAAGCAAGCTTGCCGATATGCTTGAAAGGGTGAAAAATACGATTCATGATGCGCCCGAACGAACGAAATATGCTATGAATAATTTCATTTATACCGTAGGGTTATCCTATTTGCCACTTCATGACAAAGCGGTCGAGATTGCCAAGGCAGTTGGCCCGGTAGAAGTCCAAAAAGATAAGAAGAAAAGTAGTTTCCTGATAGCTTCCGAACGGATTCAAAAGGATGCAGATAAAGGGAGAATCGGTTTCAAACGCAAATATGTAAGGTGTTAAATTTCATTGTCGGAATTTGCTGATTTGTGATAGGATGAACATCAGATTCTCTTTAAGAGATTCGGATATGGAATGAAGAATAGGAGATCATCTTTATTATGACCAGCAAGAACAATCAGCATGTGTTTAGACTGGCACTGCTGCTCGGTTTATTTTCGACACTCGGGCCTTTTACGATTGATATGTACTTACCCGCGTTTCCGGAGATTGTGAAGCAATTCGGTACAACAGCTTCACTTGTGCAGCTCAGTCTGACCGCTTGTTTACTCGGTCTCGGCATCGGCCAACTCGTCATGGGTTCGTTAAGCGACGTCCATGGTAGGCGTAACCCGCTGCTTATTTCTATGGCCGTATATGTCGTCGCCTCATTAGCTTGTGCATTCTCCCCTAATATCGGAGTGTTGATCGCATTCCGGTTCATACAGGGCTTTGCAGCTTCGGCTGGCATTGTCATTTCCCGCGCAATCGCACGTGATCTGTACAGCGGTCACGAGCTTACCAAGTTTTTTTCCTTGCTGTTGCTTGTCGGAAATTTGGGCCCGCTCGTGGCACCGGTAACTGGCAGCGGGATTCTATCTTTTACTACCTGGATCGGTGTGTTTATCGCACTGGCGTTGTTAGGATTATATCTACTGACGATGACAAAGTGGAAAATGCAGGAGACCCTGCCACCTGATCGTCGCAGGCCTAGCAATTTCATGGAGCAGTTGAGGAACTACGGCTCGCTCCTGCGAGATCGCCAGTTTGTCGGCTACATGCTGGCACAGGGCATTATGATCGCGGGTGTGTTCGCGTATGTGTCGGGGACGCCTTTTATCTATCAAAATATTTACGGAGCATCGCCGACTGTATTCGCCCTATTGTTCGGATCGAACGGGATTAGCTTAATCATCGGCTCCCAAGTGGTGGGGCGGATGTCGCATCGCGTATCCGAACACGCCTTTCTGTTGTTCGGCCTCTGGCTTGCCTTTTTTGCCAGTATAACTGTCTTAGTGGTGGCCATCGTTCATGGACCGCTTTTCGCATTGGTAATTCCGCTGTTTTTCTTCGTAGCAGCAATCGGCATTACGTCAACGGCAGCATTCCCGCTTGCCATGGAAAGCCAAGGTCATATGGCGGGCAGCGCTGCTGCGCTGCTTGGTGTTATTCCCTTTTTGCTCGGGGCTGTTGTCTCACCGCTAGTCGGCATCGCAGGTGAGAATACCGCTGTACCGCTGGGCGTAATTATTTTAATGACGAGTGCCGCAGCAATGTTCGCTTACTTCTTTTTGGTAAGAAGAAACTCGCGTGGAGTAGCTTAGATTTTACTAAGCCAAAAAGCCTTTAGAAGCACTTAATAAGTGTGTTCTAGAGGCTTTTTTGTGTTTATTCGCGCCTTCAGCATACTTTCAGTTAACTTTCATATGCCTATCAGCCCAGCTTAAGTAACATTTCAGGTTAGTGCCCTATACTTCAATTATCAACAATAATTAACTAAATGGCACTCGAGAGGTGGTAATAGCATGAATGAAGAGATGAAGGATATGAAGGATATGATCAACGTAAATGATATAAAGGTTGAAAACAAAACGGGAAGTATTAAATTTAAATCTATGTTTGCAGCTTTTATGGCTGGCGCAGTCGTTATTGGTGGTTTGATGTTCACTTCGGATAAGCTGAATCTGTTTGGGTATGATGCTGCTCCCGTTCAATCAGGCGCCGCTGCAGCTGCTAATTCGGCAGCAGCTAATGTCCAGACGGCATCGCTATCGCCTATAAGGACAAATAGCGTATCATCCATTGTAAAAGCTGCGAGTCCAGCCATTGTCAAAATTGAAACAAAAGTAAAACAGACGAATAATGGACAGAATAGAAGAAACACATTTCCACAAGGTACTCAAGGTGGAGATACCATTGAAAATGGGATTGGGTCGGGCTTTATCTTCGACTCAAGTGGTTATATATTAACGAATGAGCATGTGATTGATGGCGCGGACGAAATTAGCGTCTACGTACAAGGCTACGATACACCATTTACGGCCAAACTTCTTGGAAGCAGCTATGATCTCGACTTGGCTGTCCTTCAAATTCAAGGAGATAAAGCTTTTCCCGCTTTGAAAATTGGCAACTCTGACAACACGCAAGTAGGGGACTGGCTAGTTGCGATCGGTAACCCGTATGATTTCGATTACTCCGTAACTACTGGTGTTTTAAGCGCCAAAGAACGTGCGATCAGCATCGATGATACCGAGGGAACTCGAAATTATAAGCATTTATTACAAACGGATACTGCCATCAATCCAGGTAACTCCGGCGGTCCGCTTTTAAATTTGAATGGTGAAGTTATTGGCATCAATACTGCTGTTAACTCTGAAGCGCAAGGCATTGGCTTTGCAATTCCCGCAAGCACGTTCAGTTCTGTTGTAGATAAGCTGAAAAATAACGAAACGATTCCCAAAGAGCCAGCACCCTACATCGGTGTAGCGTTGCAAAATATTACGGATGATATGCTTTCAGATTTAAAAATCAACAGCACAAAAGGTGCCGTAGTTGCTGAAGTGGAGCATGGCACGCCAGCTTTTGAGGCGGGCATTCGTCAATACGACGTTATTTTGAGTGTAAATGGTACGGCATCTTCAAGCACGGAGGACATTACAAAAGCTGTGCAAGCCGCGGCTGTGGGCGATGAACTGAAAATAACCATTTCACGTGATGGCCAAACGAAGGATGTTACCGTTAAAGTTGGCGATAAAAACGCAGCAGCTAGCTATCAAAGTTAAATCTAACAAGCCTATAATAAAAGTCGACCACTCTTTTATATATAAAACTTAGACCCCCAGCCCGTAGCTGAGGGTCTCTTTTTTTGCTTACCAGGGAATTGAAAATCTGTGACGGGAGCTTTTCCAATTCAACGTGCCTGTGAAAACGAGTGCGGCGAAATAGAGAAACAAGGAACAGAGGATAGAAGTGGTTACGCACCAAACTTGCGGCATGCCATGGCTGGTAACATATTGATAGATCCAGTGACCGCATATCGCCATCAGCATCATGCTGATCCCAACCTTGATATAAGGACGAATATTCCAATAGAATCCGATCGAGTTGGAGATGGAGAAAAAATTCAGCACCGTTTGCATCACTATGCCGATACCGATGCCATAAGCCACACCGATGATACCCAATTGGCTGCCTAAAACGTAGATCGTGACAGCCTTGAATGCGGTGGCTATTACATAATTCCACAGCGTAGCTTGCGCACGACCGAGTCCGAGCAGAATCGCATGAAGCGGGGCGTCGAAATAATGCAGGAAAAACATCGGCGCTAGTATTTTCAGAAGCAATCCTGCCTCTGGCGCATTATAGACAAGTGTTGTTAGCGGAGTAGCCCACTCGTATAGGATAACGGTTGCCGGGGCGCCAATCAGAAGCCCCAAGTTCAAAGCCTGATTCATCCGCTCATGGATGAGCAGGCTGTTCTTATTCGCCGCAGCCTCCCCAATCGCAGGAATGAGCGCAGTGGATAAGGACTGCGTGATAAAGCTAGGCATGAACAGCAGCGGAAACGCATAGCCGGCCAGCATGCCGAATTGCTTTGTAGCAAGCGCCGTGCCGACGCCAGCGAGTGCCAAACTCGTTGTGATAAGAAGCGGCTGGAAGGTGCTGTATAACGAATGAATAATTCCGTGACCGGTGGTCGGAAGTCCGATCTGCAGCAGCTCGCTGAGTGTGCTTCTACCTTGTTTCAGGTGGCTCGCCCAAGTCTCGCCAGGCATCTTCGATTCGCCGAACAGTTTGTAGCTTGTCATCAGGAAGAGGAGGCTGATTGCTTCGCTGATGACAGAGGCAGCCATTGCTCCAGCGGCTGCATAAGCGACGCCGTATGGCAGCAACAGGTGGACCAGCGCAAGCACGCAGGCGATTTGAACGGTATGCTCCAGTACATCGGAAGCGGCGATAGTCTTCATCTGCTGAACGCCGCGGAAATATCCTTTTAATACAGCGGAGACAGCGACGATCGGTGCGATTGGCGTTATTGCGAGCATCGCGTAATAAGCGCGTTGATCGCTTAGCAGAATGGATGCGATCCACTCAGATCCAAGTAACGTTATGGTCGTGAGTGCTACGCTCAAGAACCCCGTGACAGCAAGTGAGACATGTAGAATGCGTCTCACTTTCATCCGTTCGCCGCGAGCGTAGGCCTCTGCGACCAACTTTGAAATGGCTACCGGCAATCCAAGCTCTGTTATCGTAATGACGAGCGGGACGAGCGGATGCGCCATCATCAAGATGCCGATTCCCTCTGCGCCGAGCACGCGAGCGATATACATACCACTGATAAAACCGAGAATACGGTTGATGAAAGCGGCGACAGACAAAACCAGCGTACCTCTCATAAACGATTGCCCATGTTGTGACATGACTTGTGTCCTCCTGTTTATCGAATAGTTAAATGTATTCAAAAATTGGAAAAGCATGCGAACAAGCCGGTTTTGATGTTGTTTTTGGAAAATGGGGGAATGGATGATGTGCCATGTGGAATGAAAGTTTACCTGGAATGAAGTGCATTAGTCATGGGTGTAGATGCAGTGGAATACGCTTAGTAAAGATGATATTACAATCGGGAGGCTGAGCGTATGGCTGTATCCTATATGGATTTCACTTCTCCAAACGTACAATATTTCTACGATCTGAAGAACAATCGAACATTCACTAAGGATGCGAACAATTTCATCAACACGCTGGGTATTCAGCAGTTGAATACACTGGGTAACGTCTCACTGCTCGACATCTATTTATCCAAAGCGAATGTGGTCGAGCCGCATGTTCATCAGAACGCATCTGAATTGGTCTATTGCATTCGAGGCGCAGCGGTGGTGTCAATCCTTAATCCGTTCACCAAAATGGTGCTTAACTTCAATATTACGCCAGGCCAGGTAGCTAATATTCCCCAGGGTTGGTTCCACTGGGAGATGGCTACCGAAGACGATACGCATCTGCTCGCCATCTTCGATGCGCCAGTACCGGAATTTATCGCGGTATCGGACTTCCTCAGGCTGGCGCCGAGAAACATGCTCGCTCACACATATTGCCTAAATCAAGAACTGATAACGGAGGCGCTGGCGCCGGTCAAGAGTACCGTTACAATCGGGCCGCCGGCTGATTGCAGGCATCAACGCCAGGCGCGGCCTGACAACTACTCACCGCAAGCGGAGCAGCATCCGCAAGCCTCCTATACGGGATATGTGTCGCGGCCTTCCCCTTTTCCCGGCATCGGAAACGGCTATAATCAGCAGGGATAACTGGATACAACAAAGAACCGCAATTGACTGCGGTTCTTTGTTTTGTATATAAGGATTTTTTATCTGATTGGAGGCATTCAGGGAACTAGAGTCCGCTATTTCAATGAAAAGCACAATATCCATGAGTAGGGGGAACTACGTTCCGCTATTTTGCCAATTTTGGTGTAAAACCGGACCGTCTACCATCAATCGAAGACAAATAAGAGCCTGTAGTTCCGCCTAGATAGGAAACAGCTCGTTTTTATCCAAAATAGGGGACCCTAGTTCCCATACGAAGCTTGCGGTGGTGGTAAGCAATAAAACTGGACAACACGGCAGAAATATTGCCACCTCTAGAGGAAAGGTTAAGCCATATGGTTTTGGTGGCTGGCAACACACGAACTCATGGGGGAACAAGGTAGAAATATTGTACGAATTAATCAGGAAAAGGCAACCAATCTAAATAGATCGGTTGCCTTTTCTCATTGTTGAAGGTGACCATGCTCTTACCATTTTATTCGTCTGATTAGTCGAATCATCTCTTCTTGTTCCTCATCGTTAATCGGCCAAGTCCGGATTTCATGGATGATTTTATCCATATTCGTATAACCTTTCGCTAATCCGTTTAATCTTGCGGCCAAGGTTGCGTTAGTCAGTTCTTCATCGGTTGGAAAAAAGGTTCTCAGCTTGTCGATCGCATCGGGATACCGTTTCAAATAATATTTCTGATGCCTTTCCTCAGCAGGATAAAAGCGAATAAAGGGAGCAACTTCGGTGTCTGGGATTCCATTCCCTTGTTCCTCTCTGTTAGCCATGACCTTATGGACTATGTTCATCTGAACGGGGTCGCGATATAGTACCAAGGATCTGTACTGCCGGCCTTTGTAATCATTAATATTTACTGGATTATGGTTGCTCCAGAACAGATTCAAGATAGTCTCCAAACTTACGATGTTGGAATTGAAATCCATTTCGACGGTCTCCGAGTGATCTCCAAGTTGCCTGTAAGTCGGGTTCTCAGTCGTTCCTCCAGCAAATCCCGCTCGCGTTCTCGTGATGCCAGTCAGCTGCCCGAACAAAGCATCAGGACTCCAGAAGCATCCCATGCCCAAGGTTACAGTTTGGTTGTTGCTCTTATCCATCACTCCCACCTCCTTATGAATAAATTCATTATGATAAAGCTACAGCGGCTGGACTTGCTCCGCACCGCTTCTCCCTCTAAAGAACATGCGAAGGGACAATAAAAGCATCAGCACGCTGATTATAACGCACCCGATAATCAAACTGTGAAAGTGTTCGGTCGTGATTTGACTGCTGAAAACCGTTCCGAGCAAGCTCGACGATAGAATTGTTCCCATAAAACGCGAAGTCATAAACATCCCCGAGGCAATGCCAGTCTCTGCCGTTGTAACATAGGAATAAAGGGCTGTTTGCAGCCCAAGATTCTGGAAACCGTTGCTGATGCCGAGCACAGATAAGCAAATAAAGATCCAAACCGCAGTGGAGCTATCGTGAATGGTTAATAACATGGAGGTTCCAGCCACAACGAATAGCGTACCGACCAGCAGTGGAGTTCGCGAACCCGAACGGTCAATCCACCTGCCCACAATCGGGGTAACGAGGATACCGAAGCCTGAAATAGACAGCATGATCAATCCCACTTCTTGTCCGTTATAATGCCTCACCTGCTGCAAATACGAAGGGATACCAAACATAATCGAGTAAAACACAATATTGACTAAAATAAATTGCAAATAAACAAAGCAAACATCGACATTCCGCTTAAGAAACAGGACATCGATAAATGGCTGTTTTCGCTTGGCTTCATACCAATAAAAACCAATGCTAAGCACTAGACTAAGCAGGAGCAATAGCCAGTTGACACCTGATTTGAACGATAGGAAAAAGAACAGCCAACTAAAAATCAGCGCGGTGAAAAAGACAATGCCCGTAATGTCCAAAGAACCAGCACCTGCATGCTTCCGGGGTGTATCCTTAGGCATCATTCGGAGAGCGAGCACGAAAGAAACGATTATAAACGGAAAATTAATGAGAAAAATAGACGGCCAGTCACTGTATTGAATTAAAAATCCTCCGAGCGATGGACCTAGCGCCGCTGAGGTCGAGGAGAACACCGACATGACACTAAGCGCTCTCGCTTGATTCGTCGTGATGACCGAGCGGATGATGCCCATGCCATTGGGGAATAAGGCGGAGCTGCCGATCGCTTGAATGACACGAAAAGTCATCAGCCAGCCGAAGCTCGTTGATAGCGGCGCCAGCATGGAAGAGACGGTAATGAGGGCGAGTCCAAGCAGGAAGATTTTTTTGCGGCCGAATAAATCACCGACCTTCCCCATGACCGGCTGTGCTACAGCACTAGCCACATAGTAGGTTGCTATGAGCCAAGAAATCGAGGCATACGTGACATGGAACTCTTCCTGCAGCCTGGAAAAAGCGACGGAAATCATCGTTGTGTTTAAAGGGTTGAGCAGCGTACCCAAAGCTACAGCTGTTATGAGCCATAGATGTCCGGTTTTGTTTGATTTGACGGTATCTGACAAGAAGATTTACTCCTTTCAACGATGCATGTTAGGTGATAAAAAGGTAAAAGACTTCCGGTCTATATTCCCACAGGGGAGGTCGGAAGTCGCTCTATTATCATATAAGTACATACAATCTAACATGAGTACTTTTTAATTGTCAATTTATGCTTAAAAGGAGATATACGCTTGTGCATGGTCGAATAAGTATGCCCGATCCAAGAGATATGTTTGATCCTTGCTGTCTTGTGCGGCCGGCTCTAGTTTTCCAGTTATATCCAATAATGCAGACTCAATTAAATTTAATCTCAGGGGTCCCCACGCTTCTTGTTTTCGCTCAGCATAGTTCATACTCTCGATCAAAGTCAGACCTTTAATCCGCTGAAAAAGAGCAACCCACGTAGTCAAATCGCACTTCAAGCTGCTAGAAGGGATGGCAAATTCTCTGAAGCCAACGACTCCTGCATCTGTCGAGATAGCAATTAGCCCGCAGATAGCATCGTTCCCGTTTCCAAGCTGCAGCTTTTCTATAAGCACATCGTCATATCGGAAACATTCTATTCGAGTAATCTTGATTTTTAAATTTAGCAAAGCATGATGAAGGGGAGGCATAATAGTTTCATTCATCGTGATCAGCATCTTGTCACTCCTTTAAACAACTGTAATGGCTCGAAAATGCAAAAATGACCTTCTCTGGAAACAGAGAAAGGTCATGGGAATTCAAAGTCATATCCTCGCTCTTATCTCCCAGATTCGCTTAAATTAGCGTTTCCGCAAGAATTAGCACCGTGCATTCCTTTGTTAACAAAGGTTTGTCGGTTGCCGGGTATCATCGGGCTAGTCCCTCCACCTACTCTTGATAAGAAAAATCAATATATTCGATTACGTTCAATATTACTATAAAGCACTCTGTTGTCAAGGAATTTCACGTCTCGTAAATGCAAGGATTTGTATAATTTTCCAAATTAAAAGGGGTTACATAAATCTTTTGGAAAAATCAAGTGAAATATTTACAAAATTTATAAATAAATTGTAAGCCCACTTAATACTAGTTAATTATCATTACTATGAGATTGCTAACATCAAATTATAAGTGAGCGAAGGAGAGATCTTATGAAGCTAGTCGTAATGGGAGATTTACATTATCACGCAATTGACGAAACAATTCCGGGGTGGTTAGAGGCACGTAATGATTTCTATCAAACTTTACTGGGACGCTTTTTAGAATTAGATGGTGATGCTCATATTTCTCTAGGGGATTTAACGAATTATGGGCATTCCTCGGAGCTTCGTGAAGTTTATGCGCAGTTGCGAGAAAGCGATAGAACGTTCTATCATGCTTTGGGCAATCATGATCTGTATGCTCAAACAAGAAGGGAAGTTCTCGAAATTACGGGACAAGATCGCTATCACGCAGTAACAAACGAGAAAGTCGTGCTTGTATTTCTAGATACAGCCAAAGAAATGGATTTTGAGGATTGGGGAGGCTGGGTTGACGAAGAGCAATTGAAATGGTTCGAAGATGTCATCACGGCATCTGGGACGAAACCTGTCTTAGTCTTTGCTCATCATCCCGTCTATAATACGACAACAAATTCCAATAAGGATAAAGGTTCCATTCATCCAAGCATTGATATGATGAAGATTTTAAGCAAAAAAGAAGGCGTAGGAATTTATTTTAACGGTCATACCCATATTGATTCAATTGTTAAGCAAAATAACTGGACATTTGTTCAACTATCTGCCTGTCTAGATCAGCATGGACTGCGTATCGTGGACGTTGATCAAGATGAGATTCGTATTTCTGCCATTGATTTTACGGATGCAGCTCTTACAGGGAATGTTGAGATGCTGTACAACAATATGAAGCATTTTAGACATAATCCTACCGCACGCGGTGTAGATTCAGATCGGGAATGCACGGTCTCTTTACGAGTAGAAGCGGAACAAATATAGTTTCTTATCAGGGGAGGTCTTGATGGATGAAAAGGCTTATGAATGATGAAGGCGGAATGTTTTTTGAAAGATTAAGCACACACCGAATGGTGGCTTCCATCAAGGAGCCAAAGCAAATTGAAATTGCCTTATCACTTAAAAACCAATTAAGCGGCGTATTTCTCTTAACGGGGCATATCGGTGTTATCAAAGGCTATGTCGATTTGTTCAATAAGCACCAGTTGCCTGTCTTCCTTCACTTGGAGAAAATAGGCGGCTTAAGTACCGACTCTTATGGTATGGACTATTTAGCTAAAGTGATTAAACCCACAGGGATCATTACTACGAAAACGAATGTTGTAAAAACAGCGAAAAAAATGGGTTTACTTACCATTCAACGCTTCTTCCTAGTGGATACGGAAGGGGTGGAGAACATATTCAAAAGTCTTGCTCAAGTAGAGCCTGACATCATTGAGGTTATGCCAGCGCGAATTCCACAAATGATCGGGGAGATCAAGAAGTTCACTACCCTTCCAATCATTACAGGCGGTTTGGTGTATGAGCGAAGCCAGGTAATGGATGGGTTTAAGCATGGAGCAACGGCGGTATCTGCCTCCAAATCGGATTTATGGCGAGAAATCTATACCACAGAAGATAAGATGATACGGAATATTGTATGAAGGTTGAACTTGGTTGAATTTTCATAATATTAATAACCACTTAACACTCATTTAATACTCAGCGATTATGATGAAGCCAGACAAGTAAATAGCAGTAGGTTGGAGTAGTGGAGAAGCCTGATTAGCGGCCGACTTTAAGTCGGCGGTTAATTTAGGCTTCTTTCTTTATGGGTTCATACTAAAAAATTGGGAGGAACTACAAATGTTTAAGAAAAAATTGGTATCGATTCTTACGGTAAGCTCAGTCATCATGCTATCAGCATGCGGAACAGGTGGTGCAGGAGATAAGGCAGCTTCAGGTTCGGCAAGTAAGGCTTCCTCATCACAAGAGAAAATCGTTATTAAATATTGGACAGCTAACGGTGGGAAAATTGAAGAAGCGAAACAAAACCTTGTGAAAAAGTTCAATGAGTCACAGAACAAAATTGAAGTTCAGCAAGCGAACCAAGGGAACTACGATGATCTTCATGCGAAAGTGCAAGCTGCCTTTGCTGCTGGGAACGCACCTGCTGTTTTCGACCTTGAAATTGCATCTACCGGGATTTTCGCACGCTCAGGCATGCTTGTAGATTTGACTCCTCTGGCAGCAAGGGATGAGGCGCAAGTCAATATTAAGGATTTTAATCCAGGCCTTATGGGCAATGCCTACGTGGATGGCAAGCTATATGGGATTCCATTTATGAGAAGTACGCCGATCTTTTATAAAAATGTCACGATGTTAAAAGACGCTGGATTGGATCCTGCCGGTCCGAAAAACTGGAAGGAATTAGAGGAGTATTCCCGCGTTTTGAAAACAAAAGGGAAGACACCTTTGACGATGGCCGTTGGCGTATGGGAATATGAGGCGCTCGTTGCTCAAAGCGGTGGTAAGGTCCTAAGCGAGGACGGGAAAAAAGCCACTTTCAACACGGCTGAAGGTGTTGCACCGGTAGAGTTTTGGAAGAAGATGTCCGATGACGGTCTTATCAAGTTTACTGTAGGGAAGACAGCAGGTGCGGATGCGGAGAAGGACTGGACCAACCAGATTTCCGCTTTCAAAATCGGATCTACAGCCGGCGTTTCTGCAAGCTTAGAGGTTGCTAAAGGGAATAACTTTGTAATGGCAACCGACTTTATGCCTGCTAATAAATCGTATGGAGTTCCAACAGGCGGATGCCAATTGGCCATCACATCCAAGCTGAAAGACGCTGAAAAAGAAGCAACTTGGGAGTTTGTGAAGTTCATGACATCTAAGGAAAACACGATCTACCAACATAAATATGTTGGATACCTGCCTAACCGTCTATCTGCTTTGCAAAGTGATGAGCTGCAAAACTACTATAAAGAGTTTCCACAATACAAAGTAGCTTCCGATCAATTACAGTATGCTGTACTTCGTCCGAACGCTAATGCCTACGCAGAAGTTTCAAAAACGATCATCGATGCCATGACCAAAGCCATCCTTGAAAAAGATGTAAAACCGCAAGATGCCATGAACGAGGCTGCGGAAAAAGCGAATAAATTGTTGAGTAAGTAATCATCAGACTGGGGAGGACTCCCAGTTCATTCCATGAGAGCAGGCCAGCAACTTTCTATCGAAGCGGGAAGCTGGCTTGCTCTCAAATCACCAAGAAGAAAGGTTGAGCTTACCTGTGGAATGGTTATCTAACATTAAAGTAGTGATTTTTGATATGGATGGAACGCTCTACCAAGAAGATACGTTCATGGACCGTTACATCCGCTATTTATTAGAAGGTACGGAGTGGGAAGAGGAGATTGATGCCTCAATAGCAGCATCGAGAAACCAATTATCCGGTAATCACCCGATAAAACTAGGTCATTTCTATCATAAATTAGATGGGGTAGTGCTTGTCCAACATGCTGGCAGCTTTGTCCAAGGGTTTACTTCAAAGGGCACCCCGCTTGAAGAGCAAGAGTTTGCAGAGAAGTATAGATCCTTATCTCTCTATGATTCCAATCTCATCTATATGGGGGATCCATGGGGGATTGTTGGGGCAATCCGCTTTAAATACAAGATATCTGAAGAAAAAATGAGAATTGCTTTTGAACGCGTTCGTGAAGAAATGCTCCTTGAGCCTTATCAATTTGAACTACATAAAGATTTGTTTCTGACCATTCAGAACTTGACAGCTGTAGACAAAAAAATATTGATGACCAACACGTATGAAAAATCCGGTATCGAATTTTTGCACTATATGCAAATACACCACATGTTTAATGAAATCTATTGTGGTGCTGATAAACCGTTTGGTATAAAAAAATTCACCGAGTCGTTACTGCAAGAAGGATATCTTCCTCATGAAATCTTGTCGATTGGAGATAATCCGTGGAACGATTTATATCCTGTCAAACAAATCGGCGGCCGAACCTGTTTTATTACTCCTTATCAGACTGGTGACGAAAAGCAATGGGACTTACACTTGCATTCCTTAGATGAATTAATGCAGCTGATGCACGCTATTCAGGAACATAAACAAGTTATGAATTCGTATACAGTTAAAATGTAAAGGAGATGAGCGTATGGCAAAGATCCAATTAGTCAATATTGGGAAAAAATATAAAGACGAAACGATTATCAGCGGTCTGAATCTGACGATCAAAGACGGGTCGTTTACTGTTCTTGTTGGCCCATCCGGTTGCGGCAAATCAACAACCTTGCGCATGATTGCAGGGCTTGAAAAACAGACCGAAGGACAAATATGGATTGGTGACAAATGTGTAAATGATACACAGCCAGGCCTCAGGGATGTGGCCATGGTATTCCAGAACTATGCCTTATATCCAACAATGACCGTACGTGAAAATATAGAATTCGGACTCAAGAATAGAAAAGTACCCAAAATGGAACGGGAGACGTTAATCCGTGATATTTGTGAAATCGTCGCATTAACTCCTCATCTGGACAAAAAGCCGCAGAACTTATCCGGAGGACAGCGTCAGAGGGTTGCATTGGCCCGGGCAATGGTCAAAAAGCCAAAGGTATTTATTTTGGATGAGCCGCTCTCCAATCTGGACGCTAAGCTGCGCAACCAAATGAGAACGGAGTTGATTCAGCTTCATAAGAGACTGGGCAGTACCTTTGTTTATGTAACCCATGATCAAGTGGAAGCTATGTCGATGGGTGATGAGATCGTCGTCATGAATAAAGGTGTTATTCTACAAACAGACTCACCATTGAAGCTTTATAATGATCCGGTTAATATGTTCACAGCACAGTTTATCGGTACCCCGGCTATGAATATTTTTGATTATGGTCATGTACAAGGGTTGAATGTGGAGACGGCTTCGGAAATTGGCTATATCGGCTTCAGGGCTGAACATGTGTTGATGTCTCCGAAGGATTATACAGATGGCTTTGTAATAGAAGGAGAAATCATTACGAGAGAAAGCCTAGGGGCAGAAAATATTTATCAAATCGATTCCAACATGGGAACGTTTTTCGTAAAGACCTTCCTTACCTCCTTGGAAACGGCTGATCATATTAAAGCATTGATTCCTTATGATCAGCTTTACTATTTTGACTCAAATGGTCAAAGAATTCGCGATATATCTAGACATGTACAACGTGAGAGAATCCTTGTTGCTGGCGGCGGTGTTTAATATGACAATGTGGGAAAAGCTGCGTCCGTATACGATGGTTGCTCCAGCCATTACTGTGTTTTCAATATTTTTTATATATCCAATCATCTATATGGTGTACCTAAGCATGTTTGATTGGAATTTTATTAGCCCTAATAAGAATTTTGTTGGGTTGCAGAACTTTACAGATCTCTTAACGGAAAAAGAATTTATACAAGTAATAACAAATACGTCCATCTACACCGTTTTAACGGTCACGTTCATCATCGGACTCTCCTTACTTTTGGCGCTGTGGCTGAATAAAACAAGTATGTTTTCAAGTTTTGTACAGGGCGCAATCTTCAGTCCGCATATTGTTTCCTGGGTATCCATTTCGATGATTTGGGCTTGGGTGATGGACCCGCAATACGGCTTATTAAACTGGTTTATCGGTTTGTTTGGTTTTGCTAAGCTCGCCTGGCTTTCCTCTCAAAAGACATCTCTGATTTCATTAGTTATCGTTGCTGTCTGGAAAGGGCTTGGCTACAACACCTTGGTATTTATTGCCGGTCTGCAAAGCATACCTAAAGACATCTACGAAGCGGCAGCTCTTGATCGCTCTAAACCTTGGACCACTTTCTACAGATTGATACTTCCCATGCTCTCACCTACGATCTTCTTCCTGGTGATCATCAATATGATCGGATCTTTTCAGGTTTTCGAAACGATCGCGATCATGACGCAAGGGGGACCGGTCAACACAACGAATACGCTTGTTTATTACATTTATGAATATGGTTTCCGGTTCTTCAAAATCGGTTACGCTTCTGCGGCAGGAGTCATCCTACTGTTCATTGTCGGAGTACTAACCATCATCTACTTTAAAATGTTGTCCAAACGCGTGCATTATCAATAGAAGGAAGTGATTCCATTGAAAGCTGAACAGACCATTGATGCTGATCGTACGTTGTTATATGTAAATAGCAAAGAAGAAATCGCATCAAAAATGTTGCAGTATGTCATCCGTGCCATAAGCGTGATTGGCATGATTGCTCTAGTCCTTGTTTTTGCCATGCCATTTGTATGGATGCTCTCTACTTCTCTTAAAACGCTGCCAGAAACGATGATTTTTCCGCCTAATTGGATTCCAAAGCACTTCATTTGGAGCAATTATGCAAGAGCTTGGGGATCTGGTCCGTTTTTACACTATATTTCGAACAGTATTGTTATCTCAATTAGTATTCTAGCTTTGCAGATGCTTACGATTATTCCTGCGGCATATGCCTTTGCTCGCTATAAGTTTAAGGGATCGGGCATTTTGTTCGGCATGGTGATGGTGACCTTAATGATCCCGTCACAATTAATTTTCTTGCCCGTATATTTACAGTTGAGTACATGGAAGCTGCTGAATACGCATCTTGCCCTTATTCTTCCCTTTGCGTCCAGCGCCTTCGGCATCTTCCTCTTGAGGCAGTCCTTTAAACAGGTGCAGGAAGAACTGGTTGAAGCCGCACGTCTCGATAGCGCCAAAGAGTGGCAAATTATTATTAAATTAATGGTGCCTATGGCTAAGCCGGTACTTGCGACCTTTGCCTTGTTCAGCTTTATTGCTCACTGGAACGATTACTTCTGGCCGCTTGTGATGACGACAGATGACGTTGCGAGAACGTTGCCTTTGGGGATTGCAAGGATCCGGGAAGAAGAAGGGGTCGCTAATTGGAACGTGCTTATGGCTGGAAATATGATCCTGGTAACTCCAATTTTAATTGCTTTCTGTTTTGCCCAAAGGCATATCATTCGTGCTTTTGTGTATACAGGGGTAAAATAATCCGTTGTGAATTGGATACAGAAAGAGGCATGATCCTATGGGATCATGCCTTTTTCTGTATGGGTGGAAACTCGGCGATACAGCGGAGTTTGGTGGGAGGTTCGACCCAGAGCTAAGTTGGCTGGCTAGCCATCTTGGTGGAACTACAGTCCGCTATTTCTGCGAATAGCGGGGCTGGGCTGCCTGAAGTTCCCATCCGCGGGAGGATGGGGGTGGGTGGGAGGAGTTAACAACTCCTCCGCAGTCTAGTTTGTTGGTTTTTTATGCTGCTGCAGCGATTAGCGGGAAAAACTCCAGTTATTTCAAGGGATTTCCCCTTGGAAATACAAATAACTGGAAAAAATCCCGTTAATCCACGCCAACTCCCCTACCTCCTGGCTCAATCGTCCCCATTAGCAGGAGAAATTCCATTTATTCACCCTGTAGCTGTATAAATCAATTAAATAACGGTAGTATTTCCAGTTAATATAAGGGGGCTGCCAAAAGTCCCCCAAAGACTCTCCCTCGGTCATTTGATGACTGCTGGAAGAGCCTCTTTTCCTATTTATCAGTCATTTTCACGATGGTGCCTCAAGCTGAAATCATAATACAGCAACATTTTATCGTAATCAGGCAAAACATATCGCGTTTGGGTTTTGTTAAGCTATCTTTAAGGATGGGGCGTTTCGGACGCTTCGAAAGGATTCAAGGCAACGCGTGTTGTCGTGCTCAAAAATCTATGTTGACAAGGAGTCATTATGAGAACTCACAAAGATGGGGAAAATAAGGAGCTCAAATTATGGTATCGGGAGCCTGCTAAGCAGTGGACGGAAGCGTTGCCGGTAGGAAACGGCCGATTAGGCGGAATGATTTTTGGCCAGGTCAAGGAGGAGAAGATTCAGCTTAACGAAGACTCCATCTGGTACGGCGGGTCGAAAGATGGGGAAAACCCGGATGCGCTCCAGCAGCTCCCTCACATTCGCAAGCTGCTTTTTGACGGGGACGTGGAGAAAGCGACCTATCTAGCGAGGATGTCCATGTTTTCCTCACCCAAATATTATAATCCGTACCAGCCTCTTGGGGAGATGAAGCTGTTTTTCACTGATTTGAAGGGGGACACGCACTCCTATCTTCGTGAATTGGACTTGCAGACAGGTATAGCTCGAGTAGCCTTCAATATTGGTGATGCGACTTATAGCAGGGAAATATTCACAAGCTATCCGGATCAGGTAATGGCGATTCATATGACTTGCAGCAAGCCTGGCGGTCTAACCTTCTGTGTGAATTTGAACCGGCGTCCTTATGAAGGGGACAGTTATGCAAGGACTTCGGACAGCATTGTGATGAATGGAGAATGCGGCAAAGACGGTGTTTCATTTAGCGGAGTGCTTAAAGCGAAGGCTTCTGACGGCGTTATTCAGACGATTGGCGATTTTATTTCCGTAGAAGGCGCTTCTGAAGTGACGCTTTTGTTTGCGGCTAACAGTACCTTCCGAGAGGCTGATCCTGAGGCAGCCTGCTTGCGTCAGCTTGAGAAAGCAGAAGCCTACGCGTATTCGGAGCTAAAACAAAGGCACATTGACGATTACCAAACGTTATTTGACCGTGTTCAATTTAGCTTGTCTGCTTCGAATGAGGAGGAGCCATTGGCAACGGACGTACTAATGAAAGCCGTCGTAGAGGGGAGCTCGAAGCATAGAAAGATGCTGGCTGAGTTATACTTTCAGTATGGCCGCTATTTGACCATTGCGAGTTCCCGTCCTGGCAGTCTTCCATCCAATTTGCAAGGGATCTGGAATGATAGCTTCACACCTCCGTGGGAGTCTAAATATACGATTAACATTAATACGCAAATGAATTATTGGCCGGTTGAGGTCTGCGGATTATCGGAGTGCCATGAACCGCTGTTTGACCTCGTTGAAAGAATGAGAGTCAAAGGGAGAATAACGGCGAAGACGCTTTACGGATGCGGAGGATTCGTCGCCCATCACAATACGAATATATGGGCCGAAACCCGTCCTGAGGGCATTCTCGCAACCAGCGTCCTTTGGCCGATGGGTGCAGCGTGGCTAAGCCTTCATCTATGGGAACACTATGCTTATACAGGGAATAAGGAATTCTTACGTGAGCGGGCGTATCCTATTTTAAAAGAAGCAGCAGAGTTTTTCATGGATTATTTAACGGAGGCCCCAGATGGAACGTGGGTAACAGGACCTTCTATTTCTCCGGAAAACAGTTTCCTATTGCCCAATGGGCTCCGAGGTACTTTGTGCATGGGACCTTCCATGGATTCACAGATCGTTCATGCCTTGTTCGAAGCTTGCATAAACAGCAGCCATCTGTTGAATTGCGATGAATCGTTTCGTGATCAATTGGCGGACCGGATGGGGAAACTTCCACAGCCGCAGATCGGAGCTAATGGCCAGTTAATGGAATGGATGGAGGAATACGTGGAAGCTGAACCTGGTCATCGGCACATCTCCCATCTATTCGCGCTTCATCCTGGCAGACAGATTGACATTCATACAACGCCGGAACTTGCCGAAGCCGCAAAGATGACTCTGCAAAGCAGACTGTCTAACGGGGGAGGACATACGGGTTGGAGCTGCGCTTGGATCATTAACATGTTCGCACGGCTCGGAGATGGTGACTCTGCGCTGGCTTATGTGTTGAATCTATTTGAGAAATCAACGTATCCGAACTTATTTGACGCACATCCGCCGTTTCAGATTGACGGGAACTTCGGAGCGACGGCAGGTATAGCCGAGATGCTGCTCCAGAGTCACATGGGCGAGCTTAATCTGCTGCCAGCTCTTCCTGGAGATTGGGATCTAGGCTCCATCAAAGGCTTGAGAGCGCAGGGCGGTTATGTTGTTGATCTGGCTTGGGAAAAAGGGCAATTAAACGAGGCGACGATTCAGGCATCACGGGATGATAGTTGCACGATTCGCGCCTCATTGCCGATTGTCGTTGTTTTGAACGATCAGGAGATCGCCCGTTCCAATGGGGAACAGTTAACGAGCTTCAAGGTGCAGCCAGGCAGCGTTTATCGAGTAATTGCACAATAAAGTGTTAACACAAACACAACACCATTGTTAAAAAACACATTCCTCATCAATCCAAGGAAGGGTAAGATGTAGGTATCCAGTTCCGACGGATAATTATGATAGAGAATGGGGCAGAAACGAATGAAAAAAGGGATGGTTATCGCATTAACCCTGGTTTTGACAGCTGGCGCACTTTCGGGCTGTGGTGACGGAGCAACGAATCCAAAGTCTGGCGATACAGCCAAAAAAGATGAAGTTCAAAAGTTTTCCATGTCCATGACGACAAGCGGTTTCAAATATGCGGAGCAAACAGCAGATGTAAATAAGGAAAAATGGGTGAAAAAGCTGGAGGAGCTTACGCATGTAGATCTTGACCTCCGCATGATTCCGCTCAAGGATTTTGACCAAAAAATGTCGCTGATGTTTGCTTCCAATGATATTCCGGATGTGGTCCAAAATGTTGGGGGCGCTACGACCAAAGGGATGTCAGGCTCCGTAGAAGCCGGGGTGTTCATGCCTTTGGACGATTTGCTGAAGCAGTATGCTCCAAACATAATGAAAGCGGTCCCAAAGGAAGCGTGGCAAGAAACCAGCTTTAACGGCAAAATCTACGGTATTCCATCGTGGCTTTCCAATCCTTCCCGCCGTGCGACCTTCATTAGAGCGGATCTGCTTGCAAAAACAGGATTGCCTGCACCGAAAACGGTTGATGAATTTATGACGCTGATGCGAGCGCTGAAAGCCAACGGGGTAGAGAACCCGTATCAAATGCGCGAAAACTTCAAGTACGCAGATACGATTCTAGGAGCTTACGATGTGCTTCCTGCTCAATTCGAAGTCAAGGGAGATCAAGTCGTACCGAAATTCTTCGATGTGGAGAACATGACCAAAGCGCTTCAAACCTTTAAAACGATGTTTGACGAAGGATTAATTCCGAAAGATTTCGCATCTATCAGCGCGACCGATTATAATAAGAATATCGAAGCTGGTAAGGTAGGTATGTGGTCAGCTAATGCCCAAAGCTTGTCTGGTTACCGCAATAAATTGAAGAACCTCGTGCCAGATGGGAAAATTGAGATCATATCATCTCCTCGCGGACCGGAAAACGTCGGTGGACATTTCCTCTATTCCAGTGTAGGTACTTCCTATTACATTAATAACAAGGCTTCGAAGGAGAAAGCGATCCAGATTATTCAATTCTTTGAATGGATGCTAACTCCGGAAGCTGAGAAATATTTCTCATTCGGTATCGAAGGAGAGACTTATACAACCGAGAATGGCAATATCAAATTCACTCCTCCAACGGAAACTTCAGCTATTGAAGAGGATCAGTTCCGCGGTATGTTCTGGTTTGTACACGATCTAGTCTACAATAAAGCCAAAGAAGAGATGTCTGCGGACGGACGCGACATGATCAAGTATTTAGATACGATTGTTTCCAAAGAAGGTTTGGGTTCTATCCGGTTTGTACCGCAGCTTGAATCATTCTCGAAGTACCCGGATGTAGCTCCTGCCGGCGATGATGTAGGACCTAAATTAATTATTGATCATATGATTAAAATGATTTACGGCAAGGAACCAATCTCAGATTGGCCGAAAGTGATTGAGGAGTACAAAACGAAAGGCGGCAACGATATCCTGAAAGAAGCGACTGAGCGTTACAAGAAGGGCAATGGGGCTATCGTTTCCAAAAACATAAACTAATTTCAATGCAAAGAAAAAAGATTTGTCCCCGCAATCGGCGGACAAGTCTCTTTTTTCTTAGGCGTATTATGTTCGATAAACGTTAGAGGTGGGGGCTTGACAACATGAGACTGTTAATTGTAGATGATGAACCGGTAATTCGCAGCGGCTTGATGATGATGGCACAGAGCTATACCCATAAGTTTCAACAAATTGAAACCGCGGTAAACGGGCTTGATGCTCTGGAGCAAATGACTCGGTTCGAACCAGACCTGCTTCTAACGGATATTCGAATGCCCAGAATGGACGGCTTAGAGCTATGCCGAAACGTATACGAGAAATACCCTCATATTCTGATGGTCGTTGTTTCAGGTTATAGTGATTTTGATTATGCGCAAAAGTGTCTGTCGTACGGGGTCAAGCACTATTTGCTAAAACCGGTTACACCGCCGGACCTCCATGATGTATTTGATATCATTATGAAATCGCAATCACAAGGATATATACCTGTTTCCCGTTATGTAGAATGGGTTGAACGGATAGAAAACAGCATTTGGCTGCTGCAGGAGGAGGAATTGCTGAAGATTATGGAGGAGTGGAAAGAACATTGCTCCCACTTGTCTGCGCCTCAGCTGAAGGGTCAGCTCAACGATGCGGCCGTATTGCTGCACAAGCAATTTCAAGAGAAAAATCGCGTGGTCAGCGCTGATTTAACCGAGGACTTCCGTTCCTCTTCGAAGGCGGAGCTTTTTAAGGAGTTTGAGGAGCGTCTGCAAACCGTTATGATGGATATTTTGGTTGTGCGCCGCGGCAATTTCAAGGACCCTATGGAGGAAGCCAAAACCTATATCGATAATCATTTGTCGGTGGATATTTCTTTGAAAGAAGTAGCGGATAGGGTAGGGATTACCCCGAATTATTTCAGCACTTTGTTCAAGAAAATGAGCAATGAAACGTTCATCAGCTACCGGATTAATAAAAGAATGGACAAGGCTCGCGAGCTGTTGGCGATTCCACATAAGCGAACTGTGGATATAGCGGCAGAAGTAGGATACGACGATTACCCCCATTTTACAAAAACATTTAAGAAAGTCTTTGGTATTTCACCCTCGGATTATCGGGAATCGCTGGGGATGAAATGAAAAAATTAAATTTATATCCTAAGCTATTTCTATCCTATTTTGTTGTTATTATGATTTCTTTGACTAGTGTCGGTGTGTTTTCCTACTGGAGTTCATCCAATGAACTTGATCAAATCGTGGAGAAGCAGCTGACACAGGTGGTAGGAAATGCAGCGCACCATACGGATCTGTATATCCGAAGCTATGAGCGGTCCATGGTTTCCTTGCTAAGCAGCAACTATGTCAAACGGTTCATTGATCTGCCTGAGGGAGAAACTGGCTACCCCTATTATGAGGTGAGGAAGCTCATTAAGGAGCTTATCATTGAGCCGGCGTTTGCTCGAAATCCAGAAATTTCCAATATCTATATGATTAGCTTTAATCAAAATGCGATGTATTTTTATAATGATTCCGTTGGCGGATCGTTCAATCAGCAAGAAGCGCAGCAACAGTTGGCATTTTTCAAAGCAAATACGAAGCCGGATGGCAGCTTAAGTGTACTGAACCATAGTATTCTGTCTGGACAACAAAATATAACACTGGTCCGGCAGATTCGTGGGCTTTCCTCTACGGAGCCCAAAGGGATCCTTGTGGTGGAGTTACGGGCGGCCGAGCTATCAGAGCTGTGGAAAGGCATAGACTTGGGGGAAGATGGCTACTTTTTCATTGCCGATGATAATGGCAAGTATGTGTATCAGCCAGATACAGAAAAGACAACCGCGGAATTGCCCGAGTCTATACGGAGTCAGGTGCTAGAGGCCGGTCCTCACGCTTTCATGGCGGCAATCGATGATAAGCCGCAGATGTTCATGAGCCGCCGATCAACCTATGGCAATTGGCGGCTGGTCGTTGCGATGTCGGTGGAGGAGCTGCGCAAACCGAGCGATACAATTCGGACAACAACGATCGTTGTCGGATGTTTTACACTGGGCATCGCGCTATGGATAGCCTTCCGATTCGGAAGATCGATCACAGGGCCGATACGTATCTTGCGAAGTGCCATGCGTCAAACCGAACAGGGGAATTGGGTCCAAATTCCGCTTCCGGAGCATCGGGATGAGATCGCAGAGCTGATGAGCCGGTACAATCTCATGGTGACTCGCCTTTCAGAGCTGGTAGATAAGGTCTACCAAGCCGAGCTAAGCGATCAGAAGAGCCAGATGGAACGCCAAAAGGCAGAGCTGCAATCTTTACAGCTGCAGATTAATCCTCATTTTTTATATAACACACTAGAAACGATTGTTTGCTATGCGGTCATTAGGGATTCGAAGGAGATCTATGAAATTGTCAAAGCGCTTGCTTACATGCTGCGGTATTCCGTGCAGACCAATCTGGAAGAAATAACAGTATCGAATGAACTAAAACATGTCATGTTCTATCTTGTGGTTCTTAAGCATCGCATCGGACGGGAGTTTGAAGTCGATGTTAGCATTCATCCCGATTATTTGCTCAACAATATGGTTCGCTTAACGCTGCAACCGCTGATTGAAAATGCCTTTCAGCATGCTTTTGCGGATGGTGTGGAGGATTATCATTCTATTCGTATCGATGCTGGTGAGGATGAAGATAAGTTCTGGGTTAGCGTTGAAGATAACGGCCTTGGCATTAACGAAGCTAGGTTGGAGGAGCTGCGTGAGAAACTGCATACGAACCAGCTTGCGGATAAAGAGAATGATGCTTCGAAAGGGATTGGCGGTATCGGTATTGTCAATGTCCATCGGCGAATTCAGATGGTGTTTGGCGAGCAGTATGGCTTGCAGATCGAGAGTGAAGTGGAGAAGGGAACCAAGTTGATCATGGTGATGCCTACTTCAGCTCGGAGTTAAGATGGTTGAGATAACGATAGGTAGATAACTGGAATATCTTGTGTGAACCTTGCCGCTGGCAAGGTTTTTTTATGTTCAGATTGTTGAAAAACACACCTAGAAATGAAGTTTCTCCATGGTTTCACTAGGAAGCCCATAGTATGATGAGTCCATTAAACATTCAGATGGAAAGAAAGGAAAGACGACCATGGCTTCAAAGACAGATTCAGCAGGACAGACGGTATATACATTTGCATCGAGAAAAGCGAAAAGAGCTTTTGTCATGAAACATTGGCCTTTATACGTGATTTCTATTCCGGGGCTTATTTATTTTGTCATTTTTAAATATATTCCCTTGCTCGGTTCGTCTATTGCCTTTCAGAACTACAATATTTTCAAAGGAATAACCGGTAGTCCATGGGTCGGCTTGGAACACTTTAAACGGATGTTCGCTTATGATGAATTCCTTACCATTTTAAAAAACACCCTATTGATCGGCATGTACGATTTGCTCTTTGCCTTTCCCATACCGATTATCCTCGCGCTGCTGTTAAATGAAATTCGATTCAATGGGTATAAAAGAGTGCTGCAAACGGTCATCTACATGCCGCATTTTCTGTCCTGGGTCATTGTAGGCGGGATTGTGATCGGAATTCTTTCGCCGACTACAGGCATTTTCAACCACGTCCTAGGCTTGTTCCATATCGAACCCATTTATTTTCTTGGTGAAAATAGCTACATCCGATCAATTCTGATCACCTCAGGGATTTGGAAGGACAGCGGATGGGGAACAATCATTTATTTGGCCGCTATCGCGGGCATTAACCCAGATCTCTATGAGGCAGCTGAAATCGACGGAGCGGGCAAGTTTCGCCAGGTGATATCGATTACACTTCCGTCCATTGTGCCTACCATTACAATTTTGTTCTTATTGCATATTGGAAGCTTTCTGGATTTCGGGTTTGAAAGGGTCTACGTTTTCCTGAACTCGCTTAACAGTGAGAACGGTCAAATCCTTGATACTTACGTTTACCGCGCTGGTCTTATAGACCGTCAATACAGCTATACAACAGCAATTGGACTCTTCAAATCGGTTATTGGCTTATTACTTATTATGCTTGGCAACACGCTGAGTAAAAGAACGACTGGCAACGGCTTGTACTAACATGAGTTCAGTCAAAAGGAGGAAGAGGGAACGTGATTTTAACAAAAGGACAGCGCGCATTTCAGTTATTTAATATGATTTTACTGCTTGTAATCGGCCTAACGATGTTTCTTCCGATCTTGAATGTGATTTCGCAGTCATTTAGCGATGCAGTTGCAATTAACAGCGGAAACGTAGGGTTCTGGCCTGTTGGTTTTACGCTCGAAAATTATCACATGATTCTGAAGGACCCTTCCATCTGGATCTCATTCCGAAACAGCGTCATCATTACGGTGTTCGGTACATTGATTAATTTAATAGCAACGGCTAGCTTAGCGTATCCTTTGTCACGAGCTGAATATATTTACAGGAAGCCAGCGCTTTTACTGGTCCTGTTCACAATGATTTTCCATGCGCCACTTATTCCCAACTACCTGCTTCTCAAAAATCTGCACATGCTCGACACACTGTGGGTCTTGATCATTCCAGGCGCAATTAGTGCCTACAACTTGTTCGTCATGCGGTCTTTCTTTATGACTCTGCCTACGGAGATGTTTGATTCTGCCAAAATGGACGGATGCGGCGAGTTCCGCATGATCTGGAGTGTCGTACTCCCGTTATCGAAGCCGGTTATGGCTACGATGGGAATCATGTACGCCGTCGGCAACTGGAATATGTATTCGCAAGCTATTTACTACATTAGCAGCAGGTCGCTGATTCCCCTGCAGGTGCGGCTGCGTGAAATTGTCATCACGGATAACTTGGGCTCGGCCGACGTATCCTCGGAATTGCTGCTGTCCGTTTCACCGGAAGGACTGAAAATGGCGGTAATCGTCATCGCAACGATTCCGATTATGCTGGTGTACCCATTCCTTCAAAAGCACTTTATTAAAGGCATGATGGTTGGTTCGATTAAATCTTAATAGCTATAAAAGAAGAAACACCAATCAATCTCGTAGATGTCTACGGTTGCTTGGTGTTTCTATTCATGTTTGGCGATTACTGGTCTGAAGACTCATCGCTATCTGCATCCGATTGTGCTTTGGACGGAAGTCCATTGGCACTCCGGATCAGCGAAAAGTATTGATCAGCGCGTACGACTTGATACTCCGGTCCAAGCGCTTCTGTCATCTCGGCGACATCCGTAGGTGTCATGCTCCAAGCTAACAGCCCGATGGAGACGAACAGCGGTGATTTGCCATCCCAGTTCGCTTTGGCTTCATCAAGAAGCTTTTTGCCATCTGGAACGGAACCGATGCCATGAATGGTTGACAGTGGAAGGCCGTTCTGAATTTGAACGCCGGAATGACTTTCCCAGCTCAAGAAAAGTCCTGGAGCTTTATAATACCGCTGGTAAGCGGCAGCCTTGGAATCGCTAAGCGGCACGTTTTCATTGGCTACCCTGTTCAAGATGTACGGAACCGTCATACCGGTCTTCTTGAGATACGAGTTCGTTTGTTTCAAGAAATCCGGGAATGTGGATTCTGGCCAAGGAGTCGGGTAAAAGTATCCAGCCCCGGAAGGCCCAGCAATGAGCAGGTCGTTCGCCGTTGCGGTCGACTGATAATAGTTTAGAATGGCTGGTGCGCCATCATAGAGCAGTGGACTCGACGTCCAGTTAATCGGTACTTTACCGCGATTCGGGTCATCCCAGAGGATTCGCATCCGATGCTGGTTGTATTGGAAATTGTCGCCTTCACTGAACGTATAGGTGACATATATTTTATTTTCCAATGGAGGTGCAGCAAGCGGTTTGGCTTTAACAGGTTCGGCTCTGGTCCCGGAGAAGACGGTCAGGTTGCTGAACCAGTCCGCTGCTAGCACATAAACACTGTGTCTGGACGTGATTTCGACGGAGCTAAATTCTCCTTCGACATCATTGCTGAACCAGCCTAGATAAGGAGAACCGGGCTCTACGTCGGATAATATTTTCTCAAAGAGCGTTTTCTGTGCCGGCACGTTCGAGTCTAGCCAGAAGACCATTGCTTTATTCGCAACGGCATAGTCACGGAGATAACCATAAGGTTCCTTAACCTCAGAGGATGGCGGCTGTACATTGCCAGCTGAAACTTTGTACTGGTTCCACATGTCGACGGAAGCGGTTATTTGCTTCGTACCCGCAGGCGGAGTGAACTTATACACGAAGTAGCGGTCGTTATCGGCGAAACGGTGTCCGCCATTGCCCGAAGATACTTGGGAATTCTGGCGATCGAAAAGGAACGGTTCTTCTTGTGTTGTACCTGGGATGAACTGGGCGATAGTCTGCCCGTCTGCCTTGACCGTCACATCATGAACCGCAGGACCCCAGCCGTCTTGTGCAAAAGCGTCGTCGAAGCGCAAATACACGGACTCTTTCCCGAGATAAGAAGTTAAATCGAAATCGTACGTCTTCCGGTTGTTACCATCACGTTCCTGTGTAGTATCCTGCCCGATGGTCTGGAAGGAAGCTGGAAGACCTGGCGGGATCTTGACGGACGTGTTCGGGCTGAGTCCAACCAACATCCGGTGCGACGTTTGGTTCCACAGATGCTCATACTGCCATGTATAGGCATCCAAACGGTCCTTGAATTTTCCTTGCAAATCCTCAAGTACCTTAAGTTTGTAAGGAGCTGCTTTCAATTGTTCCGCCAACTGCGGGCTGGCTACAACACCGTTTTTCAATCCAGCGAGCGTGGTTGCGACGTTGATGGAATCAGGGACCTGCGGATCGTAAACGATGATGCCTTTAATCTCATTGGCATATTTCTTCACGATTTGCCAGTAATCATCTTGGTGGTAAGGGACTTGCAGATTATTCAGCCAAGTCTTCTCGCCTTCTTCTTTATTTTCAATCAGGTAGATTCGCGGTTGTTCACGGTTCACAATTCCTTGTAAGGTGGCCATAAGGATTTTGATATCCCCAGGCGCGTCATAGACATCCGCAACATCCAATCGACCTACTTTGGCAAAAGTAGGAAGTTCCTGCTGCTTTGGCCAAACGATTGAATCTGAATGCTCTTTTGAATACTCTTTTGAATCTGAAGAAGCAGATGCATGTAATGGCAAAGATAACGTAAATAACAAAGCAATACTCATCTTTAGCAGCTTTCGATTCACGATTGCACACCTCATCTCATTTTATTTGTTGTAAATATTGTTTTGCGCCTTTCCTTGTTCACCTCCTCGAACAACTTAAATACCATATTTAATATATTTAATAAGGTTTTATTGGTCAATCCTTTCGACAAAACCTCCGGATATCTAACATTACTTCCTATGATTCCACATGAAAAGTAAATCAACAAAGGCATCAATCACGAAATATCATGTAATTGCTTGTAATGATGAATAATAAAAAACAATTGAACAAACTGACATATATGATATATTATAAATATAGCAAATTAGTTGAAACAATGAAGGATGGTGCAGTCTATGCCTCACGAAACGATCAGCCTAGGTCGGCTTAAACAAACATTGCATAAGATTGAAAAACAAATTTACTCGCCTGTAGCTGATCTGTCGGTAACCGCTTATGTGACCAAAGAGCCAGTTTCCTATAAGGAGAAAAAGGCGGGAATTCCAATTAAGCTGAAGCCTGGGGACAAATGGGGGGAGCTTTGGGATTGCGCATGGTTTCATTTTCAAGGGGAGATACCAGCTTCGGCTGCCGGAAGTAAAGTGGTTCTGCTCATTGATATCAATGGAGAGCTATGTCTCTTTGATGAAGAGGGGACGCCCACACAGGGGCTCACGAATGTGAACTCGGAATTTGACCTTTCCCTTGGCTTGCCTGGCAAACGCGTTGTTCCGATTTCCGCGAATGCACATGGCGACGAAACGATTAATATTTGGGGCGATGCCGGCTGCAATGACTTATTTGGCCATTACCGAAGCGGGACGCTAAAAGAGGCTCATGTTGCCATTTGTTCGGAAGAAACGAGACAGCTCTATTATGACTACGAGGTTTTATTGGAACTAGGGGCACACATGGAGGAGCATTCGGCCAGAAAACATCGCATTTTGCAGGCGCTTTACGATGTGCACCTTTTGTTAGTGGAAATAAATGAAGAAACGGTCAAGAAAGCCCGTGATATTCTAGGCGTTGAATTAACCAAACGTGGAGGAGATCCAACGCTGTCAATCAGCGCGGTCGGCCACGCACATATCGACCTCGCATGGTTATGGCCAATTAGGGAAACGAAGCGCAAAGGAGCCCGCACGTTCGCGACGGTTTTGCGGATGATGGAACAGTATCCCGATTATGTGTTCGGCGCCAGCCAGCCTCAATTATATGTATGGATCAAAGAAGAGCATCCAAAGCTGTATGAGCAAATTAAGCAGCGCATAGCGGAAGGCCGGTGGGAGGTTCAAGGCGGCATGTGGGTGGAGCCGGATTCTAATATTTCCGGTGGCGAAGCTTTGGTACGGCAAATATTATATGGAAAGCGTTTTTTTCAGCAGGAGTTTGGCAAAGATATGAAAATTTTGTGGGTGCCTGATATTTTTGGCTATAGTGCTGCTCTGCCGCAGCTGCTGCAAAAGTCGGGGATGACCTATATGATGACGCAGAAGCTTTCTTGGAGCGTTTATAACGACCACCCTCATCACACCTTTATGTGGGAGGGGCTGGACGGGAGCCGTGTGCTGACACACCTGCCTCCGGAGGATACCTATAATGGACCTGCTGCGCCGCGATCGATTCTGAAAGCGGAACGAGAATACGCAGATAAAAATGTCTCCGATCACAGCCTGCTTTTATTCGGCATCGGCGATGGGGGAGGGGGGCCAGGCGAAGAACATCTGGAGCGCTTGAAGCGTGAAAAGAATTTACAAGGGCTTGCCCCGGTCAAGCAAGAACCCGCTTTGACCTTTTTTGAGAAGCTGGAGCTTGGCAGTCAGCGGTATAAAACTTGGAAAGGCGAGTTATACCTGGAGAAGCATCAAGGCACGCTCACAAGTCAAGCCAGAAATAAACGATATAACCGCAAAATTGAAAAGGCGCTTCGCGAGCTTGAATTTGCTGCGGCGCTCAATCTGCAGCATGCATCGCCTTACCCGAGCAAGGAGCTGGATGAGATTTGGAAAGAAGTGCTGTTATACCAGTTTCACGATATTTTACCTGGATCATCGATTAAGCGTGTATATGACGAATCGCTGGAGAGATACGAAATCTTGTTAAACCGCGTTCAGGAACTCATTCACTCTACTTATGTGAAATTAGCAAAACGGATAGATACTTCCCGGGAAAAGCAACCGGTCGTTATCTTCAATTCACTCCCTTGGGAGCGTAAAGAATGGCTGCATATCCAAGGGAGCTGGATGCAAGCCACGGTACCATCCATGGGATATCGGACGATGGATATGGCAGAGGCGGCCGTTTGGAATTTGAACGCGCTAAGCGCAAATCGCGATGCGTTGGAAAACGAACTTGTGCGGGTGGAGTTCGACCTGAACGGGAGCATCAGCTCAGTCTTCGACAAAGCATTGGGGAAAGAAATCATCGCTGCCGGCAGCAAAGCGAACGTATTGGCCGTTTATCATGACGATGGAGACGCATGGGATTTTCCAGCGGATTATACACACATGCAGGCGGGTGCGATGAAACTGACGGCTGCTAAGGCTTATGTTGACGGGCCGCGAGCGGTCGTTGAGCAGCAATATGCTTATGGTAAATCAACATTGACTCAAACCATCATTGTGACATCGGGCAGCAAGAGGGTCGACTTTGAGAGCAAAGTGGATTGGCAGGAAGACGGTAAAATGCTTCGTTCTTCATTCCCGGTTCAGGTCTATACCGAGCACGTTAATTGCGAAATCCAATTCGGTCATCTGAAACGTCAGACACACCGAAATACGCTTTGGGATTTTGCCAAGGACGAAATTTGTGCCCATCAGTGGATTGATCTATCCGCACCGGATTACGGTGTAGCGCTGTTAAATGACAGCAAATATGGATTCAGCGCCCGGGGGAACGTAATGGACATTCATCTGCTGCGCAGTCCTTCGTATCCGGATCCGACATGCGATAGAGCTAGGCATGAATTCGCCTATGCGCTTCTTCCGCACCAAGGGGATTTCGTAAGCTCAGAAGTGTATAAACAAGGTTATGAATTCAATGTGCCGCTTCAAACGATCCCAGTTCAGGCGAAAGCAGGCGACCTGGCAGCAGAAAATGCTTTTTTCACGCTCCAGTCTTCTCAAGTGATGATCGAGGCCGTCAAAAAAGCAGAGGATCGGAACTCTCTGATCATCAGGCTTTATGAAGCATCGGGATCACACGTAACGACTGATTTAGGCATTGCTATACCGTACGAAAACGCGATGCTCGTTGATCTGATGGAAAACGAACTGGAGCAGCTTTCCAGCCATAACCATGCGCTTCAGCTTCACTTCACGCCGTTTGAAATCAAGACGATTGAACTGGCAGGGCTTAGCAAGTAATTCTATCAAACGAGCTTAGATGGAAAGGCACTTTGGCCTTCTGTCTAAGCTTTACTTGTTCTTGACCGTAATGACATATTTGATATAATTAAAATAATCTAAATAGGTTGGGGGCGCGGTCGACGTTGCAAAATGAGAGACAGCCGCTATATATACAAATACAAACGTATTTTAAATCGCTGATTGGATCGGGGAAGCTGTCTGAAAATGACAAAATTCCGTCGGAAAAAGAGCTTATGGAGCAGTTCGACGTCAGTAGAATTACGGTGGCCAACGCTTTGACCGAAATGGCTAAAGAAGGCTGGATTTACCGGATTCCAGGGCGGGGAAGCTTCATCAATCAAGGTGTGCAATCGTTAATCGAACAGCAAAAATCGGATGCGAAACCTGAAGAGACTTTGGCTGCTTCATCAGGGACCAGCAGTTTCTCGCGCCGTAAGATGATCGGTTTTATTATTCCGTCCATGGAAGACTTTTTCGCCATTCGCTTGGTTCAAGGGATCAATAAGGTGTTGGCGGATTCGGAATATTACCCGCTTATTTTGTACACTTACAATTCCATTGAGCGTGAAAAAGAAGGGATAGCCGAACTGGTTCAAAAAGGAGCTGTCGGTCTCATCATTTTCCCGTCAGATGCGGAAAACTATAATGAAGAGATTTTGACTTTAAAAGTGCGTCAGTATCCGTTTGTGTTGGTAGATCGTTATTTTCCTGGCGTAGAGACGAACTATGTATGCTCCAATGGGTTCCTTGGCGCGCAGTTAGCGGTAGATCACCTCTGGGAGCTTGGACATCGGGACATTGCTATATGCTCCGACTCGCCGCTGCCGACGTTTACGGTGGAGGACCGGATATCCGGATACATGGATGCCCTGAAGAAAAAAGGCGCCTTGATTAATCCGGCTTTAATATTGACTGAATTCCATGTCGATTACAACAATCTGGAGGAAGACCAACATGCGTTGTACAGATATGTGAAGAACCGGATGGCGACCGCTTTTATTACCCTAAACGGGAAGCTCGGTCTGCATATCGCTTCAATAGCGAAGCGCTTGAATCAGCGGGTGCCCGAAGATATCTCGATTCTTACGTTTGATGATCCTTCACCGGGCTTTGATGAGTTCAATTATTTCACGTATGTCGCCCAGTCTGAAGAGGAGATGGGGGTACAGGCTGCCAAAATATTGCTCAATCAAATCGAAGCGCCTGTTAAATCTGCGGTGCTATATAACAAGAGGGTGTTGAAGCCTCAGTTGGTCGTCAGGCAAACGACGGGGCCAAAACCCGAATAACAAAGAAAAGGCTGTCCCAAAAGTTCAAAAAAGAGTCTCTGCCTCGGCCATTTGATAACTTTTGGAACAGCTTCTTTTGTCTGCGGAGCGAAGGTTCGTACACCTTCGCTGCGCGCCATTGACTGACACAGTCAGGGCGGTCAAGATCCGCTTGCCGCGTTAAGCAAATTTAATATTTAACGGGAAATCCTTCCGTTAATTCAAGCGAGTCCTGGCTTAGAAAGTCAATTAACAGGAAAAACTCCCGTTAATTTGCTCCTACAACCCTGCTTCCTTGCTCAATCGTCCACATTAACAGGAGAAATTCCATCTATTCATCTTTTAGCTGCGTTACTCCACTGAATAGCGGGAGAATTTCCCGTTAATCTGAAGAGGCTGTCCCGAAAGTTCAAGAAAAGGGCTCTCCCTCGGTCATTTGATGACTTTTGGGACAGCCTTTTTTTACCCTCGGATGTAACGGATTTCAATATGATCTAAATGACATATTGAACATAGATAATACATACCGTATAATACGAAGACGATGAGAAACATAATGGCCAAAAGACCCATATAAGCCAAGGGGGATTGACATACTTGAAGCTGCATAAGAAGCTGATGCTCGTTTATATGGTAACGATTTTGCTTCCAATCGTAGGGTTAACCAATTACTTTCTTAACCATACGTCTGATTTGATCATTCGATATGTCTCCGACTCTTATCAGAAAATACTAAGTCAGTCGAGCAACGGCATTTATTACAACATCCGTTTCTACGAAAGTATTCTTGATAATTTGACTGTTTCGGACGCCGTACAGAATGTGCTGACGAAACAGGAGGATTATAGGGAAAAAGGCGTCATCATCATGAACCGGGAAATCAATAGAGCGGTTCGCTTTGTTCAAACGTATCAGGCGACGGATGTCGAGAGTATCGAGTTTTTTTCAATCTCCCCAGATGTAATGTCGGATGGCGTCTATTTGTTTCCTGTTGACAGATTGCAGCGTATTTTAGGCATGAACGAAATTCCTGATACAAAATTTTGGATGCTGGAGCAGTCGGATGCCACATATTATTATGCGCTGGTGCGTCCGATCTATAGCATTGGCGAGTTCAAGAAAATTGGATATATCAAGCTTACAATCCAAATCCCATCCATCACGAATGTGCAAGAAACGTCGGAGGATAGGACCGACACGAGCGGAAGACTGATTATTGCCGACAGCAAGGGGATTGTGATGTACCATCCCGATAACGAAAAGCTCGGCCAGTTGCTTCCTCAAGAAATCATCGAACAGACCAGCGAAGATCTCAGATCTGAATCCGAGCTTAGTTTTAAGATCCAAGAAACCGATTACGTGATGTGGTATCGGAAACTGCAGAACGTCGATTGGACGATGTATCTTTTGGTTCCGAAAGAGATGATTCAATCTAAAGTGAATGAAATGCGGCAAACGATATTGACGGTTAGCATTATCAGCGCCATTATTTTTTCATTCCTGACTTTGCTCATCACCCGTCAGCTGACACGCGGGATCCGCCGTCTCCATGCCAAGGTTTCCCGTGCCGGAAGGGGCGTGCTGTCCACGAACCGCAGGGTTCGCGTGAAAGGGGATGAAGTCGATGAATTGGATCGCAACTTTGACAATATGCTGGATAATTTAAGGGATCTTATTCACCAAAATTATGTAGAGAAATTGGACAAACGGGAAATGGAGCTTAACTTTCTGCAAGCCCAGATTAACCCTCATTTTCTGTACAATACGCTGGATGCGATTAAGAACGAAATCGATATGGATGAAAAGGAGACGGCCATTGGCATGGTGGTAGCATTAGCCGACCTCTTTCGGATTTCGGTTTCCAAAGGAAGCAACACGATTCGTTTCGAGGAAGAAATTTACCATGCGAAATGCTATTTGCGGATTCTGGAAATCCGTTTCGGCGTCAAATATACGGTGAACTGGATCATTGATCCCGGTATTCCGGGGCTATACACCCTGAAAATTATTCTGCAGCCGCTCCTGGAAAACGCTATTCAACATGGGCTGAAAGGGATATCCGACGGTAATGTTACGGTAATAGGCGAGTTGAAGGAACATGCGGTCTTATTTACGATTCGAGATAATGGTGTCGGATTGACAAAAACACAGGTGGAAGCACTTTTCGCGAATGATTCAACCCGTAAAGGAATTGGTCTCAGCAATGTGAGCAACCGGATTCGGATGTATTTTGGAAATGAGTATGGTCTGACCTTGAAGTCAGAGCCAGGTCATGGGACGGAAGTTGTCCTTACACTGCCGATCTTGGAGGGGGTTAAACATGTATAAACTGCTTATCGTGGAAGACGAATTATCTACACGCAAGTGGTTCGCTAAAGTCATCGATTGGGAGCAGATCGGCTTTGAAGTCATCGCGATTAAGGAGGACGGGCAGCAAGCCTGGGATTTCTTGCAGCAAGGAATGGATGTAGATGTGGTCATGACGGATATCCGGATGCCGAACATGGATGGATTGGAGCTTGCGCAGCGAATCCGCTCGCTGCCGGGCAAACCTGTGGAAATCGTCGTGTTGAGCGGTTTTGGAGAGTTTGAGTACGCACAGCAGGCTATAAAGCTCGGGGTACGGGATTACTTGCTGAAGCCCGCAACAAAAGAGCAGCTTACGGAAATTTTTGAGACGGTTGCCTTGAGACTCGACGAACGTCACTTGCAATCAAGTAAGATTATTTTCGCTGATCAGATGAAGAAGGAAAAGGAAACGCTGGAAAAAGCTTATTTCTACGAACGGTGGCTCGTCCGCAAAGAAACGCAGTTGACGCCAGAGCCATGGCTTGAACCATCAAAGATGCAATTTCATCATAACGCTTGTTCTTTTCTTGTGCTCGTTGCTGAAATCGATGATTATGTCAAATTCACAGAGCTTTACAACGATGAAGACCAGAAACTGTGCCGATTCATCGTTCATAATATTTTGGGCGAAATTGCACAAATCCATGGTGTTATCGATTCCGTGCTGCTGGCTCCAAATCGGTACATGTTTCTTATGAATGGCGATGCGGCAAGCGGAGAGGAGAACAAAGGACTTCGGACAGGGCATGCTTTTCAATCGGCCTTGAATACCTATTTACGGCTATTTGAAGTCCGAATTTCCATTGGGTGCAGCATGGCGTTCATGAACGTGTCCGATGCTCCTGTAGCTTATGAACAAGCCGTCAAAGCCTTGGAATATAAATTTTTCACGGGGAAAGGAACGGTCCATACATTTAGCTCTCACTTGCAGAAACAAAATGAAAACTATTACCCTATCGATCTTGAGAAGATGCTGATCACTTCTTTCAAGCAAAATGATGAACAAGAGGGTTACGCTTGCTTTGACGAATTCGTGCATAGTTTGTGCAGGAACGGAGGATCGGCCGATGCGATCCGTTTCGCAGTAGGAGAGATGTTGGTCAGCCTGTTCAGACAGCTGAGGGAAGTCAAGTCACTTCCTGTATCCAGTGAGATCATGGAATCTTTCATCGAAGAAATCCGCCTTCTGGAAACCTACGTGGAGCTTGTCGAGAAGGCTAAGGAGTTGATTCGGTTTATGGTGCAAACGATCGCGATCGAAGGCTTATCGCTTTCACCGGTGGCCAAAGGCATCGAATATATGAAGCTCAAATTAGGGAGGGATATATCGCTCCAAGAGATCTCCGATTATGTAGGGATTAGCCCTTCTTATTTTAGCAGCTTATTTAAGCAGGAAAAAGGTCACAATTTCGTAGATTTCCTAGTCAGGCTGCGTATGGAGAAAAGCTTGGAACTGCTTGAGCGAACAAGTCTGACGGTAGCTCAAATCGGTGAAGAGGTGGGTTATCAGAGTTATCGCTATTTTACCAAAGTATTCAAGGATTATTACCGGATGACGCCAACGCAATTCAGAGAAAAACTCAAGCGTGCGTAACCGCTGAATTTACCGAAAAAAGTGATACCTCATCGTAATTATTTGGACTTTCGAGCAGGCATCCGCCGGCGGTATGATACAGGTAGGAACGAAACCAAGAGCAAGCCCCAGAAGGAGGTAGAGCGCTTACATTGGAATCATTAACTAATTCTGTAACTGATACTAAGCGCCAGACAGCATCGTTGTTCAAGCGATTGCTGTGGAAGCGCATCTGGCAGCATAAGGTGTTCTACTTGTTCATGCTCCCAGGCATCGTTTGGTTCTTCATTTTTTCCTACGTTCCTCTTTACGGTATTCAAGTGGCTTTCCGTAATTTTACGTTTAACGGGGGGTTCACCGGAAGTCCCTGGGCCGGCTTGAAATATTTCCGCCAGTTTTTTGATTACTATCAATCAACCGAGCTCATCAGGAACACAATAGTTATCAGTCTGATGAAACTGCTCATCGGATTCCCGATGCCAATTATTCTTGCAATACTCTTAAATGAAGTACGCCGGCTAAAATTCAAAAAAGTGATTCAAACGCTCTCTTATTTGCCGTATTTCGTTTCCTGGGTTGTCGTCGTGACACTGATGCAGCGTCTCCTGACCCCTTACGGAGGACCGATGAATGACTTGCTCGCATCACTGGGCATGGAGCGAATCCAATTTCTCTACAATACAACCTGGTTTTATCAAATGATCGTTGGTTCAGATATTTGGAAAAATATCGGCTGGAACTCCATTATTTATATGGCTGCCATTGCCGGGATCGATCAGCAGCTTTACGAAGCGGCGAAGATCGACGGTGCAAATCGCTTTCGGCAGATGTGGCATGTAACCATACCTGGTATCCGCAATATCGCCGTTATCCTGTTCATACTTTCAGTCGGAGGATTAATGAGCGCCGGCTACGAGCAGCTGCTTCTCTTGAATGGCCCGGCAACGGCACGAATCGGCAGCGTACTTGACGTACATGTCATCAGCTCCGGTATTAGTGGAGGCCGGCTCAGCTATGCGGCGGCAGTAGGATTATTTCAAAGCATAATCGGTCTCGTCCTGATTCTCGTTGTCAATCGTATAGCGAGGAAATACAGCGACGTATCCCTTTTTTAAGGAAGTGTTTAGATGAATCGCCATGTTTCCTTGTTCAGCATTGTCAATTATCTGGTTCTAGCGCTAATAGGTTTTTCAATGATTTACCCGTTCATTTACATCCTCGTGTACTCACTGAATGAAGGCAGTGATTCCATGCAGGGCGCTCTGTACTTCTGGCCACGTCAGTTTACACTGGATAACTATGTACAAGTGTTTGATAATCCCCGAATATGGCAGGCTTATAAGATCACATTGATGCGCACCATATTTGGCACAGCCCTGCACGTGTTACTATGCACCCTTATGGCTTATGCGCTGTCGAAGAAAACATTGCCTGGAAGAACATTCTTCACATTCTACATCTTTCTGCCGACGATTTTCAGCGCGGGATTTATTCCCTACTTCATCACCTTACAGAAGCTCCATTTGATCAACACGTTCTGGGTGTTCATCATTCCGATGCTGTTTAACTTCATGCACATCGTTATCATCCGGACATTTCTGCAAGGAATACCGGAAGAACTGGACGAATCAGCCCGCATTGACGGGTACGGCGATTTCATGATCTTTCTGAAAATCATTTTGCCGTTATCCGGTCCGGTGTTAGCCACGATCAGTTTGTTCATCGGTGTCGCCCATTGGAACGATTGGTTCTCGGGAGCCTATTACGTATCTAACAAAAATTTAATTCCCGTCCAAACGCTCTTGCAGCAAATGCTGACTGAAGCTGAAGCGCTATCGAATTCGATGCAGCGTGCTGCCCAACAGGGAGGACAAACGATTAGCGCAAGTCCTGCTGGTTCCACACCCGAATCGCTGCGGATGGCGCTGCTGGTCATCACGGTATTCCCGATTTTGTGTGTGTATCCATTTTTACAGAAATATTTCGTCAAGGGCGTTATGTTAGGTTCCGTCAAGGGATAATCGCTCTCCAGATTGGGGGCTTATCATATAAAAATGAAGGAGGGTTTTCATGAAAAAATGGTGGTCGAAAGGTGCTTCTGTGTTGTTAGCTGTATCGGTAACTGGTAGCTTGATTGGCTGTACCCAGAATGAAGAACCGTCTGCAAGCCCAAATTCTTCTGCAGCACCTTCAAGCAAGAAAGAGGTTACGCTCAAAATTTTAAATAACTGGAATGGCTCTAGCGGTTCAGAAAGTGATATGAATGCTGTTGCCAAGGTGATCAAAGAGAAAACGGGTGTCACCGTTCAGATGGAGTACACCAAAGGCAGCGAAGTTGAGAAAGTCAACACGATCTTCGCAACCCAAGACCTTCCAGATATCTATACGGGTCCGGCGTGGGGCGGCGAGCTCGATGGCATCATTAAAGCTGCCAAAGAAGGCCAATTGGTCGACCTTTCTGGCAAGTTAGCCAATTATCCGAACCTTTCCAAAGAAGTTGCCAAAGAAAACGTATCGCCAGCCCTTTACGAAAAAGCAATTGATGCCTATGGAGGTAAACAATATTTGCTGTATCAGAACCATCCAGCAACCGATAAAGACGCCATGGATTGGCTTTACGGGTTCTATGTGCGTAAGGACATCGCAGATAAAGTAGGCGTCGATCCTAAGTCCGTCAAAACGAAGGATGACTTCTATAACTTCCTGAAAAAGATTAAAGACGCAGGACTGAAAGAAAGCGGACAACCCGTTATCCCGCTCGGCGGATTCCATAACGGCTGGGCTGTCAACATCGGTGACACGATGTTTATGGGCACGGGCTTTTTGGATAAAGGAGACGGTACACTAGAAAACAATTTCTTTACAAAAGCCTATGAAGATTATACTTTATACTATCGCAAATTGATTTCTCAAGGTTTGCTTGACCCTGAAGCGTTTACACAAACGGATCCGATTGCTAATGAAAAAGTAAAACAAGGCCGTGTAGCTGTGTTGGCAGCCCACTATCCTGCTATTCTTGATGCTTCAAAAGATTATGTTCAAGCACATCCTGGCAATGATTATGTTCCAGTCGGTCCACTCGAAAGAGCAGGTGCCGAAGCTAATCGTCCAGTTGATCTTGGCGTGCAAGGCAACAACGTGACCGTTATCACCAAACAAGCGAAAGATGTGGATGCGGCTCTTCGTCTTCTAGATTTCTTAGCTTCCGATGAAGGATTTTTGCTAACACGCTATGGCGTTCAAGGCGTTCATTGGGATAATGTGAATGGAAAACCGACAGCGAAGAAGGAATGGTTTGATAAGTTTGTCAATGACAAGACCGGAAAGTTGAAAAAGAACGAAGGTATCGGCGTAGGCTATGAAAATATGACGGGGTTGGATCGCATCAATTCCAAGGGCGCCGGGGATATCTGGGCTGACCAAAATCGTTTGGCATCGCTGGAAAAAGCGCGTAAAGTTCTTCGACCTAACGGCATTAAAGTCATCACAGCTTACAACCCATTGGACGTCATTACGAAGTCTCCGAAGTGGGAGTCACTAAAGCCGTCTATGGATAAAACAAGCGATGCTTGGAAGGAAGCGATTTTCGCCAAATCCGATGAAGCCGCACTGAAGATCTTGAACGATTTGCGAGGTCAAATGGAAAAAACAGGTTATCGGGAAGCGATCAAATTCACAAACGATAATCTGAAAGGCAAAGAAGTGCTGAAGTTCCAAATGCCTAACTAACTCAAACTCATAAAAGCGGCCGTTCCGGCAGCGAACAGCGGGAGGGGGTCATAACTCTCCCTTTATTCATTTCCGTGCCGGGGCGTCACCGTAAGGAGGAGATTCCTTTGTCAAAATCAGCATCCCGGAGACAGGAATGGACGGGATTCCAAGAGTCGCGCCCCTATGGGGCGAGGTATGATTTGCGCAGCGACTTCGTTATGGTGTACGGCATCTCGGATGACTTGGAGGAGAGAATCGCAGGCTGGAAAGAACGAGGATACATCATCCACTTAATGACTGGCGTGTCTTGGGGAGAGTATCAAGGATATTTATATGGGGAGTACGACGGCCGCGACCATTGGGACGAAGCACAGATGAACCGTGAAGGAGACCATCTGCTTCATGGCAAGGATGTGCCATATATGGTACCGACGATCGCTTTTAGCGAGTTCCTTGCGGCAGGTATCAAACGCGCAATTGATTGCGGCGCAGAGGCGATCCATCTGGAGGAACCCGAATTTTGGGCGGCTGGCGGATATTCGGAAGCTTTTCAGCGGGAATGGCGCATCTACTACCAGGAGCCGTGGATCCCGCCTCATGAGTCCCCGGACGCGCAGTACCGGGCATCCAAACTCAAAGCGTATCTTTATTATCGTGCGCTGGACCGTCTATGCGCCCAAATGAAGGAGTATGCTGAGGTGAACTATGGGCGCGCCATCCGGTTCTATGTTCCAACGCACAGCTTGATCAATTATACGCAGTGGCGAATTATTAGTCCCGAAGCGATGCTTGTGAATATGCCGGCTTGCGACGGCTTCATCGCTCAAATATGGACGGGAACGTCACGCACAAGGAATGTGTATCGTGGCGTCCGGGAAGAGAGGACGTTCGAAACCGCGTTTCTCGAATATGGCGTCATGCAGGAACTCGTACGCGGTACCAACCGTGATATGTGGTTTTTGCACGATCCCATCGAAGACAACCCGAATTACACCTGGTCTGACTACAAAGTGAATTATGAAGATACAGTCATTGCTTCTCTGCTGCATCCTTACGTAAGCAATTACGAAGTTTGTCCGTGGCCCCGGAGGGTATTCGAATTGACCTACCCGAAGGAGGACGGTGATGGCAAAGAAATGATTCCGTCAGATTACGCGACTGAGCTGCTAACCGTCATGCATGTGCTGAGGGATATGCACAGTCATGAAGAGGTGGGGGCTGAGGAACAAACGGTCGG
The DNA here is from genome assembly GCF_059692135.1 of Paenibacillus sp. J22R160. NCBI lineage: Bacteria > Bacillati > Bacillota > Bacilli > Caryophanales > Paenibacillaceae > Paenibacillus > Paenibacillus sp. J22R160. The sequence goes on along the minus strand of NZ_JCAUAU010000023.1, from coordinate 14,220 downwards.
AATCGGACTCCTCTTGGCCAATTCTGCCATGTTCCAGCGGGGGGACATCGATCAGGAGGCGATTCATGGTGATTTCCGTTACGACGGAACGATCAGCTCGTTGATCCTGCCTTCGGAGCACCATGAAGCGATGCTCAATTGGTCAGCTTTTTACGGTATGGCGCTGCCTCTTGTGAAGCACGGCATACCGCTAAGACCCGTGCAATTGGACAATTTGCTGCATTTTCCAGGCTATCTGGATGATTATATGGTCTTGATGCTAAGTTATGAGTTCATGAAACCGGAACATGCCGGTTTACATCAAGTTTTGGCTCAATGGATTCGCGAAGGAGGCGTGTTAATCTATGTAGGCGATGGCAGCGATCCATACCATAATGTGAAAGAATGGTGGAACAGAGGGGCCAAAGTCTACGAACGGCCTGAAGATCATCTCTTTGAGGCTCTGGGGCTTGGGCGGCGACCCAAAGAGGGCGAGCACGTTGTCGGAGAGGGTACTGTGATCCTTCGCCATGAGCATCCGGCCAAACTGGCCGATTCGGTACAAGGTGCGGATTGGGTCCGAGACAGCGTGAAGCGCGCGCTTGCATTGCGCGGAGAGGAAGCGACGTATCGTGAAAAGCATTACCTCCAAATCCGACGTGGCCCTTATGTCGCGACTCGCGTGATGAAGGAGTCGTTGTCGGAGAAGGCTGTTGCCATAGCCGGCGAGTATATCGACCTCTTCGACGCCCGTCTTTCTGTCGTAGGAAGTCCGGTAGTAGCCGTTGGCTCGGGCAGTTTGCTCTTCGACCTGGCTTCGCACGACAAGGTGGCGCCAGCAGTGTTAGTCAGCTCATCCCGAGTTCGGGATGAAGAAGCTGATGGCGGAGTTTTACGCTTCGTCTCCGAGGCGCCAGAAGGTTTAATCGTTAGCACACGACTCTATTTGCAACAAGAGCCTAGCCGTGTAACAGCGGATGGATCGGATATCCTGGAACAAAGCTGGGATCCGAAATCACTGACGCTACTTATCAGGTATTCCGGAGTGCCTGAGGGCACCTGTATCTTGGTGGAAGCGTAAACTAGAGGTACAGTGTACAATTGACCCAACAAAAAGCCCTTGTATCGGTAAATAACCGACTACAAGGGCTTTTAAAAGTGTCCCCATCCCTGTAACAGCATAAGATTTGACGGCATCTACGATTTTAAGTAAGATTAGCACGATTCGATCTAGTTTCATAATCCACAAGGAGGGCTTTATGTCCAGAGAACCCTATTATTACTCCAAAGAATTTGCCCAACAACTTGATAAAGAAGATGAACTGGCACATTTTCGAGATGAGTTTTATATGAATTCGGAATCGATCTATCTGGATGGCAACTCATTAGGCTTGTTATCCAGACGCGCTGAGCGAACTTTGTTGGAAGTAGTTGATGCTTGGAAAATGCAAGGAATTGATGGCTGGTTACAAGGCCAATACCCTTGGTTTTATCTTTCTGAAAAATTGGCAGCCTTAAGCGCTCCATTAGTTGGCGGTTCAGAAGATGAGATCATTGTGACTGGTTCCACGACAACGAATTTGCATCAGCTTGTGGCGACTTTCTATAAGCCTGAGGGCAGCAGAACGAAGATTTTGGCGGATGAATTGACCTTTCCATCGGATATTTATGCCCTTCAAAGTCAATTGCAGCTGCATGGATACGATCCTTCCGAGCATTTGATGCAAGTGAAAAGCCGTGATGGGCGCACGATTGAAGAGGATGATATCATTGCAGCCATGACGGACGAAGTTGCATTGATCATTCTGCCGACGGTACTCTACCGAAGCGGACAATTGCTTAATATAGAGCGTTTAACGGCTGAAGCTCACGCTCGTGGAATTCTTATTGGCTTTGACGGATGCCATTCTGTCGGAGCTGTTCCCCATCACTTGAGTAAATGGGACGTTGATTTTGCATTTTGGTGCAACTACAAATATTTGAACAATGGGCCAGGCGGTGCAGCAAGCTTATACGTAAATCGCAATCATTTCGGTCGCTTGCCAGGTTTGGCAGGTTGGTTCGGTTCGCGGAAAGACAAACAATTTGATATGGAGCATCATTTTGTTCCGGCGGAGAATGCTGGTGCTTTTCAAATTGGCACGCCGCATATCTTAAGTATGGCTCCACTTATTGGATCGTTGGAAATGTTTGCAGATGCCGGGATCGAGAATCTCCGCAAAAAATCTTTGCATATAACATCTTATATGATCGATTTAATTGAACAGGAATTGGACGGAATGGGCTTCACAATCGGGAACCCAAGGGATGATCAACGCAGAGGCGGCCATGTCTGTTTGGAGCATGAGGAAGCAGCGCGGATTTGCAAATCATTAAAAGAAAATAAGATTATCCCTGATTTCAGAGCTCCGAACATTATTCGTCTCGCTCCCGTTGCGCTCTATACAACTTACGATGAGGTGTGGGAGACGGTGCAGCGTTTGAAAGTCATCATGGTTGAAAAGCAGTATGAGAAGTTCGAGAACACACGCGATGTAGTCGCTTAACAAGCGATCCGCCATATGTTGAAAGGAAATGATGACGATCATGTTTGATATTTCTCGCCCATTGCAAACAGGAGTGCCGACTTGGCCAGGGGATACGCCTTTCGCTTACGAGGTCAGTTGGACGAAGGAACAAAGCGGTTCAGTGAATGTTGGGAAGCTGACGATGAGTATCCATACGGGTACGCATATCGATGCGCCATTCCATTTTGACAATGAAGGTCGGAAGGTCATGGAGCTAGATCTGGAGCTGTACATCGGAGTTGCGCGTGTTATTGACATATCAGGTAAATCGAGCATCGGTGCCGAGGATTTGAAGGCGTATGATATGGATGGCATCACTCGTTTGTTAATCCGCACCAATTCTTGGACAAATCCGAAGGATTTTCCTACAGAGATCACTTATCTGAGAGAGGATGTAGGGCCTTATTTAGCGGAAAAGGGAATACGGCTTATTGGTGTGGATGTCCCCTCGGTTGACCCGCTAGACAGCAAGGCGTTGTCCGCCCATCATGCTCTGCATACCTTCGATATTCATATTTTGGAAGGCATTAATCTGGAGCACATTGAGCCTGGCGATTTTGAATTAATAGCACTTCCTCTACCGCTTGTTGAGGCAGATGGAAGTCCAGTAAGAGCCGTTCTGCGTACCTTGAAGTAATCGACTTACATTATCAATAGTAGGAGTGAATGATGTGTCCAATTCAGAGAACCACGAACAAACGCAGTCTAAAGCAGCCGATGCTGCCATTCATGGAGATTTTTCAAAAGAAATGTCCTATGGAGATTATCTCCAACTCGATAAAGTATTGTCCAGCCAACAACGGCTATCTGGGCATCACGATGAAATGCTGTTTATCATTATCCATCAGGCTAGCGAGCTTTGGATGAAGCTGATTTTGCACGAGTTGGAAGCGGCTCGTCTTCTCATTCAGCAAAATAATTTGGAGCCGGCCTTCAAAATGTTAGCTCGCGTCTCTAGAATCCAGCAGCAATTGATCCAATCCTGGGATGTTTTGTCGACATTGACTCCGGCTGAGTATATGCAATTCCGGAACAGCCTAGGCAGGTCATCCGGGTTCCAATCTTTCCAAAATCGGCTTATCGAATTCATGTTGGGAGGCAAACAAACCAAAGTTCTGTCTGTCTATGAGCACCAACCGGAGCTCCACCAACAATTGAGCGAAGCTCTTAACGAACCTAGCCTTTATGATGCTGCGGTTACGGCTCTTTCTATGCGAGGCCTAGAAATTGATCAAGATCATTTGCAGCGAGATTGGTCACAGGAATACAAGGGAAATGCCAGTGTCAAAGCCGCTTGGTTGACTGTGTATCAAGATGTAGAGCGCTATTGGGATCTATATGAACTGGCGGAGAAGCTGGTAGATATCGACAGCCGTCAACAGCAGTGGCGATTCAATCACATGGTAACGGTTGAGAGGATTATCGGGTTCAAGTCGGGGACAGGAGGCTCTGCTGGTGTTGAGTATTTGAAACACCTCGTTGCGCAGCGCTATTTCCCTGAATTATGGAGTCTTCGTACAGAACTATAAGATTAAAGGATTCGATCCGTGGTATGGTTCTTTGCATGTCTCTTTATGGGTTAGGGAATGCCGATTGTTCAATATTTATTACTTTCATTAAAAATAGAAGAGTGAACGAATCTTTCAGCTAACACCAAAAACCTTCCTCATGAATAAGGGGAAGGTTATTTTTTGTGGGAAGGGAACTACAGTCCGCTAATTGGCTGGAAAGGCACATTTTCCACGGTAAGGGGAACTGCGTTCCGCTATTTTGCCGATTTCACCTGAGAAACGTGCCATGGAGGACAAATAAGGGCCTGTAGTTCCGATTGGAGAGGAATATCTCATTTTTCGCTGAAATAAAGGACTCCAGTTCCCTCCCCGCGCAAATTCGAATGACGGTTGTGGAAGTTGGTGGTGGTGTCGATAGTAGTGTATGTTTTTGTTGGCACAACCAACGATTAAAATGTTGTATTGCATCTTTGGTGAAGAGAAGATACAATTTCTAGTAAATTCGTTTACGGAATGGACGGTGGGCTTGTTTTGAAATTGCCCTTCATTTTACGCCTTGTCGATAGCCGCAAAAGTGCGCTTTCAACGATCATCGCCTCCAACTTATTTATACTTTTGATACCGCTTGCAATGGGGCTTTTTCTGTACACCAAGGTGGAACAAAGCTTGGAGAGGAGCACGACGAGATCCAACGTCGCCATGCTCGAGCAGTTGAAGCTGTCACTGGATAACAAATTGGCAGAAGTGGATACCTTAATGCGCCAAGTTGTGTTTGATCCGAAGTTGGATTATATGCTTAGAATCCCTGCCAACTCAAATGATGTGGACAAATATGAATTTATCCAATTCATGCGCGACAAAATGAGCAAGTATCACAGTATGACCAGCAATTTTATCCTCGATTATTATGTATATTTCGCAAGCAGCGATACCATCGTCAAACCGGACTTGGTAACGGATTCGCGGACCTTCTATTCCGTCTATTACACGTATAGGGACATGTCATACGATGGGTGGCATCAACTTCTGGACAAGGAGCATAAAATGTCTTACTTGCCAGTAGCTCCCTTATCTAGCGCGCAAGAGCAAGTCCCGAAGAACGTGATTACCTATATGCAATCACTTCCCGTTCAATCGCAATCCCAGAATCTCGGAAGCTTTATCGTGCTGATTGACGTTGATCAAGTCAAGGAATTGTTCACGCAAATGGAGTCAGCCAGCCATAGCTCTGTTTATATCATTGATCATGCTGGGAACACCATTATGAGCAACAGTGACTCTCCTTTTCCATCCGACTTATTAGGGCGCGTTCAAGAAAGATCAGGCCCTTTTGATTACCACCTCGCAGGTGTCGATCAAGTGGTTTCGGTTACCTCCTCACAAAAAGCTGGTTGGAAATATGTATCGATCATGCCCAATGATGTGTTTATGCAACAGGTGAATCAAATCCAGAGTTGGTCCATCGGCCTGTTCATTTTATGCTTAATTTGCGGTTTAGTGGCTGTCAGCATAGGCGCCTACCGCACGTACAAGCCTCTCCAAAAGACGGTAAACGCGATTATGCGCGGAAAAGAAATGATCAGGCGCCCGTCCTCGAATGAATACGAGTTTATTCGGCAAACCGTCGAGGGCTCTATCCATGAAGAGAAGAACCTGCGCATGACGCTAGTGCAGCAAATTCCGTTCATTCGGGCTAACTATTTGACCCGTCTACTGAATGGTCACATGGATGTGGATGTGTCAGCAGCAAACGGGGATTCGCTTCAATTTATGGATTTGAAATTTACAAGTGATTGCTTTGCCGTGCTTCTCGTTAAGATCGAAGATATTCCCTTTTTAGGGGAGGAAGATGAGCAGCAATGGGCGCATGCAAGATTTATTATTTCCAATATCGGTACGGATCTGATTGCGGCTAATCATCGGGGATTTTCGGTCGAGCTTGACCGAGATCGCATTGTACTTCTTATTAATCTAGCATCAAATCGAGAGAAATTCGCCGAATCCGATATTCGGGATATCGCAGATTCACTCTTCGGCATCACCTTGCAAAGATTTCAAATTGGTATCACGATTGCTGTTGGCGGGATTCATTCGGGACCCAAAGCCATTCGGGATTCCTATCCTGAAGCGCTGGCAGCGCTTGAATATAGGCTGATCCTGGGGAAACATGCAACGATCCATTTTCAGGATATCCTTGAAGTTAAACAGCATTACTACTATCCGGTTGAAAGTGAGATCCAGCTGATTAATTTTGTCCGAAGCGGGGATTCTGAGAATGTGGAAAAGCTGCTTAATAAAATATATGCGATGAATTTTGATTCCGGTCATATGACCCCAGAGTTAGGCAAATGTTTGTTCTTCAACGTGACGAGTACACTTTTGAAAATTGTTAACTCCTCGAATACAAATCAGGAGGAAGTGCTTGGCGCTGACTTCGATCCAATCAAGGAAGTGTTCAGCTATCCAACAGCGCAAGGGATGTACAAGAAAACAAAAGAGCTTTTCGAGACGCTTACCCGTTCGTTTAATGTGGATCGATCTGATCATAGTACGCAGCGCCTCGAGGAAATTATAGGCATTGTCCACGAGCACCTCGATGACTCGAACCTTGGTGTGGCACAAATTGCGGAACGTATTCAAATGACACCGCAATATCTTTCTACCTTCTTCAAAAAAAATCAGGGACAAAACCTGCTGGATTACATTACGCATAAACGGGTCCAACAGGCGAAGCAGTTAATGGAGAACAAGGAACTGACCATTGTACAGATCGCTCAAAAGATCGGCTACAACAATGATGTCGTTTTCATTCGAGCTTTCAAGAAGCTCGAGGGCGTAACGCCGGGTAAATATCGTGAAACGATGTTGCCGGAAATCATTCGTTCAGACGCATAAAAGGCAGCCTCTTGAGGCTGCTTATTTATTTCGCGCTGGCTACTGACGATTTCTAATATGGACTGACGAATTCTCATATTACCCGTATTTCTTACTTAAATACAACGGGGACGAGAACTAGGTAGTAGTCAGGTTGAGGCCGGAGAAGCATACTTGGGAACAGGTGCTGGCTGACGATTGCGGTGCCAACCAAGCTTAGGGTTACTCATATAAAGGGAGGCATGAAGAATGAAGAAACGTTTGAAACAAGTTGGATCTATCGTGTTGCTTTCGGCTCTGGTGGCTTCGGCAGCTGCCTGCAGCAGCAATTCGGGAACCGAGAGTTCATCGGCTGCGCCGCAGTCAGGCAATAGTGCTGAGCCGCCAAAGCTGACTAAATTATCGTACTGGGTTCCGAATCACCCTGCAGCTTCAGGTCAGATGAAAACATACGCTGAAATGGGGATGTACAAGGAGCTTGAAAAAGTAACCGGCGTCAAGGTTGAGTTTCAACATCCCCCACTTGAGGTTCCTCAGGCGCAAGAGCAATTCAACTTAATGGTTGCGACCAACGAGCTGCCAGATGTCATTGAAGCTAGTTGGGGAGCCACTAGCGGTGCGGTCGTTAGATACCCCGGTGGACCAGAAAAAGCCATTTTAGATAAAAAAATCATTAAATTGAACGATTTGATCGATAAATATGCACCAAACCTTAAGAAGCTGCTGAATGAACATCCGGATTGGAAAAAGCAAATTTCAACAGATGAAGGAAGCATTTATGCCTTCCCATTCTTGCGTGGCGATGACAAAGTCAGAGTGTTCTTTGGGCCATCGGTCCGCCAGGATTGGCTGGATAAGCTGGGTTTGAAGATGCCGACGACAATCGACGAATGGTACACCGTCCTCAAAGCATTTAAAGAAAAGGACCCGAATGGCAACGGCAAAGCGGATGAGATTCCGATTTATTTGGACAAAAATCTGTTTGCTACCGACGCGCCTTTCCTCGGAGCTTGGGGCATTAACTACAGCTTCTATCAAGACGGGGGAAAAGTGAAATACGGCCCGATCCAGCCTGAGTACAAGGAATTCCTGACCACGATGAACAAATGGTACAAGGAAGGCTTGCTGGATAAGGATTTCGCAGCGCCTAACGATAAACTATTTGACAACAAAATGACGACCAATCTCATAGGAGCAACCGCTTCATTTAATGGGGGAGGCATTGGTAAATATGCAGGACTCATGAAGGACAAAGATCCCAAATTTGATCTGGAAGCTGCTCCTTATCCGGTTTTAAAAGCAGGCGATAAAGCGATTTGGGGGCAAAAGGATTTTGCCTACAACGGCGTTGGAGCGGCGATTTCAACAGCCAACAAAAACCCTATCGAAACCGTCAAATGGCTTGATTATGCTTACGGTGATAAAGGCGATCTTCTCTTCAACTACGGGGTGGAAGGCACCAGCTACAAGTTGGAGAATAGCAAAGCAACCTTCCTTCCTGAAATTTTGAATCCTCCTGCAGGGACCAGTATCCAGCAAGCGATTGCCAAGTATAATCGGGCAACTTGGAGTGCTCCTTTTGTACTCAGCGATAATTTCCAAATGCAATATCTGGCTCTGCCACAGCAGAAGAAAGCATTGGAAATCTGGTCGAAGCCAACGGCAGAGCGGAAGATCCCGCTTGTTTCTCCGACTCAGGATGAGAGCAGCAAATTTGCATCCATTGTAACGGACATCCAAACGTATCAAGATGAGATGCTGCTGAAATTCATTATGGGGGTCGAACCGATCAATAACTTCGATCAATATGTGAAGAAGATTCAGGGCATGGGGATTGATGAAGCGGTTAAAATCCAGCAAGGGGCGCTTGAGCGTTTCAATAAACGATAAAAAGTAATTGAATGGGGGGGTGAACGGGTTTGTTTATCCCCTCGTTTTCTTGCGGAAACTTGAAAGAAAGGTTAGGGAGACGATGAGGCAAAGTCCTGCAAATGGTGCGGCTGAACATGCCGTAACGACAACGAAAACAACTCGCAATCCGACTGTCCTGCAAACCATACGCGCTGATGTGAAACGGCACTGGTCCATTTACGTCATGGCACTTCCCGTCATTGCTTATTACCTCCTATTTCATTATGGACCGATGTACGGATTGCAAATTGCCTTTAAAGACTTTTCGCCAGCGAAAGGGATTTTGGGGAGTCCATGGGTCGGATTTAAACATTTTGAAAGCTTTTTTAACGGCATTTATTTCTGGCGCTTAATTAAAAATACGATTTTAATCAACCTCTATGATCTGCTATTCGGCTTCCCGGCGGCTATCGTTCTGGCGCTGCTGCTCAATGAAATCCGCCATAGCGTATTTAAGCGGGTTGTACAGTCTATCTCTTATTTGCCGCATTTCATTTCGATTGTAGTTGTCGCCGGGATGATGATCGATTTCTTAAGCCGCACGGGTCTTATTAATCAATTGACCGGCATCTTTGGCATCGAACCGATTGATTTCTTGCAGGATGAAAAATGGTTCCGCTTTTTGTTCGTTTCGTCTGGCATATGGCAAGGAATTGGTTGGGGATCTATCGTTTATTTGGCGGCAATGGCGACGATCGATCCTACGCTGTATGAGGCGGCGAGGATGGATGGAGCTAACCGCTGGAAGCAAACGCTGCATATTACGATTCCAGGCATCATGCCGACCATTGTGATCTTGTTTATCTTACAAATGGGCAATATGCTGACGGTTGGGAGCGAAAAGGTGCTTTTGCTTTACAATCCGCTTACCTATGGAACAGCAGACGTTATATCGACCTATGTCTATCGCAAAGGGGTATTAGAGGCAAGCTATAGCTTCACGGCAGCGGTCGGGTTATTTAACTCGGTAATCAGCTTTATTCTCATCGTTGCGGCGAATAGCTTTGTCAAACGGATCAGCGAGAACAAACTGTGGTAAGGAGATTTGCACATGAAACTAACCAGTGGAGAGCGAAAATTTGGCTACTTCAATATGCTGCTGATGCTCGTGCTATGCGGGGTCACGCTGTATCCTTTCTTATACGTGGCATTCGCTTCGCTAAGTGATGCGACATCACTGCTGCAGCATCGAGGTATCATGCTCAAACCGGCAGGCTTTGATCTGGGTGCCTATAAGGCTGTTTTCGAGAATCCGATGATCATGAAGGGGTATCAGAATACGCTAATCTATGTCGTGCTAGGAACGACGATTAACTTGCTTATGACGGCGATTGGCGCCTATGTGTTGTCCAGACAGAATCTCTATTTTAAAAATATGATCATGTTCTTTATCGTCGTGACGATGGTTTTCCATGGGGGACTCATCCCGAGTTACCTGCTCGTGAACTCTCTTGGCATGATGAATACGATGTGGGCCATCCTTATTCCGGGTGCGATTAATACGTTCAATATGATTATTATGCGTACTTCTTTTCAAGGCATCCCGGTCAGCTTGGAGGAGTCGGCTAGGATGGATGGCGCAAATGATTGGGTGATTTTATTCCGAATCGTCATCCCGCTCTCTATGCCGGTTATTGCGGTTATGATTTTGTGGTATGCAGTAGGGCATTGGAATTCCTACTTTAACGCGCTTGTGTATTTGCGGAACCGTGAAGCGTATCCCCTCCAGCTTGTGCTCCGTGAAATTCTGATTTCCAACAATACGGATTCGATGATGGCAGGCGGAGGCGACGACAAATATGCCATTGGAGAAACCATTAAATATGCGGCCATTATGGTTTCTACGCTGCCGATCATTTGCTTGTATCCGTTCCTTCAGAAATATTTTGTCCAAGGTGTGCTGATTGGCGCCATTAAGGAGTAAAAAGGGACGATTTCACCATGAGATAGATGCAGAAGGAGGGGATCCTGTGAGAGGTGTGACATTCGATAATGCTCCGAGCAGTTGGAATAAGGCTTTACCGATCGGCAATGGACACTTTGGCGGTATGGCGTATTTCGAGGATAACAAGCTGACGCTTGCGCTCAATCATTATGAAGTTTATTATCAAAAGCTTCATCGTTACAGCAAAAAATACCGGAATGGTGCAGGTCCAGATTTCACCGTTCAGTACGGGCGCACATTTGACGAGTTAAAAAAGCTGGCTGCAGAGATGTATCGTCATCCCGAACAGGGCCCATTATTTCTATATGGGGATGCGTTAAACTCGAACAGCATGTACAGGAAATATGGCAAACCTTCGGGAGGGTCCTCTCATTATCCAACGGGGGAATTTCACTTATTTCCATGTGAGGAGCTGTCAGATCCTGATAAATATTCGTTATCACTTGATATTGAAAGGGCAGTTGTTCAGTTAAATGTGGAAAAAGATCAGGATAAGCTTGGCGTGAGCATGATGATTGCTCAAAATGGAGATTACGTCATCACCACAATCAGTCAGACGAATGGGGCATTGTTACCCTCAGTAGCATTATCTGTCCCCCGTAGAAGATATGTGGATATGAATGTGACCTATCATCAATTGGATGATACGACGTTTTACTACGTGGGCGCTTTCTACCCGGACGGTGAAGAGAAGGACCAATACGATCCGTTTTCGTTCATCGTGATGATGAGGATCATCGGTGCCGAAGGAAGCGTTGTTGCAGGTCCCGATGATAGCCTGCGAATTGCCCTCCGTGATGCGGAGGCAACACTGACCCTGCTAACAACGGTGGTAACAGAGGAGGAGACCAAGGAACTGCTTTCGACCGCTCTGATGAGACTGGCGAAGCCAACTTCGCATGTGGAAGTGGACAACATGGTGGAGCATCATCAAGCCTATTGGAAAAGTTTCTGGTCTCGCACCTCCATCACCTTGCCGGATAAAATGATCGAAGATCTCTGGTATATCAATCTATACGCAATCGCTTGCAGCAGCGGAAAAGGCGGCAGGATGCGCGAGCAAGCGTGCGGATTAAACGGCTTGTGGGATATTAAGCAGCCAACCAAGTGGGGCAGCATGTGGTACTGGGACGTTAATATTCAAGCGGCATTTTGGCCGCTTTATACGGCTAATCGCCTTGAAGTAGCTGAAGTGTTCAATGAGGGGCTGTTCTCTTATGTTCAGCTCGCTGAGCGAATGTCGCAGCAGTTTCATGGGCTCGAAGGCGTTGCTGGTGATTATCCACATGCCTTGTATGTCAGCATATGGCCCTGGTGCGCACAGTTCCTTTGGGATTATTATCGCTACAGCATGAATATTGATTTTCTTAGAGAAAAGGCGTATCCGCTGTTTAAACAGATTGCCAGATTTTTCGAAGGCTATTTACAGCTGAATGAGCAATCTGGTCGCTATGAAGTATTCCCTGACATTTCGCCGGAGCAGGGGCCTTTGACTCGTAATTCAACTTGTTCCCTTGCTGCTATCAAATATTTGCTGAAGATAGCTGCGCAAGCAGGCGAGCTGCTCGGTGAAGCGGAAGCTGACCGACTCGAGTGGAGCGCGATTGCGGACAACTTGGCCTTGTATCCAACGGCTGTTTCCAATTCGTACGGGGATATCTTCCTGGATTCGCAATGGGCGCCTGCCGACTTGCATTTGCGACATCCTTCGCTCCTTATGCCCATTTATCCCATTGGAGAAATTAACAAATATAGCGAACCTCATCTGCGAAAAAGAGGAGAAAATACGCTTCGTTATGCAGCAAATCGGACGGAATACGGCATGTTTCAGTTCGGTTGGCTTTCCTGTGCCGCTTCGAGATTAGGGAAGGGCAACACGGCGCTTAGGCTGCTTTATGAGCAAGGCATCGATTTGTCGCTCAGGAGCAATGGCTTGTTTGCGGAAGAAACGGAACGCTGGATGAACTACTGCAACATTACGAATGAACCTTTATACCATCCACACATGATGGAAGCCTCTGGAGAAATGGTCGCAGCTGTAAACGAAATGCTGCTGCAGAGCTACGATGGAGTGATTGACGTGTTCCCGGCGCTGCCTTCTGGTGAGCCTGAACTGGAGCGGGCATTTGGTCTCTACGAGCATGAGGTAGATAGGAAGAAGTATGAGGAGTGGAGCCATTGCTCCTTTCGAGGCTTGCTGGCAGTAGGCGTCTTCGAAGTTAGCGCAGAGTTGAAAAATGGCCGAACCACTTGGGTTACCATCTATAGTAAAGCTGGGAAGAGGGGTGTTATTCGCAATCCGTTTCACCATAGCAATGACGTAATGGTTTCAAAAAGAGAGGGTCAATCCTGGAGAAGAGTGGAACATCAGGAGGAAGGCGAACGGATTTCGTTTGATACGGAGAAGAACGGGGAGTATGCGATTTATCCCCATGGGGAGTTCATAATCCCTGAGTTATTTGCAGCTGATTCCGAGGGGTCAGAAGTTAAGAAGGGCTATCCGCTTGTGCATGAAGCTCATACACATCGAAGAGTGTTCCTTGGCAAAAATTCGGACACACAGCATAAGAGATTGCTCGACCATTTCACCTTTGATTATTACTCTGGCAATTCTCGAGAATCAAGGCTAGCAGCATATCGATTTGACTTTGGCGTGGAATCGCTGGAGAAGGATTATAACATCCTGCTTCCCAGACAGGTTCACGTGGAAGGTGTTCTCGGTCAGACATTCCGTAAAGTAACACGGGAGTCGATGTTTACGGCTTATTCCGGCATCGGTTGGGAGTGTACGGAGGATCTCAGAGCGATAGATCGCGGGACACCAGACGAGCTGCGAAGGGATTTTGTCGGTGGAGGGAGCGAAGCGACGTTTGTGGTAGAGCTACCAAAGGGCAGATACGATTTGCTTTTCGTATCCGGCGATGGAGGGGCACCTTCCTATACGGAGATAGAAATCTCTGGAGGAAGCATGTGGAAGCCGGAAAAACCGCTGAAAGTGGGCGAATTTGCGACGGATATTTTGCCGATCACACAAAAAAGTGATGGTTACGTGAAGTTGAGATTTCGTACCTGCGAAGGCTCACAGTGGAGAATGAATGCGATAATTATTAATAAGAATTATACGTATTTGTAGGAGCGGGGAGGGTTGATGCAGCTCCGTGTAATGGTAGATTCTTTCTCCGGTTGAGGCCGAGGTAACGAATCGTCGCTTAGGAGCAGGGCAATGGGATGAGCGCACTACTTGCTTGCAATTAACGCCGATTTCTCCAGCTAATTTCACGGAGTCTAGCAGATTTCGCCCAGCTACCAACGAAATAGATGGAGTTTTGGACCTCTGTCAAGAAAGTGGACACTCTTATCCCGTTTTTTTGTTCTTGAACTGCGCAGCAAAGCGAGCTGGTGACATGTAACCTATCGCACCGTGGATTCGCTT
>NZ_JCAUAU010000022.1:0-117383 GCF_059692135.1 Paenibacillus sp. J22R160 | reverse complement strand
ATGATGGCGGAGGGGACCCACGCGTTCCCATCTCGAACACGACCGTTAAGCCCTCCAGCGTCGATGGTACTTGAACCGCAGGGTTCTGGGAGAGTAGAACGTTGCCAAGCACAGATGAGAAACCTTACAAGGAGAAATCCTTGTAAGGTTTTTTTGTTTATTTTCGGTGCTATTATGGGCACTCACAAAGCTTAACTGCAAAATGTACAGTAAATTTACTCCGCTATTCCCATTTTGACCGAATACCTGCATTTGCTACAGTTAAATTAAGCGAAAACGCCGGAATCGTCGGCTATAAGTGAAATTAGCTGCACTTATTACATCTGAGCTAGCTAAACAGACGATGGGAAGGATAATTACCTGCACTTTTTACAGTAAAGTGACTTTGGAGGAGTAAGATGAGAGCCCAAAGAAATCAAACATTGTTTGTCATTTTTACAAAAGTGCGGATAGAATCAAATAAATCATTTAAACTTATATTACAATAAGGCGAAGTTTGCTTTGACGCAGCCTACGTAAGTACATATATAGATGCTGAAGTTACAGCAAGAGACAGGAGTGAGGCGTGTGGGAAACACATATGCTCAGATTGGAATGGCGATGCTGCGTACAGGGATTTTGGGATATGGCGGCGGGCCGTCGATAGTCCCGTTAGTCCGGTATGAGGCAGTGACGCGCTTTCAGTGGATGAAGGATGAGGAGTTCATGGAGGTGCTGGCGATAGCGAATACGCTGCCGGGACCCATTGCAACGAAGTTGGCCGGGTATCTGGGGTATCGACTTAAAGGAACAGTTGGAGCGGCAGTTGGCGTGTTGTCACATATTGTGCCTACCTGTGTAGCGATGGTTGGGCTGTACTCGTTCATTCAATTTTTTAGTACGTCGCATGTGATCAAAGGGATGATAGCGGCTGTTGTGCCAATTGTTGCTGTGATGCTGGGGGTCATGGCGTATGAGTTTGGGGAGAAAGCCATCAAGGGATTGGGCTGGACGGCGGGTATTACTTTTTTCGTGATCTCTTTCTTGCTGCTGCAGACGTTTTCTGTGCACCCGGCGATTGTCATTTTTCTCTTCCTCCTATATGGTTCCTTCCATCATAAGCTCAAAGATAAGTGGAAGAAGAGACAGCTGGGGACTGGTGAGGACGCATGATGGAATGGTGGCATTTATTTGTTAGTTTTTTTCTGGCGAATGTGTTTGGATACGGAGGAGGGCCTTCTTCGATACCCTTGATGTATCAGGAGATCGTAACGAACCATGCATGGATGTCTAGCAGCGAGTTCTCTAACATGCTGGCGCTGGGAAATGCACTGCCGGGACCGATCGCGACGAAAATTGCCGCGTATGTCGGGTTTCAACTCGGCGGGTGGATCGGAGTATTCATCGCTGTGGCGGCAACAGTGGTTCCGTCGATTATCGCACTAATCATTTTATTGAATATGCTGCAGAAATATAAGCAATCCCCTGTGATCAAAGGGATGACGCTGCTTGTGCAGCCCGTGATCGCCATTATGATGGTGCTGGTTACATGGAGCAGCATGGTGGAATCTACTAAGGCAATCGGATATCTTCAGTTTATTGGCATAGCGGCAGTGGCTTTCTATCTCATTCAAAAGAGAAAGATCCATCCTGCTTTTGTGATTGTTGCCGGCTTTGTATACGGCGGCATATTTCTTTCCTAGTTAGCGATGAGCAAGGGAGCAGCTTCAAAACGTCTGTAGAGACGCGTTGTGGCTGTTCCTTTTTGCATTCGCGTTATGTAAGTTGACGTTACCTTTGGCGGTTAGCACAAAGTAAGAGGTATTTTTCGTATGCAGCGCTAATAAGATGTGATGTTAATTGACGTAGATTTAACCTGAACAGTATAGTGAGGAAAATGGATAGTGGTAAGCAGCAGCAGCAGATCCTTCATGGGGAGATGCTGTTTTGAGCATATACGGTTATAAGAGGAGGGGCACGCTTGAAGAAAGAGGAGCAGTATTCCGTTGAGATGATCCAGATTGTGAAGCAATTCGGCTCCGTTATCGCGAACGATGAGGTGAATTTTCGGGCAAAGGCAGGAGAAATCCATGCGCTGCTCGGGGAAAATGGTGCCGGCAAAAGCACGATGATGTGCATGCTCTCAGGGGTATACCGCCCCACACATGGCGAAATTCACTTGCATGGCGAGAAAGTGCGCATTCGTTCACCTAAGGATGCTATGCGGCTTGGAATCGGCATGGTGTTTCAAAATTTCAGGCTCGTGCAGACATTAACAGCAGCGGAGAATATCGTACTCGGGGAAACGTCCTCATTCTGGAGAGGCCCTGGATGGTTAGCTCGGAAGTCGGAGGAGATTGAGGCGATTTCGAAGCATTTTGGATTGCCGTTTCCAGTGGATCGGCCGATCTGGCAGTTATCCGTCGGCGAGCAGCAGCGGGTAGAGATTGTGAAGACGCTGTATCGCGGCGCCGACTTCATTATTTTGGATGAACCGACATCGGTCCTGACGCCAGGTGAGGTGGAGCAGTTGTTCGAAACACTGAACCGCATGAAGCAGGAAGGCAAAACCGTCATTATGACAACGCATAAGCTGAAAGAGGTGATGTTCGCTTCGGATCATATTTCCGTGATGCGCAAAGGAAAGATGATCGCAACGATGGCGAAATCAGAGACGAGCGAACGTGATTTGGCACAGCTAATGGTCGGACAAGAGAGCGTACATGCCCGAACTGTTGTGAGGGAGAAGTCAGTGGGCAACCCCATGCTAGTTGTGAGCGGTTTGAACGTTTACGCAGATTCTGGGCGTAAGGTGCTGGATGGGCTTTATTTTGATGTGAAAGCGGGGGAGATTGTCGGAGTTGCCGGCGTCTCTGGAAACGGGCAAAAGGAACTCGCGGAAGTGTTAACAGGTCTTCGCCCATGGAAAGACGGCGACATACGATTCGATGGAAAGCCGCTGCGCAATGGTTCTGTGCGAGGAGCGATCGAGCAAGGCATGGCCCACGTACCGGAAAACCGGATGAAGAGCGGGCTAGCGGGAAGTCTGGGAGCCGTCGATAACCTGCTCTTCAAAACGTACCGCTCCTCCGAACGCTCGCGCTTAGGGCTGCTTCGCACAGAGAACAATCGGAATTGGTCCCAGAAGCTTGTTGAGCTTTTTGATGTGAAAACGCCGGGCATTGATGCTCCTGTGCGTTACCTGTCGGGTGGCAATCAACAGAAGCTGCTCCTTGCTAGGGAGGTTGACCTGGAACCAAAGCTGATGGTTGCGGTGCATCCAACACAAGGGCTCGATGTCGGAGCGACAGCTGGCGTGCATGATCTGTTAGAGAGCCTGCGGAAAAAGGGGCGTTCTGTGCTGCTCATATCCGAGGACTTAGATGAGGTGCTGCAGCTGTCAGACCGGATTATAGTTATGTACGGAGGACGCATCGTGGGCAATATTCCCCGAGAGGAAGCGAACCGTGAATACATCGGTATGCTAATGGCAGGGTCAGAGGAGGAGAACGCAGGATGAGTGAACAACAAACGGCTGGAACCATTCGGGTGGAAGCGAAAGTCGTCAAGCGTGAACCGGGCTTACGCCTGCCGTTTCGTTTGGAGATTGACCCAGCGGGTCGTGAAAGTCCATGGTGGATTACAATTGTATCCATCATTCTAGCGCTGGTAGCCTGCGGTATTTTTATCTCATTGAACGGCATGAACCCGATTACCGTGTATGCCAAAATGCTAACTGGCGCTTTTGGCTCTTCCTTTGGCCTGACAGAGACGTTGGTTAAGGCGATTCCCTTACTGCTGTGCGGCTTGGGGGTATCCATTGCGTACCGGATTTCCGTGTGGAACATCGGGGCGGAAGGGCAGTTTTTGGCTGGTGCTATGGCGGCGACGGCGATAACGATCTATTTTCCACATCTGCCTATGTACCTATCAATTCCCTGTATGCTGTTGGCAAGCATTGCGGCGGGGGGACTTTGGGGGCTGTTGACGGCGATTCCGAGGACATTTTTTCAAGTCAATGAGCTGATTACTTCACTGATGCTGAATTATGTGGCACTGCTCGCCTTGAATTATGCGGTATTCGGTCCATGGAAAGATCCGAAGGGCTTCAACTTCCCAGGCTCGCCGATGTTCACTGCAGCGCAATCTTTACCTACTTTTGGCGCTTCGCGGCTCCATTTGGGCATCATTTTTGCCATTATCGGTGTGCTGCTTTATGCGTTCGTTATTCGTTATACACGTTGGGGTTATGAACTTCGACTCATTGGAGCGAATGCAGAAGCGGCGCGGAACGCAGGGATTCGGATTTCCAGGCATGTGTTGCTTGTTATGGTCATTAGCGGAGGACTGGCTGGGCTTGCTGGCATGGGGGAGGTATCGGGTGTGGCGCATCGTCTCATGTACGGTATTTCTCCGGGGTATGGGTATACGGCTATTATTGTGGCATGGCTGGCGAAGCTGAATCCGCTTAGTCTGGTGGTTTCGTCGGTGCTTTTCGGCGGACTGATTGTTGGGGGATATAGCGTGCAAACGATTGGCCTCCCGTCCTCGATTTCGTCGATGATTCAAGGAGCTATCTTGTTTTTCCTGATTGCAGGCGGTATGGCTGGGAAATTTCGCATGCGTCGCAATAGCTAAATAGCTAAAAAGCTTGCAACAACAGTGGCGATGAAGGAGAGGGGCTGAAAAGGGATGGAGATCATTACGCAATTAATTGTTTCGGCCATTTCATCGGGTACTCCGCTGCTTTTGGCCGTGTTGGGCGGGATTCTAATCGAGAGGTCTGGCATCACCCAGCTAGGAGCAGAAGGATTGATGCTGATGGGAGCGGTAACCTCTTGTCTTTTGTACATACATACCGGGAATTTAGCCTTGGCTATTCTCTGTGTTCTTGCCGTGAGCGGACTGCTGGGGCTGCTGCATGGGGTGCTGTGTATCTCGCTGCATGCCAATCAAGTGGTTTGCGGGCTGGCGATGACGATCTTCGGTACCGGTCTTAGCGCATACCTGGGGAAGCCGGTGAGCGGACATCCGCTGACCGGAGCGGTGCCGAAGCTTCATTTGGCATGGCTGGAGAATGTGCCTTTTCTGGGGAAGATTTTTGCCCATATGGACCTATTTACTTGGTTTAGTTTTGTGTTGGTGATTGTGATGCATCTGTTCATCCACAGGACTTCATGGGGGCTGCACCTGAGAGCTGTCGGGGATAATCCCGCAACCGCAGATGTCATGGGGATACCCGTTATCGCGATTCGCTACGGCTGCATCATCATCGGTTCCATGCTGATCGGTCTTGGCGGAGCAGATCTGCTGCTTGTGTACACGCCGACATGGAGTGAAGGGATGACGTCCGGGCGCGGATGGATTGCCGTGGCGCTTATTATTTTTGCCAGATGGAACCCGATTCGGGCTTTGGTGTGTGCGTATTTCTTTGGGGTTCTGGACATCCTGGGGTTCCGCGTACAGCTGATTGGAAGCCATATTCCTTCTTACTTTTTGAAAATGATTCCCTATATCGTAACCATTCTCGTTCTTATGTTCCTCGGGTGGCGTAACCGCAATAAGCCTTCAGGCGCACCGGAGGCGCTGGGTGTGCCCTACATTAGGGAGCAAAGATTTTAAGCGAAAATGAGGAGGATAGCAGATGAATGAACCAGAAAACCACTTATTCTATTTAAAAAGATGCGTTGAACTCTCTCTGTTAGCCAGAAAGTCTGGCAATACCCCATTTGGTGCGGTGCTGGTAGGCCCGACGGGGGAAATCCTTTTGGAGCAAGGCAATATTGAAATAACCGAATCCAACTGTACGGGGCATGCTGAAACTACGTTGATGGAGGCGGCCTCGAAAAAATATACCAAGGCAATGCTATGGGCATGCACGCTGTATACTTCAGCAGAGCCGTGTGCTATGTGTGCGGGCTCCATTTATTGGGGCAATGTGGGGCGCGTCGTCTATGGCATTTCGGAGACGCGCTTGGCTGAATTGACTGGGGCGGATGAGCAGA
This sequence comes from Paenibacillus sp. J22R160, assembly GCF_059692135.1. Taxonomy (NCBI): domain Bacteria; kingdom Bacillati; phylum Bacillota; class Bacilli; order Caryophanales; family Paenibacillaceae; genus Paenibacillus; species Paenibacillus sp. J22R160. The sequence continues at coordinate 111,399 of NZ_JCAUAU010000022.1, read as the reverse complement.
ACCCGACGCTGGATTTGCCGTGTCGTGTGATTTTTGCTAGAGGAAGTAAACCGATTCAAGTTATCGGACCGGTTCCAGAGATTGAGGCGGAGGCTGTTGCGGCGCATGCTGGTTATTGGAAGTAAAAGATAAAGTATCCCATTAGGGTGAGCCAGCAGGGAGGGCATTTACGCAACTGTAACGATGTTTCTCATCGTTATAGCGAGCAGCTGTCCCAGCGGAGAAACTGCAGCGATGAAAAACATCGCTGGAGGCAATAAAGAGTCGCTGAACAACCGCGAATTAGTGGTCAAAAAGGAAAGCCGTTAGGGAAGAACTCCTTGTCCCTAGCGGCTTTTTTTGCAATTTCACAAAAAAAGTTTCTGATGTTATGAAACTTTACAAACTTCTTTCATATAAATTGACCCATGGGGATGACGCATTTACAATGAAACAAATCTTGATCAAGAATGGATAACATTTACATAGTCATCGAGGTGATGGGTAGTGGCGCTTACGCTTCAGGAAGTGAATGAACTGAGTCTGAAAGGGTTCGTCGAGGCCTTAGGCCCTTTGTTTGAACACTCCCCTTGGGTGGCGGAGCGGGCGTGGAGTGCTAGGCCCTTTGCAGGAAGACAGGATCTGATCAGCAGTCTGGAAAGGGAGGTATGGCGCGCGGATCGGGAAGAGCAGTTGGCTCTGCTGCGCGCCCACCCAGATTTGGGAACACGAGTTCGCATGACGGATCACTCCATAAATGAGCAGGCCGGAGCGGGTCTTAACCAGTTATCACCGGAAGAGTATGATCAGTTTCTCCAGCTTAACAAGCAGTACACGGAGGCTTTTCAGTTTCCGTTCATCATGGCCGTCAAGGGTCAGACCAAGGATGTAATTCGCGAAGCACTGAGCCATCGCATTCATCGAGAGGTGAAGGAGGAGATGGGCAAGGCTTTACAGGAGGTTTGCAAAATCGGGCGGTTTCGCCTAGAGGCAATGCTGGTAGACGAAGCGGAGGGGAAAGCGATGAAGAACGGAACTGAGAGAATCATGTACTACGGAAAAGGCGATGTATGGGTGTACAGGTCCTACGCAAAGCCGCTAACCAATCTTACGTTAATACCTGAATCGGGTTTTGTGGGACGAGATAATATACTTTTTGGGATGAATATCAAGGTGGCGGTTAGCGGAGAGAAGTTTTTCACTTCTTTTACAGAAGGGGATAACACGCTGGTTGTGGCAACGGACTCCATGAAAAACTTCATCCTGCGAAAGGCTGGAGAATATGAAGGGGCAACGGCTGAAGGATTTCTCGCATTCGCAAGCCGTAAGCTGCTAGAGACATATCCTCAGATGACAGGCGTGAAAATGACGGCCGACCAAGTCGCTTTTGATGTGCTGCCGGTACCGGGAGCCCAAGGCTTCGAGAATGGGAATCTGGTCTACCGGTATTCACAAAATGAGCATCCGACAGCCAAGGTTGAGATCACACGGACGGAAGAGGGCATCGCTATTCTGGAGCATGAAGGCGGAATTGCCGATCTGAAGCTAATCAAGGTGAAGGGCAGTTCATTCGCTGGCTTCGTACGAGATGAGTATACAACACTACCAGAATCTTATGACCGCCCGCTATTTATTTTCCTAGATATCGCTTGGATCTATGAGGAGGTCGAAGATGCGCTCGACTCGGATCTGGGACGCTATGTTGCTGCTGAACAAATTCGGGACATCGCACATACTGTCTTTCATGAGCAGCACTCGCCATCGATCCAAAATCTCATCTATCGCATCGGACAGCGCGCGTTACTTAGGTTTCCACAGTTAAAAGAGGTTCGGTTCGAATCGAATAACCGGACTTGGGAAACGATTCTGGAACAGGCCACGGCAGGTGAAGGAAAGGTGTTCACAGAGCCTAGACCGCCGTATGGATTTCAAGGCTTTTCGATGACAAAGCGTGATCTGGAGGGTCTATAAGCTATGAGCGCTGGACTAACAACGCACGTTCTGGATGTTAGCCAAGGCAGACCTGCACAAGCTGTACGCATTGAGTTGTACCGTCTTCAAGAGGGAAAGGCAGAGCTTCTTAGCGTGGAGGTCACGAATGCGGACGGCCGGTTGCAGGGGCCGATGTTAAGCGGGGAAGATTTTGCAGCTGGAACCTATGAGTTAGTTTTCCATGTCGGTGATTACTTCAGGGAGACGGGAGTCCTTCTATCCGATCCTCCTTTTCTAGATCAAGTGCCAATCCGGTTCGGCGTTGCGGCAGCAGGAAGCCATTATCATGTCCCTCTCTTGATCGCGCCATGGGGATATAACACATATAGAGGAAGCTAGTGATTGGTAAAAAGCGTGGCTATATCTACGTCCGAGGGAGGATTTCGCATGGATGATAAACAGTTTGACCTCGTAATTCGCAATGGTACCGTTGTCCTCATGGATGCTGTGCGGCATGTAGATATCGGTATTCTGGGCGGCAAGATTGCTGCGCTAGGCGAAAACCTCAAATATTCGGAGCAAACGCCTGTTTACGAGGCGGAGCACCTGCATATTCTGCCCGGCATGATAGATGCGCACGTTCATTTCAACGAACCGGCGCTGGGCCACTGGGAGGGGTTCGCGACAGGTTCGGCAGCTCTCGCAGCTGGCGGCTGTACAACATTTATCGATATGCCGCTTAACGGCGTCCCTCCAACTGTAAGGCTTAGCGCTTTAGAACAAAAGCTGGAAGCAGCTGCAGGACACTGCTTGGTCGATTATGCGCTGTGGGGCGGATTGGTTCCGGGCAATACCCGGAATCTGCAGGAGCTGGCGGAAGCCGGTGTCATTGGCTTCAAGGCTTTCATGTCTTGTCCCGGCGGAGAAGGGGAAGATATTTTCGCTGAGGTGGACGACGTAACCCTCTTTAGAGGGATGCAGGAGATCGCCCGCCTGGGTCTGGTGCTCGCTCTTCACGCTGAAAGCGAAGAGATCGTATCGAGGCGAGCCGCTAAGGCTCAGGCGGAAGGCAGACGCGGAGCGCTCGACTTCGTCGCAACGAGACCGATTGCTGCGGAGCTGGAAGCGGTGAACCGTGCGCTGTACTACGCAGAGCAAACGGGCTGCCCGCTGCACTTCGTGCATATTTCCAGCGCGGAAGGTGTGCAGGCCATCACGGAGGCGAAGGCCAAGGGGCTAGACGTCACGGTGGAAACGTGTCCGCATTATTTGGCACTGACCAGCGCGGACTTGGTGCAGCTGGGACCGGTTGCGAAGTGCGCGCCTCCACTGCGCACGGCGGAAGATCAAGACCGGCTATGGGCGGAGCTGATGGCCGGGCGGCTCGACATCCTCGCTTCGGACCATTCCCCATGCCCGACTTCCATGAAGCAGGGGGACTTCTTCGAAGCGTGGGGCGGCATCTCCGGGGCGCAGAGCTCCATGGAGCTGATGCTGGATGAAGGGCATCTTCGCAGAAATGTGCCGCTGCCTGAGCTGTCGAGGATGCTGTCGCTTGAGCCTGCCAAGCGTTATGGACTGTATCCTCGCAAGGGGGTGATTGCTGTCGGAGCGGATGCCGACTTCGCACTGGTTGATATGAGCAGAGGCTATACTCTGCAGGTGAATGATTTGCTTTACCGCCACAAACATAGTCCCTATGTGGGGCGGACGTTTGGGTGCCGTGTGAAGGCGACATTTTGCCGGGGAAGCAAGGTATATGAGCTTGGAGAAGGAGTTGCGGAGACGGCTGATGGCGCGTGGTTACGCCGTGCTGTGATTGTTGGAGGTGAGGTCGGTGGCTAAAAGGGTACCGAATTCACGCGATCTGCTGTCCCAATTCGGAGTGCGGATGCTTGAGGAGTTGGAGGAGCTTTCCTCGTACGGGGCTGATGCCGAAGGTGGAGTGACTCGGCTGCTGTATACAGACCCATGGCTGCAGGCGCAGCGAGCGATTGTTGGCAAAATGCAGCAACTGGGGCTGGAGGCCGGTTTCGATGCGGTTGGCAATGTATTTGGCACATTGCCAGGTAGTCAGTCTGACTCGAAGCCTATACTGACGGGATCGCATATCGATACGGTTAAAAACGGCGGCAAGTACGATGGCGCATTCGGTGTCATCGCTTCGATGATGGCACTCGGTTATTTGAAAGCAGCTTACGGGACACCGAAGCGGACATTAGAAGCTGTCTCGTTCTGTGAAGAAGAGGGAAGCCGATTCCCGTTGGCCTACTGGGGCTCAGGGCATGTCACGGGCGCAAGATCCTTGCTGCTTGCGGCGGAGATAACCGATCAGGGCGGCGTTACTTTGCTTGAGGCGATGCGGCAAGCAGGCTTTGATGCCACAGCGAATGGGCAGCAGTATCCGGCCAAGCGCGAATTAATTGGCGGCTATATCGAAATTCATATCGAGCAAGGTTCTATTTTAACCTATAAAAAGAAACAAATCGGCATTGTAACAGCCATCGTTGGCCAAATTCGACTGACCGTACAGGTAACAGGCAGCTGCAATCATGCGGGAACAACGCCGATGAAGATGCGCAAGGATGCGCTTGCGGGAGCAGCAGAAATGGTAGTGCTAACGGAGCAGATGGCACTTGAGGCAGGAGACCTGCTTGTTGCTACTGTGGGGCGTTTGGAAGTGAAGCGGGGAACCTCGAATGTGGTGCCTGGAGAAGTGGAGTTCACACTAGATATTAGGCATACTGACGAGCCGGAGATGCGTACATTTTGTGTAAGATTGCTAACAAAGCTCGAAGAAATCGCGATGCGAAGAGGGCTTACTATAGAGACGGTTCAAAATTTACATGCTTCGCCGGTCGCTATGCAGGAAAGCATTTGGAAAGAAATTGAGGCTGCCTGTGAAGCCGGCGGATTTCAGCATATGCGGCTGCCGAGCGGCGCAGGACATGATGCTCAGCTGTTCGGACCGATATGTCCGTCAGCGATGATTTTCGTGCCAAGTGTCGGCGGTATAAGCCACAGTCCTGAGGAATTTACGGAAGCGGATGATCTGATCGCCGGATTTCACACACTGGTTCACGTGTTGTACCAATATGGCTATGGGGGAAAAGCAGATGAAATTCTATAAGGACTTATCGCCCTCGCTGAGAACCATAATGACCCCCGGACCTGTTGAGGTCGACCCACGGGTGCTTCGTGCAATGTCGTATCCGATTCTGGGGCAGTTCGATCCGGAATTCACAGAACTGATGAATGAAACAATGGAAATGCTTCGCGATGTGTTTCAAACGAGCAATCAATGGGCTTATCCGGTAGATGGCACATCGCGTTCCGGCATTGAAGCTGTACTTATAAGTGTCATTGAACCAGGAGATAAGGTGCTTGTTCCTATTTATGGGCGTTTCGGTCATCTGCTTGTGGAAATCTCTGAACGCTGCGGCGCAGAGGTTCTTATGTTGGAGCGGGAGTGGGGTTCTGTTTTCGACACAAAAGAGATCATAGACGCGATCCAAAGGGAAAAGCCGAGCATCGTCGCGATGGTCCACGGCGAAACGTCCACGGGCTGCATCCAACCATTGGATGGCATTGGCGCAGCATGTCGGGAAGTAGATGCGCTGCTTGTCGTGGATGCAGTAGCAACAATTGGCGGTGTCCCGGTCCATACGGATGCTTGGCAGCTCGATGCTGTCATCGGCGGGACGCAGAAGTGCCTGTCCGTCCCAGCGGGGATGTCGCCGATTACCTATAATGATCGAGTCGAAGCCAAAGTGTTACGACGCAAAACGATCGAGCGGGGGCTGCGCGAGCAAGGGGCGGCTGTTTCTAACTTGAAGCCTGTGGCGAGTAACTATTTTGACCTCGGCATGCTGCAGGATTACTGGAGCTCGAAGCGGCTTAATCATCATACGGAAGCGACATCCATGCTCTATGCTTTGCGCGAAGGGCTGCGCCTAGTCCTGCAGGAGGGGCTGGAGGAACGCTACCGTCGTCATAGGCGTCATGAAGCTGCGCTGGTCGCCGGCCTGCAAGCCATGGGGCTTACGCTGTACGGGGACCCTGACTGTAAGCTGCCGGTCGTAACCTGCATCCGTATTCCGGATGGGATGGACGGCGAGTCTGTACGTTCCATGCTGCTGAATACATTCGGGATTGAGATTGCCAGCTCTTTTGGGCCGCTGAAAGGTCAAATCTGGCGAATCGGCACGATGGGTTTTAGTTGTAATCAAAAAAACGTGCTCCATGTTCTTGGTGCGCTGGAGGCTGTTCTCCTCTGGCACAGAGCCGAAGTGAACGTTGGTGCAGCGCTGCAAGCGGCCCTTAATCAATATGCTCGTAAGGAGGAGGAACAGCCATGTTAAACATCATGCCGCGAGCGGAACGTGCCATGGTTGCAACGCCTCATTATTTGGCTAGCAGTGTGGGGAGCGCTATTTTGCAGCAGGGAGGCAATGCTTTTGACAGTGCGATTGCGATTAGCGCGACACTCGGCGTTGTATACCCGCACATGACGGGCATTGGCGGAGATGCGTTCTTCCTGATGTATGATGCAGCAACAGGTACCTATACGGGCTTCAACGGAAGCGGGAAGTCTGCTGCGTTGGCGGCACCTGAATTATACGGGGCCAAAGGCTTGCAAGCGATTCCGCAGAGAGGGATTCTGAGCGCGATCACGGTGCCGGGCATGGTCGACGCCTGGTGGCAGGTGTGGGAGAAATTCGGCAGACTGCCTTGGGAGAAGCTGCTGGAACCCGCAATTGCCTATGCGGAGAAGGGATTTCCGATTTCACGGAATTTACGCTTCTGGATGAAGAAGGATGAAGCGTTCATTCGGTCCTCTGAACAGCTTAGCGCGTTATATATGGCTGGCGGCGAGCTTTTGAAAGAAGGAGATCGACTGGTTCAGAAAGAGATGGCTGAGACGCTGCGCCAGATTGGGCAGGATGGCCGGGATACTTTCTACAATGGCGCTGTCATGAAGGCAGTTGTGGAAAGTCTGCAGCGGGACGGCGGATTGCTGCAGGAGGAAGATTTCGAGAGTCATGCCGGAGAATGGGTACAACCGCTCTCTGCCACGTACCGTGGATATGAGATTCATCAAATGCCACCCAACTCGCAAGGATTCACAGCGCTAATGATGATGAATATGCTAGAAAATATTGAGGTAAGCGCGGTTCCCAGAGCTTCAGCCAACTTTTATCACATCATGTCAGAAATTATTAAAAAGGCGTTTAAAGACCGTGATCTGTATTTGACAGATCCGAACTTTCGGGAAATTCCGCTGGAGCGTCTGCTGTCCAAGGCTTATGCCAAGGAGCTCTGGCAGGCGATAGAAGAAGAGCCGTTTAAGGCAAGTGAGCATTTATCTCCGGCAATCGGCCAAGATACGGCTTATGCGGCTGTGGTTGACGAGGCGGGGAATTCCGTTTCCTTTATTCAAAGCTTGTATTTCGACTTTGGCGCTGCGTATGTGCCGGGGGATACGGGGATTATTATGCAAAACAGGGGCTCCTTCTTCTCGCTGGACCCTGCTTGCGCGAACGTCCTGGAACCCCAAAAAAGGTCGTTCCACACGTTAATGCCGGCTATTGTCAGCAAGGAAGGTAAGCCCTACATGTTATATGGCACCCAAGGCGGGGAGGGTCAGCCGCAAACGCAGCTTTCCATTCTGACTGGCGTGTTGGACTATGGACTGACGATTCAAGAAGCTATAGCACTGCCCCGTTGGGTCTACGGACGCACGTGGGGGGAAGACGGAGATGCTCTCAAGCTTGAGCATCGTCTGGATGATGACGTGTATGCCCGTCTCCAAAGATGGGGACATCGGGTAGAGCCAGTGAAAGCATGGGATGGCCTTATGGGGCAAGCGCAAGGGATTGTCATTGATGAGATGGGTTTTATGAGCGGAGCTGCGGATCCGCGAGGTGACGGTTTAGCAATCGGCTGGTAAGACCATGATGCCATATAAGCGAGGTGCGCTGAATGATGGAAGCCTACGACATTTTAGAAGCGATAAAGCAATGCGAACAGTCAGCTGTGCTGGCGACGGTCATTCATGTGGAAGGGCATGCTTACCGTAAGCAAGGAGCCATGATGCTGCTGTTGGCCGATGGCAGCTTGTACGGGAGCATCTCCCCCGGCTGTCTGGAAGCCGATCTATCCGGCTATGTGCCCCTTGTCGAGGCATCACGGAAGCCGCAAATGATTGAGTATGACATGCGGCCTGCCGATGACTTCGGGTGGGGCGAAACAATTGGGTGCGGCGGGTTAATTCGCATTCTGCTGGAGTCAGTGACCGGCGAGCTGCTTGTTCATCTCCTGACTGCCAAAGCGGCTGTAGATCGCGGGGAAGTTATACAACTTACACGCTCTTTTACGGAGGGGTATTCCGATACGAAGTATAAGTTGTGCTGTGTAGATAAGGCGGTTTCTTCTATTGACTGCAATTCGTTGTCTAATGCATATATCTACACTTTCAAGCCTAAGCCTAGAGTCATTGTCTTTGGGGCTAACCAAGATGCTATTCCGCTTGCGGGGCTCGCTGTAAGCAGCGGCTTTCGCGTGGTGGTCGCGGATTGGCGCGAATCCTACTGCACGGAGGAACGGTTTCCCGGTGCGGAGACGGTTGCAGCTTTTCCAGGAGAGCTGGTTAAAAAGTTAAGATTGACCTCTGACGACTATGTCGTGGTCATGAGTCATCAGTTCGATAAAGATGCTGACTTCGTGCGGGAAGCAATAAAGTTGCGACTGCGCTACCTTGGCATTATGGGCTCGCGTTCGCGATCGGAGAGACTGCTGGATGGTGCGGAACGACCCGATTGGGTGCATTATCCCGTTGGCTTGAACATTGGCTCGGAAGGTCCAGTTGAGAATGCCATCAGCATCGTAGCGGAATTGATTCGTATAAAGCGAGGTGTACGCGCAAATGAAGAGTGGAGCTCCTCCGTCAGATCAGGAGATATCCAAGGGTGCCGCCCATGGTGAGCGCCAGGAAGCGAAAGGTCGTCGGCGTCTACCTAGCAGCCGGCAGCTCCAGGCGAATGGGGACATCGAAGATGTCCTTAGAACTGGCTGAAGGTGTTCGGCTAGGCGGAGTTGCTCTTCAGCAAGCGCTGAATTCGGAGCTATGCAGTGTGGTTGTTGTCGTTCGCGAAGGCGACTCCTTGGATTGGCTTCCGGCATCTGCTCGCGCACATATGGCGCTGGGCCGCTGCCATATTGCCGTCTGTCCAGATGCAGCAAGAGGGATGGCACATTCGCTGCGCACGGGTGTTCAGGCGGCCATGGGGCTTGGCCCAGAGGGGGTTATGGTTCTGTTGGCGGATCAGCCATTCATCAATGGAGCTATGCTGTGTGGCCTTACGAATGCGTTCAATGAGCATGCAGGGGAGGATTATATGGCCAGTGGGGATAAAGGTCAGCCGAAACCTCCGCTAATTATGGGACCGGGCATGTGGCAGGCCGCAGCTTCCTTGGAAGGGGATGTCGGAGCGCGTTCCCTGTTTCGCTCGCCATTGTATCGGGGACGTATTATTGAGGCAAACGAATTGCCATTCATGGACATAGACACTGCAGAACGATATGAGGAGGCAAAAAAGCTATTTGCTGATCACTTCATGTCAATTTAAATAACATAAAAGTAGCTAAAAGTGCATTGTTACTAATGATGCGCTATTTTTTTATACAAAAACACAAAATGATGTTAAGTTAGTTGACTCTGTTTTTGGAAATTGTTTATAGTTGATCTAATTTAACTACGGATAATTTGTGAAAACAGCGGTTCAGTTTACGCTGAGGAGGTTTTGTTCATGTCAGTTCCTTTGTACCAGCTGCCGGAGCAGCAGCCTTCGGTGTGGCAGCCGACGAGCGTAGAGGAAGCCATGCAATTAAAACATCAATGGGGAGACAATTCGGTGTTGATCTCAGGTGGCACATGGCTGCGCACACGCTGGGAAAATGGCCTTTCGCCGACTCCGCAGCACTTGATTAGTCTGGGGCGCATTCCTGCTCTTTCGGGTTTAACCATTGACACGTTAGGTCATGTTCATATAGGGCCAGCCTGTTGCCTATCAGATTTGATGGAAAATGAGCTGATGAGGCAGCGATGCGGACTCTTAGTGCAAGCTTGTTCCGAGATTGCAGCGCCTTCCGTACGAAATTTAGCTTCAATCGGAGGCAATGTAGTAACCCGTACTGGAGATCTTATTCCAGTTCTGTTGGTTATGGATGCTCAGGTGGGCTGGTCGGATGGGCAAAAAGAGCGCATGCTGCCGCTAAAAGTGTGGCTGGACAGCAAGCATTTTAACGCTTATGAAATGATGACAAAGATTGTGGTGCAAGCTTCTGAGCAGGTTGGAACGGAACAGACTGAGGCAGAGCAGACGGATGCTGAGCAGCAGACTAACGTGGGGCAGATCAATGAAGAGCAAATCGATCAGGATGCGGGGCGCTCCCATGAATTTTATTTGAAAGTGGGCCGCAGAGAGGCGTTTACCCCATCCGTTGTAACGGTTGCCGGCAGTTTAAGGATGGATGCAGGCGGAACCATTGTCGCTATCGCTTTGAGTGCAGGCGGAGGAAGCGCTATTCCGGCGAGGTTCACCGAACTCGAGGACGCGGTCACCGGTAAGCTTTTATCCAAGGAGGTCCTGCAAACTTTGCATAAGGGAGTGTCTGAAGGGTTCGAGGCTGTAGCTGATGATTACGCAGGTGTTGCTTATCGGAAGATGACGGCGGCGAATCTCATCGTTTCTGAGTGCTATAAAGTTTGGCGAAAAGGGGGCGGAGCCTATGCTCCTAGGTCGTGATACGTACGCGAAAAAGTGGATCATTCGTCCCGATGGAGAAGAGAAGGTCACTGGGAAGCTCCAATACCTTACGGATTTAACCGCACCGGGTATGCTGCATGGGAAAGTGCTGCGCAGCAAGTACCCGCATGCGTGGATACTTTCCATAGATACGAGCAAAGCCAAAGCGACCGGAGGTGTTCGCGCCGTTATAACAGCGGAGAATGTGCCGGGCATGAATTTGTTCGGCATTGCTTTCCCGCATCAGCCTGTCCTGTGCCATGAACGTGTCCGTTACATTGGTGATGCTGTGGCGGCCGTAGCAGCGGATACGGAGGAGATCGCCGAGTACGCGCTTAGTTTAATAGAAGTTGTATATGAGCCGCTGCCAGTTGTAGACAATCCAGAAACGGCGCTGGATGACGGGACGGTGCTCCTTCATCCCGATGGCAATCTGCTGCATCGAACGCATTTGAAGCAAGGTGAAGCGGAGTCTGCTTTTGCGAAGTGTGCACACATCGTAGAGGATACGTACTACACCCCGAGGCAAATGCATACGTACATGGAAACGGAGGGCGGCCTATTTATTCCGGAAAAAAATGGCCGAATGACGGTGTACTCGCCAACGCAGCATGGCTATAAGGATCGGATGCAGCTTGCCCGTATTCTTGCCATGGAAGAAGAGCAGATTCGCGTAGTATCCAGTCCGATCGGTGGATCATTTGGCGGTAAAGATGAGCTGAATGTACAGCCATTCGGTGCCTTGCTTGCGCTTATGACAGGCGCTCCCATCAAAATGCACAATTCCCGCAGGGAATCGGTCATTGCCGGGATCAAAAGGCATCCGATGCGAATCACCATGAAGACAGGTACAGATGCAAATGGACATCTTATCGCACACCAGGTCAGTATCCTTGCAGATACAGGCGCATACGCAACGTTGGGCTGTGAGGTACTGAACTTTGCAACTGAACATGCTATAGGGCCTTATACGATTCCTCATATAGATGTAAAAGGGACTAGTGTTTATACGAATAACGGCGTATCCGGGGAGTTTCGGGGCTTTGGCGGCAATCAGGTGATTTTTGCCGTGGAGAGTCAGATCGAGCGGCTGGCTGAGCAGCTCGGGATGGATGCTTGGGAGCTGCGCAAGCTGAACCTGCGCGCTTCGAGCGACCCCGGGCCGATGGGCCAGGAGATTGTGCCGACCGAAGGTGCCAGCCAAGTGTGGCACAAGGCGCAGGAGTCGCCGCTCTGGGCGAAGCGGGGCAAGCCGCAGGCGAGTACGCAGGAGCCGTGGCTGCGCCGAGGCGTCGGCGCCTCGATGGTGATGCACGGCGCCGGCCTCGGCCTCGGCATCCCGGATCACTCCAGCGGACGCCTCGAGCTCACGCCGGAGGGCAAGATTCAGGCCTCCTTCGGCTTCGAGGAGTTCGGGCAAGGGCTTTACGCAGCACTCACGCTGATGCTGCAGGACTGCTTCGGCTGCGCCGCCGATGACATCCGCATCGTCATCGGCGATACCGACCGCGTGCCGAGCAGCGGCTCGAGCACGGCGTCCCGCGCCACCACGATGATGTGGCGCGCCCTGCAGCGGCTGAAGCCGCCGTTCGTGCAGGCGCTGCTAGAGCAGGCTGCTGATCTTGGCGGCTTCGCGCCGGAGGAGCTGACAACCGGCGCAGGCGGACTCCATCGCAGTGGCGATGGGTCGGGGCGGCCGGTTGTGACGTATGCGCAGTTGGCGGCGGCTGCCGATCAGGCAGCGAAACCGCTACTGGCGCAGACCGCATTTGACTACCCGACGACACCGGCGGGGCAGGTCGGGGCGCATTATTTGTACTCCTACGCAGCTGCTGTCGTGGAGGTGGAAGTGAACATGCTGACAGGGCGGGTGAGGGTGGTTCAAACCGATCACGTCATTGCAGCAGGGCCAGTTATTAATCCGATGGGCTTCCTCGGTCAAATCGAAGGAGGCAGCGTAATGGCATTGGGCTTTACGTTAACGGAGGACGCCGCTATGCAGGAGAGCTCCTATGTGAGGCATAATTTGGATACTTACCTGATTCCAACTTTTCGAGATAGTCCGCAAATAATCCGAGTAGAAGCGATTGAAGAATTACCTGAGGGCGATACATTCGGCCCACGCGGGGTAGGCGAAATCGGCAGCGTCGGACTGGCGCCGGCGATTACGGCAGCGGTTCGGCAAGCAACCGGCATTTGGGTGAACCGGCTGCCGATTTCACCAGAACACATCGTGCAGTCCATCGATTGGTTAGAAGGGGTGGAGGCCATTGATTAATACAACGTATGTGCTCGAATGCGCCATTAACGGAAAGGAAATTGCCATTCCGGTTCCTGCTTCCAAGCGGATGTCAGATATTTTAAGAGACGACTTGTGTCTGACTGGAACCAAAGTTTCTTGTGAGATTGGACGATGCGGCGCCTGCATGGTGCTGCTTGATGGGAAGCCGGTAAATGCGTGTCTATTAATGGCTTATCAAGCGGCAGGCAAGCAGGTGACCACAATTGAGGGGATATCCGAAGGGAAGACGCTGCATCCTGTTCAACAAGCCATGTTAGAGGAAGGAGGGCTGCAGTGCGGTTATTGTACCGCAGGGATGGTTGTCACGTTAACGGCCTTGTGGGCCATTAACCCCGCCCCAACGAGAGCGGAGGCCGAGCAAGCGCTGTGCGGCAATTTATGCCGCTGTACTGGTTACGAAGGGATTTTCAGAGCGGTAGAACGATGTGGTTTGTCGATAAAAAGAGAGGGGTAGAAGCCATAATGCCAAGAAAATTGATGTTGTCCTTAACTGCTGTCTTCCTAATGATCCTATCCGCTTGCTCCAGTTCACCCACATCAACGACGAGCACCACGACAGCGCCAGCAAACTCACCTGCGCCAGCTTCGACCGCAAGCACAACTCCTTCATCAACAGAGAAAAAGCTGCCGAGAGTCGCCTTTGTTTATATCGGAGTGCCCGGTGACGGAGGTTGGACTTATGAGCATGATCAAGGCCGTTTGATGATGGAGAAAGAGCTGGGTATCAAAGCGACTACAGTTGAAAATATTCCCGAGGGCCCAGATGCGGAGCGGGTCTTCGAAGAGTTGGCACAGAAAAATGATATCATTTTCGGGACCTCTTTTGGCTACATGGACCCGATGTATAACGTGGCGCAAAAGCACCCGAATGTGAAATTCCTCCACGCCACAGGTTACAAAACACTGCCTAACATGGGCACGTACATGGGACGCGAGTATCAAAGCGCCTACCTCGTCGGCATGGCCGCCGGCAAAATGACGAAAAACAATCATATGGGCTACGTTGGCGCGTTCCCAATTCCAGAAGTCATTTACACCATTAATGCTTTCACCTTAGGTGCACAGAGCGTGAATCCGAACGTAGACGTTTCCGTCGTTTGGAGCAATACCTGGTTTGACCCGGCAACAGAAAAGCAAGCGGCAATTTCACTGCTGGATAAAGGCGTTGATGTGCTGGCTGCCTATCAAGATTCGCCTGCGGGTATTCAAGCGGCTGCTGAGCGCAAGGTTTGGGGCATCGGCAACGATTCCGACATGGGTCGATTTGCGCCGGAAACGTACATTTCCAACCCGAAATGGAATTGGGGCCCTTACTATGTGAAAGCTGTGAAAAGCGTCATGGACGGCACTTGGAAGTCGGAAGCATACTTCGGCAGCATGAAGGAAGGCATCACGGAAATGGCACCGCTTGGCAAAAATGTGCCGGCTGACGTGAAGGAGCTTGTTGAGAAGAAAAAGCAGGAGATTCTAGCGGGAACCTTCGATGTGTTCCAAGGTCCAATTGTCGATCAAGACGGAAAAGTCCGATATGAACAGGGTAAAAAGATGACAGATGAAGAAATCCTAGGGACAACTTGGTTTGTTAAGGGCATTAAAGGTGTCATTCCGAAATAAGGAGGAAAGGTTGTGTGTGGGACGATGACGATACAAGATAGGACTCTTCTTGATGAATGGCATCCGGTATTGTTGTCGTCGGCGCTGACGGATCGACCGGCTCCTGTTGTTGTACTGGGGGAGAAAGTGGCCGTTTTCCGCACCTCTGACGGTGTTCACGCCTTCAAAGACTTGTGCATTCATCGGGGCGTGCCGCTCTCGCTCGGCAAAGTGAAGGAAAATGAGCTCGTCTGCGCCTATCACGGCTGGTCTTATAACGGCTGCGGGACGTGTACGCGTATTCCTTCACTGCCTGCCAATCGGGCTATTCCCTCGAAAGCGAAAGCCTTCGTCTACGCATGTATCGAAGCGAACGGATTTGTCTGGGTATGCTTGGGGACGCCAGCAGGCCCGTTGCCGAGAATCTGCGCCTACATCCCGGAAGGCTTCAAAGAAGTATGGATGGGGCCGTATACCCTGCAAGCGGCAGGACCTCGTATTATCGAGAATTTCCTCGACGTATCCCACCTCATGTTTGTTCATGAGGGCCTGCTGGGCGATAGTGATTTTGCTGAAATTGGCGATTATCAGGTGTATGAAGAAGACGGTGTCCTCACCTCGGAGGAAATCGTCGTCTACCAGCCCGATCCCGATGGAACGGGGCGTGGGGTACATAGCCGTTACGTGTACGAAGTGTATGGCCCGCTTAGTGTTGCTTTTACCAAAAGAGATCGAGATACGGATCATATCTTCCGTTTGTTCCTCATGGTGCTGCCGGAATCCGAGCAGCGCAGCCAAGCTTTCATGCTTAAGCAGCGGAACTATGCGTATGAGGAGCCGGATGAGATGTTCATCCAGTTCCAGGATCTGCTGATCGAGCAGGATCGTGAAATGGTCGAAAATCAGAAGCCGGAACTGCTTCCGCTAGATCTCCAGGCGGAGCTGCATTTGAACACCGACCGATTAAGTATTGCGTATCGCAAGCGGCTTCGTGAGTTGGGTGTGACGTTCGGGACGTCGTAGTTGTGGTTAAATGAGAGGGCTATCGAAGGGGCTGGCAGGCCTTTTTGGTAGTCTTTTTTGTATGGTGAGCCGTGGATAGGGGAACTGTGGTCCTTTATTTTTGCAATTTAGAGTTGTTTGGACGCCAAGGGGAACTATGATCCGCTATATAAGCGAGATTGGGCAAAGTGAGGTTGAATTTGAGGGAATAAGGGACTGTAGTTCCGACTGTACAGTGATTTATGCGATATTTGCTAAAATAGCGGACTCTAGTTCCTTTTAACATTATCTTTATCTATATCGGTAAGTCCATCAAGTAGGATTTCTCGCCTTAACAATTCATTCAAGAGAAGATCTATGAATTCTTCCTCAAGCTCTAATTCTATCGCTTCCAAATAAGCCTTAATTAAACCATCAAGGCTCAGTGAGTGTAAGTGCATCTTAATACCTCTTTCATGTTCTCATCGTTTTCTTCTATTTTTAATTAACGTCATCCTGCGGGTATGCCGCAGCCATGTGTAGTAACTTCGTAGATCACGCAGCTCTATATTTTCACTCATTTTCCCGAGGAAGGTAATCACGATCATTTTATGTAAAGGGCCGCCTAGCAGATCCGTCTCCGTCTCAGAGACAACGAATTGTGCAACAAAAAGCAAATCATCATCGATCACATAGACATCTTCCTCGTTCCTGTAATAAGAAGCGACGCTGCCGCACTTTAACTTGTCCCACAGAAACGCATAAATTTCATCGAGTTGTGTCGATTCGTTACCTAGACGAGTGCGATATCGGCTATGCGCATGGTGGGTGATGATGATGTCGACGACTTTTTTATCGGCGAGTTTGATATAAAAGGGGTCATAAGTACTCCATCGATTCATTGTTTGATCTCTCATCCCTATATCTCCTCTCATCTCCGAATAGGACAACTTATTAATTTCCATATTTATACTAATTATCATAGTATTTGTTTCACGACTTCACACCGCAAAAGATGAGGGATTGTATGCAAACTTTTTGCGCGAAAGTGTAAAATATGTGCAAGGAAATGCAAAAAAGATTGTACAACAGCTAAAAGCCGGTTATACAATCCTTTTTGATTTTGGTAAAATAAGGTTGAAAGATTAAGTCCAATGGTCCTGAATGGATATATTCTTGGATGATCGTGGTTGCACTAAATTTTTTTCAATTGCAAAAGCTTCATGTGAGGATAACTGAATACTGCTAAGATTCCATGTCCCCTTAAAATCGGTTTGCTTCATTGTGTGAATGATTTCTTGAAGTTTTGTGTTTAACTGGATACTTATCATACATCTGCCCCTCCTTTTTTTATAATCAAATCCATTTACATGAGTATTATAGCAAAATAATGAAACTTTGGAGTGAATAAAGTGAAAAAAAGCATTTTAATAGGCTCCAGTATTATCTATCTGACAATGCAAATCTGGTGCTGGACAATTATTTTTCTTCATCCGTATACAGGTATTGAGGTTAACTTTAATCAGCAGAATCAATGGGTGATCAAAGATTTGGTGCCAGAAGGATCTGCCGTTAAGAAGGATCTACGGAAAGGTGATATTATTCTAAGCGTCGATGGAGAATCACCGGGGGATTTTTATCAAATACGAAAATGGCACACAATTGAGCAAGCCCGAGAGCTTGTAGTAATAAGAAACGGCAATAAACATGAAGTAGAGTTATATACGGAAAGTAATATATTTTATGAGATCCTCCCATTAATTGAGGAAATTATCTGTTTAAGTATGGTTTTTGTTCTACTTACCAAGATGTCATTCTCAAAATCAGCAAGACTGTTAGCGGTTGTGTTTCTTTGCGGTTCAATCATTTTTATGAGCCTGGGAGCCTCAATTAGAGGCGATGTAATTGGTAAACTATTAATCACTACTTTTATGATGTTAATGCCAGTAGTGTTTTTGCAATTTTTAATTGTTTTCTTTAAAGAAAAGGGCGGATTGGATCTATCCACAAAGATATTAAAATATTTATACGGAATTATTATTGTTGCATTTTTCATGAAAGTTGCTTATTTTATTCCTTCATTATCCTATGATGCTTACAATTATAGTGGCCCATTCACGCTATTGTTCTTTGTTCTTGGTTTCTTTCTAAATTTGTATCTGTTAACTAACCAACTTATTAAAGTCAGGAAACAGCAATCTTATTTATCAAGCATAGTTAAAAGTGTATGGCTATCATGGATTGTTTCTTTTTTGCCTGTTATCTGTTTTTCATTTTTACCGCAAATATTAATTGGAAAACAAATTTTAAATGCCATATATACCAATTGGATTCTACTAATTTTCCCTATTTCATTTGCGTATTTAATAGCTTCTAATCAGTTATACGATTTTGGACTCGTGATCAGGCGTATCATGTTTGCCGGTCTGCTAGCCATTATTCCTGTTACACTTTTTACAGGATTATATGTCTCACTATTTACTGAGATAACGGACGAAAAACAAGTGTTATACATATTTGGCGGTTCTATGTTTTTAATAACATTAGCCTTGTATGCCGCAGAGTATTGGACTACCAAACTAGAACCTTTTCTATTTCCAAGGAAGCATATTCTACAGAGCGCTTTGAAGAAAATCTCTAAAAATTTGGGTACAATTTCAAGCTTTCGAGAATTAAAAGATATGGTGCTTGTAGATATTGTTAGTACCTTGCAGGTCACTGGCGGAGCCATTGTTTTTCAGTATAAAAATGAAGTGGAAATTATTTATGAAGGGGAAGTAGATAGTGAAGAAATTCGGCGGCATGTTGATATGAATACTTTAATGGTCGCCTCCAACTATACAAGCATTGAGATGAACAATCACGAATCATATTCCAGTTACCTTGTTGTGACGCGGAAGAAAACAAACACGTATCTTTCAAGGGAAGAGAAGCAGTGGCTTCAACTCATTACCTCCTATCTGGAAGTCAGTTTGGAAAATGTGCACTTAATTCGTAAGCTTACGTTAAACCTTCAACAGTTTGCAGCTCAGCTTCCTCATGAAACAAATGCGCATGATATTCAATGGTTTCGCAAGCTTATGTTTGATTTGCAGGAAGAAGAACGGATGAGGATTGCGACGGATTTGCACGATACGACGATGCAGGATCTCTTTTTCCTCAAAAGAAGAATATCCGCCATTGCCGAAAAAGGCAATTTGGATAAGTCAGATCAGGAACAACTTCATAGTATGAATAATTTTGTCGATATGATTAATGCGAGTTTGCGCCAGAGTTGTTTTGAACTGAATCCCCATTTGCTAAAAGAGATAGGTTTGATTCAGACTCTGAAAATGTATGTCGATAAGGAGTCTTATACAACGCCATTCCTGCTTTCTGTAGAAATAGGCTCCGTTTCAGTCATTGAAGATAAAGATTTACCAACAAAGCGGCATATTTTTAGAATCGTGCAAGAATTGCTAAATAATGCAAAAAAACATTCCCAAGCGGGCAAGGTATTATTTACAATCGAAGAAGACCAACATTATTTTTACATAAACTATGAGGATGATGGTGTTGGCTTCAGTGGGTATCGGGCAGAAATTCAGAAAGAGATCGGCGCTTCTGGCATGGGAATCGAACAAATGAAAAGCAGAATCATGCATATGGGGGGCCATGTGGATATAACGACAGGTAAAGGAATCGGTACGACATTTAAGATAAGGATTCCGATTGGGGAGGTCATTCCTGCATGAGTGAGGTTGTCAAAACAATAGTAGTAGATGATCACCCACTATTTGCACGGGCAACAAAAGCATTGTTAGAACAAATAGATCGTATTGAGGTTGTTGGTGTTGCGAGTGATGCTAAACAATGTTTGGAGCAAATAGAAACGTATCGACCTGGTCTTGTTTTTCTTGATTATCAGCTTCCTGACCAAACAGGTACAGAAGTCGCAGCAGCCATTAAGTGCAGATATCCACACATACATATTGTTATTTTTACCGGGGTTGAACTAAAAGGCATTTTTAATAGATTAATTGAGATTAAAGTAAGTGGTGTCTTATCCAAAGAGTCAAGTGAACGCACGATAGTTAACATGGTTAATTGCATTTTGGAAGGTCAGACGATGATGCCTATAGCGTATTTCCACCAGATGCAGCTATTGGAAGTGCATCAGCATGATCAGGAAAGTTTTATGCTCATTGATGAAGAGGTTCATATGTTAAGTATGTTGGTCAAGGGAGCCACCCACGAACAAATAGCGGAACAAATTTATATGAGCAAACGAACAGTCGATAACTATTTAAGGAAAATCTATGATAAGTTAGGCGTTAAATCTAGGACGGAAGCGATGGAAAAGTTTATCAAAAGTAAATATTATGCATAAAGGCAAGGTGGAGGTAGATTGGAAAGTAATATTCAGGAGCATTTGTACCGGGTTGTGGATGACTATATTCGTGCTGATGATTTAAACAAATTGTTCAAGTCATTCATTATTAGTAAGGTGAAAGAAAATAGAACATGGGGGGAAATTACACTTTACACCCACTACATGTTTGGAGGATCATCACCTGATATTCAGCGATATGCGGCTATGACGGAGCTTATCGTCTTAATCTCTGACATTATTGATGATATACAAGACCAGGACCAAGATGGTAAGCCATGGATGCAATGCTCGCAAGCTGATAGCTTACACACAATCTTTGTTATGCTTTTAGGTTTTGTCGGTGAATTAGGACATATGCAGATTAATGAAAAATTGTTAATAGAAATTACGCAGATCATTACTCGATCGGTTAAAGGGCAGTACAAAGACGTGATGAATGCTGCAACATCGGCTGATGACTATTTGCTAATGACTCAAGAAAAGTCAGGATCTCTGTTCCGATTAGCTTGCTTCATGGGGCATATGACGCTGGATTGTTCACAGGAGACGATTGAGCAGATGAACGATCTTGCCGATTGTATTGGACTCATTCATCAGATTCAAAATGATATGCGAGATCTGATCAGATATGATGTGAAGAATGATTTGTATAAAATGAAGCGAACACTGCCTATTCTGTATCTGCTCGCTATAGAAGATGAAGCTTTCCGTTCTTTGCAGAATTATTATGAGGGTAAAATTACGAAAGAGGTCCTTTTGCATGATAAAGAAGCCTTCATGTCAATGATCGTGAACTCCGGTTGTATGGAGTACTCTCGTGTTGTTCAGTCCATTTGTTTGCAAAAAGCGGAAGAGATTTACGAGAAGCTGCCAGCGCTCTCTCACTGGAAGTTGAAGTTAAGAGAAGTTACTTACGGTGCTTATCTAAATGAGGAGCGGCTTAGCGGGTAGTCCTCATTGACACCAAAAGAAAATGTATTCTACTATGTACATATAGGACATGT
Organism: Paenibacillus sp. J22R160; assembly: GCF_059692135.1. Taxonomy (NCBI): domain Bacteria; kingdom Bacillati; phylum Bacillota; class Bacilli; order Caryophanales; family Paenibacillaceae; genus Paenibacillus; species Paenibacillus sp. J22R160. The sequence continues at coordinate 90,429 of NZ_JCAUAU010000022.1, read as the reverse complement.
GAATGATTGATGGAAGACCGGTAAGGCATAATGCCTTTACCGGTCTTCTCTGCAGTTTTACTGAATTTTCCATTCTTTAACATAAGAGACAGAAGCGAGGCGAATGGAGCATGAGGCAAAGCGTGAAAGAACATATGATTCGATTGGTGGACGAGTACATTGAGGTGAAGGGCTTAAATGAGCTTTTGAAGTCCTTTATTGCGGATAAAGAGAAAGAGAATGGGGCTTGGGCGAAGGTTACGCTTTGCACGCATTATATGCTCAGTGGGGATTCACCGGATATTGACCGCTACGCGGCACTCGCCGAGTTGGCCAACTTAATCCTGGACATTGTGGACGATCTGCAAGATCAGGATCAGGAAGATAAACCGTGGATGCAATGCTCGCAAGCGGAGGCTTTGAATGCAGTTCTGGCGCTGTTAATGGGATTCGTTGGAGAGTTGGGGCATCTGCAGGTTAAGTCGGAATGGTTGGTGGAGGTCACGAGGATCATCGCTCGTTCGATTAACGGCCAGCACAAGGATGTAGTGAATGCGGCTGTGACGGTTGACAATTATCTGGTGATGACGCAGGAGAAATCCGGCTCTCTGTTCCGCTTGGCGTGTTTTATGGGATATATGACGGTAGATTCCCCGCGGGAGACAATCGAGCAGCTTCATGAGTTGGCCGATTGCATCGGGCTTATTCATCAAATTCAGAATGATTTACGCGACATCGTTCGCATTGATGTAAAGAATGATTTGTACGGCAAGAAGCTGACGTTACCTATCTTGTATTTGCTATCCGTCGAGGACGAAACGTTTACACCATTGAAGGAATACTATGAGGGGAAAATTTCGTCGGATGTTCTTCTGCAAGAGAAGGAAGCGTTTATTCAAATGATCACGGACTCTGGATGCCTGGAGTATGGACGAGTGGTACAGTCGGTGTGTGTTCAAAAAGCGGAGGAGATTTATGAGAATCTGCAAGCTGTTTCTCCTTGGAAGGAAAGATTCAGGGAAGTGACTTACGGTGGTTTTGTCGTCGAGGAAGGATAAAGCAGCACAAAACGAAGGTGTTTGGCCCGCAACTTGCTGGATTGACGCAGGAATAGATGTGAAAGCCGATAGATTCGATCGCATGTGCGATTGGGTTTAACGGCTTTTTTATATTAACGGGAGAAATTCCATGTAAACCTACCGAATCCTCGAAATTGTTTCGAAATAACGGTAGTTTCACCTGCAATTTAACAGACAGAAGCGGGCAAGGACGGGCGTAAAGGTGCGGCTCAAAGATTCGTTGACAATCATTATCATTTAAAATAAAATAAATACTATATTATAATTATTATAAAATAGAAATTATTCTCACTGTGAGGAGGAGTTGTACATGAGTAAGAACCACAATTACTTAACGACCAATCAGGGCGCACCGATAGGCGACAACCAGAACTCCAGAACAGCGGGCCAGCACGGACCTACGCTTCTGGAGGACTACCATCTACTTGAGAAAATTGCGCATTTTGACCGGGAGCGCATTCCGGAGCGTGTCGTACATGCGCGCGGAGCGGGAGCTTTCGGCACGTTTAAGGTTGAGCAAGAGATGAACCGTTACACCAAAGCGGCGTTCCTCGGTGAAGAAGGCAAAGAAACACCGGTATTCGTTCGCTTTTCGACCGTTATTCACGGGCAGAGTTCACCGGAAACGGCGCGTGATCCGCGGGGCTTCGCGGTCAAATTTTATACGGAAGAAGGCAATTACGATCTGGTCGGCAACAATCTTCCGGTCTTCTTTATCCGCGATGCGATGAAGTTCCCAGATATGGTGCACTCCCTGAAGCCAGCGCCTGATACGAATGTGCAGACACCGGACCGCTACTGGGACTTCATGTCGCTCACACCGGAGTCCACACATATGCTGACCTGGGTCTTTTCGGATTATGGCACACCGGCTAACTACCGGGGGATGAACGGTTTTGGCGTTCATGCTTTCAAATGGATTAACGCCTTTGGCAATTATGTGTATGTGAAGTATCATTGGAAGCCGCATCAAGGCGTACGCAATTTGTCTAAAGCGGAAGCGTCCGTCGTGCAAGGAGAAGATTTTAGCCATGCCACGAGAGATTTGTATGATGCCATTGCTAGCGGCAACTTCCCCAAATGGGATCTGCATGTACAACTGCTCCAGCCGGAGGATCTGGATGCGTACGATTTCGATCCGCTAGATCCGACGAAAGTATGGCCGGAAGACATCATTCCTCTGCACAAAGTAGGGACGATGACGCTGAATCGCAATCCGCAGAACTTTTTCGCCGAGGTTGAGCAAGCTGCCTTCGCACCGAGTGTGCTAGTAGCAGGAATTGAACCGTCCGAGGACAAGCTGCTGCAAGGGCGTCTGTTTTCCTATCCCGACACGCAAAGACACAGGCTGGGGCCTAACTACCTGCAAATTCCGGTGAACTGCCCGTATGCTGCGGTACGTAACAATCAGCGCGACGGAGCTATGCAAATGAAGCCGCGGTCCGGCAGCGTGAACTACGAGCCGACGCGTCATGCAGATGCTCCTAAGGAGGCGCCGGAGTACCGAGATAGCTCCACGCCGCTTCAAGGCCATGCAACCCGGCAAAAAATTGCCAAAACGAATGATTTTGCCCAAGCCGGAGATACATTCCGCAGCTTCAGCGAGCAGGAGCAGGCGAATTTCATTTCCAATCTGGTCGGCGACCTTTCTTCCGTTCATGAGAAATCGAAGCTGCTGGCTATCTGCAATTTCTATCGCGCTGACGCCAAACTAGGCGAGGCCCTTGCAAGTGGCCTGAACGTGGACATTTCTGGTTATTTGCAGCATTTGAACCGATAAGAGCGCACACGTGCGCCCGTAATCATAGACTATCAATGAAAAATCGCAGAGGAGGTTTCCATGATGGCAAAGCATGATCTGAACCAAGCGCTGCAGCGGATGCGCGCCAAAAACATCCCCCTAACCCCGCAGAGGTACGCGTTATTGGAATTTCTATATGACCAGGGCAGTTACACAACGGTCAAAGAGATTTGTGAAGCGTTAGTCGTCAAATATCCGACGATCAATGCCATGACGGTGAACAGCTCACTGCATGTGTTTAAGCAGCTGGGTTTGGTGAAAGAGCTGGCCGTGATCGGAAGCTCCATGCGGTATGAAGCTGCGTTAAGTTCATAATCACTAGCAGCTAAAATAAAGGAACAGAAAAGCGCCCCTACTCGCTACGAAGAAGCTCTCTCACAGCTTCGGGTAGCCACTGGGGCGCTTTGCTATGTCTATTTACGCGCTGTAAAAGCAGACAGCGGAATCGGAAATTCGAGAATACCTAGCGCATAAGGGGCGTATTCGTAGAGCCCGAAATAAACGACAACGGTGTCATCTTTTATATAAAAGCCTTGATCGTCACGAATAGACTCGAACGGCTCAATAAGCTCATAATCATTCGCTTTCAACTGCTTCTTTATCTCTTGATTGATAATAGTTTTGTAGTTGGTGTTATTCGAAGTCACCTGTTTAAGCGTCAGTTCATTCCCTGTATCGAGATCGAACGTGTGGGCATCCCAGGAATAGAACCCGTGTGCACCGCCAGAGAATGTGTAAACAATAAAATAGAGACTTAGCTTATGGTCCTGATTATAAGTAATCTGATAATTCACATCGAACGTATTCGGAAAATCAGGCGCTGAATCGCTGCTCTCCTCGGTAAGATCGGTTAATTGCTGGATGGCTGCGGCTCGATATTTCGCTATCTCATTTTGGATGAATGTATTAATTTTTGCGCTCGCAGCGGTATTCGCCCAACCTTCGATCTGCGGATACTGCAGGCTGATGCTCCGGTTATCGGTCTTCGTTTGCGACTCGGACTTATTCGTCAGCGTAAGCTCGTTTTCTTTGATTTTAGAAATACTCACGACACGGCTTTCATCGTTGTAACCGATCTTGTAACCCATCTGCTCCAGAAGCAGGCGAAGCGGCAGGTAGGTAGTTCCGTCGATAATGACAGGAGGCAAAGGCTCGAAGAAGGTGTGACCATTCAGCGCGTACTGCGTACTTTGATTTTGCATGCTCATGATCTTGTTAGGCCCGCTGACGGTGACGGTTTTGGTCGCTGCATCCCACGAAGTCGTCAAGCCTAGCTGCTTGCTAAGAAAAGCGAGGCCGACATAAGTATCGCCATCCTTCGATTTGCCGCCAGGCACACTCAGCAGTTGATCATCGATCTGAATGTTAATCGTTGCGAGCTGTACGCTGAAATCAGCGCTACCCGATTGTGCATACACGCTTGCCTGCTGCGGGAGAAGAGCTGGACTTGCAGCGACTAGCAGGGCTGTAGCCAATGCGATTTTTGCTGAGAACATCGTCTTTTTCATTTGAACTCTCTCCTTTATGAAATCATCTATATAATTAGACGATATTTGCGCGAAAAAGTTTGTGAGATTCTTCGGATTTGTCGAAAATAATGTGAGCATGGCCTTCTCCATTTTACCCCATTTCCGTATATGTCTAACATAGAAGGGAGGGTTGAAAACAGAATCCAGATTCAAACCGGTGTTTTATGGTAAAAATCGGTCCAAAAACGAACTATTCAAAAGATTTACCCGAAAATTGTTCGTTTTTTGAAATTGACATGACACGTTAGTTGGTAGTAAACTAGGGAAGCGGGAAATGAAGCCGCACTAATTGAAAATGTCGAATCAACTCGTATAAAATCAGGGATAAGGCCTGAAAGTTTCTACCCAAAAACCATGAATTTTTGGACTACGAGGAAGCGAATGAGGGGAACCATAGGAAGATGATGGTCTTTTTGCATTCGGTTCTTTTGCTGTCCAGCGGATAGAATCATGTATTCTAGCTCTGGGCATTTTTTGGGTTTAAGGGTTTTACCATATTTACCATACAATAGAGAGTGGGTTAGTGATGACGGTACGTGTTGGTGTCATAATGGGAAGCCAGTCGGATTGGGAAACGATGAAGCACGCATGCGACATGTTGGAAGAGCTCGGAGTGCCTTATGAGAAAAAGGTGGTTTCCGCGCACAGAACGCCAGATCTGATGTTCGAATATGCAGCCGCAGCAGCAGGCCGCGGCATTCAAGTCATTATCGCCGGAGCAGGCGGAGCGGCGCATTTACCAGGAATGGTAGCAGCCAAAACGGAGCTTCCGGTTATTGGTGTTCCAGTCAAAACATCGACGCTGAACGGTCTTGATTCCTTGCTTTCGATCGTGCAGATGCCGGGCGGCATCCCAGTTGCCACGGTGGCGATCGGGCACGCAGGCGCAACGAATGCAGGCCTTCTGGCTGCGCAAATCCTAGGCGCTTTCGAGCCTGAGCTGCAAGCGAAGGTCAGAGCCCGCCGCGAGCGCATTGCGCAAACCGTGATGGAAAGCAGTGACCTGTTATGACAGAGGCAACAGGTGGTAAGGTCATCAAGCCCGGCGGCACGATCGGTGTCTTGGGCGGTGGGCAATTAGGCCGCATGCTGGCCTTGGCCGGTCGCAACATGGGGTATCGCTTCGTAACGCTCGATCCCACAGAGGATGCGCCATGCGGACAAGTCGCAGATGAACAGATTCTTGCGAACTTCGACGATGTCGAAGCGGCGCGGAAGCTTGCTGCGTTATCCGATGTGATCACTTACGAATTCGAGAACGTTGATGCTCACGTAACTAGCATTCTGATGAATGAATCCTATGTTCCCCAGGGTAGCGAGCTTTTATATACGACTCAGCACCGTCTTCGCGAGAAGAGAGCCATTGAGGCTGCTGGCGTTCCGGTTGCTCCTTATGCGGAAATCAAGAGCGCCGCAGAGCTGAAAGACGCAGTCATCAAGTTCGGCACTCCGTGCGTGCTCAAGACGGCAACCGGCGGTTACGACGGCAAAGGCCAATGGGTCATCCGCTCTTTGGATGAAGTAGAGGAAGCCTACGAAACGCTTAGCCGGGCCAAAACAGAGCTCGTTCTCGAACAATTCATTCATTTTGATAAAGAATTATCCGTTATTGCAGCCAGAAGCCCTCGCGGTGAAGTGAAGGCATTCCCTGCAGCGGAAAATATACATGTACATAACATCCTGCATCAATCCATCGTACCTGCCCGCATTCCAGCGGAAGTGCAGCAAGAGGCCGAGAAGCTGGCAACGCAAATCGCTGAATCCCTTGGCGTGATCGGATTGATCGCCGTAGAGCTGTTCCTCACGAAGGACGGACAGTTATACGTCAACGAGCTCGCACCGCGTCCGCACAATTCCGGTCATTACACGATGGAAGCGTGCCGTACGTCGCAGTTCGAGCAGCATGTTCGAGCTATATGCAACTTGCCGTTAGGCTCGACGGAGCTTTTGTCCCCAGTGGTTATGGTGAATCTGCTTGGCGAGCATATCGAACCGCTTAACGGCCAGATCGACCAGCTTGGTTTCTTGGAGGCTGTGGACTTAGGCGTTAGCGCCAAGGTTCATCTCTACGGGAAAAAGGAAGCAAAAGAGAAACGCAAGATGGGACACATTAATTTGCTAACAAGTGATGTAGAGCAAGCACTGACTTGGATAGAACGCACACGCATTTGGGAAAGTAAGTAAATGATAATTATTGGAGGAACGGCAAAATGATCGAACGTTATACACGCCCCGAAATGGCGAGCATTTGGACTGAGCAAAATAAGTTTCAAGCATGGCTCGAAGTTGAAATTTTATCCTGCGAGGCTTGGGCTGAGCTAGGCGTAATCCCCAAAGAAGATGTGAAAGTGCTGCGCGAGAACGCAAGCTTCAACATCGACCGCATCTACGAAATCGAGCAAGAAACACGTCATGACGTTATTGCTTTCACAAGAGCGGTATCCGAGACACTGGGGCCTGAGCGCAAATGGGTTCACTACGGTTTAACTTCAACAGACGTTGTAGATACGGCACTTGGTTACTTGCTGAGACAAGCCAACGAGATTTTGGACAAAGATATTCAGAACTTCATAGAAATCCTTCGCAATAAAGCGATTGAACATAAAGATACAGCCATGATGGGCAGAACGCATGGTGTGCATGCAGAGCCGACAACGTTTGGACTCAAAATGGCGCTTTGGTACGAGGAAATGAAGCGTAACCTGGAGCGTTTCCGTTTTGCCGCTGATGGCGTACAATTCGGTAAAATCTCTGGCGCAGTAGGCACATACGCGAACATCGATCCGTTCGTAGAGCAATACGTGTGCGAGAAGCTCGGCACGAAAGCAGCTCCGATTTCCACACAAACGCTGCAGCGTGACCGTCATGCCGAGTACATGGCTACTCTGGCGCTCGTTGCTACGTCCCTGGACAAATTCGCGACTGAAATCCGCGCCCTGCAAAAGAGTGAGTTCCGCGAGGTGGAAGAGCCGTTTGCCAAAGGTCAAAAAGGTTCCTCCGCGATGCCGCACAAACGCAATCCGATTGGTTGCGAGAGCATTTCCGGTCTGTCTCGTGTGATTCGCGGACATATGGTTTCCGCTTACGAGAACGTGACGCTTTGGCATGAGCGCGACATTTCGCACTCCTCCGTTGAGCGTATCATCCTGCCGGATGCCACGCAGCTTCTGAACTACATGCTGAACCGTCTGGGCAACATCATCAAAAACTTGACGGTGTTCCCTGAGAACATGAAACGCAATATGCGCAGCACATACGATGTGCCTTTCTCTGGCCGCGTCATGACGAAGCTGATCGACAAAGGCTTCTCCCGCGAGCAAGCTTACGATACAGTTCAGCCTAGAGCGATGCAAGCTTGGGAAGAGCAGCGTTCATTCCGCGAAATCGTTGAGAGCGCGTCGGTAATCACGGAAGCTTTGAGCCCGGCTGAAATTGCGGATTGCTTTGATCCAAGCTGGCATTTGAAACATGTTGCTACAATCTTTGACCGTTTAGGTCTGAAATAGAAGGCACTTTGGGAGAGAAAGGATGGGTTGTCTGTGACAGGTAAAATCCTTGATTCAGCAGTTGAACTCGTAAAAGCGCCTCTTGTACACAAAGGCAAAGTACGTGAGCTGTATGATTTGGGCGAACACTTCCTGATCGTCGTTACGGATCGGATTTCAGCTTTTGATTACATTTTGAAGCCTGGCGTTCCTGAGAAAGGCTATGTGCTTAACGCGCTCAGCAAGTACTGGTTTGATATAACGAGCGGTTATATGAAGAATCATATCGTTCACACGGATGTCGAGCTGCTTCAAGACGTTATTCCGGATGCGGAAGCGAGAGAGCTTCTGAAAGAGCGTATTATTGTGGCGAAAAAAGCGGAACGCATCTCCATCGAGTGCGTCGTTCGCGGATATATCACAGGCAACGGCTGGAGACAGTATGAGAAAACCGGCGAAATCAACGGCCGCAAGCTGCCTGAAGGATTGCGCAAGAACCAACGTCTGCAGGACCCTATTTTCACCCCGGCAGCGAAAAATGATGTAGGTCACGACGAGGACATCTCCCTCGAGCAAATGATTGAGCTAGTTGGCGAAGAGCTGACGTACGCGCTGCAAGAGCGCAGCATTATGCTATATTCGCTGGCTCATTCCATTTGTGAGCGTAAAGGCATTATTTTAGCAGATACGAAGTTTGAATTCGGCTTTTATGCAGGTGAACTGATTATTATTGATGAAATTTTCACGCCGGATTCCTCACGTTATTGGTCGGAAGATAAATATGCCTTGGATATCGAGATTGATTCCATGGACAAGGAGCCAGTTCGTACGTACTTGGCGGGTTCTGGTTGGGACAAAAACAGTGAGCCGGATGAGCTTCCAGCGTCTGTCGTGAAAGAGACTGCGAACCGATACAAAGAGATTTTGCACCGTTTAGTCGATTAAAGAATTGAGCTGGATGCGTTCCTCCGGACTTATGACGGGTGAATAGAAGTCTCTAGGGGCTCTATTCAACCGGATTGGCACATTTTAAATGAAATAAGAGTCTTTAGGGGCTCGTACTCGTCCGATAATCGGGCAAAAAGCTCGTTTTACGAAAAATAAGGGTCTGTAGAGGCTCTTAAATTCCCATTTTAGTTGAATGAATGAAAGTTAAGAGTCTTTTGGGACTGCTAAGTTGCGGTATTCGGATTCCGGACAACGTAAGTGAGGAAGCGGGATTGCAAGGTTTGAAACGATGCAAGCACATACAAGGAGGAGATTAAGAAATGAAAGCAACGGTCTACGTAACGATTAAGCAGAACGTATTGGATGTTCAAGGAACAGCGGTACAAGGAGCGCTTCATTCCATGGGTTTTGACGAAGTTGGGAAAGTGCGTATTGGGAAATATTTGGAGCTTGAACTAGGCACGACTGACAAAGCAGAAGCAGAAGCACGCGTGAAAGCCATGTGCGAGAAGCTGCTAGCGAACACGGTTATTGAAGACTACCGCTACGAGTTGGCGTAATAGAGACCAGGAGAGGGAGGAAACGTCATGAATTTTGCGGTTCTTGTATTTCCGGGATCTAACTGTGACATCGACTGTTTCAAAGCAGTTGAGGACACGATCGGACAACCGGTTGATTATGTATGGCATACGGCGGACGATTTGTCCAAATATGATTGCATCCTCGTACCAGGCGGATTCTCTTATGGGGATTACCTGCGTTGCGGAGCGATTGCGCAATTTACGAACGTGATGAAAGCTGTGGCTAAAGCTGCGGAAGAAGGCAAGTACATTCTAGGTATTTGTAACGGATTCCAGGTTTTGACGGAAGCTAAATTGCTGCCAGGCGCTTTGCTGCGCAATAACGGCATGAAATTCCGCTGCCACGAGACGATTCTGAAAGTGGAAAACAACAGAACGGCCTTCACGCGCGATTACGCCGAAGGCGAGCTTATCAATATTCCGATCGCACACGGCGAAGGCAACTACTACTGTGACGAGGCTACTTTGAAAGAATTGCAAGAAAACAATCAAATCGTTTTCCGTTATGAAGCTGGGGCTAACCCGAACGGATCGGTTGACGATATTGCAGGAATTAGCAATAAAGCAGGCAATGTTGTAGGTATGATGCCCCATCCGGAGCGCGCCATTCATGAGATTCTGGGCTCCGCAGACGGCAAGAAAATGTTCACATCAATTCTAAGTGCTTGGAGGGAAAAACATGACGCAGCAGCTATCCGCTAAGGAACCAACAGCCGAACAAATCGCGGAACAGAAAATTTACAAGCAAATGGGCGTAACGGATGAAGAGTTTGCCAAAATTTGCGGCTTCCTTGGACGTAATCCTAACTATGTGGAGATCGGCGTATTTAGCGTGATGTGGTCCGAGCATTGTTCTTACAAAAATTCCAAACCGGTTCTTCGCAAATTCCCAGTTACAGGACCTCGCGTTCTGATGGGACCTGGCGAAGGCGCAGGGATCGTAGATATCGGGGACAACCAAGCGGTAGTTTTCAAAATTGAAAGTCATAACCACCCTTCCGCTATCGAGCCTTACCAAGGTGCGGCAACAGGTGTGGGCGGTATTATTCGCGATATTTTCTCCATGGGCGCACGCCCAGTGGCTTTATTAAACTCTTTGCGTTTCGGCAAGCTGCAAAATGACCGCGTGAAATACCTGTTCGAGCACGTTGTATCCGGTATCGCGGGTTACGGTAACTGTATCGGGATTCCGACAGTTGGCGGTGAAGTGATGTTCGACGAGAGCTACGAAGGTAATCCGCTCGTTAACGCGATGTGCGTGGGTCTCATCGACCACGACAAAATCCAACGCGGTGTTGCCAAAGGTGTAGGCAACCCTGTGTTCTACGTGGGTCCGGCAACGGGCCGCGACGGTATCCACGGTGCGACATTCGCATCCGAGGAGCTGACGGCTGAGTCCGAAGCGAAGCGTCCAGCGGTACAAGTGGGCGATCCGTTCATGGAGAAGCTCGTGCTGGAAGCGTGCTTAGAGTTAATCAATTCCGGCATCGTGCTCGGCATTCAAGATATGGGCGCAGCGGGGCTTACCTGCTCCAGCGCTGAGATGGCAAGTAAAGCCGGCAACGGCATGGAGCTTTACCTCGATGAAGTTCCGCAGCGCGAAGAAGGCATGACAGCTTATGAAATGATGCTGTCCGAGTCGCAAGAGCGCATGCTTTTCGTTGTTGAGCCGAAGCATGAGGCGCAAGCTAAGGGCATCTTCGAGCGCTGGGGTCTGCACTGCGCGAAAGTCGGTAAGGTAACCGACGACGGTTACCTGAAGCTGATTCACCACGGTGAAGTCGTGGCGAACATGCCGGTAGGCGCACTCGTCGACGAGTGCCCGGTTTACAATAAGCCGAGCAAGGTTCCGGCTTATTATGGAGCAAACGCAGCGATCGACACAACGCGTTACCCAGAGGTAACGAAGCTGACGGATGCGCTGAAATCGGTGCTCGCGTCCCCGACGGTAGCGAGCAAAGAGTGGGTTTACAACCAGTATGATTACATGGTTCGTACGGATACAGCTGTGCGTCCGGGTTCGGATGCAGCGGTTGTGACCATTCGCGGCACGCGCAAAGGTCTTGCGATGACAACCGACTGCAACGGACGTTATGTGTACTTGGATCCGGAAGTGGGCGGACGGATCGCTGTTTCTGAAGCGGCACGTAACGTTGTCTGCTCCGGTGCTGAGCCGCTTGCTGTCACGGATAACTTGAACTTCGGCAGCCCGGACAAGCCTGAGATCTTCTGGCAGCTGGAGAAATCCACAGATGGTATGGCAGAAGCTTGCCGCTTCTTGGATACGCCGGTTATCGGCGGTAACGTTTCTCTGTATAACGAGAACGCCAAAGGCGCGATCTACCCAACTCCAGTTATCGGGATGGTAGGTCTAGTGCATGACATCGACCACATCACGACACAAAGCTTCAAAAAAGAAGGCGACATCATCGTCCTGCTCGGCGAGACGAAAGCAGAACTCGGCGGCAGCGAATTCCAATATGTGATTCATGGCGTAACCGAAGGACGTCCTCCTGAGCTGGATTTAGCGACAGAGAAACGCCTTCAAAACGCCGTGCTTAAAGCGATCCAAGAAGGTCTTGTCGCTTCTGCGCATGACTTGTCCGAAGGCGGCTTGGCTGTTGCTTTGGCAGAGAGCTGCATCAGCGGCCGCGTAGGCGCTGAGGTCAACGTAGCGTCCGAGCTTCGTGCTGATTTCGCATTGTTCAGCGAATCCCAATCCCGTATTTTGCTAAGTGCTTCCCCGGACAAAGCGGATGCCCTTAAGCACTGGGTTGCTTCGCAAGGAGTGCCTTATCAAGAAATCGGAACGGTTACGGGTACAGAACTAACTGTTAAAATCAACAACGAACAGCGTCTCCAGTCTTCTGTAAACGAGCTGGCGAAAGTCTGGAAGGATGCGATTCCATGTCTAATGGCATAAAACAATCCAAGGCCCTAAAGCTGCCTGCGGCTCCCCTGGTTAATCTGGGGGATCAGCAGCATGAGCTTTGGACAGGGGAGTACTTCAACGAAGGTGTAGGCGGCCATGGCGGATTGTTTGATAAGCTGAATGAAGAGTGCGGTGTTTTCGGGGTGTATGGTCATTCCGAAGCATCCTCTCTATGCTACTATGGCCTTCATGCTTTGCAGCACCGTGGACAGGAAAGCGCTGGTATTTGTACGGTAGAAGATGGCAAGTTTAACTATTATCGCGGGATGGGACTTGCGAAAGAGGTATTTACGAATGAGAATTTGTCCCCTCTGACAGGTTCCACTGCGATTGCGCACGTAAGGTATTCCACAGCAGGCGAGAGCAAGCTGGCGAATGCACAGCCGCTGGTGTTCAAATATCGTGAGGGCGACCTTGCGATTGCGACAAACGGCAACCTGGATAATGCAAATATCATCAAGCGTGAGCTTGAGCGTAAGGGTTCGATTTTCCAAACGACAAGCGACACAGAAGTTCTAGCGCATCTGATTGCCCGTTCTGAGCATGATGATATCGTGGATGCGGTGAAAGACGCTTTGACGCAAGTCATCGGCGGTTTCGCCTTCCTGATTATCACCAAAGATAAACTGATTGCTGCGCTCGATCCCAACGGCTTGCGTCCATTCATGATCGGCCGCCTCGGCGATTCCTACTTGTTCGCTTCCGAGTCCTGCGCTTTCGATGCGGTGGGAGCTACGTATTTCCGTGATGTTCAGCCAGGCGAACTCATCGTGCTGGATCGTGACGGGTTCCGTTCCGAGCAGTTCACGGAGAGCGGCCGACGCGCGATTTGTGCGATGGAATATATCTACTTTGCTCGTCCGGACAGCGACATCGATACCGTGAACATTCACTCCGCGCGCAAGCGGATGGGTAAAAAGCTGGCGATGGAAGCTTTCGTCGATGCTGATGTGGTGACAGGCGTGCCGGATTCAAGTATCTCTGCGGCGATTGGTTTTGCTGAACAAACGGGTATTCCTTATGAGCTGGGGCTGATCAAGAACCGCTATACGGGCAGGACGTTCATTATTCCAAGCCAAGAGCTTCGTGAGCAAGGTGTCAAAATGAAGCTGAGCGCTGTTCGCAAAGTGGTTGAAGGCAAACGTGTTGTAATGATCGATGATTCCATCGTTCGTGGGACAACGTCCCTTCGAATTGTTAATTTGCTTAGGGAAGCTGGCGCTACGGAAGTGCATGTGCGGATTTCTTCGCCGCCTTTCATGAATCCATGCTACTACGGCATTGATACACCGGATCGGAAAGAGCTGATTGCTGCGATGAACTCTATCGAGGAAATTCGTAAGGCGATTAATGCGGATTCCCTGCATTTTCTAACCAAAGAAGGGCTGCTCGATTCCATTGGTCAAGGATCGGCCGGTTCCCAAAGCGGGTACTGTACAGCTTGCTTCGATAATACGTACCCGACGGAAATCGTGGATGTTACGAAGGTCGGTTGTGCTTGCGATTAAAGGATAGGGGAAGGCCTTCGGGCCTCCCAATATATATAGACAAATATAAGGAGTGGTTGCGAAGTGTCGGATGCTTACAAAAAGGCCGGAGTCGATATCGCGGCGGGTAACGAAGCAGTAGAACGGATGAAAAAACACGTCAAACGGACTTTCCGTCCTGAAGTGTTAACGGATCTCGGTGGCTTCGGCGGGCTATTCAGCTTGAACAAAGACAAGTATGAGGAGCCTGTGCTCGTATCTGGTACGGACGGCGTGGGCACGAAGCTGAAGATTGCTTTTGCAATGGATAAGCATGATACGATTGGGATCGACGCGGTTGCTATGTGCGTGAACGATATTATTGTTCAAGGCGCAGAGCCGCTCTTCTTCCTTGACTATCTCGCTTGTGACAAGGTAATTCCAGAGAAAATTGAAGCTATTATCAAAGGGATCGCTGACGGTTGTGCGCAGTCTGGCTGCTCACTCATCGGAGGCGAAACGGCGGAAATGCCTGGCATGTATGCACAAGGGGAGTATGACATTGCCGGCTTTACGGTTGGAATCGTCGACAAGAAAAAGATCATCGACGGTACGACAATCCGTCCCGGAGACGTAGTGTTAGGTCTGGCTTCAAGCGGTGTGCACAGTAACGGGTTCTCTCTTGTGCGCAGGCTTTTGCTGGAAGAGAAGGGGTACACGCTTCAAGGGCATGTGGAAGAACTGGGCGATAAGCTTGGCAACGTGCTATTAGAGCCTACTAAGCTTTATGTGAAGCCGATTCTGGCGATGCTGGAAGACGTAGCAATCAAAGGTATGGCACATATTACAGGCGGCGGCTTTATCGAAAATATTCCGCGTGTTCTGCCTGACGGTGTGAACGTGGATATCCAATACGGCTCATGGCCGATTCTGCCGATCTTCTCTTTGATGCAGCGTGAGGGCGGCATAACGAACAACGATATGTTCCGCACGTTCAACATGGGGATCGGGATGGTTATTATCGTGAATGCGGATGATGCAGAGAAAGCGATTGCCGCAGCAGAAGCGCAAGGCGAGAAAGTTTACCGTCTAGGCGTTGTTACTGAAGGCGAGCGTGTCGTCACATTCCAAGGAGCTGAGGTGTAATGCAGCCTTATCGAGTAGCGATTTTTGCTTCGGGCAGCGGTACGAATTTCCAAGCCATTGTAGATCAGGTACAGAAGGGGAAGCTTGATGTCAGCATCGAGCTTCTTGTCTGTGATCGTCCGGAAGCTTACGTGGTGGAGCGCGCAACGGAAGCGAAAGTGCCTGTGTTTGCGTTCCGTCCCAAGGAATATGCCAATCGAGAGGCTTATGAAGCTCTAATACTTAAAGAACTGCAGGAGCGGCAAGTTGATCTAATCGTGATGGCCGGCTACATGCGCATCATCACGAACGTATTGGTTGAGCCGTTTTTCGGCCGGATGATCAACGTGCATCCTTCGCTGCTGCCGTCCTTTCCGGGCGTACGCGCGATTGAACAAGCCGTCGAGTACGGCGTGAAGCAAACAGGCGTGACCGTGCACTTCGTGGACGGCGGGCTGGACTCCGGCCCGATTATTGCGCAGCGCGCCGTGGAGATCCACGAGCACGAGACTGCGGAATCGCTCGCAGAGCGGATTCAAGCGGCTGAGCACGTACTGCTGCCGCAGGTTATTCGCTCTCTGCGCGAGGGTCGCGTGAGCATAGATGGCCGCAGGGTAGGTATTCGGGTGTAGGTGGGGCTTGGGCTGGACGGCCGCAGGATGGCGGCGATTGGCCCCAAGCGCAGTACGGCGGAGCTTACGGGCGGCAAGAGTATGCTGAGGCGGCTCTTGCTGTGCGGCTGAGCGAAAGACATGTAAAAAGTGCAGCAAAATGTGAGCGGTTTGGCTGTTCGATGGGATTTGATGTATTTAGTACATCAAAATTCCGGATTTTCGGTAGATACGAGGAATTTCCGCTAAATTTACTGTACTTTTTGCAGGTGTTTCTTATTTTGCGCCGATAGTGGATCGATTTGCTGTACTTTTTACATGATCTATGTGATGAGGATGCGGGAAGTTGGAGTAGCTAGTTTGTGGATCAGGGGCGGCTGAAAGTGAGAATGGGCTGCTTTAAGAAAGTTTACAACGTTAAATAAATTCATTTCTGGGAGGAAGAACCGTGGCAATCAAAAGAGCACTGATCAGCGTGTCCGATAAAACGGGGATCGTTGAGTTCGCAAGCGAGCTGGCGAAGTTGGGCGTTGAGATTATATCTACTGGCGGTACGCAAAGCTTGTTGAAGGATAAAGGAGTGCCGGTTATCGGTATTTCCGAGGTTACAGGCTTCCCTGAGATCATGGATGGCCGCGTCAAAACGCTGCATCCGGCTGTTCACAGCGGTCTTCTAGCGGTTCGTGACAACGAAGAGCACCAAGCGAGCATGAAGAAGCTCGGCCTGGATTATATTGATCTGGTTGTCGTGAACTTGTATCCTTTTGCTGAAACGATCGCAAAGCCGAACGTCTCTTACGAAGACGCCATCGAGAACATCGATATCGGCGGGCCAACCATGCTTCGTTCAGCGGCAAAAAACCATGCGTTCGTATCCGTTGTTGTCGATGCAGCTGACTATGCGAAGGTGCTTGAAGAAGTACAAGAGACTGGCGATACAACACTTGACACGCGCAAACAACTTGCAGCCAAAGTGTTCCGTCACACGGGCTCTTACGATGCCTTGATTGCAGACTATTTGTCCAAGCAAATGGGCGAGCCTTACCCAGAGCGTTACACAGTCACTTACGAGAAAATGCAAGATCTTCGCTACGGTGAGAACCCGCATCAAAGCGCGGCGTTCTACCGCAAGCCGAATGCGGTTGCCGGCAACATTACTACGGCTGAACAGCTTCATGGCAAAGAGCTTTCCTACAATAATATTAATGACGCTAATACTGCGCTTCAAATCGTTAAGGAATTCAGCGAGCCTGCCGTTGTTGCAGTTAAGCATATGAATCCTTGCGGTGTTGGTATCGGTACGAACGTGCTGGAAGCTTACCAAAAGGCGTACGCAGCTGACCCTACGTCCATCTTCGGTGGTATCGTAGCAGCTAACCGTGCGGTTGACGAAGCAACAGCGCAATTGCTGCATGAGATTTTCCTGGAAATCGTCATTGCGCCTGATTTTACACCAGAGGCACTTGATATCCTTTCTAAAAAGAAAAATATCCGCCTACTCAAAGTAAGCGGCTTAGATAACATCGCTGGCCGCAAGGCTGAGCCTATCGTTACAACCGTTGAAGGCGGCATGCTCGTGCAAGATAGCGATGCTTACCAACTGACAGAGTCAGATTTGAAGGTTGTCTCTGAGCGTCAGCCGACGGAAGAAGAGATGAAACAGCTGCTTTTCGCATGGAAAGTCGTTAAGCACGTTAAATCTAACGCCATCGTACTTGTCGCTGACGACATGACGGTTGGTGTTGGCGCTGGTCAAATGAATCGTGTAGGTGCAGCGAAAATTGCGATTGAGCAAGCTGGGGACAAGTCGAAAGGCGCAGTTCTTTCCTCCGATGCTTTCTTCCCAATGGGCGACACGCTTGAAATGGCTGCGAAAGCAGGTATCACAGCGGTTATCCAACCGGGTGGATCGATCAAAGATGAAGAGTCCATTCGCGTAGCGAACGAGAACGGAATCGCGATGGTCATGACGGGCGTTCGCCACTTCAAACACTAAAACAACTGAGAATGCTCACGATTCGAGTGCGGACCGTGGGCATTCCCCATGAGAGGGACTGGTGACAAAGAGATGCGTGTATTAGTTATTGGACGCGGCGGGCGCGAGCATGCCATTGTATGGGCACTGAGCAAAAGCCCGAAAATTAGCAAGCTTTTCTGCGCACCGGGGAACGGCGGTATTGCGGGGTTAGCGGAATGTGTGCCGATTACGGAACTTCAATTCGAAGAGATCAGCACGTTTGCGAAGGAACAGGCGATTGACCTTGTTATGGTCGCTCCTGACGATCCGCTGGCGGCAGGTCTTGTCGACCACTTGGAGTCCAAAGGGATTGAAGCGTTCGGACCTAGAGCGAATGCGGCGATTATCGAAGGAAGCAAAGTATTTATGAAGGAGCTCCTGAAAAAATACAACATTCCTACAGCTGCGTACGAAACTTTTGGCGCCTATGAGCCGGCTCTTGCTTACTTGCGTTCGCAACAAGCGCCAATCGTGATCAAAGCGGATGGATTAGCTGCTGGTAAAGGCGTGACTGTTGCGCAAACGATGGAAGAAGCGGAAGCGGCGCTTCGCGATATTATGGTGGATCAAGTATTTGGCAAATCCGGCGCGAGCGTGGTTATTGAGGAGTTTCTAACGGGGCAAGAGATGTCACTGCTTGCTTTCGTGGACGGCTCTACGGTTCGTCTAATGGTGCCTTCGCAGGATCATAAGCCTGTCTATGATGATGACAAAGGGCCGAATACGGGCGGAATGGGCACGTACTCACCGCTGCCGCATATCCCTGAGTCCATTGTGCAGGAAGCGCTTGTTAACATTGTACAGCCGACTGCAGATGCAATGGTCCAAGAAGGCCGACCGTTCAAGGGCGTGCTCTATGCGGGTCTGATTTTGACCCCGAACGGTGTGAAAACAATCGAGTTCAACGCGCGCTTCGGCGATCCAGAGACGCAGGTTATTTTACCTCGCCTCAAAACCGATCTGCTTGATATTTTCCTTGCTATTAACAACGGAACGTTGGCTGAGCAGCTGATCGAGTGGAGCGAGGACGCAGCGGTTTGCGTGATCGTGGCTTCCGGCGGTTATCCGGGGCCTTATCCGAAAGGTTTGCCGATTACAGGGCTCGAGAACGTGCAGGATTCCTTGGTGTTCCACGCAGGAACGGCTTTGGAGAACGGACAGATCGTGACGAATGGCGGACGCGTTCTAGGGATCACCGGCATCGGCAAAGATATTATCGAAGCTCGTCAGAAGGCTTACGCGGATGCCGACCGGATTCATTTTGACGGGAAGCACTACCGGACGGATATTGCGATGAAAGCTTTGAAATAGAACAATGAAAAAACACAGTGTCTTTCTTGCGGGAAAGGGCTGTGTTTTTGCTTTTTGCAGGGGAAGGGGAGAGCTGTTATTTATCTTTCCCGCCACGGATATACTTGTCTTTATTTTTGAACTCATACCAGATGGCTAGGAGAACGCCGACGATGAGCGCCAACGATAACCAGTGATTCACGAGAAAATTCCAGAGGGTGTTCATGCGATTGCCTCCTTGGATGTGCCTTTCGAATAGTTTTGGCTGTGGTTGTGCGTTTCATGCATGGTTAATGAACAGATAGGGGAGAACGGTGTGATGATTGTGGGTAAAAGGGCGATGCAGTTGGTCTCCATGGGTGTGTTGGTCTTGCTGGTTGGTTTGCTGGCTGCTTGCGGCGAGCAGGCTGGTGTAGGGCTAGCGAACAGCTTGCCGGCGGTGGAAACGCCGGCTGTAAGCGTGCCGCCGGTAGCTGCGGCGGTTGCGCCGACGCCTGAGCCGACGGCGGTAGCGGTGCAGGGGCCGGCACCGGTGATGCAGCAGTCGGAGCCAGCGATACAAGTGCCGGCGCCATCGGTGCGTGAGCTGGAGCAAGCGGTGCAAGTGCCGAGACCAGCGGTGCGTGAGCTGGCCCCAGATCTAGAGCCAGAGCCAGTGGAAGCGCTGGCTGTGGGGCGCAAGCTGGTGATGCTGGACCCAGGGCATCAGCGTCACGGCAACAACGCGCCCGAGGCCGTAGGCCCGGATACGCGAGAAGTGAAACCTAAGGTCAGCTCCGGCACCGTCGGCGTCCGTACGAAGAAACCGGAATATGTGCTGAACCTGGAGGTTTCGCAGTTAATCAAGGCCGAGCTGGTGAAGCGAGGCATCGAAGTTGCGATGACTCGTGAGTCGCACGAGGTTGATATTTCGAACAAGCAGCGCGCGGATATGGCGAATGAGGCCGGCGCAGCGCTGGCTGTACGCATCCATGCGGATGGGGATAGCTCGCCGAAAGCGAGCGGGTTTTCGGTCTTGTATCCGTCGGCTAGCGTTGCTTCGCTAAAGCCAATTGCAGCGGAAAGCCGGCAAGCTGCCGGTTTCATTGCCGAGCAGCTAAAGGCGGCGACAGGGACGTCCGTCAGAGGGCTGTCGGCGCGCAGCGACCTATCCGGATTTAACTGGTCCAAGGTGCCGGTGGTGCTGGTTGAGCTCGGTTTCATGACCAATCCGGAAGAAGATGAGCGGCTTTCGGAGGGCGAGTACCAGCAAAAGCTCGCCGTCGGTATTGCTGACGGCATTGAGCAGTTCTTGAAAGCTCACTCGCCCACCCGATAGTCAGCCAACCAGCTACATTGGCCACACAGTCCATCAGCCACCTGGCCACACAGCGCACTAGCCACCCTGGCCCACAGTCCATCAGCCCTCGGCCTCCCAGAGAGGATTCATTGGAGTAAATCCAACGAAAAGACGGATGTGGCAGTTTAAACCTCGATTTCATTGGACTAAATCCAATGGGGTAATCTTTTTACGGCTCAAAAAGGCGATATTTCTAAGTTTCGTTGGATTCTGTCCAACGAAAAGTAAGATTGAAGCCTCAGAATCGTGCATTCATTGGATTTCATCCAACGAACCTTAACAAAACAGACCTGGCGGATGACGATCCGCGGGTTTTATTTCGCTACAGTAGAGAATACTGTAGAATATTGGTAAAATGTTTCCAATCCGGACGAAGGGGTGATTTGTCATGCTGCCTGCCTTTTTTATCGCACATGGAACACCGAATTTGGCTATTGAGCAGCATGCTTACACCGAGTTTTTGCAAAAGCTGGCGACGAGCATACCGCGGCCCAAAGCGGTCGTCGTGTTCAGCGCGTATTGGGAGAGCCCTGTGCAGACGATCAGCTCAGCGATTCATCCGGGAATGATCTATGATGTTTCGGGAGCATCGGAGAAGGTTTATAGCATTAAGTACCCAGCTAGAGGCGATTTGACGCTGAGCTTGCATATTCAGCAGCTGCTGCAAGAGGAAGGCATCCGCTGTGAGTTGGATGATGAGCGAGGATTGGATCACGGGGTATGGGCGCCCCTGTACATGATGTACCCGGATGCGCAGATTCCAGTGGTGGCGCTCTCCGTGAATCCGAAGTTGACGCCGGAAGAGCATTATCGCATCGGTGCGGCGCTTGGCTCTTTGCGAGAGGAGGATGTCCTCATCCTCGGCAGCGGCGGCACCGTGCACAATTTGCACCGGCTGGACCGGAATAATCCGGTACCTCAGCTGTGGGCAGTGGAATTCGATGAGTGGCTGGCAGAGCAGCTCGAAACGTGGAATCTTGAGGTGCTCGTGAGGTACGACGAAAGAGCGCCCCATCCGGCAGTGGCGGTGCCGACGCCGCAGCATTTTGCGCCTTTGCTGCTGGCACTGGGTGCGGCAGATGGCGCTCGCCGAGCGAAGCTGCTGCATCACAGCTTCCAAATGGGCTCGCTCAGCCTATGCTGCTGGATGTTCGGCGGCTTGAAAAAGCCGCAGCGATTCCTGGATTAGGCGCTGCGGCGCTACTCGAGGAATCGCTGCTTGAACTCAGGCTTCGGCAGCATGCAGTGCTCGGCCTTGCCGAACCAGCGATAGCGATTGCGCGCGATGTAGGCATAGCCGAGATTCCGCAGCGGAGCCGGAATGACGATGGCCGCATACGCCAGCGGGTAAGCGCCGCGCAGCCGCCGGGCTATGCGCAGCGCCGCCGTCGAGCGGGTGTAGGCGCGCCCGTCCTCGATCAGCACAATGGTGCTGATATTGTCCGTAGGCAGCCGATGCTGCTCCAGCAGCTTTTGCCCGGCAGCCGACTGCAAGGACGCGAAGCGGAAATGGCCCTTCGGGTCGTTCCGCAGGATGAACTGCACGGCTCCGCTGCATAAATTGCAGACGCCGTCGAACAGAATGATGGCCGTACCGCCAATCGGCTTGGTCATGGGCGATGCCTCCTTTGATGTATGTCGACTTTGCGGTGGCCCCGCATGAGTCTTGCAGCTGCGCTTGGCTGCTTGGCCAGCTAGGTTCTCCTCACCGGACGCGTAGCCCGAAACGGATCATGTAAAAAGTACAGCAAATTTGCACACATTGGCATGTTGATGAGAAATACCTGCATGTTGTACATGTAAATCAGCCAAATGGGCCCGACATGCCCCAGATTCATACAAAGAGATGTATGTTTTGCATCTCTTTCCGCCAAATGGGGGGTAATCACCGAAATTTACTGTACTTTTTACATGATGTTGGCCGGCAACATGCCGCCACCACATCTTTCCTCCTCTACTATACCGAATTATCGAGGGACGCGCATCCAGCCACCGCTAAGCCAGTCACAGCCAATCCGATTCGCGACTCAAAAAGTCTTCTATTTCTCTCTAACCTAGCATATACATTTCATAGAACAATAGATGAAGAGAAGAGGTGCCTATTGATGAAATCATTGTCCCTATCCCGCCGCAAAAGAACGCTCAGCGCCTGGCTCGTCCTCGGCTGCTCTGTCATAACCATTGTCGGCTGCAGCGATACGCCTGCCTCCTTGCCAACGACGATCCCAGACACCGCAGCAGCAACGCCATCTGCTTCAACGCCAGCCACGAAGCCCGCGGCCACAGCCGTAGAAACGGAGCAACCCTACAAATTCCCGCTGACTGGACTTCCTTCCGCCAAAGAAGTGAAGAGCCGTCCTTTCATGGTTATGGTCGAAAATGCCCCGCAAGCCAGGCCGCAAACGGGCCTTGATCAGGCTGACATCGTCTACGAAATTCTCGCAGAAGGCGAGATTACTAGATTCGTCTCCGTGTTCCAAAGCCACGAGGCCACAACGATTGGTCCCGTGCGCAGCATCCGGCCTTATTTTGTAGAGATCGGCGATGCGCTGGATGCGGTTATCGTTCACGCTGGTTGGAGCCAGGAAGCGATGGACATGATGGCAGGCCGCAAGCTATCCCATCTTGACGAGGTCTATGGCGATGGCGCTTACTACTGGCGTTCGACGGAACGCAAGGCTCCGCACAATCTCTATACCTCTGTGGATAAAATGAAGAAGGGTGCCGAAGCGCACAAATTCCGCTCCGAGTGGAACGGACCGCTGCTCACTTTTGCCAAGGATGATGGTCAAAGTAAACTAACCGGCGCTGCCGTGCATTATATTCTTATCCCTTATCTTCAAGGGTATTTCGCTTCCTATGAATATAATGCAGCAGAAGGCGTGTACATGCGCAGCATGGAGGGCAAGCCGCATCTCGACAAGGAGACGGGCAAGCAGCTGCAAGCCAAAAATCTCCTCGTGCTGGAGAGCAAGCACAAAATCGTAGACAAAGAAGGGCGCCGTGAGGTAGACGTGTTCGGCCCCGGAAAAGGCGTCATCCTGCAAGAGGGCAAATCCCAGCAGATTACTTGGGAACGCAAGAACGGCATGCTGCGTGCCTACGCGGAAGATGACAAAGAAGTGCCGCTGCTGCCGGGCAATACGTGGGTGCAGATCGTGCCGGAGGGAACGGCTCTTAAGATGGAGTAAACAGCAAATTTAACAATCCCTTAACATTCCAATAATCATGTTCATACATTGATCCCCTATGATTAAAAGTCATGGGGGGGAATATCATGAAGAATAAATTTCAACGTAAAGTTTCAGTACCCATTTATACGGTATTTATTTTGCTGCTGTTTGGCATTTTCGGAATTAGCTATACAATTTGGGGGAACCAAAGCGGTGTTAGAGGAACCAAGGCGGGGGCTGCAGAAGCCGTCTCGGAATCGACGGTTGGGGTTACGAAAGTCGTCTGGTGGCACGCGATGAGCGGCGAGAATGGCAAAGTGGTGGACAAGCTTGTGTCTGCCTTCAATGCGTCGCATAAGGATATTACAGTAGAAGCCGTCTATCAGGGGTCTTATTATGATAGTCTGACCAAGTTGAAAGCGTCTATCGGTTCAACCATTGCCCCTACAATGGCACAGGTGTATGACATTGGGACCCGATTTATGATCGATTCGAAGGCCATTACGCCGATTCAGCAATTTATCGATCGGGAGAAGTATGATACGTCCCAAATGGATGAAGCTATTATCAATTACTATACAGTGGACAGTACGCTGTTTTCGATGCCTTTTAATGCATCCAATCCGATCTTATACTACAACAAAGATTTGTTCACTGCTGCTGGGCTGAATCCTGAGAAGCCGCCGGTGTTGTATGAGGATGTTCTGAAAGCGGCGACAAAGCTGACAAAAGGCGGCGTTACAGGCGCTTATTTTGGTACACACAGCTGGTTTATGGAACAGTTTGCTGCCAATCAAGGCGCGGAGTTAGTTAATTACGGCAATGGCCGTGATGGATTAGCTACCGCTTGGCAGTTGAATGGCAAAGAGGGCGTTAAGGCGCTTGCTTGGTGGAAGGACCTAGTGGACAACAATGCAGCTATCTACTCGGCAGGTAAAGGGGATACCTCGAAGAAAGCGTTCGCCGAGGGTAAGGTGGCAATGATTTTCGATACAACAGCTGCATTGCGTGATATCCTGGATTCGGTTGAAGGCAAGTTCGAAGTCGGGACAGGCTTCTTTCCCAAACCAGCCGAGACGGCGAGTGGCGGCGTAGGCGTTGGAGGGGGCAGCAACTGGATCATGAACAGTAAGTCCGGGGAAGAGCAGCAGGCTGCTTGGACGTTCATGAAGTATTTGTCAGAACCTGAACAACAAGCCATTTTTCACGTAAATACGGGCTATTTTCCAATTACGAAGAAAACGTATGAGCTGCCGATTGTGCAGGAAAATATGAAGAAATACCCGCAGTTCAAGACAGCAATCGATCAGCATAACGCTTCGAAGTTAAATAACGCGACGCTAGGCGGCGTTCTTGGTGTATACCCCGACGCAAGGAAGCTTACGGAGGAGGCCATCAACCAGGCACTCGGCGGCGAACAGTCGCCACAGGCAGCACTTGATGCGGCAGCAGCCGAAATTAATGCCAAAATAGCAGCGTATAATCAAGTGTTGAGATAAACAAGAAAAGCACCCCGATTTGGGGTGCTTTTTTCTTATAGCTTTGTTTTTCGGTATTCGCCCGGGGATGAGCCTGTCCGGTTTTTGAACATCCGGTTAAACGAAGAGATGTTGCGATAACCCACTTGAATACTGATTTCTTGAATGTTCAAATCGGTTGAATGCAGCAATTCCTTCGCATTACTCACTCTTCGGTCATGCAAATGTTCCATGAAGTTAGCACCCGTCTTCTCTTTAATATACGTCGAGAGGTAGGAAGTGCTTAAATTCAGCTGGGCGGCCAGCACATCAAGGGAGAGATCCTCAGCAAACTGCTCATGAATCACACGCAGAACACGGTCAACAATGGGATCGTTGGCTTCTTTTTTCTCGCGGATAATCTGAGTAACGGCGCGGAAATAAGCCTGAAAGGTTATTTTATATTCATCGAGTGTACAGCATTCTTCTAATTGAAGCAGGAGGGGCTTAAGCTGCCAGAAGACTTCTGTTTGGACTTTGTAATGCTCCAGCACCATCTTGGCCTTGTCAGTCACAGCAAGAGTCATGTTCCTAAACACATCTACAGACGCTTCATTGTGGTCAAGCTCCTCTAACCAAGGAAGGAAGAGATTCAGCGTATCCTGTTCCTTGCCTGCCTTCAGAACTGCGGTCAGATCCTGCTCCTGCGTAAGAGTCAAGACATAAGCAGAGCGTTCCGAGCGAAACTCGGTTATCGTTTGCGTTTCATTCAGCAGTCTGGCTTGCAGAGCCATTTCATTGACTTGGCGGTAGGCATACCCGAACTGGATCGAATGTTCGAATGCAGAGCTAACGGCCGCTGTTACTAAACAGTAGCGTCTATCCTGGTCCAGAACCTGCTTCAACTGTTCAAGCATAGCTATAATGCGATCCCTTTCATTGCCGGGAAAAACAGATAGAAACTGATGATGCTCAATCTGAAAGGTACGGGACCCAGGAATGGTTTCTTCCGCAAACTGTTTGAGATGCGCACCAACCGACTGTGAGATTTGCTCCTTGCTCAGCGGGACTTCTACAAAAGCGGCTGCTCGAAAGCGAAGCTCGTAAAGGACGATGGTATAGGTTTCCTCGGTACCCTGGATGTGCGGCCATTCACCCGATTCAAGATTGATATTCTTCAACTTATTGATGAAGTGATAGTTGGTGAGCTCGGACTGTTGTTCCTTCAGTTCCTTCTGAATTTGGCCTTTTTCCTTCAGCAGCTGGCGTACAGGATGATTAATCCGTTTGCTGAAAAAGATCGAGACAACGAATGCGATGAAGATAGAAATGCCAAGCAGGATGATCATGATATTATCCAAACGAAGGATTTTGGCAGCGAAATCAGGATTGGTAACCCTCATGATGAAATGCATGTTGTCTTCATTATAATAATCGACATAATAAATCTTGTTTTCTAGCACATACTCACGCTCAGCTGGCGGAGGTGACAATAACGATTCTGGCAGCATATTACCACTACGGTTGGTCTGATAAATGAGGTCTTGCCCCGGCCCCACAATGGTTAAATCCAGGGTAGGATTTTCCTTGAGAATCGCGTCCCGCAAACGGTCTGCGTCGATCATGGCGATCAACATATTATCAGCCAGTGATGGCTTGATGGAATAAGGAATCAATGTTTTGGACGTTGGATCAGCTTGTGTAGCCCCAAAGTCTGCGGCCGGATGAAGCACGAAATTCTCTGTACGTTGAAACTGCGACTGCCAATAAGAAAGCGGGTATGGCTTACTGGCATACAGATTTGCAAATAATTCTTCATTCATTCCCGGACCAAATTTATTAACGGCCAGATTTGAAGAACGAAACAAAAGGATCATATTATCCAAATAAAGTTCAGAATCACCTACGATACTTTGGATGTCCAAAACAATGGGACGAGTGGTCAGCGCCTCGGCATCTTTCTTAAGAATCACCTGATTGTTAAGGGTAATGACATCTTTATCAGTGAATTGTTTGAAAAGGGCCTCTCTGATTTTATCCAACTGAAACTGATAACGTTCCGCCACTTTCTGCAAAGTGAGGTGATTCTGTTCGATCATCTCGCTGCGAAGGTGGCTTTTTAGCATCCAAAAGATGAGTAGGCTAAAAGAGGAGAAGATCAAAATCAGAACGATGAAGCTTGTCAATACATGTCGAAAAAGTGATTTATTTATCGAAAAAATAGTCATAAGTCGCAGGCCCCTTTAATTATTACGCTGTTGACTTCCGGCGAGTTATATACCTTTAATTGTAGACCATTATCCCTGGTAAGGGTATGGGCTTTTTTTTGGAAGCTTTGCATTTTTACTGATTAGGGGGTTCATAAAAGCTTAAAAATACAATCGAAACAATGGGAAAGTATCGAAAATCATGTGTATAGGCAAGGTGATGCGCCCCGGATATGATGGGCAGGTAGCAAACGAGGCTCATGGGAAGGAGAGGCAAGTTAAGGTTCGAATGAACAAGATCAGCTGATGAATGAGGGGATAGGAACGAAATGAAATACATGCGTGATAGAACCGTGACCAACATCTATAAGAGCTTTTTTGCTTTCGCTTTAGCGGTAGTCGTATGCATGACCTTAGCCGGCTCGGCGGGAGCTCATGCGTCTTCGGCAGGGTATTCCGATATCAAGGTTGGTGCGGATACGATACAATACCACCTGTCGATTCTGGAGAGCGACTTTGTTCATATTTTCCCGGATAAACCGGATGGGGGCGACAAGATCAGCGATAAACAATTGTCGAGTTCCATTGAGGCTCTAACGAAGGTTGTTGATGACGGGCTTATCGTAACGGGAGACGGGAAAGTTGGATCAGGGGTTATTACCGCAGTAAAGCATGAGAAACGAGCTACGATGGAAATGATCGGCATGGATATCCGATATAAATTCTCTGCTCCTGTGAAGCAATATCTGATGCAGTACAATTTCTTCTGGTACAGCGGGATCGATGTAAACCATAGCAACTATGCCACGATTCAGGTCGGTGGACAAACCATCCAGCAGGTACTTGGCAGTCAAAATTATATTGTGCAGATTCAAGGTCCGGGCGCAGCTGCGGGGAATCCTTCAGCAGTGGCAGCACCTGCAGCCCTTGATGCGAAGCCAGCCGTGAATATGGTGGCGACTTCTTGGGTGAGTACGCTCAAGACTTACGTCCTCATGGGGATGGAGCACATCTGGTCGGGGCTTGATCACATGCTGTTCGTACTTGGCCTGCTGCTAGCTGCTGAGCAAAGAGTATGGAAAATTGTGCGATTGATTACAGCCTTTACAATAGGTCACTGCATTACGCTAGTCCTATCTTCTCTGGAGGTCGCTTATCTTTCTCCGAAAATTGTCGAACCCTTAATTGCGCTTAGCATTCTGTATATTGCTGTAGAGAATATATGGAAGAGAAAAGAGAGTGCGCGCGTGATTGTCACGTTGTTGTTTGGACTTGTGCACGGTTTCGGATTCGCCGAGGTGCTGCGAGGAACGTTGTCCGGACATATGGCTCTTCCTTTATTTTCATTCAACCTGGGGGTAGAAATTGGACAGCTTGTCGTCGTAGCGATTGTGATTCCAGTGCTCCTGTGGATTAAACGTTTGCCTTGGCAAATTAAATGGAATCAATACGCTTCGGGGATCATTGGCGTGTTCGGGCTTTACTGGTTGATTGAACGCATTATTAGCCAATAAAATTTTTTATGATGAGGGGACGTTGTCAAGTTGGTTAAAAAGAGTTTCAAACGATGGATATCCGGCGTTACTGTAGCCGGTATGATGTTCAGCATGCTCGCACCGATGGCTTCCGCAGAAGATAGCGCGGTACAAGTAAGCGCAGTGGATTATGCCAAAGTGCCAAAGCTGCTTATTACGGAACTTGTTCCGGATACAGCAAATTTTGACGGTGCCGATGCTTATGAGTTCATTGAAGTATACAACAATACGAATCAAACGCTTGATTTTAACCAGTACAATCTGGTCTACCGAGTCTCCGGTGCGGATACGGTCTGGGCGCCGTATCAGAATGGGAATCCTGGCGGCATCATGCCGATTCCCGCCCAATCGTCCATCGTTCTGTGGGTGATGAATGCGAAGAACAAAGGGCTAAATGCAAATGATTTTAATTCAAACTTCCAAACAAACCTGCAAATGGATGTCAACCTGTACCGTGTGGAAGGCGGAGGAGGGATGCATAATACCTCTCCAAGGGATTTGGTTATTCAGGAAAAAACGGGCAGCGATATCTCTATTGCGAGCTATAAGGACGGTAGCCAAACGGCTCAGGACAAAGGAATTTTCTATCGCTATCCGACCAACGGTTCGAAAAGTATGGTCATGTATAGCTCGGCTGTAGTGAACGCGACCCCGGGGACTATAGACCCTACGCAAGTCCCGTCCGTTCCGCGGATGTTCTCACAAGCTCCGGTTATCAACCATACACCGGTTACACAAGCGGATCAGAAGAAAGATTTGGTGCTGCAAACGCAAATCACAAATGCTGAGCAGAGCGAAACTGTAGCCACTGCGGTTTATTATAAAATGGCTTCACAAACAAACTATGACTCGGTTCCGATGACCGTTACGGGAAGCAACCAGTATCAAGCTGTCATTCCAAAAGCGAATCTGACTGAAAGCCAGATGAAATACTATATCCAAGCTGATGACGGTTTCAGCACCGTGAGGTCTAGCGTATATAGTGTTGCGGTCGCGATGGAACAGACCGACTATTCGAAAGTTCCACCGCTTATGGTGACCGAAGTTGTGGCAGATTCCACGAATGTGGGTTCGGCGGACGGTTACGAGTTTATTGAAGTGTACAACAACACGGATAAAACGATTAATTTCAAAGACTATAAAGTAGTCTACCGTTACACAGACTCGGGTCCAGATGCGGATGTTCCTTGGCCTGCCGATAAAGAGGACATGCTCATTCCTTCGAAGGGCACGCTCGTCTTCTGGGTCATCAACAACCAGAACGAGAACTCGAAGGTAGCCGACTTCAATGCCAACTATGGCACGAACCTAGTTGAAGGCACCAACATCGTACGCGTCCACAGCGACGGGATGGCGAACGGTGCTAATCGTGGACTTGTCATCGCTACGAATACAGGTATCGAGCTTTCAGCTTCCTACTATGTTAACGGTGATGCCAAGGCCGATAAAGGGATTGTCTATAAGTTCCCAACGAGCGGCAACACGATGGTCAAAACCAGCGCAGGCACGGCTGCAGCTACGCCGGGAGCCATCACGCCGGGTCAGGTTCCGCCTCAAACTGTCAAAGTGACTCCGGATACCTTGAAGCCTACGCTCAAAGATTTGACCAAAGAGAGTACGATTGATCAAGCTTTAGATCTCGAAATCATCGGGGAGGCCAAGGACGAAACGACGCTTAAAACAGTGGCCCTCTACTATAAAACAGACAAGCAGTCCCAATACAACAAGAGGTACTTGAAAGAAAGCTTCGCGGATACGTTGTACCATTATATGATTTATTCGCCTGAGCTTATCGGAAACTCTTACCTGGACTATTATTTCACAGCTTCCGACGGCACGAATGAGACCGTCACTCAGACGAAGCGTGTTCAGATTCAAGGTGGCTCGGACCATTCAAGCCTGCGCTTGAATGTGAAAGACGGTGACGTCGTTTCGCGTACGAAAGTGTTGAAAGGGACAGGCGAGGGCGTTAATCCAGACAGTCTGAAACTGGCCATCGACGGCAGCGAGATAACACAATCGACTTATCATGCCGTGGAGCATGATGCCTTCTTCGCTTTTGAAGTGATGGGCGTGAACTACTATTTCAAAAATGGGATTACCCAAGGGCAGGAAATTCTCTCGATTTTCCAAGACCCGATTAATAGCTACAAAACACTATCCATTCCACTAAAGGCCGAGCGGCTCAAACAAGGCAGCAACGCGTTCCAGATTCGTGCTGGTTCCAAGGCTTCACCGTTCGATGACCGGCCCGCAGAGAATAAAGACAATTTCGAAGTGAAGAACGTACGCCTCGTTTTTGCTGACGGTACGGTGGTATATGACACGAAATATAAGGATCCTAACAAGGTGATCAAAATCGGGGATTCCTCCGGTCTGTCACCGGTGATCGATTTCAACTTCGTCGTTCCGGCGACTCAGCTGGCTTCCAAAGCGCATGATTGGAACACGACTTTAATGAGTGATGGTAAACATCAGGTTACGGTCAGTAGTACCACGTACGGTACGGTTACTTCCAACGTGCAGGTGGATAATACAGCTCCTGTTGTGCTGCCTTCCATTGAGGAAGGGAAAATGTATCGTGGCAGCTTCACGATCGATGCGAACGTAACGGATGCATTAGCTGGTGTAGACAAGGTTGAGGCCACACTAGACGAGCAGCCGATCACGCTGCCGATGGCTACTTCATCCGCACAACTGCCGGGAGGAGCGCATGTTTTCAATGTAAAGGCTACGGATAAAGTTGGTAATGTGAAGGAAGTAACCATTCATTTCGAAGTGCCTAACGAGGCACCAGATATGCCTGTACTGATCGCTCCGAGTCAAGGCGCATTTGGCTTGAAGGACTCAGCTTCACTTAGCGTAAAAGTAAGCGATCCGATGAACGACGACTTGAAAGTTACGTTCAATCAAGGCTTCAAATACGATGCAAGCACACAGGAAACGTTCAGCGGCTATCGCGGCGCTGCGGATACAGAGCCTCCGAAGCAGGAGAAACCTGCAACTGAAGCGGCTATGACACCTGAAGATTATGGCAAAATCAGCAGCGTTGATGGCAACTATCTGACCGATGATGCTGTCGAGCAGTTCCCTTACCAACGTTTTGAGATTGCGTTAGACCCTGCCGTTCAAAGCACAGACGAAGTCGTCATTGACTGGAAAGGGAAGTCCCTGGAAGGCCGCAAAGTCTCTCTGTACGCATGGAGTCCAAGCAAGCTGGAGTGGAGTGCTCTGAAGACCGTTATCGCGGGCAAAGAGGACTTCGAACTGAAAGCGAATGTTCTAGCCGGTGATTATGCCAATAAAGGGAAAATTCAAGTGATGGTGCAGGACGAAATTGCCATCACACAGGATCAAGCCCCTAGTAACGACTATGATTTCTCTTTCGTGTGGATGTCCGATACGCAGTACTATTCCAAGAGCTTTCCTTATGTCTATCAAGAAATGGTAAAATGGATCGCCGATCACAAAGAAGATAATAAAATCAAATACGTCATTCATACCGGCGACATCGTCGATAATGCCGACCAAGAGTACCAATGGATTGAGGCCGATAAAGATATGAAAGTTTTGGAAACGGCAGGAATTCCTTACGGGGTGCTTGCAGGTAACCATGACGTAGGCCACCAAGACAATGATTATAGTTATTACGACAAGTGGTTTGGCGAGGATCGTTTCAAAAACCAACCAACCTACGGCGAATCTTATGATAACAACCGCGGTCACTATGATTTAGTTTCCTCGAATGGTAACGATTTTATCGTCGTTTACATGGGCTGGGGTTACGGAGACAAAGAGATTGATTGGATCAACGAAGTGTTGAAAAAGTATCCGAACCGCAAAGCGATTCTGAACTTCCATGAATTCATGCTCGTTTCTAATAACCGCGCACCGATGGCGGAAAAAGTGTTCGAACGTGTTATTAAGCCGAATAAGAACGTAATTGCCGCTCTATCCGGTCACTATCACGACGCTGAGCTGAAAGTCGATCCAATCGACGATAACAATGACGGCGTTCCAGACCGCAATGTGTATCAAATGTTGGCGGACTACCAGGGCGCGCCTGAAGGCGGACTTGGGTATATGCGATTGATGCAATTTGATTTGGCACATGGCAAAATCAACATGAAGACTTATTCGCCTCATTTAGACGATTACAACTTCTATGAACCGGACGAACATCCTGGTAAAGACGAGTTCAGCCTGGATCTGAATTTGGATGCGGTGACCAAACGCGTTGCTACAGATTATATCGGTGTGAATGTGTATACGAACAAAACGATTGGAAGCGTAGAAAACGTGAAGAGTGGAGAGACGGCATCTGTCATTTGGCCAAATCTTTATAAAAATAGGAACTATCAATGGTACGCTCTCGCAGAAGACAAATATGGCGGTTCGAGACAATCAGATATTTGGAAATTCACCTCTAGAGATGCAGCGGATGAAGAGCCAAGTGGTGGTGGAGGTGCGCCAGCGATTCCTTCGGAAGTAACGATCCCTGTGGACGGTGGTACAGTAATTTTGGAAGGCGCTAAGGTTGTCATTCCAAAAGGTGCGATACCAAGCGACATTAAGGTTACAGTGGCTAAAATATCCGATGTAGCTTCGCTGCCGGTAGATCCATCATCTAAACTGATTAGTGATGTGTATGAAATTAAGAAAGATAAAGAAGGTACATTTAGTAAAGCTATCGAAATTACATTGCCTTTCAATAAAAGCAAAGTGGATCTAGAACAATCAGGCGTAAGTTTATATTGGTTTAATGAATCAACGAAAGCTTGGGTCCAATTAGATAACATTGTAGTTGATAAAGCGAACGGTACCGTAACCGGTTCTGTCACTCACTTTACGAAATTTGCTGTTATCTCTAGCCCGAAACAAGAAACAAAACCTGATTCTGGTACCATTACCTTGACTGACATTAAAGGACACTGGGCAGAAAATAACATTCTTGAATTAGTGAAAGCGGGATCCATTAACGGTTACGAAGATGGCACATTTAAACCGGAAAACCGCATCACACGTGCTGAATTCGTTTCTATCGTAGTGAAATTCCTGAAATTGAACGAGCAAGGCAGCAGCAATAAGTTCGCTGATACAGCGAACCACTGGGCGAAGAACGCGATCGCCACAGCTGCAGCGCAAGGTATTGTTACAGGACTCACGGATACAACCTTTGCTCCGGATGATTTCATTACCCGTGAGCAAATGGCAGTAATTATGGTTCGTGCCGCTCATTTGAACACAGTGGCAGGGAATACAAGCTTCTCCGATAACGCTGCAATTTCTGATTGGGCACAAGCGGCAGTAGCTACGTTAACCTCCAAAGGGTTCATGAACGGATATGAGGATGGCACACTGAAGCCGCAAGGATTAACAACGCGCGCGGAAGCATCTGCCCTCATTCTAAGAGCATTGAAAAAGTAGAAATGAAAAAGGCTCCTTCGTCTGAAAAGACGGGGAGCCTTTTTTTTGTTCACAGTGTCTCGTAGGCAGGTGGGTGAAAGGGAACTACAGGGCGCTATTTTGCCCAAAACAGCACTTTTAGCGGGAGAGCGGAACTGTGGTCCGCTATTTAGCCGTTCTGGGCAGGTTTTTGGACGAAGGAGGTGAAATAAGAGCCTGTAGTTCTCTTCGCCATATGAAACTTCGAAATTCCCCTAAATAAGGGAATGGAGTTCCCTTACAATAAGCCTATTTGCGTTTACGCTTAGCTGTTCCGGATTTGGATCCGCCTTTGCGTCTGCGGGCAGACCCGGATTTCTTACGGCGTTTGCGCTTCGGTTTGAACACTTCAACAGAGTCTCCCGAGGCTACTTTCCCTTTGCCCATAGCGCCAAAAATCGTTTTCACCATGGGGGCCATTTGCTGAAAGCTGGACATGAATTTCTGAACCTTGCCCATCGTGCCGAGGATGCCGTCGATGCCGCCCATCCGCTCAACGAAGCCGGAGATTTGCTTCATGTTGAGGCCGCTAAGCGGGTTGGAACTGCCCCCGGCTGCGGCACCACCACCGCCTCCTCCGAGAAGGTTGCTGAGGAAGTTACCGCCACCGCCACCTCCCGTGGCACCGGCATTGCCTCCTCCGCCTCCGAAGAAGCCGCCACCACCACCGGCGTTGCCACCGCCGCCGCCAAACAGTCCACCATTACCACCATTACCACCATTGCCGCCACCGCCGCCAAAAAATCCGCCGCCACCGCCGGTATTACCGCCGAAGAAATCACCGCCTCCTTGGAAAGGAGTAGGGAGCCCTCCGCCTTGAGCGAAATCCGAGAACGGATTACCGCCTAAGCCTGGATACTGGCCGAATGCGCGATCATCACCAATTTGCGGGGGTAAGTTTGTGATGCTTCTTGTATGCACATTAGGACGATTACCGCCATTACCAATGATTTGTCTAGGGTTATTCACTGGGATTCACGATCCTTTTTTATCAGATTTGTCTCCTACAGGATATGTCACTTGCCTATCGTTGGTATGGACGAATGTCACGGGTCCTAGATATTTGTCACAATTCAGCTCATTAACGCATAGAAATTTTAACGTTTCGCAATCCTAAAGGGAGGATTTAAAGCGGGCGTGTCGAATGTTACTCTGGAGCTTACTATAATAAGCTAACATGCTTTTCTACCAGGAGTTGATAACGTATGCAATTAAAAAAATTAAATGATAAAGCAATAGACCAACTTTTTGAGGCCATACTGACCCTTAAGGATATAGAGGAGTGCTACGTCTTTTTTGATGACCTATGCACCGTGAACGAGATTCAATCGCTTTCCCAGCGTTTAGAGGTTGCCCGTATGCTGCGTAAAGGCTGCACATACAATCAGATCGAAGCGGAAACTGGCGCATCTACAGCTACGATTTCCAGAGTTAAGCGCTGCTTGAACTACGGCAATGACGGCTATGTACTGACATTAGATCGTTTAGGACGTTAATCATTCGTACTATAAAAGAATTCAAGATCCTGCATTACCAAGTGTAATGCGGGATTTTTGCTGTTTATTGAAGGCTCAATTGACATGTGGGAACACATTCGTTAGCATAGGATTGTAGCCATGGATAGAACGGGTGGGGAGAACATAATGAGTAAGGTTGGTGTCCTGGTTATAAGCCATGGATCTAGGGATAAAGGCTGGGTTGACCTCGTTGACGAAGCTGTAACTGCGGTTCATTTGCCGGCAGACGTTCCTATTTATGCCTCATATCTGGAGCTGGTGGAAGGTCGGTTGATTCAAGACGGTATTACCAGCTTAGAGGCGCAAGGTGTGACGGATATCATCGTCGTTCCCCTGTTTGTGTCTTCTGGAAGTACGCATATTGATGAAATCAGCTACGCCTTAGGTGTCATCGAACAGCCGCTGCTGGAGACGGACATGGAGCCTTTTGATATCAAGGCACGGATTCATTTTACATCGCCAATTGATGACGATCCTGTTATTGCAGAAATTATTGATGCGAAAATCAAAGAACTGTCCGAATCGCCAACGCAGGAAATCCTTCTGTTGATTGGGCATGGAAGTCAAGAAGAGGGCTTTCATCAGAAGTGGCTTCAAGGCTTAGAGCAGCTCGCAGAGCGTTTGAAGGCTCTAGGCGGCTATGACGAGGCGGATGTTGCCATGCTGTTGCCGGATCAAGTGCATGCCAAGATGGCAGAGTGGGCGCTTAAGAAGCCTGAACATGCTGTTATTGTGGCGCCGCTTTTTCTGAGCGAGGGCTATTTCACGAATCAAGTAATCCCTTCCCGTTTGAAGGGATTTGCATATAAATATAATGGACGGGCGCTGCTGCCAAGTCCGCTAATTTCCAAATGGATGGAGAAGCAGATCGCTTCCGCAAATTCGAGACGGTGAACAGGTGATGAGATATAATGGTCAAAAGAGCAAGACTGATCTATAACCCGACTTCCGGCCGGGAAGAAATGAAGAAACGCCTGCCAGAAATCCTTCAGCGCCTAGAGCGAGGCGGCTTCGAAACATCCGCTCACGCGACAATCGGTGAAGGGGACGCTACACTTGCCGCGGCTGAGGCCGTGAACCGTGGCTTCGATCTCATTATCGCTGCAGGCGGAGACGGCACGCTGTGCGAAGTCGTGAACGGTATGGCCGAGAAAGATAGACGGCCGCCGCTGGGTATTTTGCCGCTGGGGACGACCAATGATTTTGCCCGCGCGCTTGGCATTCCTAAGAATCTGGAGCAGGCCTGCGACCTGATCATTCAGCAGTACACGACCGACATTGATGTAGGCAAAATTAACAACCGCTACTTCATTAATATTGCCGGCGGAGGCTCGATGACCGAGCTAACGTATGAAGTCCCTAGCAAACTCAAAACCATGATCGGTCAGTTGGCCTATTATATGAAGGGACTCGAAAAACTGCCTAGGCTCAAGCCTATCGAGCTGTACGTCAAAGCAGGCGATCTCGAGTTTCACGATGAAGTCATGATGTTCCTTGTCGGCAACACAAACTCCGTCGGCGGCTTCGAGAAGCTCGTTCCGGAAGCCAGAATGAATGACGGATTGTTTGACGTTTTGATCCTACGCAAATGCAATCTTGCTGAGTTTATTAGAGTGGTCACACTCGCGCTGCGCGGGGAGCACTTAAGTGACCCGAATCTGATTTATTTTCAGACGAATCATATCGAAATTAATTCCCCGGACTACGTCCAGTTGAACTTAGATGGCGAATTCGGCGGCACGCTGCCGTGTGTCATGACGAATTTGAAAAGTCACCTCCAGATCATCGTCGATGAGTCGGGTCAGTCGATTTATAAGAAGACGCTGATTGAGACGTTGACGACGCCGTTTCATTTGAAGGAGCGTCATGGTGATGAGGAGCAAGAGGGGGCAACCTTTTCCACCTCATAGGGAATAACGGCGGCACGAAATAATGGTAGAAACAAGAGTGAGGGAATTATGAGCGTAAAAGATAAAAGGACTGCGAAGTCCAACCGTGCAGGGAAAATTGCGGACAGAAGAGCAGGGAATTCTACGGATCAAAGAGCAAGGAATTCAACGGATCGAAGAGCAGGGAATTCTACGGATCAAAGAGCAAGGAATTCTGCGCCTAAAGCGGCGCCGGCCTGGATGGCGGATCTGCCGGTGCAGATCGGGCAGCAATACGAGGCTGAGATCATTGGGATCAGCCATGATGGGGAAGGGGTAGGCCGTGTGAATGGCTTTACCCTTTTTGTCGCTGGTGCGCTGCCTGGTGAGCGTGCTCTGGTGCGGGTGGAGCATGTGAAGAAGCAGTATGGGCATGCACGGCTCCTTCAATTGGTGGAAGAGAGTGCGGAGCGGGTTATGCCGGTTTGTGGCATTTATGAAGAATGCGGCGGCTGTCAGCTGCAGCACCTTAGTTATGAGGCGCAGCTTCGCGTGAAGCGGCAGCAGGTTGTGGATAATTTGCAGCGGATTGGGAAGCTGGATGTGGCGGGGGAAACCTCTGAGGGCATAATTGTCCATCCCACGCTTGGGATGTCCGAACCATGGCGGTACCGGAATAAGGCGCAGGTTCCTTTTGGGGAAGAGCGTGGCGGCCTCATTGGCGGATTTTATGCGCAGGGTAGCCATCGCATCATTGATATGGAGGAGTGCCTGATCCAACATGAGGCGAACGACGAGGTCGTTGCTCGGGTGAAGGAGATCGGTGCGCGTCTTGGTATCCGTGCTTATAGGGAAGAGACGAATGCCGGACTGCTGCGCCATGTCGTCGTCAAAGTCGGCTTCCGCACGGGCGAGATCATGGTCGTCTTGGTGACCAACGGCAGCACGATTCCGCGTGTGGACGAGTGGGTGGCAGGCATTCGCGAGGCTCTGCCTGCGGTGAAGAGCATTTGCCATAACATTAATGTGAAGCAGACGAATGTTATTTTTGGGGATGAGACTCGCGTCCTGTGGGGCAGCGAGGTTATCTATGACTATATCGGCGATGTGAAATTTGCCATTTCCGCGCGATCCTTCTTTCAAGTGAACCCCGTCCAGACGGAAGTCTTGTACGGGAAGGCACTCGAGTACGCCGGGTTGACCGGCGATGAAGTGGTTGTCGATGCCTATTGCGGCATCGGTACGATCTCCCTGTTCCTGGCGCAGCGCGCGGGACAGGTCTATGGCGTTGAGATCGTCGAAGAGGCGATCGCGGATGCACGGAAGAATGCCGAGCTCAACGGCATGACGAACGTGCATTTCGAAGCGGGCCCAGCGGAAGTGGTCCTCCCCGAGTGGACACGTCAGGGCATTCGCCCGGACGTGATCGTGGTGGACCCGCCCCGCAAGGGCTGCGACGCCGCCCTGCTCGCGACGATCTTGGAGCTGCAGCCGCGTCGCGTCGTCTATGTGTCGTGCAGCGCATCGACACTGGCTCGCGACTTGCGCGTGCTGGTTGATAGGGGCTACGGCGTCGCGGAGGTGACGCCGGTGGATATGTTTCCGCATACGGTGCATGTGGAGTCCGTTGCGCTGCTTGTACGGAATGAAACAGTTGCCGAAAAGCCTTATTAATACAGGTTTTTTCTGATGAACAGCAGGTATACAACAGTAATTTTTTTCATCAAGATATAAAAAAGCCCAACCCATAATTTATATGGAGTTGGGCTTTTTAATTATCGTAGTAAGGTATCTTTCTCAACAAATCGTGAGACTCGTTGCTTGCATGAACTACATTTGCCTCTCAAAAGAAGACCATCTGGTTCTTTGTGTATTGTGCAATCAACGATTGTAACTACTTCTGAACAGTTTTGACAAAAATAGTTGTTTATGAGATTCTCTCGTTTTTTCTCGGGAATAGAGTTCCACATCGACAAACCATCTATTTCACAAGTTAAATCGTCATCAATGACTGATAGTAATTTACTTTTTTTTAGGTGAAACTGTGGTTGCAACATGTATTGAACTGGATATTTATCATCTTTAGCTGAGAGTAAAGCTTTGATTAATGCAATTGGCGGGTTTTGAGTACTGTGATAGTATTGGATCCCTAAATTTTCCGGGTTCTCGAGCTTAACGATAACGAAAGCATCCTCTTTGTCCGATAATTTGTAGATGACATTTTCTGGATCGAACACTACTTCCAGATGATCAAAAGTTATCAAATGGAAATTTTCGTTTCTCCACTCAGTTCGGATAACTTTAAAAGCTTCTTTTTGAATAAGCTCAAGAAACCTTTCTTTCGGAAGCCCCAATTCAATGCCTGTGATATAACCTTCCTTATCAAAGTCGTTTCCATATTCAGTTTCGTACTTTATTTCATAATCAGATCTAAACGTTTGCTGAGGAATTGTCATTTGATCGAGAAAGAAGGGGATTGAAGCATCTTCTGTAATATAGGGAATCTTGATTTCTTCTGGACTCAGATATTCTCCAATTTCATTTTTATTAGATATATAAGCATCATATTCTTCTTTATGTTGTCTCAAGTAAATATATCCCATATCGAAATAATCATCATAAAAACATGTGATTCTCATAATGATGAAACCCCCTTACCTTAATCTGGATATCTTATAGACGCAAAGTTACTTCAAAAGTTTCAGCACTAAGTTTATTCCCCTAGAAAGCTCAGTGAGGTATTGGACATAATCAGTCCAATGGTTAGGAAATGTTTGCAAAAGCACATAATTTCAATGCCATTTTACGTTAGACATTGAATATGTCAAACTAATTGCAATAATCAAGGAGTAATAGATTTTTGGTGAACATCTAAAATATCAAAATCATTATGCTAAGCGTTTATTTGGGAGTGACCCTCTTTGGACATACGGATTTATGATTAAATAAGAGCCACTAATTTAATAAGGACTATTCGGGTGCCTCAAATCTTAAAATTACGACTTTAATGTTAATATTTATGGCTAATCTTATACTTGTAACTGTAACTGTTATGTTTAAAACGCAAGATACTAGCCCTTATTTGTTGAAGAAATTGTATACATAAATAGACTACTAGACTTGAAACTGCTGGTGCCAAAAGTCCTACTTTGTTGTAAAATATAGGAGGGTATTTTTTAGGTTGGAATAAATCAAGAGGTTTACTCCGAGTTGGTGACGAAATTAATTCGGCCTTATACTCTTAATTATTAATAAACTATAAAGAGTAATTTTTGGAAGAATGAAAGAGAGGTAGATTATAATGCTGATACACACAATTAACGACTTATCTTCCCCAAAATACGATGAACATCGAATTGCAATAGAAAAGTTGCGTAATAAAGGACGCGACTGGGATTTTATTAAATATTACGGCAAACAGGATGAAGTAGGACTACAAAATAAGCTCGAACTATTACAAGAAGATGGCATGATTCCTGAAGATTTAAATGCACCAATCTGGTTAGCAATTGTAAAGTTTTTGCGTGAAGCAGCAGAGCGTGAGCAAATGATTGACGAGAAAATTGCCAATAATCGCATTTTAAGTCGTCGCGAAGATAATGATTTAACGATTCCAGGTAGCGCGTCGAGTAGCTGGCAATTATATAAGAACAAGCTAATCCGACAAGGTTGGACTGATGAATCGGTAAAAGATATTGAAAATACAACAATCAGCATTTTAAGAAAGCTCCGATTAGAAACTGATAGCCCAATTAAAGGTTTAACTATTGGTCATGTGCAGTCCGGTAAAACAGCAAGTATGGCAGCATTGATGGCAATGGCTGCTGATTGGGATTTTAATTTATTCATTGTTTTATCCGGTACAATAGAAAATTTGCGTAAACAAACTGAAGATCGTCTAATGAGTGATTTAAAAACATCAGGCAATCTTTCTTGGGAACGTTTAAGTCAGCTTTCATTAAAATCAGGTTCTTCGCATAAAGTAAGTAGTCTTTTATTGAATAAAGGATCACGTGAACGTTACTTAAATGTATGCCTGAAACATAAAACCCGTTTAAATGATTTAATCCTTTGGTTAAAAGAAGATGGCAAAAAGCTTTCGCAAATGCGTATTTTAATCATAGATGATGAATCGGATCAAGGTGGAAT
Source organism: Paenibacillus sp. J22R160 (assembly GCF_059692135.1). Taxonomy (NCBI): domain Bacteria; kingdom Bacillati; phylum Bacillota; class Bacilli; order Caryophanales; family Paenibacillaceae; genus Paenibacillus; species Paenibacillus sp. J22R160. The sequence continues at coordinate 48,896 of NZ_JCAUAU010000022.1, read as the reverse complement.
CAATACGAATGATATAACTGATCCATTGGCAGACCGTACAGCATTAAATAAAGCAATTGTTGAGCTAGTGGGAGTTCAAGCAAATGATGGTTCGAAACCGTTAAGTATGAATTACATCAGTTACACAGCTACACCCTATGCTAACTTTTTAAATGAAGCCTCAGAAGAGTCGCTATATCCACGCGATTTTGTCGCGGTATTAAACCCAGCAAAAGAATATTTTGGTGCAAAACAAATTTTTGGATTAAACAATAATGAATATTATCGCGGGCTACCAATGTTGCGTGAAATTACAGAAAGCGACCGTGATTTAGTCAATAGTATACACAAAGAAGAGGAATCAAACTTACCACAAACGTTTATAGAGGCACTCCAGTGGTTTTTATTAGCGACTTCAATTATGCGTTATCGCAAGTATAAGAAGCCGATTAGTATGCTTGTACATACGAGTCAAAAGCAAATACATCATCAAATTTTTGCTGATTTAATCAACAATTATTTCCGTAGTACATCAAAAGTGCAAATTATCGAGGCGTGTCGAGTGCTATATGAACAAGAGCAGAAAAAGTTTACAAAAGAAGACTTTGAAATGGAATTTGAGGTATACCCAAATAAAGATGATGTGAAAGATTACCCTCCATTTGAAAAGATTGAAGAGGAGCTTAAACGCTTAATCCGAAGCAATCCTTCTCATATCAATGTGTTAGAAGATACAAAACGGTTGGAATATCATGACGGTCTTCATTTATGTATCGATAACTGTGCAAACAATGGGATCACAGATTTAGAGCATGTCCGTTTAGCTTATCCAGATCCTAAATCACCGAGTTACCCAGCCCCTGCCCCAGCATTTATTGTTATTGGTGGCAGTACGTTATCGCGTGGTTTAACAATTGAAGGGTTAGTGAGCACATATTTTCTTCGTACTACTTCTCAGGCAGATACATTGCTCCAAATGGGACGTTTCTTTGGTTACCGCAAAAATTATGAAATGTTACCGCGTATATGGATAACAACGGATACAGAGGAAAAGTTTAGATTTATGGCGACCCTTGAGGAAGAATTACGCGATGATATTAAAACATATATTTATGAAGGAATGGATGCCAACGAATATGGACCTAAAATTAAAAATTCACCAAAACTAACATGGCTACGTATTACAGCGAAAAATCGTATGCAAAGTGCAGAGGAGATCGATTTAGACTTTTCTGGGGCATCCAGTCAAACGATTTTATTTGATGATGATTCAGCCATTCTAAAGCAAAATATCGAAATAACGGAGCACTTTTTGAATAGTTTAGGCACACCAAACGAAACACGTAATAGTCGTGGTCTTTATTGGGAAGATGTGTCGTTCCAACAAATTAGAGATGACTTTTTCCGTAAATTCACGTTTAGTAAACAGCGCGAATTCTCAAATATGGAAGCCTTCTTTGAATGGTATCAAAAGAATGAGGCGGAAGCCAACTTTACGAATTGGAATGTGGTGTTATCTGGTAGCGGTAAGTTAGATGATGACGCTAATAAACATAAACAATGGATAGTTGGTGATCGTGGGGTAGGACTGGTTTCACGTAGTCGTCGCGGTTCGGCAACTGGCGAAAGAATTAATATTGGTGTGTTACGCACACCATCAGATTTATATGCAGATATGACGAAAGAGATGTATGACTCCGTTCCAGTGGAATTTAAGTTAACGCAAGCTGGGAAAGCAGAGCGTGAGCGTATCGAGGATCAATTAGAAGAAATTGATCAAAAAAAGCTAAATAAAAGTGTTGTTAATGAGTTACGTAAAGCTGCAGGTCTTGGTTTAACACCGCAGCTACTTTTATATCGCATTTATCAAAAATCGGAATTAGAAAATGAACAAAGTCCGAATACAAAAGAAGCTAATAGACGTTATGACTTAAATGCTTCAGAGGATCTAATTGGTGTTAGTTTATTTGTGCCGGGGTATCGTTCGGGCAAAAATTTAGCGACAAAATTGTCGATCCGTATTGAAAATCCAATGGGTGAGTCTGAAACGGAAGAAGGAAAAGAGTAATGCAAATCGAGATTGCAGAGTTCGGGAAAATGTCCCAATCCGGCAATTCATTATTAAAACTTATTCAAAATAATGATTTACCAATTCTAGATTTACTTGTACGTGAAGCAGTTCAAAATAGTTTAGATGCGGGTATTCGTGTAGAAGGGCACGATTCTGTGTATGTGGACATTGGCATTAAGGATGTCAATGTCCCAAACTTTGCTATGCATTTAGATGGAATTACAGATCGATTAAACGAAAAGTTTGGCGCATCGCCTCAAAAGGCGATTTATATTGAAGATGGCAATACAACTGGACTAACGGGTTCATTAGATTTTAAACATTCGCCAAACGGAAATATTTTCAAACTAATCTATGGGATTAGTATGGCACAAGAAACACCAGGTGCTGGCGGGTCTTGGGGTTTAGGGAAGACTGTCTATTTCCGTGTAGGTATTGGTTTGGTTGTTTATTATTCACATATTTTAAATGATGATGGTCAGTACGAGCATCGTTTAGCTGTGACCTTAGTAGAAAACGAGAAGTTACAAGATACAGTTGTTCCAAAAACTTCTGGAAAAGTCCCAAGCGGGATTGCTTGGTGGGGCCAAAATGTAACACCAGATAGTTATGATACAATTCCAATTACAGATGGAGCAATGATACGTGATATTTTACAATCTTTATCTATCGAGCCGTTTGAGGGAAAGCGTCTAGGGACAAAAATCATTATTCCATTTATTGATGAACAGAAATTACTCATAAAGCACGAAGTCAATCCAGATGAAAACAAACCGTGGGAGTCGAATGCAGCAGATTATATTCGTGTGGCAATGCAACGTTGGTATGCCCCGCGCTTAGCTAATAGAAGATATGCATATGGAAAATATTTAGACGGACATGTCAATGGAGAGAGACTGGAAAAGGATGATTTTCTACCATTATTCCATGAACTACAAATGATGTACAACGCAGCTGTACTTGGTGGTAAATCTAATCGTTATTTTGTTAATGATATTCAAATTCGTAATTATTTTGAACATGATAAAGTAAACAACGCAGGACGAGTAGCATATAAAAAGTTCACGAAAAAGGAGCTAGATATGCTAGCACCACTGAATGGTCCTAGTCCGTTTACATGTGTGAATGAAAAAAATCCGTTAGGTGAGCAAAATGCACCGTTGATGGCTTATGCGAGAAGACCAGGAATGATCGTAAATTATGAAACAGATGGTGAATGGTGTAAAGGACTTGGTGCAACAGAAGAGCACGAATATTTAGTAGCTATTTTTGTGCCAAATTCTGATACGAAACTAGTGAATCCAGATAATGATGTCGTCGATTTAGAGGCTTATTTACGAAAAAGTGAGATGGCCGATCATACCTCTTGGACAGACTTTATTATAAAAAGCAAGCCACTTGACATTGTTGAGAAAATTCGCACACAAGTTCGTCGGAAAATTAAAGGGTCTTATGAAAATAAAGAAGAAGTGAATGAAAAGCAAGGTATGAACAAACTAGCACGTAATGTCGGAAAGATGCTATTACCACCGACTGGATTTGGTCGTCGCGCTTCTAGTCGCAATAGGGCAGGAGGTACGAAGCTTCCTACTAGTATAGGTAGTCGTGGTAATAGTTTTACTATTTTATCACAAAAATATTTAGATACTGGTGAATTAGAAGTTCATTTTCAGCTGAAACTAGCGAAAAATGTCGCTGTTTTTACAATAGAGTTATTTATTGCTTCTGAGGGTGGAAAAATCTCAGCAACAGATTGGGAATCAGCTGATAGTGTAGGGACACCATTCCCAGCGAAAATTACGGGCATTTTTTTTCCAAATACAGTTGGTCTATTTGGTAGATCCGCGGCTCAAAAAAGTGACAAAAAAGTGTTGCATGCTGTACGTATTGAGAAAAATGATATGCTTGTTGAATGTTCAGGCACTTTAATATTTACTTGTACGGATCCTCATGTGCAAGTCGAAATGTCAATGCTGCCAGAAGGAAGTGTGGACAATGACTAATAGGGTTAGTATGAATCGACTTTATGATGAGGTTATGGAAGAATTGTTAATTGTCACATTAGATTTGCAGTTCTTTTATAGAGATGAGAGTGGTTCAAAGCAAGTCCTTAATCAAACCGAGGACTATGAGTATAAAACAATATTGACTAATGACGATGATAGCTGGGACTATGTCGAAAAAGGTTTTGGGCTTTCAGGCAATGTAATTTTAGGTAGTCCTTCTAGTTTGTTTGGTCCTACTCAATTGGTCAATGCTGATGCAGAGTTAGGGTTTGCATTGCAATGGTTGTCAAAGCAGTCTTCTCAACGAGGTGTAATCCCTTTTGCAACCATTACAAGTACAACGCCAAATGACGTGATTATCCCGATTGATTATTATTTCCTAAATAATAATTTGTTTGGTGAAGTTCATATTTCGCTTGTTGTTTATTTGAAAAAGGCGAGCCGTAATAGTATGCGGGGACAGGCACAGCTACCAGGTACAATTTTAGGTAAGTTAGAAGAATGGGTTGTCATTCTAGATGGTTCTGGCTCGACGTTCCCGATTGTGATTGTAAATGAACCGGATAAACCTTTATGGTTTGTAGATTTCAATTATTCGGAGCCATTGGTCGAACCGTTTGATAAAGAATATATCGCGATTTATTTAAATAAAGCACATGATGCCTTCCGATCGATTCAAAAACCGAAAACGAAGCTTGATCAAGCATTGTATGTAGAGTTTTTAGCAAGCGCCCTGCAGCTTATTTTGCAAAACTTAATGGAATGTCCGGACTGGCAAGATATTCAGGACGGGAGAAACTGCGAAGAAGGTTCAATCGGGCAAGTAATGCATTATTTTAAAACAACACTAAATTGGGATTTCGATACGTCAGAAAAACTAGCGATGTCTCTACGCAAGGATTTAGAAACACGAATAAAGACGGGTGAATTGTAATGTGGGAAAATGTAGTTTATACAAAAGCCCAAGCGAAATTTAAGTTTCAACAAATTGAGACAGAACCAGAAAACTGTGCACCACGACAAGTTAAATCACCTTTCAATCAACTTCGTGAAATCATGATTAATGAAAAGAAAATATTTTTAACGGATGAAATGAAGAAAATTAATTCTTATGCATTTGATTTGCTTATGGGATTGATATTGTATCGTGTGCTAAAAGAAGACTATGTCTTTAACGAGAGACTAGCAGCTCAAGATGAGATTTGGCGTTATTTATCGTTGGAAGTATTTCCTGACTTAGTATACGAACGTTTTGGGTTGAATGATCAACGTTTTTATAAAGGAACACGCCGTATTTGGTTGAAAAGTATTTGGTGGTATATCCATCTTTCATGGCAAGGAACAGAGGAAGAAACCTTCGATACATTGAAAAGTAATTCGGCAGATGAAATGCTTCAGCTGTTGGACCGTTCAGGTAGTGGCGGTTATCGTGTGGAATTAACACGCGAAATGATGCGCCAGCTAAAAGAACATGCTAGTAGCAAAGTGCCCCAATTATTTCGTCGTGTGTTGAAATTAAACACAGCACGGTTAAATATGATTGAACCTATTTTAGTAGAAGGTGGCATAGAAACATACGTAACAGGCTTGTATAAGTATTTTCTAGATGACCTATAGCAAAATTGGAGAAGAATAAAGTACATGGAAATAATACAAAAAATTAGAGAAGGCTTTGCTTATTTTCGAACATCTGCAACACGACGTTCCATTACATTGAAAGAGCATTATTATTGGATTGTAAAAGTTAATGGTATGCAAGGTGTCGCTATTGAAATCCCAGCAGATAAGCATGTAAATGAGCAGTTAGCCGGTATATCATATTTTACGAAAGAATATGTACTTGGTGGTGAAGAACGCCATTTATTAATGCTCTTGTCTGATCATCCGAAGTTATACGATGATTTTGCGATTATTTGTGCGGGATTTTTAGAAAAGGTACTTGATGCAGAATCGTATCAAGAAATCCAACAGAGTCCGATTTCTTGGTGGCATGCGATGAAAGAACTGATGGGGAATGCCAATATTGAAAAATTAGCCTATAGCGTACTAGCAGAAATGTTAAGTTATTATTATTTGTTGAAACAACAAAAAGAGGTTTCTTGGGTAGGGCCATTTAATGGTTCTGTTGATTTTAATTGTAATGGTGAAATCTATGAAGTGAAATCGACTTTAGCACGCTATGGCTCAGAAATTACAATTAATAGTCAATATCAGTTAAAAGCTAACTATTTGCTATTTTATCGTTTCGAGCCTGCTGTATATGGTTTTTCGATACAAGGTATGGTTGCAAAATTAGTGGAATTGGGTGTAGCAGAATCGGAAATCGAACGTGCACTTGAAAAACTAAAATACCCAATTGGTGGTGAAGTCCGTACAAAATCATATCGTCTGCTCCAAGTAATGAAATATGAAATAGATGAAAGCTTTCCAAAAATCGTACCAGAAAGTTTTATGGATGGGAAGTTGCCTAAGCATATTAGTGGACTCATTTATAAATTAGATTTAGATGGTTTGAATGGGGAAGTTATTAATTTAAAGGAATTCTAAAAAAGGTTAATGTTTTTTATGATGAACTTCTAACAAGCCTTTAATAACTATTTAAATTAATTAGTTTGAAATGTAGAAAAGTTTATAGTTAAATTCAATTAATCCTGAGATAAATATGAACTCATATTGCAAACCTACTTTTGTGGGAAAGTATTAAAAAGACAAGCCACATTAATTATTAATATGCTTGTTTCAAAATCAACAAAATAGATTTGAGCATTTCATCACTTGGGATAAGTGCTGCTGTACTTCTATCGTCTCCGTAAATACATATTAAAGTATTTATTTTTGAATAGTGCGGGCTACTCATTGGAAAATGAAATAAGCTATAGGACGAAGAGTTTGCATTAACGTGAGTTCTAATATCATCTGGTGCTATAGTATTACTAATATTTAATCTCTCATTTAGGTAGAATCAATATTCATCTCGAGTATCTTGTGCATGGAGTACTTTTGCAAAAAAAATTTTTCTGCCCCCTGCTGTACTAAGAATATTTACAATTGTAAAATATTACTTACTACATAGTAGTTTATACATTTAGTTTTTTCAAGGTTGTCCGATCCAGGGATTAAGCTAAAAAAACACACAATACATAGAATCTGTATTGTGTGTTTAATAATTTAGTGTACTTCTATATCAATATTTCTTCAGAATGGATTTAATTAGAAAACAACTTGAAGAGGAATATGTAACTTATTGTCGAATATTTTACAAGTTGAAATAGATGCGATTTTCTGCGAACGTACGTTTGACGATTTGTAATATTTTTAATAAAATAACTTAATAGTACTAGGAAAAGGTGTGAACTAATGAATAATAACAAATATCAACCAACTGCTATCGACCTTTTCTGTGGTTGTGGTGGTTTATCATATGGCTTCGTAAATGCAGGATATAAGATAATATTAGGTGTAGATAATGATGAGATGGCACTAAAAACTTTTCAAATGTCCCATCCTGATGCTCAGGCATTTAAAGGTGATCTTTCTAAAAAGGAAACTATCACTGAAATGAAAAAAATAACAGGCTATGACCAAGTGGATTTGATAATTGGTGGCCCACCATGTCAGGGATTTAGTTTGACAGGGGTCCGCAATGATGATGACGAACGAAATAAGTTATATCTAGGCATGCTAGAGGCAGTGAAGCAATTTGAACCCAAAGCATTTGTACTTGAGAATGTACCTGGATTGGTTGGTTTGTTCAAAGGGAAGGCTAAGGATCAAATTATAAATGACTTTGAAAGCTGTGGATATACTGTTAATTGGAAGATACTTACGGCTTCGGATTATGGTGTTCCTCAGATGAGAAAAAGAGTATTTTTCGTAGGTCTCAAAGAAGGGGAAGAGATGTTCGAGTTCCCGTTACCAACTCATAACGAAAATACTTATGTTACTTGTGAACAAGCAATAAGTGACTTGCCAAGTCTAGAGCAAGATCTTGGAGTTGAAGTTACTGAATATATGAAGTTTCCAGAAAGCCCTTATCAAAAATATATGAGACAACACGCTGATTTGCTTTATAATCATGTTGGAACAAAACATACGGAACAAGTGATCAATGTTATTTCTATGGTACCAGAAGGAGGTAATCATAAGGATTTACCACCAGGTGTTGGAGAACATCGCCGATTTAATGAGGCATGGACAAGGTATCATAGTAAAAGGCCTTCTAAGACAATCGATACTGGTCACCGTAATCATTTTCATTATAAATATAATAGGATTCCGACAGTTCGGGAAAATGCCCGACTTCAGTCTTTCCCAGATCATTTTGTTTTCTATGGAAACAGAACTCAACAGAATCGTCAGGTTGGAAACGCAGTGCCTCCACTTTTAGGTTATCATATTGCAGTGAAACTATTGGATTACATACATAGGGAGGTAGACTATGTCCAATCCGGATCGGGTGTTACAAATTATTGATTTATTTGCTGGTTGTGGTGGCTTGCTTGAAGGATTTAAGTCAGCAGGGCATTATAACTCCGTTGCTTGTGTAGAATGGGAAAAGGCGCCAACAGAAAATTTGAGAAAACGATTATCGGAAAAGTGGGGCTACACGGATGCTGCGCGGCGAGTGTTGCGGTTTGATATTCAGAGGTCACAAGAGTTGTTTAATGGTTGGACAAATGATGCCGAGTATGGGGAAAGTGAAGGGTTGGACAAACTAGTAAGTGAAGTTGGCAATGTTGATTTAATTATTGGTGGTCCACCATGTCAGGCTTACTCCTTAGCTGGTAGAATTCGTGACAAAGATGGAATGAAAAATGATTATCGTAATTTTTTATTTGAGAGTTATTTAGAAGTAGTAAATAGGTATCAGCCTAAACTTTTTGTTTTTGAAAATGTGGTCGGTATGCTTACAGCTAACCCTGATGGTGTTCCTATTACAGAGCTTATTGCTAGTGCTTTTGATAAAGCTGGATATGAAATAATAAACAATATTAGAGACAATGCTGTTATTGATTTAACCGAGTACGGAGTCCCTCAGAGCCGTAAACGTGTAATTCTAGTGGGTTTGCGTAGAGATGCATTTCCGTTTGAACAAGCTCAAAATATCTTGGGAAAGTTTTATAATGATATTTTACCTAAATATAAAGTAACTAATAAATTAACAGTTAAAGATGCGATAGGTAGTTTGCCTCCTATTTATCCCTTGAAGGCTGAGGAAATGACACCGCGTAGTTCCCATGAAGGCTCGGCCAAAGTGCTAAATCATATACCTCGATTTCATAATAATCGCGATATTTCCATTTTTAAAGAATTAGCAGAAGATATTGTTTCAAAAAAATATCAATATGTCTCAACTGAGGCCCTTAAAAAATTATATACTGATCGGACTGGAAAAGTATCAAATGTTCATAAATATTATGTATTAAGATGGGATGAGCAAAGCAACACAATCCCAGCGCATTTATATAAGGATGGATTAAGACATATACATCCTGACCCTGCTCAAGCTCGTTCAATAACAGTAAGAGAAGCGGCAAGACTACAAACTTTTGATAATGATTACGAATTTATTGGTAGTATCGGGGATCAATATAAAATGATTGGTAATGCAGTTCCGCCTCAATTTGCTGAAATATTAGCGCATTCAGTATACGAATTAACAACAATGTGGAATATTGAGAATGAGGAGCTCGCGTATTATAAGCACTAAAATTAGCAGACCGTAATTGGTCTGTTTTTTATTTTTAGTTATAGTTAATTAATGTATAATGAAAGTAAACGCTCATAGAAAAAGGGGATTGCCTTAATTGAGAGATAATATAAAACTTTATTTCGACATATGGCGTAAAGCCAGGTTTAAAGAGCTAATAAAAGCGTATGTTAAATCTTTTGAACTATATGACAAGCAAACTATAAGATATGGTTTCGGAGAGCAACTTGATCTCTATGTAGATGGAGGTAGAGGGACGTATGATTCCTCTGTAAAAGATTGGCACAGTGCTTATACTATTTCAAGAGAATTAGCGATATACCGTGATACAAATGGTGAAAAGTATGAAATGTCGACACTTGCACGAGACTATAATGAAAGTAAAATTACTTCGTCAAAGTATTTAGCTAACTACTTATTAAATTTTAATCAAATGATTAATGGACAAGTTGTTCACCCATTTAAACTAGTCTTAGAGTTGTTTCAAAATGCAGCAGACATTGTTACTAAGGATCAGATTGGAAATGTTTTGGAGTTTAACTTGAATGTCACAACTGTTAAGAATAAAAGACAAATTGTGAACATACTGTGGAATCGAATTTATGAGTCAGAACTATTGGTTAATCAAGGTACAAGAAGTAATGAACTAAGGGTTGGACAGCGGTATGAATTGGAAAATATGTTAGATTCATGTATTGTTTTTAATGGGACTGCTAAACAATTTATTGATATGGACCACAACGATTATGTTGATATGATATGTCAAAAGAATTCACTAATATACAAATAGAGGCTGCTAAGATGAACTTACTAAATACATATTTATGCTCATTAATGTCAAAACCATTTGTAATTATTTCTGGAGGATCGGGTACAGGTAAGACAAGACTTGCTTTAAGAGTAGCTGAGGCATTAGATTTCGATGATAATAATTATCTTGCTCTGCAATTAAATGTAAATAGACAAGGTAGAATAGTAGATGTTGATGAAGAAAAAGTTCAAAGTTTTTGTAAACAGGGAAATAAATTTGAAGCGAGAATAGGTGGAAAGAAGTATCCGATTCAAATAGTGATGTGTGCACGTATTGAGACAACTAATAACGAGCTCAAGACTCTTATAGAGTCTTCTGAAAGCTCATTACAATTAGAAATTCGCATTCAACAAGATCGTTCAAATCAAAGGTATGAACTTGTTCCCGTAGGGGCAGACTGGACTGATGAAAAACACTTGTTAGGTTATATTAACCCCTTTGGAGGACAAGGGAGGTCAAAATACGAACTAACGTCGACTCTTCTTCTAATTCTTCGTGCGCAACATCCAGATTTTATAAACCTGCCTTTTTTCCTTATTCTTGATGAGATGAATTTATCTCATGTGGAACGTTATTTTAGTCCAATTCTTTCTCTAATGGAAGCTAATAGAAGTACATCAAAAGTTGGTGGGATTCCATTAGTGAACCAAGGAGAATTGAGTGTAATAGTAAGTACATTAGAGAATGAAGGAAAATTTCCGATTGAACTTGAAGCAGCAAAGCATCTCCAGGGTATCGGTGGTTGCATTACCTTACCAACCAATCTATTTATCGTCGGTACAGTCAATGTTGATGAGACGACTTATATGTTTTCGCCTAAAGTATTGGATAGGGCGCATGTGATAGAGCTAACGTCACAAAATCCAAGCTCTTATTTTGCATTAAGAGAGAATGACGATTTAGATAATTTTAATTCACCTCAAGTGTTATCGGAATTTGCTGAAGCGATTCAGAGAAAAAGATTAGCAAATTCATATTCTTCAATTGACTTCTTAAGCAGACAATTGCTGGAGGACCGAGTAGAAATAATTAATCATGTAAAAAGCATTCTAGATAGCATTTATCAGCTACTTAAACCAGTAGGATTCGATTTTGGCTATCGTGTAGTTAGTGAAGTGCTTGATTATTTGGGGACATCATTAAGAGTGTATCCTAGCTTAAAGTGGGAAGAATTCATGGACCAGGCTGTAATTCAGAAGGTCTTACCTAAAATTCATGGGAATAAACGGCAACTAGCTGAATGTTTAAAGGCATTAAATCAATATTTTTCAGGTGAGGATGCAAGCTATATGTGGGGAAATACTCAAATAAAAGTTTTAGCTGCACCAATAAACTTCCCGAAGTCTAAAGATAAGGTCCGACGTATGAGCGTTATATTGGATGCAATGGGATATACTTCGTTTATCACCTAGGAGTGGGCACAAATGGCAAGTTTAAATCGTATTATTATCAATTGGCCTAATAGTGAATCTATCTTGGAGCTACAATATGAACGAGGAATCGAAGGGGATGCTTTACAACTTAATGATGAATTAATTAAGGAAGCATTTGCTGAACAGGGAGTTTATCAAAGTGCTAATCCCCCTATTAAATATGATACAAATAATGTTGGCTTTCAAAATCTCCAGTTACGTGAGAATACTGAGTACTACGTTACAATTACTCTACCTTATTACATTGATGAACCACCAAGCCTGCATTTTCCTTTTATAAATTCAAAGATTTCAAGTATTTTAAAACGTGGAAACAAGAAACAATGGAAATATGAACATGAAGGTAAGAATGTTCGAACTATTATTCCAACTTATTTAAACTTTAAGAGTCAGGTTGGTGTAGTGGATTTATCTCTAAGTGAGCATGAGCAATTATTTGTAGAGGTAACTAGTTCAAAGATCCAGTATTTTGAAGATTTCAACTTACTTATTGATGAAATAAGTGATGAGTTAAATGAATTAATTTTACAAGCAGGTGCAGGAACAGGACTATACACAAAAGAGAATGAAATAAATGATTCAAATGATTTATCAAAATACTTTCATCTTAGAAGGGCATTTCATCCTGAGAAATTACCACTAGCTATGGAAACGTTTTTTCGTAACATGAAGACGGGATTAATTCAAGAGGATGAGATTGTAAGAACTGAGTATATAAAGAGACCGAATATTATGCGAAATGCTAGTCAGGCAACCACGCTTGATTTTAGTGTAGGTGGTATATATAGCCATGTATTTAATGGATATACACCTATGGAGTTATATCAGACAAAAAAGTTAGAATCTAGAGATATTCCCGAGAATAGATTTGTGAAGTGTTTCATTGAGAGTGTTTATGAGTTGTGCTTGGAATTAAAGAAAAATGCTACCAGTAATTGTTTATATGAATCAGAGAGTAAGTCTTTATGGTTATCTATCAGTTCAGAAATAAAAGAATGGTTAGCCTTAGTAGAAGAATGGTTGTTCCATCCATTGTGGTTAGGAGTAGGTTCTTTAAATTTTATTCCAGGAAACTCGCAAGTTTTACAGAAAAAAGCAGGTTATAGAGATGTATTTCATACAAAACAAAGTTTAGATATGGGCTTGCAAATCGATTGGAACCCATTTGATTATGCCGGAAACCTTAGTGATATTAGACCAATATATGATTTATATGAAATATGGTGTTTTTTTAGATTAAAGAAAATAATAGAAATAATTATGGGTTCTCCTGTAGCATACCGAACAGACCTATATAATATTGATAATGGAAGACTTAGTGTAAATTTAAAAAAAGGGATCCAAAGTAAAATTAACTACCAGAAAATTATTAATAATCAAAAACTTCAAGTGACCCTATACTATAATAGGAAATTCAAAAATACAAAGGAGCATGTGATAGGCTCGTACTCTATAAATTTACAGCCAGATTACACAGTACAAGTTAAATATAGTGATAATTTATATTTTGTTCATTTTGATGCGAAATATAGAGTGGAACATATTGGCGCTCGGCCAGAAGATTCGGATGAAGATAACGCTCATAGTACTATTAGTAAACGGGATGATCTTGTGAAAATGCATTCTTATAAAGATGCTATCAGACATTCAGTTGGCGCTTATATCCTTTATCCGGGTGAGGTAGAGCAAGTATATAGGTATTCTGAGGATAGTATTATTCCAAGTGTGGGCGGGTTCCCATTTAGACCAAACCACATGGAAGAAGACTCCAAGGGGGTACATAACTTTATGGTAGATGTGTTACGGAAATTAGGTCAACATTAAGTTATAAGTTTATGGCAATTTGAGGTTACTACTCTCAGCAATAGTGCATGATTTGTATTTTAAAAAGAGCGACCACGGAAATCTCCGATGTCGTTCTTTTTATTTTTTCTCAAGCAGAATATCTCTCGTTATTTTATGTATAAGCTTAATCTCATCAATTTTTCTATCTTCAAGAAATTGTTTGTGAACTTCTAATACTGCCTTTTTATCAATATCGTCGGATGAAACATCAATCTCGTCAAAATCAAAGAAAGCACCGAGATCAGCATCAAGAGCAGCAATAATCTTTTCCAATGAATCAATAGAGATGTTTCGAGCTCCTCTTTCGACATCCCCAATATATGAATTCTTTAATTGAGCCAGTTCTCCGAGTTTCTCTTGTGAAAGTCCTTTTTGTTTTCTTATCATTCTGATACGCTTGCCAATTAATTTGCGTAAGTTACCCAAAATAACCACCTCATTAATAGAGTAGGTTTTAAATAATATAGCTAACAGACCTACATTAGTGTAAAATATTAATAATTACACTTATAAGTAATTTTATCTATTCGATTACATCTATTAGGGTTCACAGAAATGAAAGTGATTAAACACTGGAACATTTAATTATTAATCTATCGGAGGCGATCACATGCAAGAAGTCCAAACCAAATACCAAGAAACCCTTCAAGAAGAAACCATCCTAACCCAAAGAATCAGTCTCTGCAAAGAATTCATTGACATCATTTTAGAATATATCTCTCATAAAGCAGATTCTATTCACATCCTCACGGCAGAGGATATTGTCACCGCGGTGCATACTATCGGGCAAGATTTGGATACAGAGCTGCTTCATTTAAGGCTGGAAAAGGGGATACTCGAGAACAAGCTGAAAATCGAACAAAGACTGCAGACAGATCGAAATTAAGGTTTTAGTCATTTTCTGTATATTCCTTTTGGTTCAATTAGTACTATAATAGAGTGCGTAGGTATTAAGTGCTAAAAGATACAGATTATGTCTTAAACGGTTCCCGAAACGATTCCCAAAAGTGCGACTACGGGAGAACGTATTTTGTTTAAAAGTTTAAAAGACCATTTACCGAGTCATTATATTGTTTATTATGAACCAGAGATTAGGAGTAGACGACCTGACTGTTGATTACAACGAAGAGTCCACTCAAACAAGCAAGAGACTCTCAAGGTATCTATGACCTATTAAATTTTATAAGGAGGACTGAAATTGCTATTTAATCGAGGTTTCATTTTCAAAATAATCTTAATATCAGTAATATCTACTTCAGTCATGACGCCATTTACAACTTTCAAAACCACAAATGCTGAATCCGCCACTGTAACTTTCGCCGACCCGGCCTTTGAAACTTACATACGCAAGCAATTGCATAAGCCGGAAGGCGGTATAACAGGGGAGGACATGCAATCTCTTACTGAACTAGGATCGGCAAGTTGGCTGGGAATCCGAAGTCTCAAGGGGATTGAATATGCAACGAATTTAACACGATTAAGTATTGAACAGAACAAGATTGCTGATCTTTCTCCACTTGCAGGTTTGGTTAAACTGAAAAGGATTACTCTGGATTACAATGAAATAACGGATTTAAATCCACTTAGCAACTTAACAGAAGTAACAGATTTGAATCTTTATGATAATAAAATTAAAAATCTAGAGCCGTTAAAAAACCTGAAAAAGCTAACCAACCTACAAATTTATTCTAATGAGGTCGAAGACCTCACACCATTAAGTGGTCTCACTCAATTAGAGTCGCTTGGTGCCTATTTCAATCGTATTCGGGAAGTCACGCCTCTCGCTGATCTGGTGAATCTGCGCTCTATTTTTATAGGTAATAATAGGATTAAAGATATTTCTTCTCTACACAAGCTCGAGAATCTTAAAGTTCCTAAAGATGCTGCGATTTCTGACACTAAGCAATATGCATCTTCCAGAAATCGGATTCGTGAGTGATTTAAAGAATTTAACCTACTTAGGATTGGACAATAATCAAATCAATGATTTAAGTCCATTAGCTAATTTGCACCGCTTAGGTGGATTAAGCCTATCAGGGAATGAAGTAGATGATCTCAAGCCATTGCAAAGATTAACGTCATTAACAAGTCTTACTTTAAGCAGAAATAAAGTTGAAGATCTCTCACCCCTTTACGACCTGTCAAAATTAAAAGGCCCTGAATTTTGCTTTGCCTTAATTTTTATTGAAGAGAAATAAAGAGCTCTTGAGTGCTCCAAAAGAGAGATTTGAGCTTTCTTTTTATAAATCACATCTGTTTATTCAGATGCGTCTCCGCTACTGATGTACAAATTGAAAATAGTGCAGATGTTCCTAGAAAAAATGAATAAAGTATAATTGCAAATTCTGAAAAGAAAAATTCTTGCCTTCCTAGATACCCAAAACCACCAAAGATAAAAGGCACCATTATGGCGGTAAACAGGCTAAAGACTACTAACACAACAGTCTTTAAAATTGTACTTGTTACGATTGATCGAAACTTGAAAAATCGGAGAAATAAGTTTATTACATAGTAAATCGGAAGAGCAAAGAAAATAAAAAAGATAGTCATCCATGGGTAAAGTAGATCGATCTCGCTTTTTTCAGGTATGGCAAGTTGATACATGGCTACTTTGTAAAAAACAACTCCGGAAAAGTAGCTTACGCCAACAATTAACGCGTGGATTAAAAAACTTTTCATTTTTAATAACTCCTCTCATCAAAACTTCTTTGTGATACTTCTAGTTTTAGTACATATAATACCATTAATTCCATTTTAAAATAAATGGAATAATCTATATAATCATCCTGATTAATTATAAAGTAGGGATAGATATGAAGAAGATTGTAGGAATTACATTTGTTGTTGCAGTGCTTGTATGTCTTGTAGTCGGGGCATTATTTATTTGTAACAACTCCGATAATCCAACTAGTAAATTTTTATTATCAAATGATTATACAGGGTGGGTAGAAGTAACATTCGCCCAAACAGATTCCACAGCTTTGAAATACGAAGGAAATAATATAATTCTTGAAGTCCCTTTATCTGGAAAGATAAAGACTTCAAGTAAAAACGTAACGGGTCCTATGAGATTTTTTTATGTTGATGATAAGGGTTCGCAAAAAGAATTTCCTACTAATGTGGAAATGATTCATAGTGTCTCTACTAGCTCCGCAACAATAGGAGGGCAGATGGCAAATCAGAAGATATACCAGAAAAACTTAGTTTTTATATAGGTGCCAAAGAACAGTGGGATAAGTAAGACACTCCAAGGAACTATAAGTGCAGCACCGCGGCAAGTTATTCCTTCCGTTACGAACGAAACCAAGAGCGACTTCGGCTAACCCCGAAGTCGCTCTTTTTCACATTCACACAACCCCCAATCCCCACATATAAAAATAGGTGAATCACACTTACTTCATTATGAGGAGAAGCTCATGATCTTAATCGAAGGTACCAGCTATATAACCTTTGGAGAAGGTACGCTAACAGAGTCAGAACTAGCCGTTTTTCTAAAGAAGCAGACCAACCCGTACGAGTATCCGTATGACTCCATTCATTCTCTGCTGTTTGAGCTGCACATGCGAACGCAGATTATGGAATCCGCGAAGGAGCTGAGTAGAGCTGGTGTCTATTTTGCCGGATTCGAAAGAACGCTATGCAACCCGGCCTATTGGCACTTAACGGATGAAGGCAGGTTCCAGCTGAATCGTGGAGTTGCTCCACAAGATGCGATAAGGGATATATTCAACAACGGTGGTTCTTACGGTTTCGAATGTTCAATGGCTGTCGTCGTTGTTTTGTATGATGCACTATTACAATCGATAGATCCTGGTCAATTCGACCGATTATTTGAGGATCTATTATTATTTGATTGGGATTCCAATAGCAAATTGAACCTCATCGACCGGACCCATAACGAGGAGGCTGTGATGGGGGATGTGCTTTATTTTGAAAATCCCGACGTTGAACAGCTGCTGCCCTGGTGGAAAGGGGAGAACGTTGTCTTGTTGGACAATGATCTCTTTTATGGGCATGGTCATGGCCTTGGAATTGCTTCTGGGGAGGAAGTTATTAACGTGCTAAATAAATACAGAATGCCTGGCAGTACGAAATCCGCCTATCTGACGGATCGTTATGTTCATCCTGATTTCACCTACTTCTCAGAATTTCAGCATCCTTTACGGGAGAAACCCATTATTGCGAAAATAGGAGATTGGATTCATGTCCGCAAAGCTGGATTTTTAACAAATCATGATGAATGAGCCCAATTTCTATAGACATATACCCTAATTGTGAAACGATGCATAGGATGACGTATTGACATATGCCTACCCTGAAAGGAGCAAGAAAATGACAAAAGACAGCCGATCAACGGAGGATAGCTTACCGATCTATCATGCTGCAACAAGAACGGAGAAACTCCAACCCGTACAAAAAGCTCAACCGGTTCAACCAGTTCAACCAGCTCAACCAGTACAACCGGTTCCACAAGTACAACCAGTTCAACAAGCTCAGCCCGTGCTACCAATTCAACCTGTTCAGCCCGTGCAACAAGCTCCAAAATGGACGGGAGATAACCTCCCTATCTATCAGCAACCTATCGTAGCACCAGTAGTTCATTCTCCAGCTCAGCCGCATCATACCAAAGCTCAAGCCCAGGCTCATTACGTTCAACCTCATCAAGGTTATCATCCGCACCATCCTTATGCTCATCACCCACACCATGTCTATCATCCCATGCATCATGTTCCTTACCATCCGATGCATCATTACGTTGCCTATGTTCCACATCCCTATCATGCTTATATGCATCATCATCCCATGCACCACCTTCAACACCATGCTCAGCATCCTCACCATACCGGACAGCAACATCACACGGGGCAGCATCACCACACTGGGCAAAATCAACAACATCACACGCCTACACAAAACAACTAATACGGTCGACGAATTCCAAATAAACCCTAGAGGCTTTATGCATCTGGGGTTATTCCCATTCACAAATGACCTCTTCCGACATGATTCGAGAAAAATGATAGAAAAATAGAGATTTTCACTTTCTTCCACTTTGCATAAAAGCTAGGATCTGATAGTATATAAGAAATACCCGATGGATTTAGTAAGAATTAAAAGGAGGCACCTTTCCATGCAAAAACTGATGCTTGATTCCATACAAGAAATGACGCATCTGGATCAACTCGAAGCTGAAGCGATTTATATTATCCGAGAAGTAGCCGCGGAATGCGAAAACCCTGTGATGCTGTATTCGATCGGGAAGGATAGTTCCGTGATGCTGCATTTGGCATTGAAAGCTTTTTACCCAGAGAAGCCGCCATTTCCTTTCATGCACATTGATACAACGTGGAAGTTTAAAGAGATGATTGAATTCCGCGACCGCAAAGCGAAAGAGTTCGGGATCAAGATGATCGTTCACTCCAATCAAGAGGGGATTGAACAAGGGATTAACCCATTTGATCACGGTTCCGCGTACACCGATATTATGAAAACCCAAGCCCTGAAAGAGGGATTGGACAAGTACGGGTTTACGGCTGCGTTCGGCGGCGGTAGACGTGACGAGGAGAAGTCGCGCGCGAAGGAGCGGATTTTCTCATTCCGGAATAAGAATCATGCTTGGGATCCGAAGAATCAACGGCCGGAAATGTGGAAGCTCTTTAACACAAGAATTAATAAAGGCGAAAGCATTCGTGTCTTCCCAATATCCAACTGGACGGAAAAAGATATCTGGCAATATATTCGCAGAGAAAACATTGATATTGTGCCTCTCTATTTTGCACAGGAAAGACCCGTTCTTGAACGCGATGGCCATCTCATCATGGTGGATGATGATCGCTTGAAACTCGAACCTCATGAGAAAATTGAAATGAAGAAGATGCGATTCCGCACATTAGGTTGCTATCCTCTTACTGGCGGAGCCGAGTCGGAAGCGGATACGCTGGATGCCATCATCGAAGAAACGCTTGGTGCAGTTTCATCCGAACGGACAACCCGTGTTATTGACCAAGAAGCGGCTGGAAGTATGGAACGACGTAAACGGGAGGGTTATTTCTAAAATGAAAAGTCTGCTTAAATTTATTACATGCGGAAGTGTAGACGACGGAAAATCCACCTTAATTGGACATATGCTTTATGAAGCAAAGCTTCTATTCGCCGACCAAGAGAGAGCACTAGAGCTAGACAGCAGACTTGGCAGTCGCGGCGGCAAAATTGACTATTCCTTGCTGCTTGATGGGTTACTGGCCGAGCGTGAACAAGGGATAACGATTGATGTGGCCTATCGGTATTTTACGACGGATCACCGTTCATTCATTGTAGCGGACACACCGGGGCACGAAGAGTATACTCGTAACATGGCAGTAGGCGCATCCTTTGCGGATCTTGCCGTCATTCTTGTGGACGCTACCAAAGGAATCATTACCCAAACTAAGCGCCATACCCGAATTTGCGCACTCATGGGCATTAAACATCTAGTCTTAGCTGTGAATAAAATGGATTTAGTTCATTTTGAACAAAAGATTTTTGAAGAGATTAAAGATGAGTTCTTCCAAACAGCAGGTGAATTTCATTTCCAAAGCATAGAAGTTATTCCTGTTTCTGCGACAGAAGGGGACAACATTACCAAACAATCACAACATACCCCTTGGTATGAGGGCCTTCCTTTATTATCTTACTTAGAAAATGTGGATGTTCTTGAAACGAATGACGCGAAAGCGTTCATGATGCCAATCCAGCGTGTATGCCGACCGGATCATACGTTCCGCGGTTTCCAGGGCCAGATTGAGGCTGGTCGAATTGCGGTTGATGATGAGTTGACTATTCTGCCAAGTCGTGAGAAAGCGAAAATCAAACGCATCTTAGTGACAGATCAAGATAGAGAATCGGCCTATGCTGGACAACCTGTAACCATACAATTGGATCGGGAAGTCGACGTTTCACGCGGCTGTGTATTCACGAAAGATGATCAAATCAAAGAAGCTGATCGCTTTACCGCGACAATTCTCTGGATGGATGATTCCGTACTGACACCAGGCAAGAATTATTTGGTCAAAGTAGGAACGAAAGTCCTGCCCGGTACCGTGACAGCCATTACGCATAAGATCGATATTAATACAGGAAATACAGTTCCAGCCGATCAAATTGTCAAAAATGAAGTGGCAAAATGCGAGTTTTCATTATCCGATGATATCGTTTTTGATTCTTTTGAACAGTATAAAAGCATTGGCGGATTCATTCTGATCGATCGTGTCACTAACATGACATCCGCTTGCGGAGTGATTGAGCAGGCCTTGCAAAGCTCCGATAGCGTTGTCCGGTTAGATGCGGAAGTTACCAGAAACGTTCGTGCTGAGCAAAAAGGACAAAGTCCGTTAACGGTCTGGTTAACTGGTTCGGCTGCAGATAATTTAGCTGTAGCGAAGGAAGTCGAGAAACGGTTGGTTTCGACAGGCTACCATACGATGTTGCTGGAGAATAGCCAGGGCGAATCGTCGCGGCGCGTAATCGAAGTGGCCAAATTGATGAACGATGCGGGACTTATTGCATTGGTAGCGAATGATTCCCCTAGCGATAATGATCGAGAAGCAGCACGAGACATCATTGGTAAAGAGTTTATGGAAGTCGAGATTGATACCAGCAAGCATTCGATTGAAGTGGCTGCGAGTGATGTTGTGAAGCAGGTTATGCGGTATTTGATTCATTAGAAGATAGAGAATCCCTACATCAGCGGTGTGGGGATTCTTTTTTTTGTCTCAATCCCATTGACTTATGTCAATTTAAGGCGAACGAACTATTAAGATTTGACAAAGTTAGAGGATATTTGGTTCATGTAACGAAGACATAGCAGTCAAACCTGCTTATCCAGGGAGGCTTCGTACAAAATTTAATTTTGAAGGGGAGATGTAGTCTCGCAATTTTTAATATAAGACTAAATAATTTGTAGTACATAATTTACTAAAATAACTTTAGAACAATGTTATCAGAGTTCAGAGTAGGGGGATCATTTTTCATGCATTCTAGAACGTACAAAAGTTTATTAAATAAAAGAATATCTATAGTCCTATTGGCTATCTTGATGGTTCTTTCATCTGCCTTATTCCCTGGGATAAGAAGTAAAGCATACGCCGAAGCATCTCCGTCAAGCACTACGCTGCAGAAACCGATCCGGGAATGGATAATGGATGAAGCGCGAGGATATATCTATGCTGTATCTAGTGAGGCTAATAGTCTCCTATTTATTCGAATGAGTGACCTGCAGATAGAGAAGCAAGTCACGCTTACTGCACCTTCAGATTTAGTACAATCTGGCGGCAAGCTTTATGTCGCTTTGTCAGGAACAACGGCTATTGCTATTGTAGATATTGCGCGAAAGGAAGTAACTGGCTCGATTACAACGTCCATAAAGCCTTACGATCTGGCTATCGACGGTGATAAGCTGTTTTATGCAGAGCTCGACCAGTGGTGTCGTGTAGCGGCATATAATTTAACAACGCAAACAGAGACTGTGCTGACTGGGGCGATTAACGGTGAATTTAGAGAGCCTGATCTAGCTGTTGATACAGCAAACCATATTTTGTTTGTTGGTGAGTCGGGATCGACCGGCTCCAATCTTTTCTCATACAGCAGTTCTACTCTGCAGTCACTTTCAAGAACTACTTATGATAAAAACTACGGATTTGGTTTTCCTGACAGAAAAGTAATTGTTGATGGCAATCAGGTTTTTTATGCGGGCTACCGATTTAAGAAAACAGATCTAAGCTCTATTCAAGGTACCTATCAAGATGATGCGATGTACGTTCAAGGCAACACGGTGTTTACCAGCCATTCGTATAATGGCGGAAATGCCGCACCAGACCATAGCTATGTGTATGATCGAGAAGGATTTACTCAAATTGCTAAACTTCCTGTGGCATCACGAAAAATTTTAATGGATAGTAAGAATCAAATTTACTCCTATACGGGATCTGATCCTTGGAACCCTAACATTCAAAATGTTATACAGATCATTAATGTGAATCTGGTGCCCTCCAATCCTCCGGTATCTTGGCAATCTGACGGTCAAAAGCTGATATTCGATAAGTCAGTGACTGATCTCGTATACAGCAGTGATGGTGGGAGCCTGTTTGCCATTTCCTCAGAAAGCAATCAGTTGATGAGGATTCGCACAAGCGATATGACTGTTCAAGAAACCCGAACCATAGGATCTAACCCTAATTCAATATTTATAGATCATGATGAGCTATATATTAGCAACGCTTCAGCGACACAAATCATGAGAGTAGATACACTTTCTGGTACAAGTGTCAATGGAGCCGTTTATTCATGGGAGGTCGGAACCTCTGTTGGTCAAGTTGTATATGGTAATCAAAAGCTGATCTATACCGCGTCAAATATGGGCAGCGGTTTTGGTTACCCTGGTATTCAGGTCATTGATACATCTACCGGAACTAAGGCAAATTACGCTAAAAGCATTAATCCGGGTCGTATGCTCCTTAGTCTAGGGGACAATGCCTTATACTTCGGAGAAAAAGCGCCTTATTCCACAAGTACGGCTATTAAGTTCAATTTAACTGACTTTTCGCAGCTAGCAGTTTCTCAAGCCTACAGCAACGTATTTGGCGCGATCACGATGAGCGGAAATGATCTATACTACGCGAGCAATCTTTTGAATAAAAATTCACTTGTTCAGATTCCGGCATGGAAAAGTTATTTTGGAGCTGCAATTATTGCGGCTAAAGGAGCCAACGTTTTTGCACAGGACTCGGTTTGGGATCGGGACGCGTATACGATGCAATACCATCTGCCATTCATCGCGAAAAATGTACTGCCACTTCCAAACGACCAAATTGTTGTGGTTTCTGAAGACGGGAAAACCATACAGAAATTCACTTCTATGCAGGCCCTTCATGATCGTGCACCCGAATTTAATCTACCGTCGCTGCAAGTTTCTAATGTTAATTTTTATGATAACGACGCTACTAAGGGAAAAATAAGTGGGAACATCTATTGGTACGGCACACCGGGTACCTCCATAATAACCAGTTATACCGTGTATTTTTTAGATCAAAATAAGGATAAAATCAGAAATAAAATAGCGGAAGTTCCTTATGCTGCTAATAGCTCGTACTATAGCTACAGCCTTCCGCAAACTAGCATACCCGCGGGAGCTAAATATATAGGCGTTTATGCAAAGAATGCTGTTGGAGAAAGCTCTTCCGCCGCTACGCTTGAGCTGAAGGATTATTTTGAAACTCCTCCTCCAACCGGCGGCGGTGGTGGTGGTATCGATCCATACGCCTACTTTCAGTACACACTGGAAGATCAGGACCCAATTCGCGGGAAAATCCAACCATTAGTAAATTGGTATACACCAATTGAAACTAACTATTCGGGCTACCAATTGACGTTTGCCGACGCGTTAGGAAATCCGCTTGGTAGTCCTTATAGCGTTTCAAAGCATGTGTCGCCTGGGATGAGTTATCATGTTGATATTGCTGAGGATATTGTGCCGGCAGGAGCAGTTTATATCGATATGCGACCAAAGGGTCTATCCGGGATAGTAAGTACAAATTTGTACCGCATGCAGATTTTCGACAATACGACAGGAAGTCCAGTTATAACAGGAACAAATCCAGCGATTTCGATTCCCAACATTAGTGTCACTGGAAGTTTTGACAATGATGTGTCCCATGGAATGTTTGGTGGCTCGATCAATTGGTATGACTATTTCTCTGATGGAGTTTCAACAAGCTATGATCTCTATTTTGTTGATGGAAACAACGTAAAACTTCAATCCATTGCCGAAATAACTCAAAGTAATCTTACTTCTCCAGCCCAAGGGCAGTATTATCCGACCTATGAAATTAATTTGCCGAATGGCACCGCTATTCCGACAGGTGCCAAAAGGATTGGGATTTTCGGCAAAAACAGTCAGGGTGAAGGGGCTAACGGATATTATTTCGGATTATGGGATAAAATTGACAACGATCCTGATAGTAACTACTTTGAGGACCGAGATACTCGTGCTAAGAATGTTAATGGGGTATTACACTGGGTTCCTAGCTTTGATGAAACAAGCGTTGATCATTATGTTGTCAAATTTTTGGATTCAAGATGGGCGCCAATTGGAAGCCCATTTGCGCAAGTCAGCAAAGGGCAGATGCAGTATAATGTATCCATTCAAGATACACAAATTCCAGTAGGTGCTTCTGGCCTGATGCTATCAGCAATCAATTCGGAAAATGATGAGATCGCATTGGGGATTTATAATTTGGCTAATAACATAGCGGATGAACCTATTTCTACCTTGCCGACAGATTATCAACCACCTGTCGGGTCTATAGATCAAATAGATTCTGATGGAGATCAAGGAGAAATAGGGGGCTTCCTATACTTTTATGCAAATGATAGCTCCAGTGCTTTGAGTTACGATGTCTATTTTATCAACGATCAACTACAAAAACTCAAACCTATTATCAGCGTAGAAAAAGTATTATTCAGAGCCTATCAGACAAGTATTCCATTGAATACAAAGATTCCGGTAGGAGCAACTAAGATTGCCATTTATGCCGTTTCCTCGACTGGGATGAGCACGCCTCAAACGATTAACTTAATTGATCGGACTTACGGACGTTCGTTGACACCCGATCAAATTCAGATTACTAATAATAAGTCCGGCACCGCAGATACAATTACGGTCTCGAGTTTAAATCCTAGTGATATCGTTCGAGTGTACCGCGATGCAAACTCAGCTAATTCATTCTTAAGGCAAGTAGTTGCGGGTAATGAGACTTCAGTAAACTTTAGTATTCCGCAGTTAGGAACTGGGGCCGGAAGTCTTTACTTCTCAGTGCAACATGCCATCGATTTACCAAGCTTGAAGATTGAAAAAGCGTATAATGCTGAGCCTGTACCTGGCGGTGGCGGAGGCGGTGGCGGTGGTGGCGGAGGGGGAGGCAAGAGCTTTCCTATGCGTGACGCTAACGGCAAGATGACTTATGATGTTCAGCCAGCTCATATAGATATGCTGATTGATCTTTCTAATTCTGCGAAGCCACAGCTTTTTATGGACGCGACAGCTAAGCAGCAAATCGACATCACGACAGTTAGTTTCGATGCTGACATTGTTAAAATAGCTGCTGACAAGGGGAAGCCAATTGTTGTCAAAACAAACGATGTTCAGCTAACATTCCCTGTGAATGCTCTGTCTGTCAACGACTTGAGTAACACAATAAAACTCAAGATTACAAACAGTGAATTTCAGGCGGTGAACAGCTTCCTTGCGGCCTCTCCGCTGCTAGAGTTCACTTTAACTGAAAAGGATAAGACGATCACAGCTTTTAATAGCCCAGTAGAGGTTGTATTCAACTACGATCCGTCTAAAGTAAAAGACTCTAGCAAATTAGGCGTCTACTGGCTAGATGAGACGACAAATACTTGGACTCATATTGGTGGTACAGTGAACGGGGAGGGTACGATCACCGCATCGCTGCCACACTTCTCCAAGTACGCAGTTCTAGAGAAAAATGCACAAGCACAAGCATTGACCACGTTCGCCGATATTCAAGGCCATTGGGCACAAGCGGATATCGAGCAGCTGATCAGCAAGCAAATCGTTGATGGCATGGATGCTGACTCTTTCCAGCCGAACAGCAACATGACCCGCGCACAGTTTGTTACAATTCTCAAGAAAGCCATGAATCTGCCAGATCAAACAGCCACTAAGCCGTTCTCAGATGTAGCTGATGATTCGTGGTATAAGGATGCTGTATACGCTGCTTATGCTGCGAAGATCGCAGGTGGTACAAGCGATAGCACCTTCGCTCCGGATGATAATGTTACGCGTGAACAGCTGGCAGTCATGATGGTGGGCGCGTACCTGAACGCTACGGGTAAGGAACTGGGCGATCTTGCTACAGCTCAACCGGTCACCTATGCTGACGCAAGCAGCATCAGCGATTGGGCTAAGCAATATGTAGCAGCTGCTACAGCTCTCGGATTACTGAACGGTATGGACGATACTCATTTTGCACCTGCTCAAAACAGCACACGGGCACAGGTGGCTACCGTTGTTGTACGTATGCTGAAACAAATTAGCGAAGTGAAATAAGGTTTTACACTAAATAACTCTACATCATTGATGTAGGGTTTTTTGGTATTCTGCTTTCGGCTCATGGAGATATATTTAGGGCAATTGGAAAAATTTATGCGTCTTCGTAATACTTTCGCCATGTTCCTTATTTGGAAAATAAGCGAAGATAGAACCTGTAAGGCTTACACAGTTTCTTATCCGGACGATCGTAACGAGGCGGGGATATCGTGATATCCCGCAGTGCCGTGCATTGTATGTGACGGTATCCTGTACGATCGTTTCGGAGAGAAACCACCATTTGGGGTTCGATTCGCCAATCGCATTGTGCGCGATTCTGGAAGAATACTCGACTTCCCATCGAGCGATGAAAACTCAATTAGACCTGTTAGCGGGAATCCTCAGCCTCCTTCGAGAAGGCACTGATGAAGCAGCTTTGCAGCCTGTGGATACCGGATGAGAAAAAAAGTACAAGACCACGTAATGGCAAGATGAGTGAGCGCGGGCTGGAATGGAAGCCGACATCGCCATCGGAAAGTTTCGTGCGCAGGCACCGATTTTTCAACCTTAAGCTGGCTCCGCTTCCGAATCAGGGGGATTTCCCCATAAAAGGTCACAACACAACGTAAGTTTCCATGAAATGAGGAGATATATATGTTTAAGAAAATTATCGTTAAAGCTGACGAAAGAGGATTACTGTTCAAGAGAGGCAGTTATGTGAAGCACTTGCAACCAGGTGTTTATCGACTTGCTCCATTTTCAGATGATGAAATTGTGTTGATGAATGTCACTAAACCATTTGTCGTGCAGGGGAAGGATCTGAACTTATTTCTTCAGGATGAACGGTTGCTTGAGGAGATTACTGTTATTAATGTTCAGGATCATGAGTACGTTCTTCATTACGAGGATGGAAAGTTCGTATCGCTTATGACGGCCGGTAAATACGCCTTCTGGGATGTGATGAAACGGCATGACTTCACGCGAGTCGATATTCGCCAACCAGAGGTTGGTGTAGAAATAGATAGAGCTATATTTGCGAAAGTTGCAGGTTATCTTTATGTTTCTGAAGTGGCCAGCCACGAGACAGGGGTGCTTTTTTATAACAACGTCATGCAGAAGGAACTTGCCCCAGGTAAATGCTACTTCTGGAAGGGGCCAGTGATCGCAACGATAAAAACCGTGGATTTACGGCAGCAACAACTGGATATGACCGGTCAAGAAATGATGACGGAGGATAAGGTAACGCTGCGCTTAAATTTCGTCTGTCAGTACAAGATTATCAATCCGCTGCGCGCACTTGAAATCAAAGCTTTTGAAGATCAGGTTTATATTCTTTTACAGCTTATTCTGCGTGAATACGTCGGGACATTGAAGCTCGATGATCTATTGCGGATGAAGCAAGAGATAGCGGCATTCGTACTGTCGCGTCTGAACGAAAAAAGTGAGGATTACGGGGTCAAATTCTTTGCTGCCGGTGTAAAGGATATTATTCTGCCCGGGGATATAAAAGAGATCCTTAATACAGTGTTGCTGGCAGAGAAGAAAGCCCAAGCAAACTTGATTACCCGTCGTGAGGAAACGGCATCTACCCGCAGTCTGCTTAATACAGCTAAGTTGATGGATGAGAATCAGACTCTATTCCGCTTGAAGGAGCTTGAATTTCTCGAGAAAATTTGTGAGAAAATCGGGACGATTTCGCTCACCGGCAGAGACAATCTGCTGGAACAGCTGAATTCGCTGCTTGGGGGAGCTAAACAATAACGGGATGCGGTAAATCTGCCGGTTCAAACAGCCAAATGATAAGGACGATACTCATTTTGCATGTGCTCAAAACAGTAAATCCCTACGTCATTGTGATGTAGGGATTTTTTTATTTGTGCGAGAGTCTCTAGCGCCACCGCAATCGGTCATCACATAATTCCACCCATTAATCCCCATTTTTTAATCATCAAGACAACCCCCACCTAAATACATATAAGGGCATAACATTTTTTGGAGATGTGAATACCCGTGACCCACAGACAAATTCGACGGTGGCTTTGTTCAGGGAGGTGGAGTGGGAGAATAGTAAACATTCCAAAGAGAGGGCAGAGACTTTACATGGTCAATTGTTTACATACGAATGCGAAGGAGATGAAAAAAAGGAAAGGTTTTTATCACTCCAAGTTTATGAAAATAAAGGAGGAACACACATGGAATGGTATGTAAAGGTGTTGAAAAACTACGTAGGATTTTCAGGCAGAGCCCAGCGCAAGGAGTACTGGATGTTTGTACTCTTCAATCTGATTATCTCAATTATCCTTGCCATATTGGAATCCTTGTTGGGGATTACAAATGTTTTAACAGGCATCTATTCTTTGGCCGTCTTATTGCCATCCCTAGCCGTTGCATTTCGGAGACTCCATGATACGGGGAGAAGTGCTTGGTGGATTTTAATTGGTTTAATCCCATTTATCGGTGCTATTATTCTTATCGTTTTTTACTGCCTTGACAGTGAGCCTAATGATAACCAATATGGCCCTAACCTTAAGCAATTCGGGTAACAAGAGGAGTAGCTTAAAAATAAAACCCCATCCTAACAGGTGGGGTTTATTGATTTGAAAGATTGAGCGTTATTTTATTAGATCGTAAAGTAAGCAAATATTGTTCCCACAAGAATGAGGGTAAAGCATACAAAAAAGTTTGCTTTTCTTTCACTTAACTTTGTCTTTTCAATAGTAAAAATAGCTATTCCTATTAGAAATACATACTGAATTGATGAAAGAGTATCATTACTCGGAAAAATAAAAAAGATACTTTTAAATAGTTGAGCTAAACCCGCAAAGATACATAGTACTAGTATAATTAAGGGGATACGCAGCTTCAAAAAAACACCACCTCAAATAATTTTTAGGAATTGAACATTTAAAAGCATTATATACAATTAAACCATATTAGTATATAATTTCCAATGTAATAATATTCCAATTACTAGGAGGAATTGATTTAATTATTAAAAAAGCAGTATTAGTTTTAGCTAGTTTTGCAACGATGTTTACGGTTCTCTCTGCGCCGATAAACGCAGCTTCAAGCGAGATTGAGGTCAATAGTGAAATTCCAATCACGGAAATGAAACTAGCTAATGACGAAATCTTTATCCCTCAGCAACAAAGAGATACATAGAGAATCTAGATGCTCTAGACATGAAAAAAGTATTTGATAAACTTGCCCCATTAGAAAAATTAAATTTATCCAACGGGATTGGACAAGTTGAAAATCTTATTCAGATGGATGATGGTAGCATTGTAGAAGTAATAGAAGAATTGAAGCTCGCTCAAAAGGAGAATAAATCTAAGAAGGGTGAAGTTCGGATTTTAAATGCAAGTCCTTATGGGGCATATACCTACTCTTTTCAGGTTAACGTTATACATGCTGGATGGCCAAGTACGGTAATGAAGTTAAATACTAATTTATGGATGACGACTGGTGAAGTGCAGATCCATGGTGTAAGTGTAGCAGGTACATCTGCTATTTGGCCTGTGATTATTAATGGAAGTGCTGATGCAAAAGATACTTCTTCGAAGGCTACTTATGACCCAGCCACAACAGTAGGAAGTTATACTCTTAATTTTCTTAGTAGTGGTGGGGTTCCTATTGCGACTACAGTAGCAAGCATAACATCAACTTTTACCTTTGATTCTAGCACTATGTACGGAAATAATTGGAATGTAAATAATTCCTATGTCTGCCCAGGATCTATATGCACCAGTTCATAGATTCTACAAATATATTTAATGGGAAAAAGCCATGATAAAGTTTGCAAAGTGAACTGCTCAGATAAAAGACACCTGTGAGGGTGTCTTTTATCTTCGTCACTTTTCACCCGACCCCATACTTACGCCAAAGTTACTAACTGACAACTTTTTCAGTTCTTATGCAGCTTTTCCTTTGCCTGTATAATAGCAAGTGTAAGCAAATCAGTGGATGGAGGACGGAAGATGAACGTTAGAACTCTTGGGAAAACGGGACTGCAGATATCGGAAATCGGGTACGGCGCATGGGGAATCGGTAAAACGGCTTGGATCGGCGCTTCCGACGAGGAATCCATTCAAGCACTGAATCGCTCTATTGAGCTAGGCTTGAACTTTATTGATACGGCTTTGGGTTATGGCGACGGCCACAGTGAACGACTTGTCGGGCAAGTGGTGAAAGCCCATGATAAGCCGATTTATGTGGCTACCAAAATCCCGCCGAAAAATAGACAATGGCCGGCACGCGAAGGTGTTCCTGTGGAGGAGGCTTTTACGGCGGAGCATGTCGTTGCGAGTACGGAGCAAAGCCTGCGCAATCTGGGCCTAGAGACGATCGATGTGCAGCAGTTCCACGTCTGGTCGGACGAGTGGGTGGGTCAAGGAGACTGGCTGGAAGGGATCCGCAAGCTGAAAGAGCAGGGTAAAATCCAACATTTTGGCATTTCGATCAACGACCACCAACCGAACAACGCCCTCAAGCTAATTGAAACGGGGCTCGTTGATACGGTGCAGGTTATTTATAACATTTTCGATCAAAGTCCTGAAGATCAACTGCTCCCTGCCTGTGCAGAGCACAACGTTGGTGTCATTGTCAGAGTTTCGTTGGATGAAGGCGGTTTAACGGGACGCATTACACCTGACACGACGTTTAGCGAAGGTGATTTCCGCAATAGCTACTTCCGAGGCGACCGCAAGAAGCAAGTGTATGACCGCGTTCAGAAGATCACTTCTGATCTGAATGTTTCGGTTGAGCAAATGCCAGAAATTGCACTGAGGTACGTGTTAAGCCATCCTGCAGTATCAACGGTCATTCCGGGTATGCGCACCGTGCGCAATGTGGAGTCAAATATGCGTGTTGGTGACGGGCAGGGACTAACCGAGGAACAACTTGAGAAATTGAAGCCGTATCGCTGGGTTCGGGATTTTTATAGAGGCTAATTAGACCTAAGGAGGATTTAGGATTCATGGAGAAAAAGCGGATCATTGTAACTGGCGGCAGCGGTAAAGCGGGTCAGTGGATTTTAAAACATTTTGTGGATAATAATTATGATGTCATTAATTTGGATGTGAAGGCTCCAGCAGAGCCGATCTGCCGAACGATTATTACGGATCTCAATGATTTGGGGCAGGTACATAATGCGCTGTCGCAATTCAGTACTGGCAGTCGGAAAGAGGTGGCGGGTATTGTGCATTTTGCCGCTATCCCACAAGCCTACACGCATACGAATGATGTGTGTTTCCGTAACAATGTGATGAGTACTTACAATATCTTGGAGGCGGCGGCCAACTTGGGCGTCAAGAAAGTCGTGCTTGCATCGAGCGAGTCGTCGTATGGCATTTGTTTTGCCAGCGAGTTTTTCGAGCCTCAGTATATTCCGATTGATGAAGAGCATCCACAATTGCCGGAAGACAGTTACGGCTTGTCCAAGGTAGTGAACGAAGTAACTGCGCAGGCGTTCCATCGACGCACCGGCATGCAGGTGATCAGTTTCCGCTTAGGCAACATTCTTGTTCCGGAGAGCTATGAGCAGCTAAAAGCTAATTTCGATGATACGGACGCGCGTTTGCGCATCCTGTGGTCCTACATCGACGCAAGGGACGTAGCATCTGCTTGTCTCAAAGCGATTGAGGTCGATGGGCTTGGCGCCGAAGCGTTAATCATTGCAGCGGATGATAGCTCGTCGAATCGGTTAACTCTGGATTTAGTGGCGAAGTACCTTCCCGGTGTGAAAGAAATTCGTTCCCCGTTAGAGGGAAGAACATCTCTCATTTCCAACGCGAAGGCGAAAAGATTGTTGGGCTGGGAGCCACAGATTAAGCTGATGGAGCAATAAGGAGAAAAGCGGCCAATCCTTTGGGATTGGTCGTTTTTTTGATTGGAATAAGCTACAGGTGTTGATTTACAGGAACGATGGCTCAACCAGGTAACGTCTTAAGCACCGCGGACTGTGATATAATGGTAATAATAGAGGTGCAGGATGGGGGATTATGAACTTCGATAACACTGATCGTTTGAAAAAAGAATTAGATGAACTCAGACCTCTGCCTGCGGCTGCTTTGAAGAATTTGGATGAGGTTTACCGAATCGAATGGACGTATAACTCTAGTGCAATTGAAGGTAACACACTTACTCTTCTGGAAACTAAACTTGTTCTTGAAGAAGGATTAACCATAGGCGGTAAAAAGTTACGGGAGCACTTTGAGGTTGTTAACCATTCAGAAGCGATATATTATGTGCAAGATTTTAATGAAATTCGGATTTCCGCCAGCCCTAGTAAAAGCAGCAAATGAAGCTCGTTTGAAATACTATGAGACACTAGAATTAGCAAGTATAAGCAATAATCTTCAACCATTCGTACAATTTATAACCGGGTGCATGGAGGAGAGTTTGCAAAGATATATTGGTGCGGTCAAGTGACCCACAAGAGGAGAACCCATGAAAGAGAAAATTACGTACACATCCATTGATGAGTACATCTCAGCCTTTTCGCCAGAGATTCAGGAGATCCTCCAAAAGCTAAGAGAAGTGATTAAGGAATCCGCGCCGGACGCCAAGGAAAAGATTAGCTATGCCATGCCTACTTTTGAGCAGCATGGAAATTTGGTGCATTTTGCAGCTTTTAAAAATCATATTGGATTTTATCCGGCACCGGACGGAATTAATGAATTCCAAGATGAAGTAGCAGAGTATCATGCATCAAAAGGAACTTTGCAATTTCCACTTGGAAAGCCGATACCTTATGAATTGATCAGCCGGATCGTAAAGTATAGGGTAGCTCGGAATTTAGAGAAGGCGAAGGGGAAGAGTGGGAAAAAGAAGTGAATGTTTTGTATGGGTAATATTGAATCATGAGTGTATGATATATTCCGTTGATAAAAATATAACTTCTATAAATACCGTCTTTTCACACTCTAATGTGAATTGGACGGTATTTCTTATTCTAGCCGTTATTCTTCATATGACAAAAGTAGATTCCGCACTAGCTCCTGCCAAACTCTATATGGAAATGATTCATGAGAGTAAAACAGGGAAGTCAGGCTACTCGATTAAGCATATCCCCACCCCTCACCGCATATCCATTAACAAAAGCATAAAACAGGCAAAGGTGCCTCAGGTCCAAGAACGTCGAGCGTTCTCCGAACCGAGGCACCTTTTTGCTTTCATCACTGAGGTGAAGAGGTGAAAGGAGTGACCCCTCACGTATACGCACAACCGATACGCGCCGTACCGCTCGCCGTCCGGATCATCCCGAACGTCGACGCCGGGCTCGCGCAGCAGCTAGAACTGAAGCCGGGCATCCGCAGCCTCGGCTTACTTACTTCATCCATCGACGATGTAGGTTACACCGCAATCGATGAAGCAACGAAGAACGCAGCGGTAGAGGTGGTGTATGCCCGCTCGTTCTATGCAGGATCCGGACATGCGTCGGGGCCGCTGTCCGGTGAATTTATCGGCATCATCGGCGGCGACTCGCCGGACGAAGTGCGAAGCGGGCTGGATGCCGCTATCCAAGTGATGGAGAGCGGCGCGTGCTTCTACGCGCTGAATGCCGACGCCACACACGCGTACTATGCACATGTGATCTCCCGCACGGGTTCGTATCTCTCCAAAGAAGCGGGTATTGGGGAGGGAGAACCGCTTGCTTACTTAATTGCTCCTCCGCTGGAAGCCGTTTATGCGCTGGATGCTGCACTAAAGGCAGCGGATGTGCGCATGTGCAAATTCTACGGCCCGCCGACGGAGACGAATTTTGCAGGAGGATTACTGACAGGCAGTCAATCGGCTTGTATGGCGGCTGCAGAAGCATTCACGGAGGCCGTTCGAAGCATCGCTAGAGAACCGAAGAAAATAGGCTAGTAAGAGGCAGGTGTTTGAAATGATTGAACAGAAGC
Organism: Paenibacillus sp. J22R160; assembly: GCF_059692135.1. NCBI lineage: Bacteria > Bacillati > Bacillota > Bacilli > Caryophanales > Paenibacillaceae > Paenibacillus > Paenibacillus sp. J22R160. Next base: position 14,050 of record NZ_JCAUAU010000022.1, on the reverse strand, counting down.
TAGCCCTGGGCATGATCGAAACCTACGGCTTACCGGCATTGATTGCCGCCGCCGACGCTGCAGCGAAAACGGCGGATGTGAAGGTTACGATGTACGAGAAGGTGGATGCCGGCATCGTAACGGTATATATCTGGGGCGATGTGGCAGCGGTCAAAGCGGCTGTAGATGCAGGGGCAGAAGAAGCGAAGCGGGTGGGTAAGCTGCTCGGCATACAGGTGATCCCGCGTCCTGATCCTTCGGTCTACAAGATGCTGCGGAGTGTCCAGCATGAGGAGCAGCCCAAAGTATCTGTACCAGAAGCGCCACCTGCAACAACAACGAACTGGAGCAAAATGACGGTCGCCCAGCTCAGAGAGCTCGCCCAAAACATGCCAAAGTTCCCTCTGGCCGGACGAGATATTCAGCTGGTTAGCAAAGCGGAGCTAGTCCGACTTTTCACGGAGCTGACCGCTGAAGGAGGAGAGCAGCCGACATGAAGCTGGACAGCGATTTGCAAGCGATCCAGGAGGTCCGGGGCCACCTTCAAGAGGCGAAGGCTGCTCAGAAGCTCCTGGAAAAAATGACGCAGCCACAAATCGATGCGATCGTATCCGCAATGGCTGAAGCGGCAGAGCTGCAAGCTGAGCGGCTCGGCGCTATGGCTGTCGAAGAGACCGGCTTCGGGAAGGTCGCCGATAAAAAGGCGAAGAACCTGTTCGTCGCAAAGGACATTTATGCAGCGATAAAGGACATGCAAACGGTTGGTATCATTCGCAAGGACAACGCAAAGCAGGTCTGGGAAATCGCCCAGCCCGTAGGAACCATTGCGGCAATCATTCCCTCAACGAACCCGACTTCTACGGTGCTGTTCAAATGCCTGATCGCGCTGAAAGCACGCAACGCGATCGTGATCTCCCCGCACCCGTCAGCGCTTCGCAGCTCGCAAGAGTCAGCCGCCGTCATGCGGGTTGCGGCAGAGAGTGCGGGAGCACCGCCGGGGCTCATACATTGCCTCTCGCATCCTTCTTTGGAGGCTAGCGGGGAGCTCATGCGGCACAAGCTGACGGATCTCATCTTGGCCACAGGCGGAACCGCCATGGTGAAGGCCGCCTACAGCTCCGGCAAACCCGCCTATGGTGTCGGGCCTGGCAATGTGCCGGTGTATATCCACCAGAGTGCTAACATCCCAAGCGCGGTGAGCCACATCATGCAGAGTAAAACATTCGACTACGGCACGATCTGCGCCTCAGAACAAGCGCTTGTTGTGGATCAAGCCATCAAACCGCACTTCATCCAAGAATTACAACGACGTGGAGCCTATTTCCTCAACACTCACGAAAAGCAGAAGATCGCCTCGATCCTGATGGCAACTAAGGGGATGAATCCGCAGATCGTTGGCCAATCACCGCAGGCCATTGCGGGCAAAGCAGGTATCAGCGTCCCGGATAGCGCACAAATATTAATTGCGGAAGAGTCGGAGGTCGGGCACAACTACCCTTTTTCCATGGAGAAGCTTTGCCCTGTGCTTGCCTTATACACGGTGAACGACTGGCAGGAGGGCTGCCAGAGGTGCATTCAGCTGTTAACACTCGGAGGCCTTGGTCATACACTCGGCATTCACGCCGAGGACACATCAATCATCGAAGCATTCGGGCTAGAAAAGCCGGCATCACGCATTGTCGTTAACACGGGAACAACATTCGGCGGAATCGGTGCCACAACAGGGATTTTTCCCTCTATGACACTCGGCTGTGGAACTTTTGGTAATAACATTACATCGGATAATATTGGGCCGCAGCATTTGCTGAACATTAAGCGGGTTGCTTTTGGTATCAAAGAAATGCCTTCGGAACTCGACCCTAACCAAGTCGCCAGCCAAGTGGCGGACAGCCTAATCAAGACGAATCAGCTCGGTATTACGCGCGAGGAAGTTGCTCAGATCATCAGAAGGGTCCTTACCGATATGCAAGTGTCTTAATCCAAGGAGGAGATCGCAATGGCAGGAGAATTGGCCGCATTAGGTTTAGTGGAAACGAAAGGTTTGGTAGGTTCAATTGAAGCGGCAGATGCGATGGTGAAGGCGGCAAATGTCAGATTGGTTGGGAAAGTACATGTAGGCGGCGGGCTAGTGACCGTGATGGTCAGGGGAGATGTTGGCGCCGTCAAAGCAGCCACGGATGCTGGCGCAGCAGCTGCGGAGAAGGTGGGGGAGCTGGTTTCGGTGCATGTGATCCCCCGTCCGCACTCAGACATTGAGTTCATTCTTCCTAAGCTTGAAGGGTAAAAGATGGCGCTCATTACGGAAACGTATCTGCGCGCACAGCTGACCAAAGGTTTGGCGAACCCTTTTCCGGTTACAGAGGGGGATAAGCTGACCCCGGCAGCTTCCGATTTCCTGAAGGAGCGTGGAATTCCTTTACTGCGCGTGGCGCCCAAACCATCTGGCCATCCGCCTTTGAACTTCATTCCTGTTGGCGTCTCCAACCGGCACGTGCACCTCGCACCTCATCATATTGAAGCGCTGTTCGGCAAGGGTTACAAGCTGACGCCTTTGCGGGAGCTGTCTCAGAAGGGGCAGTTTGCTGCCCATGAAACAGTGACACTCAAAGGTCCGCTCGGCAGCCTTTCTAATGTCCGCATCTTAGGGCCCTCACGTGGTGAGACCCAAGTTGAAATCTCGCGCACAGACGGATTCGAGCTCGGCGTTCATCCACCGATTCGCCTATCTGGCGATCTTACAGGCACACCAGGGGTTACTCTCATGAGCACAAAGGGAACTGTCGACTTACCCCAGGGGCTGATTATCGCCAAAAATCACGTTCATGCATCGCCGGATGAGGCCCAGTCCTTGCGACTAAACCACGGGGACCGCATTCTGGTGCAAGCGATGGGGGAGCGGCCACTTATTTTTGCCGATGTGATCGTGAGGGTGAGCCCGGAGTTTTCGCTGGATTTTCATATGGATCGGGATGAGGCGAATGCGGCCTGCTTGCATTCAGGTGACACGGTTCAAATCATTCATAGGAACGATAATAGGACGAATGCCGCGAATGCCGAAAGGAGGCTGCGCTAGGTGGAGATCAAGCAAATGGTCGAAGCGATCGTTCGTGAGATTTTGAGCCAGCAGGTCAAAAGGCCGAAGGTGCTTTACCTGTTTTACGACAGCACGTCGCATGAGGCTTTTACCGATCATTTTATAACATTAAATATTCACGGCATTGACCATGATCTGATGTTCCTGGACGGCGAAGCCTCCTGCTGGCTCGGCAAGCACAAGATTGAATGCGGAGGCCGAGGCCGTACAATTGCCTCTGACGAGTTCGCTCCAGCCCCCATTGAGGTGCCGCTTGCGTACGATGGCATCGTGATTCCAGAGATTGATCTGGATAATGCAGCTAGAGCTGCCCTTGGTATGAAAGGGACGATCGTCTCGGAGATCATTTTCTCTACCCTGGTTCAACATAAATTCGTCCTCATCGGTGAGGATATCTCAGGATTGAGAAAGGCGGACCGCCGGACGCTCCAAACGCTGACGCTGCCCACCCCGTATCGCAATCTTTTTGATTATTACAAAATGGAGCTCCAAATGTACGGCGTCGAATTCGCCCCCGGTAAGCTGCTGGCCGAAAAAGCCGTGAGCAAAATCCGCCCTGACATTCCGGAAATTCCTGAAGCTTCCAAAGCTGAGGTTGGGGGCGAGGTTGAGGTTGAATTTGGAGATGATCCCAAAGCTGAACTTGAGGCTGCCCTACCTGCGTCATCTGAGCTTTCTGACCCGCCAACATCAACCTTCATCTTCGAAGGAAAACTGGTCTCCGCAGAATGGGTCACACGGGAGCTCCGAAATCGTTCGTTCCGTTCACTGCAAATTGGCAAGAAAACGATCATCTCCGCGCTAGCGCACGACATGCTGAAGGATAGAGGCGTCACAATCGAATATATGGCCGAAGGGTGAGGTCCTATGTTTTACGGTAAAGTCATTGGCAGTGTATGGGCTACGCAAAAGGAAACAGGTATGGACAACTTAAAGCTGCTCGTGATCCAGCCGATGGACTTCAATGGCAGCGAAGCGGGCACTCCGATTATCGCCGCAGACCGCATTGGAGCAGGTGTTGGCGAACATGTGATCGTATCCCGGGGCAGTCCGGCCAGAACCTTATTCAAGGATAAAATGGTGCCCATCGATGCGATGATCGTCGGTATTGTAGATAGCTTCGAGGTCGCGAAGGAAGCCGAGGAGGAAGCATGGAAGAGCAGAAACAGAGAGTAATTCAGGAATATGTCCCTGGCAAGCAGCTGACACTGGCTCATGTCATTGCCAATCCGGATCCGGTTTTGTATACGAAGCTCGGCATCGAGGAGCGCAGTGCGATTGGGATTCTTACGCTCACCCCAACTGAGACGGCTATCATCGCAGCGGACATTGCGACCAAAGCAGCCGACGTAGGCATCGGCTACTTGGACCGTTTCACAGGTTCGCTGGTGCTCACAGGAGAAGTCGCTGCTGTGGAGATGGCGATTGCCGCCGTGAATGTGTTTTTGCTGGAGAAGTTGAAATTTTCGACGGCTCCGATTACGAGGTCATAAGCCTATGAAAAAAGTGATGATCATCGGTGCCGTCGGCGCAGGCAAATCAACGCTGATCAAAGCCTTATTTGGGGAGTCTCAGCCCGCATCCAAAACCCAAAGCCTCATCTACCGAGACTGGGTCATCGACACTCCCGGCGAGTACAGCGAGAACCCGCTGTATTACCGCTCGTTAATGGCGACCTCGCACGGGGCCGCAGCCGTTTTGCTGGTTCAGGATGCAACGCGGGACAGGAACTATTTTCCTCCTGGATTTGAACAAGGCTTTGCTGTACCAGCTTTAGGGGCTGTGACCAAAATCGATCACTTGCAGGCAGATATAGACCGTGCCATTGAACTTCTGAGGCAGGCGCTGCCGGAAGGCGAAATCTTTCTGACATCCGCTGCATCAAACGAAGGTATTGCCAAGCTGAAGAATAAGCTTATGCAAATCGTAGGCTCTTGATCCTAAAGTGAAGAGGGATGCACCATGGCGTCCATTATGGAATTGTGCAGCAAGTATACGCTTTTGAGCAAGGAAGAGGCCCAAACCATCCAAGAGATGGCGGATCATCTCCAACTATTTGCCGATGTATCGGAATCCGACGTCTTCATAGACTGTCCGCTTCCTGACAAAGGTACGGCGCTAGTCGTGGCAGAGGCGCGTCCCTCCAAAGGCTCCTCCTTGTACAAAACATCGGTCGTTGGGCAATACGCTTTTGTGCAAAATGAACCCGCCGTCATGTTCTGCCTGCTTTCCGGTCAATCCGTGATCGGCTCACGGGGCATTTCGCAGGAGCAGATTGCCATCCAGCAAAATGTAGTGCCGATTCGGTCTAGAAGCGGCCAAGTTATCGGCGCGCTCATCATGGAGAAGGACATTTCCGAGAAGCTAGAGCAGGAGAAGAATGTGACTCGATTAATGGAGACTACGGAACAGCTGAGTGAAACGCTGCTTAATGTGGCAATGTCGCAGGGCAGCATGCAGTCGTTAATGCATGAAGGAGTTATTGTTTTTGATGACAAGGAGCGGGTCACCTACACCAATCCACGCGCACTCGACATGCTGAAGGAAATCGGTCACACGACTGAGGCTGCTAACGGCTCCCCGATAACCCAGTTATTTTATGGGAAATTGACGGTGCTTGGCCGCTCAGGCCTCATCCAGCAGGAGCTGCAAATGGGACACGTGACCTTTGAACTCAAAGCCATGTCCATCTACCGGGATCAGCGGGAGGTAGGCGGGATCATTTTGCTGCGCGATATTTCGGATATGAAAGAGAAAGAAAAGCAGCTCATCATCAAATCCGCCGTCATCAAGGAGATCCATCATCGCGTGAAAAATAATCTGCAAACCGTATCCAGCTTGCTCCGCCTGCAGATGCGAAGAACGAAACATGAAGAGGTTGAGCGGGTGTATCGCGACAGCATCAACCGTATTAATTCGATAGCTGTTATTCATGAAATGCTCGCGTTTGAAGGACTGGATACGATCCATTTTAACGAGGTCGTGGACCGTATTATCAAGAACATTATTTCTTCCTCGTCCAAACCAGATCAGACCATCGTCCCGACGATTACCGGGGATGAGCTCATTCTGCAGTCTGATGCCGCCACGACGCTTGCGCTTGTTGTTAATGAGCTTGTGCAGAACTGTGTGCTGCATGCTTTTGGAGAGAGACGTACCGGGCATATTGAAGTTTCTCTGCAGCACCATAACAACTTCGTTAGAGTTCAAGTGTCGGATAACGGCATCGGCTTCAAAGCGGCGAATCATTCGGAGCGGAAAGGACATCTTGGGTTGAAAATCACAGAGACATTAGTGGAAGAAAATTTAGGCGGGGTTCTCGATATCATGACGGATGAGCGCGGGACCGAAGTGCAGCTTACATTTCCGATAGCAAGAACGCAGCCAAAGGAGGACGAAATGCCATGAACAATGCCATCGTCGTCGTCGATGATGATCCAATCATCCGCATGGATATCCGTGAAATGCTGGAGGAGGGCGGCTACTTCGTCGCAGGCGAGGCCAAGAATGGCGAGGAAGCAATTGAGCTTATCGCTCGCGTGAAGCCAGATTTGGCCATTATGGATATTAAAATGCCCGTCATGAACGGCATCAAGGCGTCTCATATTATCCGCAAGCTGCAGCAGGATACATCGGTGCTGCTCCTGACAGCTTACAGTCAGAAGGAGTTGGTGAAGGATGCGCGCGAGGCGGGGGTGGCCGCTTTTCTGGTCAAACCGGTGTCGGAGGAGGATTTGCTGCCGGCTGTCGAGATTGCTTTGAGCCAGAAGGAGAAGATGGACTCGCTGAAGCAGGATATCAAACTTCTGAAACAATCCATAGAGGAACGCAAAAGTATCGAAAAAGCGAAAGGAATCGTCATGCAGAAGTACACTTTGAACGAAGAGAAGGCTTATGCCAAAATGCGCGAAGTGAGCATGGCAAGCCGCATTCCGCTTGCGAAGCTGGCAGATGACATCCTGCGGGACGGAGCAGAGGCCTTAGTAGGTGAGCGGACACATGGCTGACCAATGGATCACGAGTGTCGGACTCGATATCGGAACAAGTACGACGAAGATGGTGATTTCCCGGCTGAAAATCGTGCGCTCCTCAGGCGTGCTCAGCTTGCCTCGCTTCCAGATTGCGGAGCGGGAGCTGCTGTACGCAAGCCCGATTTACAGTACTCCGCTCCTCAGGAGCGATGAGATCCATGCGGAGCGCATTTGGGCCATCGTCGCTCAGGAGTACGAGCAGGCCGGCATCCGGCCAGCGGATATCAAATCCGGCGCTGTCATCATTACAGGCGAGACGGCGAACAAAACCAACGCGCAGCACATCCTCCACCTGCTCGCCGAACGAGCGGGCGATTTCGTCGTCGCGACAGCCGGCGCTGACCTCGAAGGGCTGCTCGCCGGCAAAGGCGCCGGCGCAGAGCAACGCTCCCTGCAGCTTCGAGGCGCGGTCGCCAACATGGATATCGGCGGAGGGACGGCCAATGCGGCGATCTTTCATAGAGGCAAGCTGCTCGGCACGGTGGCCTTTCATGTCGGCGGCAGGCTCATCCGGATCGATGCGACCGGCACGATCCTTGAGGTGTCGCCGTCGATACGCTCTTGGCTGCAGAGCGCCGGCTACACCGTTCAGCCAGGCGACAGGCTGAGCCTGCCGCAGCTGAGCGAGATTTGCACGGCCATGTGCCGCTGCATCATGGACTATTTAAGCGGCCGCAATTCATGCGCGGAGCTAGCGGCTTTAATGATCGGACCACCGCTAGCCGCCATTCCTTCTATAGAAGAATGGATGGTATCCGGTGGTATTGGTCAACTGATGGCGGAGAACATGCCGCCTCGTAACTTGGTGGACGCTGCCGTACACCAAGATATCGGCCCGCTGCTCGCTCACGCCTGGAAAGAGCTGGCCGCTGAGTATCCCGCTCGCCTGATCCAAGCGGATCAGACGGTCAGAGCGACCGTCATCGGAGCTGGGATGCAGAGCACGGAGATCAGCGGCGCTACGGTGCATTTGGATGCATCGCTGCTGCCGATTCGCAATCTGCCCGTGCTCAAGCTTGAGCTTTCGCCGCAGCTGCTAGTCCAAGGCGGTGGGCTTGCAGACCAGTTTGACACCCTCATGAGAAATGGCGCAAGCTTATTCGCTCTAGATCGTTCACCTCCGTTTGGACTCGCATTGTCAGGGACGCACCACTTAACTTACCCAACCCTTCAATACATAGCTGATCAGTTGTACGCGAGTTTTAGTCATCATTTTCCTCATAGCGAAGCTATGGTCGTCATTTGTGAAACGGACATCGCCAAGGCGCTCGGCCAATCTCTCTCGAAGCGCTGCGCTCAGCGCCCGAAAGTCATTTGCATCGATCAGATCCGCGTAGAGCACGGGGATTATATCGACTTAGGCGAGCCGATTTCCGGTATCATGATTCCCGTAGTGGTCAAGACGTTGGCCTTCCAAGGCAAAGGCAGAGGGGAGGAGAGCCGTCTATGAATTTGAAAACGACGCTGCTCGGCACAACTTTTCAATTCAAAGATTTGAAGGAAGTGATGGCCAAGGCGAACGAGGAGAAGTCAGGCGACCAGCTCGCCGGCATCTCCGCGCAGGATGCGAAGGAAAGAATCGCCGCCAAAGAGGTGCTTGCCGATTTGACGCTGGCGGATATCCGCAACCATCCGCTGCTGCCTCCGGAAACTGATGAAGTTTCACGAGTCATTGAGGATGCTTTAAATGAGAAGATCTATGCCGAGGTGCGGAATTGGACGGTAGCTGAGCTGCGGGAGTATTTGCTGCGGCAGGAAACAGGGAATCAAGAAATCCGTCGGCTTTCCCGAGGCTTAACGAGCGAGATAGTAGCCGCTGCCGCCAAAATGATGACGAATCTGGATCTGGTGCAGGCCGCCTCCAAGATGGAAGTCACGAGCCATTGCAACATCACCATCGGCCAAAAGGGCGTACTCGCCGGAAGGGCTCAGCCCAATCACCCTACGGATAATATTCAGGGCATTAAAGCGGCGCTTTTTGAAGCTTTAAGCTATGGGATCGGCGATGCGGTGATCGGCATCAATCCCGTGATTGATTCGGCAGATAGCGTGAAGCATATTTTGCAGATGACCAAGGAGGTCATGGACAAATGGCAGATCCCTACGCAGAATTGCGTCTTGGCGCATATCAAAACCCAGATGCGCGCGATTCGTCAGGGCGCTCCTGCGGATATGGTGTTCCAAAGCTTGGCGGGAACGGAAGACGGCAATAAAGCTTTTGGCATCGATGTCTCTCTTCTGGATGAAGCGGATGAACTTATAACGCGGGAGGGCACCGGGACGGGACCGAATCTATGGTATTTTGAAACCGGTCAGGGCTCCGAGCTGTCCGCGGAAGCTCATCACGGCATCGATCAGGTCACGCTGGAGTCGCGCTGTTATGGGCTAGCCCGAAAATATAAGCCGTTTATCGTCAATACGGTGGTTGGCTTCATCGGGCCCGAGTATTTATATGATAGCAAACAGGTCATTCGCGCCGGGTTGGAGGACCATTTCATGGGCAAGCTGCAAGGGCTGCCGATGGGAGTGGATGTTTGCTATACCAACCATATGAAGGCGGATCAGAATGATATGGACAATTTGGCTGTACTGCTTTCCGCCGCAGGCGTCAACTATTTGATCGGAGTAGCCATGGCTGACGACTGCATGCTTAACTATCAGTCGACCAGCTATCACGATATCGCCACTTTGCGGGAATTAATGAGACTGCGGCCAGCTCCGGCTTTTGAACAATGGCTGGTTCGAATGGGCATTATGGAAAACGGCCGGCTAACGCCGCTTGCAGGAGACCCGAGTCTATTTATGTGAAAGAGGTGTAACGATGAACAAGGCTGTCCCCATCGATGCGCTGGTTGATATGGTGATGGCAGAGCTTGAGAAGAAGCTGTCCATTCCTGTATCCAAAGGGGAGGAGTCCCCGCCATCCGTTCTTCCTGATCTCCCAATTCCGGCAGACATAGAGCCGCAGTCGCAGTCGTATGTGCCGAGTCCCAAATGGGAGGAAGGGATGAACGAGCTGCTATCGAGCACACCTTCGCGAATCGGCGTATGGCGGACGGGAACGAGAGCGCTGACCAAAGAGGTGCTGAAATTCCGCCGTGACCATGCAGCAGCTGTCGATTCCATCTATGGCGAAGCAAGTCAGGCGCTTTTGGACCAATTTGGGTTATTTGCCGTGGAAACGCGCTATGAGAATACGGAAAACTACTTAAAACGCCCCGATATGGGACGTATTGTTACCGAAGAGGGAATCGCCCTTATTCAGCAAAAGTGCAAGATGCATCCACAGGTACAGATCGTAGTGTCTGATGGGCTTAGCGCCAATGCCGTAGATGCCAATCTGGCTGATGTGTATCCTTCGCTTCTTGACTCGCTGAGTGCTTACAAGTTATCCACAGGTATTCCGTTTTTCGTGCGAGGCGGACGGGTTGCCGTAATGGATCACATCGGCGAAATCTTGCAGCCTGAGGTGCTTGTGCTTTTGATCGGAGAACGGCCTGGGCTTGTTTCGTCCAAATCATTAAGTGCCTACATCTGTTACAAACCGCGGAAAGGCACGGTAGAGAGCGATCGCACGGTTATATCCAATATTCATCGAGGGGGCACACCTCCTCTGGAAGGCGGCGCGCATATCGGCACCATTGTCCATAAAATGCTCGAACAAAAGACGAGCGGCGTTAACCTTGAAATCTGAATCTGAACAAGCAAGTCATTCGGTGAAGGAGGTGGGGGCGGAATGGGACTGGCGATTGGCATCGTAATTGTTGTGATCACGTGTTTGTTTGCGGGGTGGATCGTTAGCATCGCGAACAAGAGCATTCGGGAGTTCGATGAAAGCAAGCATGAAAGCTTCTTGGGGAAATGAGACTTGGCTGTACAAATCGATGGAATGGATGAGGAGGAGTAAAGATGAGCTTATCTTCCAATCATCAGGACAAAGACAAAAGTGATTTGAACAAGTTCGGTTATGCCCAGGAGCTGCTGCGCAGTATGGGCGGATTTTCCAACTTCGCGATCTCATTCTCCATCATTTCCATTCTGACTGGCGCAGTGTCTTTGTATGGTCACGGATTAACCTATGGCGGAGCGGGCATGATGGGCTTCGGCTGGCCGATTGTTGCGTTTTTTGTGATGTGTGTTGCGGCAGTCATGGCCGAACTGGCATCGGCTATTCCGACGGCTGGCGCTTTGTACCATTGGGCTGCGATCCTGAAAAACAAACGCTGGGGCTGGTACACCGCCTGGATCAACCTCATCGGTCAAATCGGCATCGTCGCCGGCATCGATTATTCCGTCGCGCTGTTCGCTGATCCTCTGATTGCGAGCGTCTTCGGTTATGAATCGAGCAATACAACGGTGTTGATTTGCTTCTCGGTCATTTTGCTTACGCATGGGATCCTCAATCACATCGGTATTCGGATCGTTGCGAAGCTGAACGACTTCTCCGCCTGGTACCACATTGCTGTAGTGGCGGTGCTGGTCCTGTCTCTGGCCTTTTTCACCAAAGGCAGCCTTAACCCGGTCTCGTACTTGTTCCAAGTAGGCGAAACCTTTTCCGATAAACCTTATATGTTTGCCTTTTTGATCGGTCTTTTGCAGGCACAGTGGACGTTTACGGGCTATGACGCTTCGGCGCATACCATTGAAGAAACGATTAATCCGCGTGTGCGCGCGCCTTGGGGAATTTTCACATCCGTCGCTTATTCCTTTGTCATAGGTTTCATTATGCTTGCCTTTGTCACCTTGTCCATCAAGGATGCTAGCGCTGCTGCTGGTTCCAGCAATGCGTTCATCTATGTCATCAGCCAAGCACTTGGCGGTACATTCGGTTCCGTCATTTTGTGGCTAGTCACCGCTGCGATGTGGTTCTGCGGACTTGCGTCCATCACCTCTTTTTCACGCATGATGTATGCCTTCTCGAGGGATAAAGGGATGCCGCTGAGCACACAATGGGCGCAAATTTCCAAAAAATACCGTACCCCGGCCAAAGCCATCTGGCTGGCCATCATCCTCTCCTTCCTGCTTGCTTTCATCGACTATCTCATCAAAATGGTGAACCCGGATGCCACGTATACGACGATAGCGTTCCTAACGGCGGTTAGCGTTGTAGGTCTTTATGTTGCCTATGGCATTCCCATTTACTTGAAGCTCCGGGCCAAAGCCGAAGGAAGATTTCAAGATAAGCATCTCGGTCCTTGGAATCTCGGAAAATACAGCAATATGATTTCAGTTGTCGCTCTCCTCTGGATTATCTTTATCTGCGTCATCATGGTCATCCCTCCGAACCAAATGGCCGGCTATGCCGTAGCGGGAATGCTTATACTCCTGGTCATTATGGATTTATCCTACTATAACAAGCACTTCCCTGGCCCGCAGGCTGCGCTTAATAAGTCTATGGAGGAGATTTTGCGCCGGGAAAAAGAGTTGGAATAGACCTGCTTGCTCGGTTTAGCATTTGATAGATTTGGGCATCCTTTTACTAGAGTTGTAGATTCTAGTGAAGAGGTGCCTTTTTATATGCAGAAAAGTTGGATTAACGCCATTCTTGCAGTTTCTATTATCGGCATAATTTTTGGTTGGGTTCGTCATGCAGATGCTCGCAGCGGGCAAGAAGCGCTTCAACTCTTGAACACTGTGAAACCGTACATGATGAATGAGCAGCATATAACTTTCAAATATACGGGCTATTACGGAACGTGCGCTGGCAGCGATCTCAAAATACTTCAAACCGGCATGAAGCTTTCTCAAGCCTTCAAAATTCCACAAGAAGATCAATTGAGCGAGTCCAATTCTCATGCAGTGTACACAGCGAGCACGGAGATTGCTCCCGGCACGGTCGCCACCTTAACAGTTGCAAGTCCTGCTGGCTCAAACGGCTGCTACACCGTCCTGAAATTAGATGCGTCCGATCAAGCAGATCAATCTGAGCTTATGAATTGGCAGGAGCAAGCAGGCGATCAATTAAAGAAACTAGGCATCCAAGGACAATGGAATGTGATGGTGCAAGGTTATGTTAACGAGCAGGTGCTGTCCGGGAAAAATAGTGCCGACGATCTGGTTCAAGCGGTAGCGCAAGCTTTTCAAGGCAAAACGGTAGAGAGTTACAGCGATTCCAAGACGATTAGCTTGTCTCTCGCTTCTGATGAGTTTCAAACTTCAATTCAAAGCGGCAATCAAACGGTGAATCTGCAGCTTGCACTGCATCAGGAATCAACGACAGGCAAATGGCGCCTGACAGCAGGTACACCGATTATCACTATGGAATATTAACGTTAAGGAGTGAGGATATGTCAACGATTATGAGACCAGTCATCCCAGGTGTTATTGCCGAATCCATTGAAAGCTTGCGACGGGAGGGATGGGTAGATGACGATTTCTTCAATTTTCCCAAGTATGATGATGAATCTCCGGAAGCTCGGATTCTATTCCATTTCTTCCGAAACAATCGCGTAACATTCGCCGCGGCGATCGTCAACAGCTATACCGTATATGATGGATAATAGATGACTTTTACACTTGCTCAAGCGGCAGGTGTTCTTTGTTTAAAAAACGAAAAAAAATAGTTGCATTCCACTTGTTGGACATGTTATATTGTCATTCCGGCCGCAAGAAAGCCGGGAAATAAGCGTGTAAAAGCAGCTCGAAAAAAGAAATAAAAAAAGAGTTGCACAATGAAAAATAGTATGGTATATTACTTTTCGCTGCTTCGGTAACACGGCAGAGAGCGAAAGAAATTGATCTTTGAAAACTGAACAACGAGTGAGTAAGCACGAACGAGAAATCGTTCAAAAATAGAGATTATTTTTAATCTCGTTAGCAAGTCAATGAGCTATTCAGCTTTCAGATATCGGACAAGCAATTGTTCAACTATTATGGAGAGTTTGATCCTGGCTCAGGACGAACGCTGGCGGCGTGCCTAATACATGCAAGTCGAGCGGAGCACTTC
>NZ_JCAUAU010000021.1:0-122701 GCF_059692135.1 Paenibacillus sp. J22R160 | reverse complement strand
ACCGCAAGCGAATCCACGGTGCGATAGGTTACATGTCACCAGCTCGCTTTGCTGCGCAGTTCAAGAACAAAAAAACGGGATAAGAGTGTCCACTTTCTTGACAGAGGTCCATTTCTACCGCTAATTTCAGCAAATCTAGCAGATTTCGTCCAGCTACAGACAATATAGATGGAGTTCCTACCGCTATTTCATTTCTTGCGACTGAGCACCGCAGATTAACGGTAGTTATCGCATCTAATTCAGCGGATGTGTCATGTAACGAAAAAGGAGTTAAGCAGCCTATGCTTAACTCCTTTTTTAATTAATTTTTCCCCCTTGAAAGACATAATCCCAAGTTGCATACCGATGAGGATCAGCAGGAACTTCAACGGCACAAACTGGTTCAAATCTCGATTGAACAACTTGATGGATAGGGCGACATAGCAGCGCACAAATAATAATGGTATTATTCCAAATATATTTTCGCGCTTAAAAAATAAATGGTTTACAAATAGCACATTTAGGCATATATTTAACTCAAAGTGTTTCCTTGGGCAAACTTTTTGTCCCATTGGAAACAAAATTTTTACCTAAAATGTTTCCTCGGTGCAAAAAAATTGTAAACAAGCAATATAAAATAGGGGAGGATACAACAATGTTGCGTAACTCGGGTGATAAGTTGTCAAGACGTAAGCTATTGAAGATGGGAGGTGCTGGGGCTTTTGCCGTCATTGGAGCGGCCTTATTAAATCCATCCACTTTATTTGGAAAGTCCTCCTTAGCGGCAGATAAACATGATATTCATAAGGCCATGAAAGGGCAGCTTCACGATGGAATGAAGCATGGTTATGTGCCAAGTAATGACGCTACCGAAGGTTTTAAAGCCGCACAGAAGGCGCTCACAGCATTTGATTATGGCAAGGTAAGTACACTTCCTGATGGAAGAACATTGCGCGAGTATGAAATTACAGCGTATGAGAATGAAGTTCAGATCGCCAGAGGCATTAAGTTCCCGGGATGGACATTTAATGGCACCATTCCTGGCCCGACGATTCGTTGTACCGAAGGAGATGTTCTTCGTATTCGATTTGGCAATGCAACGAGCCACCCGCACTCCATTCACTTTCACGGGATGCACCCAACGAATATGGATGGGCTAGATGCTGTTAATGCTGGAGATACGTTTACTTACGAATTTGAAGCCAAACCAGCCGGTATGCATGTTTATCATTGCCATGTTGCTCCGCTAGCAAGACATATTCATAAAGGACTATATGGGAATTTCATCATTGATCCCAAGAAACCAAGAGCTGCTGCTAAAGAATTGAGTATGGTCATGAACGGATTTGATCTGGATCTCGATGGAGAAAACGAAATTTATACCGTAAACGGGTATGCTTTTGCTTACCAGCAAGAACCGATTAAAGTGAAAGTCGGAGAACTTGTGCGTATCTATCTCAGTAATCTGACGGAATTCGATCTCATCAATTCTTTTCACTTACATGCGAACTTTTTCAACTATTATGCTACAGGCGCGGACCCTGAAGCTCGTCCTCAATTCACGGATACAATTATGCAATGCCAGGGAGAACGCGGTATTCTAGAAATCGTGTTTCCATCCGCTGGGAAATATATGTTTCATGCCCATCAAAGTGAATTTGCTGAGCTTGGTTGGATGGGGTTCTTTATAGCTGAATAAGAAAGGAGGTAATCGTTCAATGAGTTACGCAGATCAAAAGGAAACCAAAGCATCTTCCATTAATTTCAAAGCTATCTTATGGGGAATTCTTCCGCTTATATTGTTAATTGCAATTATCGCTACGATTGCCAAAGTAGGTACTGGCATTGAGAATGAGCCTGCTGCGCCAATTGAAGTTTTGAACGTTGAGAAGATCACGCTTAATGATGATGGCATTCAAGTGAAGGTTCTGAACTCCGGCCCTGAGGAAATAACGATTGCACAAGTCGTTGTTGACGGAGCTTTCTGGAACGCAGAGTTTTCACCAAGCGACTCCTTACAACGATTCGAAAGAGGAACGATAAATATTCCATACCCCTGGGTACAAGGGGATCCGCATGAAGTCAAATTAATCACGTCCAATGGATTGATTTTCACAGGTGAAGTTGCAGCAGCAGCTGCGACACCAGCTCCGACAGGCAAGCTTTTTGCCCAATATGCATTAATTGGATTTTATGTTGGGGTCATTCCTGTAGGCCTGGGTCTGTTATGGTATCCATTTTTACGCAGGTTTACGGTGAAAGGCATGCATGTCATTCTTTCTTTGACGATAGGACTCTTATTTTTCCTTGTTATTGATACTTTTGAGGAAGGGTTTGAAATGGCTGCAGAAGCTCCTGGTGTGTTCCAGGGAACTGGCTTAGTATGGTTTGGCGCACTTCTCAGCTGCCTATTCTTGATCGCTGTTGACCAGTCTAATACTCGCAAACAAAGCAGCAGAACGCTTGAGGGAAGCAGAGTGTCCCGGAAAATTGCGACAGGCATCGGTTTGCATAATTTCGGTGAAGGCCTTGCAATTGGATCCGCATTCGCTGTCGGAGAGGCAGCGCTAGGCACTTTCTTGATCATTGGTTTTACTCTTCACAATATTACAGAAGGCGTCGGAATCGCTGCTCCACTGCTGAAGGATCGTCCTAGCTGGGAGACTTTTGTTATGTTAGCCTTAATCGCAGGTGGCCCAGCCATCATCGGAACTTGGGCCGGTGGATTCATATTCAATGACACTTTAGCCGCCTTATTCTTCGGTATCGGGGCTGGCGCAATACTTCAAGTCATTTATGTTATTTCCAAAATGATTTTGAAGGAATCGGAGAAGCGGAATTTGTCTCCCGTTTCTTGGCTTAATTTTGGAGGATTAACGGCTGGAATTCTTATTATGTACATCACAGCTCTTATGGTAAAATTCTAATAAACGAAGGATAGAAAGTAGGTGCTTATCATGCTTTCAGGCATTGGCGTTTCAGGCGTTATCATCATTGCTGTAGTTGCGTTATTGTTGTTCGGACCTACGAAGCTTCCGCAATTAGGCCGTGCATTCGGTACTACGATCAAGGAGTTTAGACAAGGAACGAAGGGGTTATTAGAAGAAGACACCAAAGAGAAGCAAAAAGGCGAGTGAGCAGATGGCCAATCCTTAACAACGGGATTGGTCTTTTTTATATGAGAAAGGTAAAATGATAGGGTACCGCAGTGAAAGTAAAGGACAGATGATCAGAATGAAGATTGAGTTTGAAGATAAGACGATTGAATTTCATGTTTTATATGGTGTTAGAAAAAAGATTTCGATTCAAATCGAAACAACAGAATACATCACAGTAAAAGCTCCTAACGATACAAGCCAGGAGACCATTATGAGTGCTGTAAAACAGCATGGGAAACAGATCGTGGAGAAATTACAGCTCATTGCCAAAGCGAAAGAGACCGCCCGAACAAAAGAGTATCAAGAGGAAGGAAAATTCCTTCATCTAGGGAAGTATCATTTTCTCCATGAATTAATTGAGACTGCCGGGCTAAGTGAAGAAGAATTGAAAATGAATCTTAAGAAGTTCTACTTCTCAAGCTGCAAGAAAGTCATAGCCGAGCGCATCAAGATCTATCAAACACAATTAAAGGTAAAACCGAAGTCGATTGAAATCGAGGAGTCCAAAACCAAATGGGGAAGCTGCTCCTCGGACAAAAAATTAACCTTTAATTATCGCTTAGCTATGGCTCCGATCGATGTGATTGATTATGTCATCATCCATGAGCTATGTCATCTCACCCATATGAATCATGATCGCTCCTTCTGGAGACGTATAGGCAGCATTATGCCAGATTACAAGGAGAAGGAAGAGTTTCTGGCCAGGTATGGACAAGCCATGACGCTTTAGGAATATGCAAAAGTAAGCTGTCGCCAGGACGAAATCGGCGTCAGTTTTTTCTTTTTGTGCACGAGTTCAACGTTAATTCTCCTACGAACATAAAAAGGCAAGATAATTGTAAAAAAGCTCGGGATATTGCAAATCTATCTGTTTGAAAATATGTTAAGTTAAAAACACGCAGCAAGACAGGGGAAGGAGGTAACACGGTGTGCGCCATTAGGCAACGAGGCTGCTGGCTTTGTTTCTTGTAATCACTCGGAGCGTTAGCAGAATATCCACGGAGTAGAAACGAATATGAGAATAGGAGATTACCGATGAAAAAAGTAATATGGATAGTTATGGCTTTTATCTTATTTGCATGCACGATGAATATGCCTATGAATGCTCGTGCTGTTGATCCAATTTTGGATGGACATGGATTAATGGGGGATTTCTTTAAATGTGTGCCTAATCCTGATAATCGAACAGATATCACCGTATTCAAATTCGATGATAAACGTGGATCACGAGCGATAGGCAATCTGAATGGGGATTCATTTGGCAGTATTTTTAATCAGTTTTCTGGAACGCCTGATTATAATACGGCACGTTTTACAGGGACTATCGTTCCTACCTACACAGAAGACTATACCTTCCATATGGTTGGAGATGATGGCTTTAGACTATGGATTAATGGTCAGTTGATCATTGACTTCTGGCAGCAAACTTGGGAAAAACCACAGGATAGCACGCCAATCTCCTTAGAAGCAGGTAAGCACTATGATATCAAAGTTGAGTATCTACAAGGCTGGGGCGGCACATGGCTCAAGATGGAATGGGAAAGTGCAAGTCAGCAAAGACAAATCGTTCCAGAATCAGCGCTCTACTTGCCGGCAGATCGTACATTGATAACGAAAAAGAGTGAGTTGACCGCAGAAATCCAAAAGTTAAATTATTTAGCAGACAATTTTGCAGATAAAGTAACAGAAAGTGATCGCAACAAACTTCAAGCATCGAAACAGACAGCTGATGAGCTGCTTAACACGATTGATGACGCAGAAATGAATGACCGAGATAAGGTTGAAGCCTTAATAAAAGGAATTGAAAACGTATCCATAGCTCGTTCCGAATTTATGAAAGCGATGGGTGTCACAAGTTCTTCTTTACATACCAAATTTAACAATCCGCTTTATCAAGGGCAGGACCCGTTTGTAACCTACAAAGACGGTTTCTATTATTTCGTTTCTTCCAGTAACTTAGACTCTGAGAATAAGGTGTACGTTTCCAAATCCCGTACGTTGACTGACCAAGGGGAAAAGAAGCTGGTTTTTGATTCCCAAGGCACACAAACACGTATTTTCGCTCCAGAAATCTTCTTCTTTGATGGCAAATGGTATATTTATTACTGTGCCGATTTGAAAGCTTATGATTACAAGCATATGGCGACTGTTTTACAATCCGTTACGGATGATCCTCAAGGGGCTTACGTAGACAAAGGTGCTTTATATGCAGGAGAAAACGGTGTCTATAAGCAAGCGAACGACTTTACGGTTTTTGAAAATAAAGGGAAGCTCTACGCCGTCTGGGGCACTTTAGGCTCTGGGGAACCCATCGGCCCGGCTATTGCTCCGATGGATAATCCTTATACAATTAGCGTAGATCGCTCATTCTTGCCAGGCGGAGGCGGGGAAGGTCCTCGTGTCTTGCAGCGAGATGGCAAAGTGTTCATCACCATGTCAGAGGGCGACTATGCATCAGACGGTTACCGGTTATCTTATTTTATGAATACGGATGGGGACTTCTTAAACCCGAATTCCTGGACGCGCAAGAATGATGTTTTCGTTTCTACAAGCGATGTGTCAGGTCCAGCACGAGCAGGTTTTGTAAAATCCGTAGATGGAACAGAAGATTGGATGATCTATCATTCACGAGTGTATCAAGATACTGGACGTAACTGGTGGCGTCAGGTGAATATTAAAAAATTCGGTTGGAATGCCGATGGAACGCCTAATTTTGGCGCACCTGTTGCTCCAAATGTGTGGCAGGAACTGCCTTCAGGTGATTTAGGGCAAGGGGATATGTATCAAGCCGAAGATGCCCTCCTATTAGGTGATATTACCAAAGAAAATAGCCATTTGAACTTTCAAGGAACGGGATATATTCATTTGCCCAAAAAACCGGGTGCTGAAGCGAATTTTGTTGTCAATGCAGCCGGAGCCGGGGATTATATTGTTGGAGTAAGATATGCTTATGGGGAACAAGTGAATGGGGAATCTACTACGAATCCTACGGTTCAATTGCCTGCAAGAGCGAAAATCAACGTATATGTCAACGGCGAACATGTAAAAACAATCGCTCCCGACAAAACAGCGATCTCCTGGGATGAATGGTTTACAGGCTCTGAACGTTTGGCCTTGCAAGCAGGTAAAAATGTAATCAGCTACCGGATTGATGAAAGCAGCATTGGTAATGTGAATTTGGATTATTTAACCATGTATAAGGCGGATGTGCCTAATGTGACTGAGCCGACTGAACCAACTGAATTATCAGGAACGCTCACAGGAGCATCTAACATTGCGGTAGGAAATAACTTCGATGTGAACTATGGAC
This sequence comes from Paenibacillus sp. J22R160, assembly GCF_059692135.1. NCBI lineage: Bacteria > Bacillati > Bacillota > Bacilli > Caryophanales > Paenibacillaceae > Paenibacillus > Paenibacillus sp. J22R160. The sequence continues at coordinate 116,254 of NZ_JCAUAU010000021.1, read as the reverse complement.
TGACGCATGTATCGACTAGCCCGTCAGATGCCGTCTACGCTCAGGATTTAACGTTCAACTATGATTCGGATACCTTCCTTTTTGTAAAGGCAGAATCACAGAAGGATGGTCTTGAAGTAGTCAGTGTAAATACGGGTGTGCCAGGCAAAGTTCGTATTCTGCTGGCAAGCCTAGGCGCTGATCATTCCGTCTCCACGGATGGTGCACTGCTTAAATTAACATGGAAAGCGCTTAAACAGACAACTAGCGCAAGTATTCAGCTCTCCTCCGTGCAACTTGCCAACTCTGCGGGTGTGGAGAGTTCCTTGAACTCTGTTACGCATAACGTACAGGTCACTGGCACTGGTGAACTTAACAAAGAAGCGTTGAATGCACTAATTGCAGAGTCCCAGGCAACCTTGCAAGCAGCTGTTGAAGGTAATGCACCAGGGAAATACCCAACGGGTTCCAAAGCTACCTTGCAAGCAGCGATCAATGCAGCCATTGCAGCAGCCGCCAACGCGGTTACACAGGCAGAAATCGATCAAGCTGCAAGCACCTTGAATCAAGCTCTACAAGCATTTACGAATTCCGTAATTACTAGCCCTTCAGGAGATGTTAACGCGGATGGCAAAGTAACTGTCGGTGATATCGCAATTGCAGCAGCGAGCTATGGTAAAACGACATCGAGTCCAGATTGGAATTTGGTCAAAAAGTTAGATTTCAACAATGACGGCATTATTGATATTACGGATCTTGCGGTGATCGCAAGAGCTATGTTCGAATAAAGGATAAGAAAGACCGTCAGGGATCCTGACGGTCTTTTTTAGGTTTGACGTACTCCTGGGGGAACTACAGGCCTCTATATGGAGGAGAACGAGCTTTTTCCGCTATGAGCGGAACTACAAGCTCTTATTTGTCCATCATGCCACGGTTTTTTGGATGGAATTGGCTAAATAGCGGAACGTAGTTCCCCTTGCACGTGGGAAATGCATCTTTTCATGGAAATAGCGGAACGTAGTTCCCTCCAAATCTTACGTTCATCGCGGTTTTTTATGTCGATTCAAGCGCTTAACCTATGTTAAAATAAGGAAACAAGTCTATGAGAGAGGAAAACTTGATGAAACGAATTGCTGAGGGTAGAACAGCAGAGATATTCCAGCACAGTCATGAAAGCGTGATCAAGCTTTACCGCAGCGGATTTCCAAAGGAAGCAATCAATTACGAATACGAGATAACGAAACAAGTTGCTTCGCCTGGCATTCCTGTGCCGAATGGTAACAGGCTAGTGGAGATTGAGGGAAGAGTTGGCATTATTTTTGAATACATAGAAGGCAATTCTCTCCTTCAGAAAATGTTAGAAAATCCTCTTGAATTGGATGATTTTGCTATCATGTTAGCTGACATGCATGTCATGCTTCATAGCTTTGAAGTCCCTGCAGATGAGAAGTGCAAGTGTTTTCGTCAACAAAAACGAAATTGATCTATGGATGTCGCCTATTGCTGCAGCTAGACTAGCAGATTGGATTCCTGAAGAGGAGAAAGATCAGTTGAGGTCTGTGATAAGAGAACGCTTAAAAACGAAAATAATGAAAACGAGGTGCTGACCGGCATGTGGAATCCAGATCACTATTTTCAACATCTGTACGATCGTGTTACGCCATCCGAGAGATTTCAAGCGAGTTCACAAGAGGAATGGGATAACTGGAATGAGCGTTTACGTTCGCGTTTCGTTGAGTTGCTCGGTGGTTTTCCAGCAAAGGTTCCCGAACTTGATCCCGTGCTTCTAGAATCTGTGGATTGTTGCACTTATACGCGAGAAAGAATTCAAATTCAGACGTATCCTGATCTCTACATGCCTGTTTACGTTCTCATACCTAAGGAACGCGAAGAGCGAGCAGGGGCCATTATTGCCTGTCATGGACACGGTTACGGAAGCAAGGATATTGTTGGGTTAACGATAGATGGTGAGGAAAAAACTGGTGACAAGGGCTATCAGAAAAATTTTGCCGTTGAGCTCGTAAATAAAGGTTATATCGTTGTTGCACCAGAACTATTAGGCTTTGGTGACCGTAAGTTGAGCGAAGAATCTCAGGAGGCAAACTCCTGTAAACGTCTTTCTACGTTTCTCTTAGCAATGGGTCAAACTATGGCTGGATATCGTGTATTTGAAACTCTGAGATGTGTAGATTATCTACTCACACGAGATGATGTAGATGCCGCGAGAATCGGATGTATGGGGATTTCAGGCGGTGGACTTGTTTGCTCGTTCGCTGCGGCCATAGATACTCGCATAACCGCTGCGGTAGTTAGCGGTTTTACCAACACGTTTCAAGCCAGCATTTTATCGATTCATCAGTGTATTGACAATTATGTGCCCGGTTTGTCGCTAGTTGCTGAGATGCCGGATTTGATCGGCTTGATCGCCCCTAGACCTCTTTTCATCGAAGCCGGAAAGAGCGATCCGATTTTTCCAGTACACGCAGCATTGGAAGCATATGAGCAGATTCGGAGCATCTATCAGATCTTAGAAACAGAAGACAAATTGGAACTAGATCTTTTTGAAGGCACTCATGAGATATCTGGCCATGTGGCATACGATTGGTTCCATCGAGCCTGGGCTTGAGTAGGGGCGAACCGGAAAGAAACTAGAAACTTTTACCGGTTCAAAGCGTCTTAATTAGCATGGTTTGTATGCGCTATCATTAGTTCTTTTACTTAACAATTGAACGTGAGAGGGATGGATGACGATGTACACCTTTGGTTGGTGCAGTGAGATTCAGCAAGCGGAGAGATTGAAGAATATGGGTTTTGACTACATAGAGTGTGCATTAGTTTCTTTGAATCTGGAAAATGATGAGGAATATGCTGCTAGATTACCTTTGTTTATGAATAGCCCGCTCCCTGTCAGCGCATTTAATATCTTTTTTCCTGGTGATTTGAAAGTTGTGGGGCCGGAGGTAGATCTAGAGCGACTACAGCGTTATATACACAAAGCTGCTAAGGCGCTAAATCAGATTGGGGCCAAAACCGTCGTTCTGGGGAGCGGGAGATCGCGTCATATTCCGGGCGGCTGGGAACGAAGCCGTTCAGAGGAGCAGATCGTTCAACTCCTTGCTCATATCGGAGAAGAATTTGCCGGGACAGGCGTGACGCTGGTGGTTGAACCGTTAAATAAGAAGGAGTCAAACTTAATTAACAGTGTCTCTGAAGCAGTTAGTTTTGTGAAACAAGTGAATCATCCATCTGTTCGGGTTTTAGCGGACTTTTATCACATGGATGAGGAGCAAGAATCGTTTCAGACGCTAGTCGACAACAAAGCCTGGCTGCATCACATCCATTTAGCAGATACAGGGCGATTCTCTCCGGGTACAGGTCAATATCCGTATGACCAATTCGTTGCTGCGCTGAAAACCTCGGGTTATGAGGGGATGATTTCTGCGGAATGCACAGTCAGGGATCCGGAGACGGAACAACGTGAGAGCTTGGCCTTTATGAAGCGAGTATTTGCATAGTGACAAATCGTAGTTGTACATTGTTGTGGGAAACAAGGAGGAATCACGGTGGAGGATTACATACAATCTGCAACTCGGTTTGTCAAAGCCCGCTTTGGCAATCGTGCTCAAAAGCTTCAGCCGCTTGCCGCAGGTGACTGGTCAAAAGCCTATTCTCTCCTGCTGGACGGAAATGAAACGGTTATCCGCTTCGGAGACTATGTCGCTGATTTTGAAAAGGATCGTGTTATGAGTACTTTTAACTCTGAGACACTTCCGATTCCGCGGGTATTCGAGGTGGGAGAGACCGAAAATGGATTCTACGCCATATCTGAGCGAGTGGCAGGAAAGCATCTCGATGAGCTTGACGAGACGGAGATTCGGGTCGTGCTGCCGCAATTGCTGGACGCATTATTTGAACTTCAGAAGCTTGATCTCACAAGTACCCAAGGGATCGGTCTCTGGCGACCTGATGGGGTTGGGACTTGTTGGGGGGCCGAGCTTCTCTCTGTGGCAGAGCCGAGAGATCGGCTAGCGGGCTGGCGCGAGCGGCTGGACGCCTGGCCCGAGGAGGCCCGTGTGTTCGATGCTGGGGTGGAGAGACTGCGTCAACTCGTACCACAGTTACCGGAATGCCGCGGAATCGTGCACAACGACCTGTTGAACCGGAATGTACTGGTAGACGAAGGGAAGCTAACAGGGGTAATCGACTGGGGGAATGCTTTCTATGGCGATCCTCTCTACGACAACGCTTGGTTCTTATACTGGTGGTCTTGGTTCCCGAAGTGGCAGATGGTGGACCTGAAGAGCATACTGGAACAGCACTGGGACAAAAACGGAGGTCAACCCCTTCAATTAGAACTGCGACTTCGTTGTTGTCTCATCCATATAAGTCTTGACCATATCGCGTATAGTGCTTTCAGGAGCCGAACGGCGGATATGAAGCGCAACGCTGAGCAATTGCTGACATATTTATAGAAACGATAGCGTTCACTTTGTTAAGGGGTGGACGCTATTGTTCTTTGTTGATTCGTGTTGTGTTCATCCATCTTTTGCCTATCAACCATATTTGTAATCCAGTTCCCCACAGGATCAGAGCAGACCCAAAACCAACAACGAGCCACCATGTAATGACCGGGTGCCCGCCAAGCATTACATTTTCAGGCACATATAGAAGTGTAATCATAGCAAGTAAGGTCAGGAGCGTTCCGGTCACATAATGGGTCTTGATCCGAAATAGCGGCGCCAATGGGATGAAATGAACGCCAACGATTATGCCCATTATGGGAAAAAGTAGATTAAAATGATTAGTGGAGGTACATATCGCGCTTGCAGCCCCTATTGCCGCACCTTCAATGGTGAAGATAATGCCAAGCCAGATCCAAACGCGTTTCCAGCGGCGTATATCGGATTCAGCAGTTTGAGTTAATTGCTTGGAGGCAACAAGTAACGAAATGCCGCCGGATAGCAGCAGGATACCAACGATAACAGCCGCGATGATCAGCCAAGTTGAACCCCAACCCTGCAGCCCGCCAATACCGATACCTGCCCAGAGCGTGCCGAATAACGCCATGAAGATCACGCCCAGCGATGAGCCTCGAACAGCGGCTCTTGGGATTGTTGAGGTGGTTTGTCTCATACTCGCAAACTTCCTTTCCTAGCCATGCATCTCATTAAGATAACCAAATATTCCCCATGCTTGCAAGCATAAAAAGACTGTTCTCACCTGTTTAAGACGGGGTGATCGCAGTCTTTTGTCATTTAGCTTACAAAGGCGCAGCTAATCTTTCCATTTTAATAAAGTGAATTTGTAAGGAGCCGAAGAATACTCTTCCTTGATTGTATTGAAGCTCACAGATGTACCCATAAGTCCGTGATATCGATTGCAGCTCTTTGAATCCTGGGAGCATTTTAACCAATGAGGTAATTTGTTGAATGACGTGATTCGGCAGATGTGTGAACATCCTTGTATGGACGCCGTCGACGACCGATATAAAGCTGGGAAATGCGGACTTGTTGAAGTGTGAGAGTTTAGCGCTATCCTGAGCAATTTCTAATATTTCCTTGTTCAGGCGATTTAGGTTAATTGTGATGTTTTTGTAAAAGTAAATACCGAATCCGATTCTGTTCGTTATGGGGCTGATGCGTTTTTTCCATTTTAACAGGGTTGCGTCGAGATAAGTCTCCAACTGATCAGCAAATGACCGCTTATGAAATAGGGATTTGAAAAATTTCTTCATGATTATTCTCCTTCGTATAGCAAGTTGCCTTGGATTTGACGTAAGGATGGCATGTATTGTTCATTTTACAGGTTCTCATATTTCTTCTTGTAGTTACTCAGCGTGATTAAGGGCCAAATATACCGATAGCTGTGATAATGGGAATAAAAGCTGCCGGGCAGACCTGCTCCAGTTGGATATCGCGTCGTCCAGTCATCCTTGTGCAGAAGCTGGAGTAGTTGTTGCATGCCTTTGTTAATAGCAGGCAGGGGTTCCTCACATACCGCGATAAGTGCATCGAGCGCCCAAGCGGTTTGGGAGGGTGTGCTGGCCCTGAGCGGTACATAGTGTTTGAGACTATCGCTGTTGCAGGATTCCCCCCAGCCGCCGTCTTCGTTTTGGATGCTTAGCAGCCAATCGACGGCTTGTCGAACAGCAGGATGATCCGGTTCCGTTCGAACAGCCATTAGCCCGGTCAAAGCAGCCCATGTGCCATAAATGTAGCAAATTCCCCAACGGCCGTACCACGAACCATCCGCTTCTTGATTCGAGAATAACCAATCCGCACCTCTTCGGACGAAGGGGTGGTGGATGCCTAGGCCTGCTGTTGCGCCAAGGAATTCTAAGGTCCTACCTGTTAGATCCGCGGTGGACGGATCAATAGCAGCTGCGGAGGCGCCGTCAACAGGGACTAGCGTCAACAGCTTGTTAGTAACCCCTCGCTCGAAAGCGGGCCATCCGCCATCTTTATTCTGCATGGACATTACCCAATTTAACCCGCGGTTCCATGCGTCTTGGTAGGAAAGATCACGCTGTGTGGTTGCGTGTATGGCCCTCAAGGCTGCCGTGGTATCGTCCACGTCAGGGTTGATCGTGTTAGATTCGGAGAAGCCCCAGCCGCCAGGTACTGGATGAGCGACATGGAGGCTCCAATCCCCTAATTTGGACTGCTGCAAACCGCGCAGATAGTGGACTGCTTTCGCGATAGCAGGATGATCTGGCGCAGTTCCCGCTTGCTGCAGAGCCGAGGCAAGCAGTGCGGTGTCCCAAATGGTGGAAGGTGAGTTTTGGAGATGAATCTTTCCGTTAATGTTCCACAGCATCGAGTAGAGTCCGCTTAGCGCGGCGGTAATCTTAGGGTGATTCTTGTCATAACCTAGCGCTAGCAACGACAAGATCATCAGCAGCGTACACGTCGAGTAGCTGTATAGCGTTCCATCCGCTTCGATACGTTCAAGCATATAGGTTTCCGCATAGCGAACAGCTCGCTTATGCAGCTGCTGCGGAAGGCTTGTTAGCTGCTTAATACCGCTATGAACTTCATTCAATAGCTCCTGGAAGCCACGGGGTGATTCTGGATCCATGCTGACGGGGCGAGTCAGGTCCGATAAGTCCGGTGTAGCCGCATTTATCCTGACAAATTTCAGGTCAGCCATGATCAAGATCGGCGCAAAGTGGACGCGGGCAAAGCCGGAGAAGTCAAAGAAGTTCACCGGAGAGGTGGTCGGGAGCAAAAGAAATTCAAGCGGAATCATCATCGAGGAGGGCCATGGATATTGTCCGGCGGCTGCTAGGAATACCTTCGTAAGCAAGGTTTTCACTTGCTTGATCCCGCCTTTGGAAGAGATGAAGCGTGCAGCTTTTATCATCGTTTCGTCGTTTTTTTGGCTGTAGCCCGAATATAAAAGAGCAAAGTAGGCATTCACGGTGGCGTCCAAATTTCCATCATCTTCATCGTGATAGACTTTCCAAGCACCATTTGATTCTTGTTCAGCAGCAATGCGGTCATGCAACTGTTTGATTAGCGCCTCCTGAGGGACTTCCAATGTCCGAAGGACGATAATCATGTAAGCATCGGTTAACAGACTATTTTCAAAGCAAAATCGCCAAGAGCCGTCTTGATGCTGCCAGTGTTCGAGTCGCACGCTCATGCGGCGAATTTCCTCATTCAACTCACGCCATACAGGCATATGCAGTCCTCCTGCCGCTTCAAGTCACGATTAGATGGGTCTTTACATGATATGAACAACGCAACATTTTAATCTAAAAATTCCAAAACACATCCTTGGTTGAACAAGAAAAAACGCCAGTTTTCACTGACGTTTTCACATGTCTAGCACCTTAGTTCTGATATGGAGGTGTAAAATCATAGTGGCTTTGCGGCGCTTTAGGGACAAGCAGGCAACCGATCATATAGATAAGTACGACGGTTCCAAAGCTGCACAACGCGGCGATGATGACCAGCAAGCGAATTAGAGTGGCATTTAAGCCCAGCCATTCTGCTAGTCCTCCGCAAAGTCCTGTTAACTTGCTGTCTGTTCTAGAACGGAATAATTTGTTCATGGTGTGTGTTGCTCCTCTCAAATTTGCGATATGTTGCATGTCATCGTTTCGTTTTCATGTCTTTATTGTAGCTCTTGCAAGGTTCTGCGAAAATGGACCTATGACGGTTCTTGGAACCGGACTTAAGGCGGGGGAGTACCACTACGAAAGCCAAGAAACCCCGCAATTGATTCATAATCGCGGGGTTCTTGTTCAATTTGATGGGCCGTGCCGATTAAGATAGGAGATAGTTAAGCTGACGAAGATGGGGTCTTAATTCTGGAATGACATCGAGATAGGAGATGAACACCTTGATGAGTGTTGGATTGGGAGTGGGAGCTTGGCGAATGCACTCCTCTTTTAACATTACTGTAACTTTTTGAAGCTCCTCACGTATATCGGCAGGCTTTGACAGCTCGCCAACCTTGGCGGTTATTAACGCCATCAGCTGCTCAATCGTCGTTTGACGGGCAGGAGCATCGCTCGGATTCAAATAGTTGAAATGCGTATTGCTTTCATCGATAACGGGCTTCGGCGCTGTGCGAATGAAATCGTCGATCAAAGCATCTAAGCGGCCAACGATGAACGCAGCGAGCTCGGACATCGGTAAGGCAATCACCTTTTGCTGCACATAAGTTAAGTATTCAACATGAATTCCCCGGAATATGGCAACAATATCCCAAATGTAGGGCTCGATTTGCTTCCCATATGTCTCGATTAGCAGTTCGCGGCGCCAAGTATGCAGCGCGTTCTTCTTCCTTTTCCATGCAGCGATGAATTGTTCGTTGGTTGTTATGGGCAATTCTCTAAAGTCGATCATGAATAGATGATTCTCAACCGTATATTGCAATTGGAATTCGATCTTCCGCCGCAGCTTCTCTTTCGGAGTGAGGCTCAGTTCAGCTCCACCACGATCCAATGCTGCTGCTTGATCTAACAATATTTGATGACATGCGACGAAAGCAGCTGTAAACAAATCTTCTTTGGTCGCAAAAAATTTATAGATGCTGGCTTTGGCCATACCGCATGCCTCGGCGATATCCTGCATGGATGCGGCGCTGTAACCTTTCGATCGGAACAGCTCGATGGCTGTATTCAGAATTTTGTCTTTTTTCGAGTCTACCATCGCGATCCCTCCCCCCATATCTTGACATGAGAGAAGGGGAACGTCAATGTTTCTCATTGACGCTAAAACTATCGAGTTCTATAATGAACTCATTGGTTTTAAACTTGGATAAAAGGAGGTGGCCGTGACCTTGCCTTAGAGAATGATAAGAGGCTGGGCATCGGCAATCACATGAGAATAGCTGAAGGCATTGACATGTTAGCACTAAATTTGGGGCCAATGACGATTCATCCGACGATTCTATTTGACAAGGAATCCTGGGTGTTAATTGATACGGGCATGCCAGGTTCCGCTCCTGCGATTCGGGAGTTAGCGAAGCAAGCTGGAACCCTTAATGTCCCGCTGCGCGCTATTATTTTGACACATCAGGATCTCGATCATGTTGGTGGACTGCCTGAGTTTCTGGCGGCAGAAGACGAATCTCCAATCGTCTACGCCCATGAAGACGACAAAGACGTCATTAACGGAGCGAAACCGATGATCAAGGTGAGCCCTGAAAGGCTTGAAGGACTCTTAGGGCAGCTGCCTGAAGTGACACGTAACCAATTCGAGCAGACTTTTCTGTATCCGTCGCACCCCAATGTGGAGTGTACGATAGTGGACGGGGAGAAGCTGCCATTCGCAGGCGGCTTGACCGTCATTCATACGCCGGGTCATACGCCAGGGCATGTCTGTTTGTACCATCACGCGAGTAAAACGCTGATCGCCGGTGATGCCATGGTCGTCGAAGCTGGCGAATTAAAGGGGCCAAGGGCAGCCGTTACACCCGATATGGAAGAGGCACTGAGATCACTGAAGAAGCTGTTAGCCTTCGACATCGAGACCGTTATCTGTTATCACGGCGGACACATACAAGGTGATGTAAACAAACGTATAGCCCAGTTGGCTGAGCAGCCGTGATTCGTTTCATCGTTACACTCGTATTGTCGCTAGTAGGGGGGACGCTATTCACGTTCATTCATTCTCCCTTACCCTGGCTCTTAGGACCGATGTTGTTTGCTTTCTTGGGAGCTCGTTTTTTGAAAAAGGTAAGGCCGCTGTGGCCTAGCTATTTGCGTGATATAGCACTAATTATTATCGGATATTCGATTGGCTTAACCTTCACGATGAACACTCTGCAAGAGATGGGACAACAATTACCCAGCATGATTCTTATGACGGTTCTGCTGCTGGTCTTTAGCGCGCTCATCGCCTACTGCATTTCCAAGGTGTCGGGCTTGCCGCTGCCGACGGTGTTGATGGGGAGTATTCCTGGCGGATTGTCGCAGATGATCATCCTCGCGGAGGATACGGAAGGCATCGATCTCACCGTGATGACATTCCTCCAAGTGTCTCGGTTGATGATCATTATTTTCTGCGTTCCGCTCCTAATTTTTAGTCCGTTGTTTGGCGGTGACCGGTCAGCCATACAGGATATAGCAGGAGTGAGTGCACATTGGGGCGATCTATTCCCTAATATTTTCTTGTTTGCTATTGTCTGTGTGTTATGCGCTGTGCTGGCCAAAAAGATCCGTTTTCCCTCAGCTTTTTTGCTAGGGCCAATGATTGCCACAGCCATTCTTCATCTTTCCGGCGTGTCAGGTCCAGCACTGCCATCTGGTCTTCTAGACGTTTCGCAGCTGTTAATAGGCACGTACGTTGGTTTACTACTTCGCCCAGAGAGTCTTACACACAAAGTTCGAATCATTGGCCTCGCGATCATTAGCGGCTTCGTGCTAATCTTGGGCTCGTTAGGTTTGAGCGTGATGCTTTCGGGCATGCATGGCGTTTCTGCGGCGACTGCCTTCTTGGCCATGGCGCCCGGAGGCATGGATCAGATGGGGATCATGGCCAAAGAGGTTCATGCGGACATTGCGATCGTCACCTGCTATCAAATATTTCGAACCTGGTTCATTTTCTTCGCGGTTCCACCGCTTCTGAGGTTAGCCTTTAAATACTTGCTGCCAAGAGAAAAAGTAGGGAATGAGCCAGTCCCCAGAGGTTAAAAAGATGAAATTACAGGCTCCACATAGGATTGAAGCCATCTTATTCTGTCAAGACTAGTTAGCATAACTTTTTTGAGCAGATGAGTGGTGAACATGAAAGATATAACTTTCAGAGCTTTGGCTGTCACGAATGAAATTGATTTAAACAAAATCGCGATTCACTGTGATATTCCCAAGAAGTACACATGGGAACAACCGTTAATCCTGCGTGGCGACATTTTATCCGCGATCCTTCGAAAAGAAATCGATTCCTTACAACAAGTGCTGGTGTTTTCATTTGGCAGTGTTGTTTTTGTTAATCACACAAGCAAGAATGACATTACTGCCTTCTTAAAATTTATCCAAACCTTCGAGCCTGGTATGGATCTCCAGCAAGTGGACAGATACATGGACGATTACAGTCTGCATATCGAGGAAATCGAGAACATGGAGTTGACTGACAAGTACGTGATTGTAGCCCAGTATGAATTCTTTTACCCTGAACTCATCTCCACAGTGCTTGCCAAATCAGTAGCTCTAGAGAAGATCGAGGAACAACTCGGTGATATTCATGATGGTCTCGAAGGGATGATCGATCGCTTAGAGAAAGGGAAGCTGCGAGTTGGCAATAAAGAGTTGGCGAGAACCACAGCCAAAATCGTACGCCATGAGTATAACACCCTTGCCTACATCATGATTTTGGATAAACCTGATTTAACTTGGACCAATAGCATAGCTAGTCAATTTTATGACGGCATGATGGATTTCTTTGAATTGAATGATCGATATAAAATTTTGAAAAGTAAAACAGACATTCTGTATCACATTCTTGAGGGTTTTTCCAATATCAGTCATTCCATCCGGGGGTTGTTCGTTGAGTGGATTGTAGTAATTCTAATTGTTATTGAAGTTGCATTAACGGTTTTACAAATTGTAGGCTGGATTCCTTCTCATTAGTTGGATGAATGATTCCTGGAAAACAAAAAGCTTGAGGGAATTTCCCTCAGGCTTTTTTATTTGTTAAGCGCACGAGACTTTTACAGTTCACAATTGAATGTCTAGCGTTCTCAACGTTCTATTTAATCTATCTGCCATGATGTTATAACCGAGCACATTGGGATGCAGCCCGTCATCAGCCAGCTCAGGACGTAATGTTCGACCATCTGGCTTGGTCATGTATGAAAAATAGTCAATGTAAATCGCTTGCTCATTAGCGGCTAGCTGCTCTGTTCGCTGGTTTATTTGGTAGAGCAAATCATTTCGAATATCCATATGAATATCTCGGCAGTAAAGAAGCGGTTGGGATGTAAAACAGGGTATTCCTTTACCAGTGGGCAGATTCGAGCCAATGATCGGGATGATTCCGTTATTCTTAGATTCACGAATCATGGCTCCGATATCGGATAGTGTTTCGAGACAGATTTGACTCGGAGATTTCCTTTCCGAAGGGTCGACGGCATCTAGCCTCCAAGTGTTGTTCGTTCCACCCATAATATGTACATACTTCGGCTTTAATTGAAGAACGTCGGCTGGAAAACGTTTCAACATATAAGTGGTTAGATCTCCGGAAATCCCTCGATTAAGGATAGAAAGTTTCGATTGGCCGAAATAGGTTTGTAAATCCCAGTACTGTATTATGGATTCACCGATGAATATAAGATGAACAGGAATACGATGGTAAATGATTTGCTCATTATACCGATCGTATACAGGACGCATTTGATCTGCCGTGGCGATTACGGAAAAATTCCCAGGGCGTATGATCGAAGGACCTATCAAAAGATCACCATCTTCCATTGCAACCTACCAATAGTGATATGCTTCGTTACTTTGCGATATTCTCAGAAAAAATCTTGACATACAACTAGCCATAAAATGATAAGATCAAGCATTATAGGGATCTCTTTGGAGGTATGATTATGAAGGCAATTGTCTATACGAAATACGGAACGAAAGACGCACTTAACCTCATTGAAGTAGAAAAACCTACACCCAAAGACAATGAAGTCTTGGTTCGCATCCATGCCGCATCCGTCAATTCATGGGACTGGGATCTCTTGCGGGGAATACCCTTTATGGTCCGCCTTGGGGGGATTCTAAAACCAAAATACAGCATTCTCGGAGCTGACATCGCGGGGGTCGTTGAAGCGGTGGGAAGAGCGGTCAAACAGTTTCGCCCAGGCGATGAGGTGTTCGGGGACATCTCTGGCTGTGGTTGGGGCGGGTTTGCGGAGTATGTTTCTGCTCGTGAAGATGCACTATCGCTTAAACCACTACATCTAACATTCGATGAAGCTGCAGCTCTCCCACAAGCGGGAGTCCTTGCTTTACAAGGGCTCCGCGATAAAGGGAAGATTCAGAAGGGGCACAAAGTTCTTATCAATGGCGCAGGTGGAGGTGTGGGAACGATCGCGGTTCAGTTTGCCAAAGCAATCGGGGCGGAAGTGGTAGCAGTTGATAGCAACGCAAAATTGGATATGCTGTTGTCCCTCGGTGCGGACGAGGTAATTGATTACACGCAAAATGATTTTACCAAAAACGGACAGCAGTACGACTTGATTCTTGATGTGGTAGGGTATCGATCCATTTTGGATTACAAACGTGCATTAAGTCCATCAGGTACATATGTCATGGTAGGAGGTTCAATGGCTCGCATCTTCCAAGTTATGAGCTTGGGGCCGTGGATTTCAATGACTGGGAATAAGAAGATGGGCATTTTAATCCACAAGCCTAACCAAGAGGATCAGATGGATTTGGAGAGACTTGTTAAGGCCGGTAAAGTTACACCGATTATAGATAAATGCTATCCACTAAGTGAGGTTGCCGAAGCAATTCAATATTTGGGAGAAGGTCGCGCCAAAGGAAAAGTGATTATCCGCGTAGCGGACTAAATAACTCTTCGTAAAAAATGGAAATTTCGTTATTTGATGATCTTTTCAAAACTGGGAATGATAATAAGTAATATGGTATCCAGAGGTGTACGCGTTGAACCAGATCAGATGTGACGAATCCCCATTGAAAGAACAGCTCAAACAACACATACACGAAATTTCCAATGCGCTTCACAATAGTTTGCAAATCATAGATGATGAGAATTACTGCATGTTAAGTGATTTAGAGGCGATTCAAGAACGGTTTAGAAAAGTTGAATCTATCGCCACTTCCTTTTACATGCAATGTTATTTGTCAGCATTCTCTATCCAATATTCGGACTTGTCGATTGCCGTTGATCATTTGTCGAAGCGTCGGCATGGTGCATTGATCGTCATTCAGCGAAACGATCCTGTTGAAGATCATCTACATAATGGCATCCCAGTGGGAGCGAAAGTATCTTATTCCTTACTCGAATCCATCTTCTATCCGGGGAACCCCTTGCACGATGGCGCTGTCTTCATTAGTTATGATCAAATCGTTTCTGCAGCGAATGTATTGCCTTTATCGGCAACTATACTAGAAAATAAAAATTTAGGGACGCGGCATCGGGCAGCGATTGGCATAACAGAACGAACAGATGCCTTGGCTTTGGTTGTATCCGAAGAAACCGGTCAATCATCATTTGCCTATCAGGGTAATCTGCATCCGATCATCATGTCGGATATTATTGTAAAGACTCAGTTAGTCAATTGATGCACGGAAGAAGGCTATCCTTCATGGGTTATGACCATGGCGGATGGTTTTTTTTATGTATAAATGTGTGAAATTCTGCCCATGATCTCGAATTAACCGCATTATGGAGTAAAGTTTGATCTGATATACTGACGGAGCATGATAATGAAAGGGGTTTCCGATGGGCGAGTATTATATCGGTAACCTGGTGCTTAAAAGCAATACAGCGCTCTATATGCAGCCGGGAGCAGCTTTTATTGGAACAGGGAAGACGGCTGACTATACAGAGAACTGGTTCAAAGATTCGATGGGAAGACCGGCGACCTGGTGGATCTCAACAGCATTTGATTCGGATAATATCAAAATTTATGGCCGTGGAACGCTAGACGGAAATGGTGCTGCACTATCAGCGGATAAGAGTACGAATAATAAAGGCATGATAAACAACCTGGTAGTGCCTATTGCAACTACAAATTTCAAGATGGATGGCGTTCTCGTTCGTGAATCTGCCGCATGGGCAGTGATGCCCGTACGTTCTAATGATTTGGAATTTACCAATTTAAAAATGTTTAACAGCCTTGGCATGGGTGAAAATGATGGAATCGATATCGTTGAATCGCAAAACACAGTCGTCCGAAACGCCATTGGCATTTCGCTGGATGATTCGTTTTCGACAAAGTCTTGGGAAGAAGTTACCGATATTGCGTCAGGTAAAGTCCCTTGGCCCGGCCATCCAGAACCTGTTAGAAATGTCTTATTTGAGGACGCCATTGCTTGGACCGCTTGTTATGGGTTTAAAATAGGTCAAGGTGTCATGCAGGATCAAGAAAACATCACGTTTAGAAACGGCGTTGTGTACAAGGCTGCTGTTGGGTTCGCTATCCACCACAGATATGGGGTAGGCGCTGTAAGAAATGTCACCTTTGAGGATATGGATGTCGAAGATATTAGCGGTAAAAACGAGGATAACAGCGCTTGGATGACCTTATTTACTGTGAACGGCGGAGACATTGGAGTTGGGCCAGTTGCCGGGGTTACAGTGAAAAATATAACCGTTCGTGATGCAGGTGAAAATTTTGCCAAAATCAAAGGGCAAGAAGGGGCGCTAATAACTGATCTTACATTTGAGAATGTGTACATGCCTGGAAGTGCAACTCCAGCAAAAACGTTACACGAGATGAATTTCCTTGATAGAGAATATCAGAGTGGCGTTGCCATTATTCCCGTGCAAGATCCCGAGCCAAGACCACGAACCAACTTGGCACTAAATCAACCGGCTGTCGCGTCTACTAATGATGGTTCGGTAGATACGGCACCTTGGGCTTTTGACGGGAATTTAACGACTCGCTTCGGGTCTAAGCGTGCAGTTGATCCTGGTTGGGTGTATGTTGATTTGGGAGAAAGTAAACGAGTAAATGAAGTCCAGCTCTACTGGGAGGCAGCCTACGGAATCAACTATCAGATTCAAGTTTCTAAGGATGACCAGCAGTGGACAGACGTCTACAGCACAACAAATGGCAAAGGTGCCGTCTGGAGCACAAGTAATTCCAAGGTAGCAAGCGTGAATAGCAATGGACCTGTCAGCGCAATCGGTGAAGGTACGGCTAAGATTTCAGCAGCAACCTTAAATGGGGAGATAAAGGCGACAACTACGGTTACAGTAAAAAAAATTGGAACTCCGCAATTACAATCTGTCATGGCAGGAGATAGACATGTGGTAGTGAGTTGGAACACGGTCGAAGGAGCAACGGGTTATACTTATATGCTAGTCCCATCACTGGATCGTATGGTTCTGCAATAGCGTCAGTCAGCGATGCTGTGTACAGTTATAAGGTTGATGACCTAACTAACGGAACTGTGTACTCTTTAGCGGTTAAGGCCGTTTATCCTGCAGGGGAGAGCGGTGCTTCCAATGAGATTAGCGCAACTCCGCAAATTCCATTGCCTGGCGCGCCTAAGCTTACTTCCGTTATGCCAGGAGATGGGCAGGCGCAGCTCAGCTGGCTACCAGTAGATGGCTCAACAGGACGTAGCTTTCATCCGATGGATAGAATTATGCGCGAGCAGGCGATGAACATCCTTTCCAAAGCTATGAAGATTACGGGGATCGAAATAAAGCCGATGAACGCTGATCAGGAAGCGGCACTTTTCGATCAATTCGAGGATGCGAATAAAGCATCGAAATGGGCAGTTAACGGAGTGATTAATTGCTTGAGTGCAGGAATTATATCCGGTAAGAGCGCAAGTACACTAGATCCCAAGGCATATATTTCAAGGGCAGAAGTAGCTTTTAGTACCCAAAAACTCTTACAGAGATCCGGACTGATTGAGTAGTAGATATCGGAATATAGACCTAACAGGCTGCCGAGGATTGAGTCTCGGTGGCCATTTTGGTGCCTAAATACGTAAGAAATCAAAGAAATTCGTGCTTATTTCATTTAGGTATAAAAAAATCGAGGTGTTTCGCCGAAATTAAACATAGGATAATTTATCCTGCAAAAGAGGGAAAACATGACCCCTTACAACAAAAAGAGAACCTTCGGAGGCTGGCAGAATGAAACTCACGCTGTACAAGAAACTGCTTTTTAGCTTTGTTATCGTTTTAGTGCTTCTTACCACAATTAGTCTTACGTCTCAAGTGCGGATGAAATCGATGGGTGATACCGCCAAACAAACGACAGATAAAGGACTTCCGTCTGTTATCTTGCTAGGTAATTTGAATTACGATTTGAAAAGTCTTGACGATCAAATTCTGCGTATTCAATTTAATATGGAGGATAAGACGAAGCAGAATTTAAGCGGAACCGGCATGTTAGAGGAAGAGGCTACGACGACTCCTGCTGAGAGAGCTCAAACCCTTTTTAATGATATTCAAAAGAAAATCAACCTTCTGGATGGGACTTTCGAAGATGAGAAGGATATCCAAATGCTCAAAGTATTCAAAGAGCAGTGGACGCAATACGCAACCGTGTTTCCTTCTACGCTAGAAGCTGCGCAGAAGCATGGGGCTGAAGGATTGGCGCTTATTCAGGTAGCGGACAGCAACTTGGGAAGCTGCTCCTTGCTGATTGAAATGTTCACCAAACGCATTCAGGAAAATGCGGAAGTATGGGCAGCGGAGGTGGAGCATTCCTATCAGGCTGGAATTAAGTGGAATACGATTCTCAGTATCTTTGCTATCATTCTTGGCTTAGTCATCTCGTTCCTGATCGCTCGTCACGTCTCCAAACCGATCACGACCATGAGCGCGGCTGCAAGACGGATCTCGGAAGGGGATCTTTCCGTAAGCTATACAGCTTTGAAACAACGAGATGAAATTGGAGATCTCAGCGCTTCTTTTGCACAAATGACGGTGCATATGAGAAGTATGATCGAAGCTGTGAATGGACATGCTCAAAGCGTAGCCTCCTCGGCGGAGCAGCTGCGCATCAGTTCCATTGATATGCAGGAAGTGTCCAATCATATCACTCAGACGGTGAAAGAAGTGGCAACAGGAGCGGATCAGCAAACACTCACAATGGAAGAAACCTCGCGTTCCATGGACGAAGTGGGCAGCGGTATTTATCGAATGGCCGAAAGCGCCTCGTCGATCGCGGAGTCGATTGAATGGACCAAACAGCAGGCAGAAGCGGGCGGTACATATGTACAGAACACCGTGCAGCAGATGGAATCGATTCACGAATCTGTTCATCAGACAGATCAAGTAATGTCTATGCTGGAGAAAAAATCTCAAGAGATTGGGCATATCTTGCAAGCCATTCAAGATATTTCGCAGCAAACGAATCTGCTGGCTCTTAATGCAGCGATTGAAGCAGCAAGAGCTGGCGAACAGGGACGCGGTTTTGCCGTCGTAGCTTCTGAAGTCCGCAAGCTGGCTGAACAATCCGGACAATTTTCAGGTGAAATATCCGCTTTGCTCAGTGAGATTCAAACAACCGTCCATGACTCAGGCGATGCGCTGAACCAGGTCAAAAATGAAGTTCAAACGGGCATTGAGCTCGTTCAGAAAACGGAGCAAAACTTCGGTGAAATTTTGCAGTCCACTACGCTAGTGGCGTCGCAAATTCAGGAGATGGCCGCAACATCCGAACAAATGTCGGCAGGTGCTCAAGAGATTACAGCATCTGTGCAACAGGTTGCTTCTATCGCTAAGAAAACCGCTGACTCCTCCCAAGATGTGTCAACCTCCGCTGTTAATCAGCTGGAGACTACGGGTGAAGTGAGAGTTGCCGCACAATCCTTATCGGAGATGGCTGAGGAACTGCAGCAGATCCTGGCTCGATTCCGAATCGCGTAGTACGCTTAACCTGGAAATCCCACAAACCTCACAAACCTCACAAACCCCACAAACCATTGCGGTTTGTGGGGTTTTATTCGAAAGTACGATTAGCGCTAATCTCGATCCCTCAGTAAGAAATTATTCAACCTTCGGTAAATATGACGTACAGTTGTCAGCTTTACTATGCTATGCTGAATGAGTTCATTTATTGATAATGAGACGGAGGCATAACAGAGATGGCAGACGCATTAAAAGACATGTACAATCCAGCATTTCTTCAGGGATTTGCGAAAAAAGTTCATAGCGCCTATCAACCATTCGACGATGAAGCGTTCGTTGAGAAGGTCATGCATGGTGACTGGGTAGATCTAGCGTTAAAACAACGGATGAGGAAAATTACTCTAACGCTCGGCGAGCATCTACCGCCTTCTTTTAGCGAGGCGTTGAGCATTTTATATGCCATAGAAGATACTTGTACCGGCTTCCCTTATTTGTTTTTCCCTGACTTTGTGGAAGTATATGGGCAAAGCAGCGAGCATTGGGAGATGTCCATGCAAGCATTGGAAAGATTTACGATACGGTCTTCCGCTGAGTTTGCTATTCGGCCGTTTATTCTGCGTGATCCCGAACGAATGATGCTGCAGATGTCTATCTGGGCAGATCATCCGAATGAGCATGTTCGAAGGCTCTCAAGTGAAGGATGCCGCCCGCGTCTTCCTTGGGGGCAAGCGCTGGCGATATTTAAGCGGGATCCTGCGCCAGTACTGAGCATATTGGAAAAGCTGAAGGCAGATCCATCGCTATATGTCCGTAAAAGTGTTGCTAACAATCTAAACGATATTGCGAAGGATCATCCGGCTATCGTGCTAGAGACGGCTGCGCGTTGGAAGGGGTCCAATCCAGATACGGATTGGATCGTGAGGCATGGCTGCAGGACCTTGATTCGCCAAGCGACTCCAGAGGTGCTTGCCTTGTTCGGATATGCGGTATCGCGTGATGACGATCCGATCGCGGATTATGCAGGGCTCATAACCGAGCCGAATGAGCTGATGATTGGCGAGAACTGTGAGCTTCGATACGAAGTTCATGTGCGGCAGGGAGAACCTTTGCATCTGCGCATCGAATACGGGATCGATTTTGTCAAAGCTGGGGGAAAGCATTCCCGAAAGCTGTTTTTGTTGTCCGATAAAACCGTTCCCGGAGGATCAAGGCTTTCCGCTGCTAGAACGCATCGATGGGCGGATCTGACGACACGCCGGCATTACCCCGGCGAGCATCGCATTGTTTTACTCGTGAATGGAAAGGAAGCGGCAGAGACCTCATTAAACCTGATTAAAGGGAACTAGGGAGATGATGGGTGTGAGCAATATTGAATCGGATACCAATACGCATTTCCTTAAGTTAGAGAATATCTTATGAATAATGAATGGACTGGAGATTAGTAATGAATTCTTCTTTGTTTCGAAATCGTAATTTTATATTTTTGATGATTGGTGAAGCCATCCAAGGCGGAGGCATCTGGACTAGCATCATTGCCAATTTGCAATTCATGCAAAGCCACGTCCCGTCTGATTTAGGCAAAAGCTTGATCTTAATGTGCGGGTTATTTCTTGGCGTACTTATTTCCCCGCAAGCCGGTGTATGGGCAGACCGCTATGATAAGAAAAAAATCTTGCTGATTTCAGGGATCGTCCGTTGTCTTGCTCCGCTTTGTATGTTTGCTGCTTTGTATTACCAATCTGTAGCGATCATGCTATTGTCTGTCGTTATTATGCAGTTAGCCGCGACGGTCTATATGCCTACTGTCCAAGCAGCACTGCCTTCCGTCGTTCAAGCTTCTGATCTGCTAAAAGCGAATACCGTTAATTTCAACGTGATAACGATAGCCAGGATTGGCGGTACAGCTGCAGCGGGCATTTTGGTGTCCGTCATGAATTTATATACGGTGTACGCATTGTCGCTTGTCTTTTATGTGATTCTTGTCCTGCTAATTACGCAATTGAAGATCACAAATATCACGGATGCTAGTGTCGTTAAAAAGAAGGAGAAAATTCGCTTTTCAGAGTTGTTTCCGCTCATTCGACAAGAGCCGGCTATCCTCATAGCGCTTATCAATAGCGGTATCATCACTTTGTTCTTGGGTGGCTTTAATTTGCTTGTCCTTAAATTTAGCCAAGTCCAACATAAGCCAGAGCTGATGGGATGGATCTATTCCATTGAAGGTACGAGCATTTTAATCGTAGGTTTATTTGCAAAACGTGTGATCGGCAAGCGAAATCTGGTCACCAGCTCGACACTCTTTATGTTATTATTTGCGCTTGCCTTTGCTGGAATGTCCTTTAGCGAGAACACGTTTGCCGTTCTTGGCTCCTTTGTTTTATTCGGCTGCGCTGTCGCTTTTTTCTTTCCAATGGTCTCAACACTTTTCCAAATCAAAGTGCCACAAGATGTGCAAGGCCGTTTTTTCTCATTTCGAGGCATGGTTGACCGCGTCATGTTCCAGGTTGCGCTGCTTGCAACGGGTGCATGTCTAGATTGGTTTGGGATCTCCACATTTTTATTAACATTGGCCATCCTTACAATCATAAGCGGTATCTTGACCTTGTTCTTTGCCAAACAAAGGTCCGTGGACGTCCGGCAACCAATCATTCGTGAAACGGTTGAAGGATAAGCGGATAGGTCGCTGAACCCAATATTAGTGAGTTGAACGAAACGAAGCAGTTATAGTATATTTTATTCATCATTCAAAAGGTCATTGTATCTTTCGGTGTAGGGGGTACATCTTGAAAACAGAGACATTCATTAACATACTTAGAAATGAACTTGTTGTTGCGCTTGGCTGTACGGAGCCAGTCGCGATTGCTTTGGCAGCGGCCAAGGCAAGGACTTATGTTCACGGCAAGATTAACAAAATTACGGTTCATGCTAGCGCAGGCATTATCAAAAATGCCTTAGCAGTTGGCATACCCGGCACAGGTCAGACAGGGATCGATTTTGTAGCTGCATTAGGGGCAATTGCCGGAAATTCGGAGAAACAGCTAGAAGTTCTCGCCGATATTGATCCAGCAGCTATTTCTGAGGCTCGGACAATGGTGGAGAAGGGCATTTCTGTTGTCCATCTCGCTGATACACCAAGCAAATTATATATTGAAGTTATGATTGAAGACCAGCAAAGCTACGCGAAGGTTGTTATTACAGATAACCACACGAATATAACGTTGATAGAAGTCGACGGGAAGGTCGTGGATACCGGTGGTTGTGCAAACGCGAGCTTTAAGAGTTCTAAAGAGGAGCGGAGCGCGCTAACAATCGACTCGATTGTTGACTTCGTGAATACCGTCGATCTTGGAGAGCTCAGTTTGGTTAAGCAAAGCATAGAATTGAATCGCAAGGCAGGGTTAGACGGCCTGGCACATTCGTACGGACTTGAAGTTGGGAAAACGATAAAAGAGAACGTACAACTGGGTATTTTATCCGATGATTTAATTTCCCATGCCATGGCACTCGCGGCAGCAGGATCAGATGCCCGTATGGCTGGGTCAACCATGCCTGTCATGGCGAATTCAGGAAGCGGCAATCAGGGGATTGCCGCGACTAATCCTGTCATTGCGGCGGCAGAAAGGCTTGGCGCCTCTGAGGAGCAGCTCGTTCGCGCAGTTGCTCTAAGCCATTTGGTCACGATTCATATCAAATCGAAGTTTGGGCGATTATCCGCGTTATGCGGTGTGACCGTATCAGGAACAGGCGCAAGCTGCGGGATTACCTACCTGCTTGGCGGTGGGAAACCCGAGATTAGAGCTGCGATCCAGAACATGCTTGGCAATGTGACCGGAATGATGTGCGATGGGGCTAAAGGCGGCTGCGCCATGAAGGTTGCGACTTGTACAAGCGCGGCGGTACAATCAGCGCTTCTGGCGTCAAAAGGGAAGTCCATATCCTCAACCAATGGATTCATTGAAAATGACGCGGAAAAGACCATCGATAACTTCTGTCGGATCGGGAATGAGGCGACATCCGAGATGGACAAACTGGTTCTCGAAATGATGTTAAATAAGGAGTTATAAACAGTAAGGACCTGGGGGATTATACCTCAGGTCCTTTTGTTTGCGACTTTTAATGGGACTATCTTCCGAAGTGTATAGGTACAGCTTATTAGCTGGTTCTATTAGTAGAGCGTGTATGGCGACATCTTGAGTCGGATCAACACCCCTAAATTTGTAATGCTGTATGTTGTTGCCACATGCAGCGCGTAAAAGGAAGAGGAGGTTATCTTGAAACATGAAGAATAAACTACAGGCTCTAATTTGCGTTTGTTCCCTTGGTATCATGGGGATAGCTGCTCCGGTCAGCGCACAATCTTTAACCCAGGGCACGCAAAGTGACCAAGTACTGGATTTGCAAGAAAGATTAAGCGCACTTGGGTACTTCAACGCAGGAATTACTGGGTACTATGGTGGCCAAACGAAGAATGCAGTTAAGAAATTTCAAGCAAGCTACGGCTTGACAGTTGATGGTGAAGCCGATTCACTGACAATGTCGAAGCTAAAAAAGAGCATTTCCCCCAAACAATCGGTGCTTGACGAGCTGGCACGCATCATTCATTCGGAGGCTCGCGGTGAATCCTTTGTAGGACAAGTTGCCGTAGGAGCTGTCGTTCTGAATCGCGTTCAATCCGAACAATTTCCAGACTCCATAACGGAGGTTATTCATCAACCTGGTCAATTTTCATCCGTTGATGATGGCCAGTATACTCTCAAGCCTAATGAAACAGCTTACCGCGCGGCAGTAGCCGCTTTGAATGGTGTGGATCCAACGACAGGTGCCCTTTATTTTTACAATCCAGTTATTGCCAAGGCATCTTGGAGTAAAAAAAGAATAACGAAAATAACGATAGGTAATCACGCATTTACCATGTAGACCCAGAAAGGCTGCCTTGTGCGGCCTTTTTCCATAGGATTGAAGCGCTTACTTTAATCGTGTTATACTCTGAAAGTAGATTAATAACATTTTGCTTGCAACTTATTAAAAATAAGTTATAATATGAATTGTAACAAATTAAATTACAGAATGTGAGAGTGTATAACCATGGCAACTGTACTTTACATTACGGCAAACCCAAATGATCACCAAGCTTCTTATAGTATGGCGGTGGGTAAAGAATTTATCGAAACATATCGTGAAGCAAATCCTGGTGACGAAGTTATCCATCTAGATTTGTTCAAAACAAACATTCCACAAATCGATGGCGATGTATTGAGCGGTTGGGGAAAACTTGGCTCAGGAACTGAATTCAGTGCACTAACTGCAGATGAGCAAGCAAAAATTGCGCGTCTTGGCGAAATTGTGGATCAATACATATCCGCAGACAAATATGTGTACGTTTCACCAATGTGGAACTTCTCATTCCCTCCAGTTATGAAAGCTTACATCGATGCGATTTGCGCAGCTGGAAAAACGTTCAAATATACAGCTGAAGGTCCTGTTGGCTTGCTTAATAACAAAAAAGCAGTTCACATTCAAGCATCTGGCGGCGTATATTCGGAAGGTCCAGCAATGGGCTTCGAGACTGGTCACAGCTACTTGAAAAAAATCATGATGTTCACTGGTGTACCTAGCTTCGAAGGCATCTTCGTTGAAGGAATGGCTGCTGCACCTGATAAAGCTGCAGAAATTAAAGCAAATGCTATTGTTAAAGCGCAAGAAGTTGCAAAGCAATTCTAAGAATCATACTTTATATTCAAACAGCGCATCTTTTCAGATGCGCTGTTTTTTATTTGGGTAAACTCATATCTTAAAGCTGCAGAAATTCATCGCGGAACTGTTGATAATCGGATACGCGACATTCCAGCTTAAGGCGGGTTCCGTCCGGCTCATAGATGGTTGATTGAATATGGGCATGTTCATTGAAATAGGCTACTAATCGACCTTGCTCATAAGGAATTAATATTTCACATGCCATGTAATTCTGGAAAATGCGTTCGCGAATCAGCTGAGTAAGCTCTTCAATTCCGTTATTCTGCCTGGCAGAGAGGTAGACGTGATCATCTTCTAGTCGAGGGTAGACATACTCTGTCAAATCTGACTTGTTAAAAGCAAAAATCATCGGAATATGGTCTGCACCTAGTTCTTTCAGGGTGTCATTGGTTACCTGAATGTGCTTCTCATATTCTGGATTAGAGACGTCTACAACTTGAATCAACAGATCAGCTTCCGAGACTTCTTCCAACGTAGAACGGAATGCTTTAACTAAATGGTGGGGAAGCTGGCTTACAAAACCTACCGTGTCTGTTAACAGAAACGTTTTACGGTCGGGCAAGGTGATGCTTCGAACAGACGTCTCCAGTGTGGCGAACAACATGTCTTTGGTAAATACCTGCTTAAGTACTCGCGGATTATATTGTTCGATCATGGCATTCATCAAACTTGATTTCCCCGCGTTCGTATAGCCAACTAGACAAATAACCGGCACCTCGTTTTTGCGCCGCTGCTTTCGTTGCGTTTGACGGCGGCTGACGAGCTTCTCTAACTCGGATTTCAAAGCTGCGATGCGATCTTCGATTTTACGGCGGTCGAGTTCGAGCTTTGTTTCACCTGAACCCCTATTTTTCAAGCCTGATCCGCCACCCTGACGTCCTAGGGACTCACGCAGCCCAACAAGTCTTGGGAGCATATAGTGGAGTTCAGCGACCTCAACTTGCAGCTGGGCTTCCCTCGTTTGAGCGCGTTCCCCAAAAATATCTAGAATCAAGATCGTCCTGTCAATAACTTTGCAGTCAAGAGAAGATTCCAGGTTTCGAATCTGTGAGGGGGTCAGCTCATCGTTACAGATGACCACTGAAGCGTCTTTCTCTATGATTAAAGCAGATAACTCTTGAATTTTCCCTGTTCCGATGTAGTGCGAAGGATTCACACGAGTAACTTTCTGGGAAAGCTCGCCAACCACCTCAATGTGACAGGCTTCAGCCAGGTTGTTCAATTCTTGCATCGAATAAGCAAAATCAGATCGGTTCAAGGGATTGACACCGACAATAATCGCTTTCTCTTTTTGTAGTTCCATAGGTCATCATCCTTTCAAATTTGGGAGTAAAAAGAAACAACACAAGCAGAGAGCTTGTGTTGTCAGTGAGTGAGAGGACGTTGACTATCGAGTGAACACAAGAAAGCAAACAACAGTTGGCACAAAAGGGTATTTCACCTTCCTACAACTGAGTTTCTTGATCACCGATAGGTGCAACAATTCAGGGTTATTAATGGACAAACTTATCCTGAGTCCTCTGTACACAGACAGAATCTTGAGCGCTATTCAATTAGCCGCGCAAAGATCTAACTCGGATAAAATCTATCACACGTAACCCCTCCGTTCGTTTTAATTAGTTTCAGATTATCACAAGGACAACCTTCTTGGCATCATGAAGAAATTATTATACTTATTTTTTACTAATTGCTGCCTGTGAACTTTAGCTGTTCAAGTCTCCATCTTAGTGATGTTAGAGGTATTATGATATACTGTATACGAGATAAACAATTTCGGGATTAAAAACAATAACGGAGGCTCAAGCAGCATGGAGACTGGCGATGAGATTGATGAAATAGCCATACAAACATTGCCCTCAGGGATAACCTTGAGCTGGGGAATTGTCAAACAGCCACGCAGGGGACCAAAAGGCGAGCTGAGCGTCAAGAAAATCGTAGATGCTGCAATCGTTATTGCCGATCAGGATGGGCTTGCGGCAGTTTCGATGAGCAGAGTGGCTCAATCATTAGGTTTTACTACGATGTCGTTATACCGCTACATCTCAAGCAAGGAAGACCTGCTGGTATTAATGCAGGACGCGGTTTGTGACATCCCGATTCCGCCGGAAGTCGCGGGTAAACCATGGCGACAGGAGATGAGTGAATACGTTTGGGCTTGCGTGGATGTCTTCCGGAAACATCCCTGGTATGGGGAAATCCCCATTACTAGCGTACCGCTTACGCCTGGAAATTTACAAGTGATCGATTGGATGCTAAGAATTATGCGGGATTTCCCGCTTAACGATTTTGAGAAAATGTCATTCCTACTGCTTGTAAGTAGTTATAGCAGGGCATGCGGTTTAATTGCACGAGATATGGACCGAGCCATCCGTGAAGGTGCAAGTCCGGAAACATTTAGCGGCCATAGCTTCAGTACGGCTCTTAAACAATTAGTCAAGCCTGATCGGTTTCCGAATTTGTATCCGATCTTGATGTCAGGAGCTTACACAGATGAAGGGGAGAACCCGATTGGCGATGATCTCGATTTCGGGCTTCAACGTATTATGGACGGGATCGAACTCTATGTGAATCAGAAAATAGCAGGGCAAAAATAAAAACAGCGTTTCGGTGAAGCCGAGACGCTGTTTTTATTTTTAACGTTTATGGCCTTTTCTGCGGAAAGCAAGACCGCACCAAGTGATCGCAACCACTAGGAGGACTGCGCACCAACCAATCGCCCACCAAGCGTTAGCCATGATTGGCGTTCCGGTTAACAGTCCGCGAATGGTTTCAATGACAGGCGTTATCGGTTGATGGTTTGCAAACCCTTGGAGCCATGACGGCATCGTGTGCGTTGGTACGAAGGCGCTAGACAGATAAGGGAGGAATAGCAACGCGAAACCGTAACCACTCGCAGCAGATGGGCTGCCAGTGACGAGACCGATCGCGGCGAACAACCAAGTGAAAGTCAGAATGAATAAAATGATGACTCCAATGGCGCCAATCCACTGTATCAGGCCAGCATTGGGGTGGAAACCGACAAGCAGGGCAACACCAATGACGATACAGGTTGCAAGCAAATTACGAGCGAGACTAGCTGCGACATGCCCAGTGATTACACTCATACTGCGGATAGGCATGGTCCTGAACCTATCGATAATGCCGCTGGACATGTCTGTTGCAACGTCAACAGCCGTGCTGGATGAGCCGAAACCAGCGCATAAGAGTATGATGCCTGGCACGACATAATTGACATAGTCGCCGCCCGGATCAATTGCTCCGCCGAATACATATGTAAACAACAGCATTAGCATAATGGGCAGCATAATTGCCATAAGAAGCGATTCGATATTGCGCAAGCTATGACGTACACTGCGGCCAATAAATACGATATTGGTTGCTGTGAACGAAGCGGGTTTTGAAGTTAGTTGAAGATCGTTCATCGGTAGGAAACCTCCTTAGTTTCGACAGATGTTAAGGCAAGAAAGACGTCGTCCATGCTAGGCTTTCGAATGAAGATCCGTGTTTCTGGCGGACACAAGTGAGAGATCTCATTCAATGTACGGCGAACATCCTGAACACTGCCACTCGTCGGTATGGATTGAATGATTTCGTCCAAATGATTCCTCAGTTCGATAACTTCGCCTCCGACACGCGCCTTTAATTCATCGGCCGTACCGGTTGCGACAATTCGCCCGCTGTTGAGTACCGCGATTTCGTCAGCAAGTTGATCGGCTTCTTCCAAATACTGTGTCGTCAAAAAGATGGTCATTCCTTGCTGCTTGAGCAGCAAAATAATTTCCCAAAGAGCACGGCGGCTGACGGTATCGAGGCCAGTCGTTGGTTCGTCTAAAAAGAGAACCGGGCGGCTAACGACCAGGCTCACAGCTAGATCTAGCCTCCGACGCATACCGCCTGAATAGGTTTTCACGCGTTTATCTGCGGCATCTTCTAGCCCGAAGCGCTGCAGCAGCTCTGCCGTCCGTAAGCGAGAGTCCTTCGGTGATAAGCCGGAAAGCCGGCACATCATGATGATATTTTCATGACCAGTTAGCACCTCATCGACTGCTGCGAATTGGCCGGTGAGACTGATCGACTGCCGGACTGCGTATGAGTCGAGAACAACATCGTATCCTTCGACTCGAGCAGACCCCTCGTCTGGCTCTGACAGCGTCGAAAGGATGTTAATCAATGTCGTTTTGCCGGCGCCATTGGGACCTAGCAGCGCGAAAATCGTGGCCTTTTCCACCTCTAAATGGATGCCGTCCAGGACCGTTTGTCTGCCGAAGCTTTTGCGCAACCCGTTTACTTCAATGGATTTGGTATTCATCGTTTATCTGATCTCCTTGTCTAAATAAATTGTGGATCACATAAACAGTATATTACATACTCAGTTATTTCATGATCATGCTCAAGGCTGATCTTGAAGATCAGTCGTAAGGAGTATAAGGACACTTTTTTTCTAAACGTGTTGTTTTGACAAGCTGTAGTGACTCGTGTTACGTTACTTTTCAAGTCGTACATTTTATGGAAGCGAGTGATAGTATCCCATGTTTGAACAAAAGACGAAGGAAAATGACACGAGTGTTCTTGCGTTTATTGAAGATGTCGATAATCCCAAGAAACGTGAAGATGCTTACAAGCTTCTGGATATTTTTACGGAAACATCCGGCTATCCAGCGAAGATGTGGGGACCTAGCATTATAGGATTTGGATCCTATCATTACAAATACGCCAGCGGTCACGAAGGTGGCGCGCCTTTTACAGGCTTTTCGCCAAGGAAAGGCAAGATTAGTTTGTATTTCGCACCAGGTGACTCGCAGCGGGAGTCGCTTTTGCAGGACTTAGGTAAGCATACCACTGGGAAAGCCTGCGTCTATATTAATAAAGTAGATGACATTAATGTTAATGCCTTAAAGGCGCTAATTAACCAGTCGATACAATTTCTAAAAGAGACATATCCAGACTAAAATAATAAGGGATGGAGCGCGGTTTAGCGATGCTCCATCCCTTATTTAGGGCGAACAGACCATAGTCTCTATAAAAATCCTGCAAAATAGATTGCAAAAAAGAGGCTGCCGCAGAATCGCTGGACAGCCTCTTCTTTTGCATGTTCCGTATCATTGAAACGATTTTTACGAAATCTGTCTTCCTTTAAGAAGAGACTTCATATCTGGGTTGGGATTGGCAAGGATTGGAAGCATTTTTACACTGCTAATCATAGGAGAGAGGCACTGGTGGCAAGTTGGGGCGTATTCAAAGGCAAAATTATCTCGAATCCAACCATTACAATCGTCCTTCTTGCAGGCCCAGATTTTGGTGATCTCCTGAGGGATCTCCTCGATTGATTTTCTTCGAAAATACATCGTGTACGCCTCCTTAGATAAAAAAACTGCCCTTAACACATGTTAAGGACAGTTTCCTGTGTGTATCCGTATTACAGTTTAACAACGTTCTCGGCTTGAGGACCGCGGTTGCCTTGTGCTACGTTAAATTGAACGCGTTGACCTTCGTCCAAAGATTTGAATCCGTCGCCTTGAATTGCGGAGAAATGTACGAATACGTCATTTCCGCCTTCCATTTCGATAAAGCCAAAGCCTTTCTCTGCGTTAAACCATTTCACTGTTCCTGTTTCCATAATATGTTACCTCCAAAAAGTTATTTAACATGTATTTTTAGACAAAAAAAATCACACATTGAAAAAGTTACCATTACACAAATGATCACCTTTTCAATATGTGAATTTATGCGAAGTCGATTTATAAACGTATCTTAACACATGATCGTCAGTAAAGCAATTTTTTGTCTGTACAAGCTATTTATCTTGCTAAAAATCAATTGAAATAAGACTTTTACCCTGCATTTTTGTCCTTCGCTCGGGTTTTCCACCCCTTCGATTTCCTTTAAGCTTAATCATGTAAACACTTTCTTGCTTAGAAAGGTTAGAGATAGAGGTCGGACAGGAGGAAATAGAAATGGAACTGGTGACCGCCAAGATCACAACTGCCAAAGAAAAGCCCTTACACAGGCAGATAAGGAGGATTTGGAAATATAAGCTGCTGTATGTCTTGTTAGTTCCGGCATTCTTATGGGTCTTCATTTTTGATTATCTTCCGCTTTACGGAATTAGCATTGCCTTCATGGATTACAACGCCATACAGGGCTTTTCGGGCAGCCAATGGGTTGGCTTCAAGTATTTTCGGATGCTGTTCGAATCGGAGATGTTTCTGAATGCGTTCAAGAATACCTTGCTCATAAGCTTGTATAAAATGATAAGCGGTTTTCTATGTCCGATTTTGCTAGCGCTTGCACTAAATGAAATACGTGTCGTATGGTTCAAAAAGTCGCTACAAACCGCAGTCTACCTGCCGAGGTTCGTTTCCTGGGTCGTTTATGGAGGTATTATCACGCTGCTCCTTTCGCCGGAAACCGGGGTCATTAACAAAATCATTGAGTTTTTCGGAGGCGATCCCGTTTATCTACTCGTTGAACCAATGTATTTTCGAACGATTCTGGTTGTCACGGATGCCATGAAGGAGATGGGATGGGCAGCTATCATCTATATTGCCGCAATCGCCGGACTCAATCCAGAAGTTTATGAAGCGGCCATTATGGACGGAGCGACACGGTTTCAACGAATTACTCACGTTACCTTGCCAGGAATTACAGGAACAATCATCGTCATCTTCATCCTACGGGTTGGCTATATTATGAGCGCTGGGCTTGATCAAGTCATCAATTTGTACAATCCGATGGTCTTTGAAGTCGGAGATATTCTGGATACGTACATTTACCGTGTTGGCATTGAGCAGTTTAGTCTTAGCCTTGCCGCTGCGGCTGACGTTATCAAAGGAGCTATTGGCCTTGTCATGATGCTCGTCGCCAATTATATCGCCAAGCGGATAAATGATTCCGGCATTTTCTGACAAAAGGGGAAGAGTACCGATGAAGCTAACGAAAGGCGAGAACGTTTTTGTCGCCACGAATTATTTGATACTAACGGTCATTACCATCGTCATTGTCATTCCTTTCTGGTATGTTATTTCTGTTTCAGTGACGCCTTATCACATTTTCAGCGAAAAAAATGGTTTGATATTGTTTCCAACTTCGTTCAGTTTGGAGTACTACACGTATTTGCTGAGGGAAGGCTCGCTCATTTTTGAAGCTTATGGCAATACGATCCGAAATACGGTTGGAGGCGTCCTGCTCGCTTTATTCCTTACGACAACAGCGGCTTACGCACTTGCGGAGAAAAAATTGCCTGGGCGCAGGATCTTCATGCTTTACTTCATCTTCACCATGTTGTTTAAAGGGGGGATGATTCCCACTTACATCACCATTAAGCAGTTAGGATTATTGAACACTAATTATGTGCTTATTTTGGTTTTGGCGTACAGCGCTTTCAATATGATCATAATGAAATCTTTCTTTGAAGGTATTCCTGAAAGCTTGCGGGAATCCGCTTCCATTGACGGGGCTTCCGAATTTAGAATCCTTTGGCAGATCGTCCTGCCTTTATCCAAGCCGGTTATTGCAACGATTGGACTACTCTATCTGGTTGTCTACTGGAACGATTTCTTTAATGCGATGCTGTATGTCACAGATTGGCACAAAGCTCCCGTACAGCTTGTACTACGCACCATTATTGCCAGTTCCAGCCTTCCGCCGGAGCTGCTAGAAGCAGCAGGTTCTACGCCGCCACCTACAATAGGCATCCAAATGGCCGCAATTGTGATTGTAGCACTGCCGATGCTGCTGATTTATCCGTTTATTCAAAAGCATTTTGAACAGGGGATGCTGATTGGTTCTGTGAAGGGTTAGAAAGACAATTCTAGGAGGTCATGTCAACATGTCAAATCAAGGTAAAGTTTGGTCCTACAGTGCAATTGCAGCCATATTGGCAGGGACCGTAACGCTTGCAGGATGCAGCAAAGCTGTTGATCCGTCTGCTGCTACATCATCGCCAACTGAAGTTGCTGTCTCTGCGGTACCGAAAAGCGATGAGCCCTATGAACTGAAATGGTTAAAAGCGCAGGATATTTCCAAGCCCTATGATCCATCGAAAGATATAATCATGCATACGGTGGAGAAGAAACTGAATATCAAAATCGTGCCAGAGATGGTGGATGTCCAGCAGTATAAAACGAAGCTGAATCTGAAGATGTCGAGCGGAGATATCCCCGATGTGGTGCGGATTGATTTTGCCGATGATTTCCAGAAGTATGCGCAACAAGGTGCTTTTTTCGATCTCACGAATCTAATTAATGAAAAAGATACCCCGAATATTCTCAAGGAAGTTCCGAAAGAAGTTTTCGAGCAGGCAAAAGTAAACGGTAAAATTTACGGCATTCCTTATCAAGGGGGTCCTGGGGCTGGATACCGCTGGAATCTAGTCATGCGTAAAGATTATTTGGATAGCGCAGGCGCTCAGGTACCCAAAACGCTTGATGAGTATAACAATTTGCTGAAAAAAATCAAGGCAGATAAACCGGATGTCATCCCGTTAGGCGGCTATACAGCGCAGATTGGCCAACAGAAATATGCCAACAATTCTTTTGACCATATTTTTGGTGCATTTGGCGTAACACCGGGCTATTTTACGGAGAAGGACGGTAAATTCAGCAATTATGACATTGATCCGAAAATGAAAGATGCCCTGCTTTATTTGCAAAAAATGTATGCAGATGGGCTCATCGATAAGGAATTCGCGACCATTAAGGAAGAACAGCTGCGTGCGAAACTGTATAGCGGGAAGTTATTTTCCTGGATGGGCTGGTGGTCGACGCCGAACGATTACGACACTCAAGTAGAAACGAACGAGCTCAAGAAAAGTGGTAAGCTTGCTTCAGACGGGAAACTACCCGATCAATCCTTTCAACCTCTTAAATATTTGACTTTGACGGACTCTATTGTTGGCTCAGATGGTAAAGCCGTAGCTCCTGCAGGGGCGCCTTTCGGACAAATGCATGCAATCAGCGCCAAAACGAAAGACCCAAAAAAGGTTCTAGCCATTATCGAAAACTCCTTGTCGTTGGAGAATCAAATGTTAACGGTATGGGGCATTGAAGGGGAAGATTACAAGATTGACAACGGCAAGATGAAGCTGGTTACCGATTTACTCGATCCCAAGACGCAGCAGGATAAGAGCGGGAATTTCCGCGGTATTCAAAGCTATTTGTTCGCGCCCGGTTTGAAAGGCTGGCCTCGTTATTTGGAGTCGCTGCCTCTTAGACAATCGCAGGCTTTGGATGTAGCCATCAATAATAAGTACCAAATTACGGATGCCTCCAATTATCTGGATTCCCCTACGAAAATTGCGAAGCTTGTGGAACTGAACACGATGCGTGATTCTGTCTTTACCCAGATTATTTTGGGTGCTGATGGTAAGAAGTTCGACGAATTTGTGGAAAAATGGAAATCGCAAGGCGGCACACAGATTCTTTCGGAACTAGAGGCTTCTTTTAAGAAAAAATCAGGTGTATGATTACTGTATACTCGAACCGCAGCTGAATTGCTGGAGCCCCTCTGTAGGTAGAAACGGAAGGGGCTTCTGTGATGAAGTCGGTGAAAAAGGGTTGGTTTGGATGGCTATTCGTATACGAAAACACAGCGGCAGTTCAGGATTATTGTCTAGGCTCAGTCTTCCGATATTTGCACTGATTGTCACGTTCATCGCACTTTTTGCGGCTGCGGCCAGTTATATTCTCATCCGGGTACAGAACGACCATTCCGTCAAAATGGCGGAACAGTCCATGAAATTCGTTTATAGAAATATTGAATATCAATTTGATACGATGAATAATGTTGCGGCTTTTGTATTAAGCAATCAATCCATTGAAAATTTGCTAAAGAATACGTATCAAGAGCCTTACGAAGCGGCAGACGATTATTACACTTTACAGACTAATTTGCAGAATCTATCTTTATTGTCACTACTGAACGACTTCGGCTCAGGCAACATCGCGCAGCAATCCTACGTAGTATCCGTCATATTGGAACCGGAGAGTGGGTTATACGCGATGGCTCCGGATCATTTTTACCCGACAACGGGCATTTTTAAAAATGGTGATTTACATGATCAAGCATGGTATCAAAGTCTGACTAACGGGAAGCAGCAGAATGCGTGGTGGGGTCAAAGGACGGATGCAAACGCTGCAATGATCTATTCGGCAAGGAAAAAAGCGAGCCTCAAAGACGGCCGAAGCATTGGTACCGTGATCGTCGGAGCGGATACCCGCAGCATCAAAGGCGTGTTCGATAATGCTCCGTTAGATCAGGGCTTTCATCTGCTGCTTGATGCAAACAATCGTGTCATTTACAGCGAGCGCTACGACTTTCTCGCGGACACTGGAGGATTGCCTTATGTCGGGCAATTAACCGGCTCCAAAGGCTCGCTCGAAACAAAGATGGAGGGCGAAACCTACAGGGTTATGTACGAGACACTGAAGAATGGATGGAAGCTTCTCGCCGTAGCTCCCAACAGCCATTTCAGCAGGTACACCTTCGCAATTTCGGCAATTGGCGCTGCCACGGCAGCTGCCGCCTTACTCATAGCGGGTATATGGCTCCGAAGAATCGTCGTTCGAGTCACTGTACCTATTACAAGGCTGGTCACTGCCATACAGCGTCCGGAAGTTGTGGAGTTTAAGGAGCCGCTTCCGTCACAAAGAACGGGGATCTATGAGGTCGATGAGCTGAACCAGAAGTTCGCGTCCATGCTCGTAACGATCCATAGTCTGATCGAAAAATCATTTACCGAAGAAATTGAACGCCGGCAGCTTCAATTGGAGCTGTTACATGCTCAGATCAATCCCCATTTTCTATATAACACCTTGGATCTAATTAATTGTAGGGCCATCATGACAGGGGATCGGGAGACGAGTCAGATTGTTCGTTCCCTTGCCAACGTATTTCGCTACGGTCTGAATCGGGGGCATACCTGGATCTCATTGGAAGAGGAGATCAAGCAAGTCGAAGCCTATCTTCATATTCAGAAAATGATGATCGATGATTTGACCTTTGATGTCCAAATACCGAGTGAACTCTTGTCGGCAACCATCGTTCATCTCATTTTGCAACCGTTAGCAGAAAACGCGATCATTCACGGTTTCGCTGAACGCAACAGCGGCTGCCGAATTGTCATTTCGGCTAGATTAGAGCAGGGAGAGCTCGTCATCAGGGTCGATGATAACGGCCGTGGCTGCGATGCGGATAAGATGAATCGTAGGCTTAGGCAGCAGCCTGTACGAGATGATGGCATATCGCACGAAGATGGAAGCGGCTATGGAACGATGAATGTTCACCGGAGAATCCAACTGCATGACGGGGACGGATATGGTTTGCGTTATTTGAAAGTAGCGGAGGGTGCGGGTACCAGCGTAGAAGTTGTTATGCCTTACCGTCTAGAACGAGCGGTCGTTAGAGAGGATGCTTCGCATGTTTAAGCTGCTGATTGCGGAAGATGTGAAAATTGTACGTGAGACTTTGGTGCGTTCCATCCATTGGGAAGCTCTAGATATCCACCTTCTAGGAGCTGTGGAGAATGGGCAAGAGGTGCTAGACTGGTTAGAACGCGAGGAACCGGATCTTCTCTTGACGGATATCGGCATGCCCAAAATGAATGGATTGGAGTTGATGGAGATCATCAAATCCCGTAATCCGGATATCCGCTGTATCATTTTATCAGGGCTGAATGAATTTGAGCATGCCAGGCAGGCGATTAAACTGCAGGTGCTGGATTATGTATTGAAACCAATTGACCCAGAAGCTATTGAGAAAGTACTTGCCAATGCTGTTGACGTACTGCGCAAGGAACAAGAAGAACGTCTCGCTTTGAAAATCGCGGAAGCTGCAGCCAAAGAAACGCTCCCTAATTTGACGGAATCCTTGCTTCATGTGGAATGGAGCGGAAATTTGAAAAAGAAGAAGCTGGTTGAACAGGCGATCCAGTCTATTAAAGAGGGATATATGCGTAAGGAGCTGTCGCTGTCAGATGTAGCGGGAGCCGTTGGATTAAGCGATAAATATTTGAATCTACTCTTTAAAGAAGTAACTGGTGTGACTATAAACCATGCAATCATTCGTCTTCGTATGGAAGAGGCGGTTCGGCTTCTAAAGGATCCAGCGATTAAAATCTATGAAATCTGCGACAGGATTGGGTATACAGATCAAGACCATTTCAGAGAGAGCTTTAAGAAGCAGTATGGGGCGACACCTTCGGAGTACCGCAATAAGTTTTTATAAACGATATACGGCTATTAATAGTTTTCCCCACATTTCTAGTTGGATATTCAACAACGGATGGAGGACAAGATGAACTTATGAGAATGTTCGTTATAAAATAATTCTTTACCAATCATTCTTAATATGCTAAGATACTATCTGTACGGAAGAGGTCATGCAGTTTCAAAAAAAAGAAACAGGTAGTCACATTTTTTTTTGAAAATTTAAGAATGATCATTCTCAATAAAAACTATGATGATTCATAAAAAGGAGAGATAGAAAATGGGAAAAATGAATGGGAAAGTTGCGTTAATTACAGGAGGAAGCAGCGGTATTGGTTTTGAAGCAGCAAAATTATTTGTGGCAGAAGGTGCGAAGGTGGTTATCACCGGTCGCAATCAGGAAGCCTTGAACGCCGCGGTTGAGAAGCTTGGTGCTTCAAATGTACATGCTGTTCAAGCAGATGCCACTGATCCAACAAGTTCAGAAAAAGCTGTGTCTGAAGCAATCCATACTTTCGGCCAACTGGATGTTGTTTTCGCTAATGCAGGTATTTCTGGAAATACGCCAGTGGGAGCAACGGAACTTTCTCTTTTTGAGAAAATTCTTCAGGTAAACGTTACTGGGGTATTTTTCACCGTTCAAGCTGCTTTGCCTCATCTGAACGCAGGAGCTTCCGTGATCTTGAACGGCTCTGTGCTTGCCAAAGCAGAAACCCGGGTTATGCAGCCTATGCTGCAAGTAAAGGCGCAGTTACCAGCATGGCAAGAGTGCTCGTTTCGGAATTGTCTCCACGTGGTATCCGCGTAAATACGATCGTACCAGGAGCCACGCGGACGCCAATTTGGGGCCAGCCTGAAGGATTAGCACAAGTAGAAGCTGCGATAGCGCCTAAGATTCCGATGAATCGCTTGGGTGAACCAGTGGAAATCGCCAACGTTGCGTTGTTCTTGGCTTCAGATGACTCCTCTTTTGTTCAAGGTGCTGAAATTAGCGTAGATGGCGGCGCGGGCTCATCTCCGATGGGCGCTCCGGCTTTTCGTAAACTTTAATTTTTATTGATTTTGTAAAATGAGTCTGATATAATACAATTAAATTTTTATGAGTGGAGTTGAAGGCATAATGTAGGTTTTCTTGCTAACGGTAAAACATTCTAGCGATTTTTCGCATGTTTTATTTCGTATGCAGGAAAGTTACATTATCTTTCACTCAAACGATATATCCTTATTTAACTCCGTATAGGGGTTAATTAACTGTATTTATTTGAGCTACAAGAATGTAACTTTCTTGTAGCTTTTATTTTTTTCATACAGGAGGATCATGCTATGTCATTAATAAATGTTACAAACCTGACGTTTGCTTATGAAGGAAGCTACGATAACATCTTCGAAAACGTTAACTTCCAAATTGATACCGATTGGAAATTAGGCTTTACAGGAAGAAACGGCAGAGGGAAGACAACGTTTCTCAATCTGTTGCTCGGTAAGTATGAATACAGTGGACATATTTCTGCGAGTGTCAGTTTTGAATATTTCCCTTTTCCAGTTGAGAACAAAGGGAATCATACCATTGATGTCATCAGCGACATTTATCCAGACTATATTCACTGGCAGTTAATGCGCGAGCTTTCGCTATTAAAGGTTTCGGAGGATGTCTTGTACCGGCCATTTGACTCCTTGTCTAATGGAGAGCAAACGAAAGTGCTGCTGGCTGCTTTATTCATCAAAGAGAATAGTTTCCTGTTAATTGATGAACCGACTAATCATCTGGATATGAAAGCAAGAAAGCTGGTGAGTGATTATCTCAAGTCGAAAAGTGGATTTATTTTGGTGTCACATGACCGATCATTTCTTGATAACTGTGTAGACCACATTTTATCCATCAATAAGACCAACATAGAAATTCAAAAGGGAAATTTCTCAAGTTGGTGGGAGAATAAGTCGCGGCAAGATCACTTCGAGCTGGCTGAGAACGAAAAACTAAGAAAAGACATCAAACGATTGTCAGATTCCGCCAAACGGACGGGCAACTGGTCGCACGAAGTGGAAAAAACAAAAAACGGAACAAGAAATTCCGGTTCCAAAGTGGATAAAGGCTATATTGGCCACAAAGCTGCTAAAATGATGAAACGCTCTAAAGCTATTGAGCAAAGACAGCATACGGCTATCCATGAAAAGTCTAAACTCCTCAAAAATATCGAGAGCTCAGAAAGCTTAGAGATCTCGCAACTTGCATTTCACAAAAACCAGCTTGTTGAGCTGGATCATGTGTCCATTTATTACGGCGAGAAGACCGTATGCTCAGATTTAAGTTTCATAATTGAGCAAGGTGAACGTATTGCACTATCGGGACAAAATGGCTCGGGAAAATCAAGCATCATCAAGCTTATTTGCGGCGAGGATATGAATTATACAGGCCAGATCCGGAAGGACAGCCAGTTGAAAATATCTTATGTATCCCAAGACACATCGCATCTTCAAGGCAATTTATCTGACTATGCTGCGGACTGTGGGATTGATGAAAGTCTTTTCAAGTCGATTTTGAGAAAGCTGGATTTTTCCAGAATTCAATTTGAAAAGGATATTTCATCGTTCAGTGGTGGACAAAAGAAAAAGGTGTTAATAGCAAAAAGTCTTAGCGAGCAAGTACATTTGCATATTTGGGATGAACCGCTAAATTTCATAGATGTCATATCTCGTATGCAAATAGAGGAGTTACTGCTTGAATATTCGCCAACCATTCTTTTTGTGGAGCATGACAGGGAATTTTGTCAGAACGTTGCAACTAAAATCATTGAACTCTAAAAAGATATCTAACGAAGCTGCCGTGCATAGAAACGGCAGCTTTATTTATGGAAAAATTTGTGGCTCAAACGCCTCATTCTATGTTATATATGAAATGACTCAAATTTGATGAATGGAGTGATAGGAATGAGAATCGCCGCGCAACTGTATACGCTTCGCAACTTTCTGAAAACACCCGCTGATATTAGCGAAAGCTTGAAAAAAGTAAAGCAAATGGGGTACCAGGCTGTACAAGCTTCCGGTGTTGGACCCATCGACATTCAAGAATTTAAAGCGCTTGCAGACCAAGAAGGGTTGACGATCTGTGCGACTCATATCGGATATAACGACTTGTTGAACGATATGGATGGCGTCATTAAGAAGCATCAAGCATGGGATTGTAAATATGTCGGTTTAGGCGGTCTACCGCCTGAGTTTCGGGAAAACAGCCAAGGCTATGCGACATTCGCCAAACAAGCTTCAGAGTTCGGAAAACAGTTGAAGGATGCCGGATTACAGTTTATTTATCATAATCATGACTTTGAGTTCGCCAAATATGATGGGAAGACAGGCATGGACATTTTATTTGAGATGTCGGACCCTGATAGTGTCGATTTTGAGTTGGATGTTTACTGGGTACAAGCTGGCGGGGCAGATCCTGTGGCGTGGATACGTAAAATGGATGGACGCATGAAGGTTGTGCATTTCAAAGATATGATTGTGACTCCAGATCGGAAACAGCGTTTCTCCGAGGTTGGGGAAGGCAATATGAATTTCAAA
The DNA here is from genome assembly GCF_059692135.1 of Paenibacillus sp. J22R160. Taxonomy (NCBI): domain Bacteria; kingdom Bacillati; phylum Bacillota; class Bacilli; order Caryophanales; family Paenibacillaceae; genus Paenibacillus; species Paenibacillus sp. J22R160. The sequence continues at coordinate 75,747 of NZ_JCAUAU010000021.1, read as the reverse complement.
AGAATTATTCAAGCCTGCGAAGACATTGGAGTGGAATGGGCAGCGGTCGAGCAGGACGATTGTTATGACCGGAATCCATTCGAAAGCTTAGAGATTAGTTTTGCCAATTTAGCAAAATTAGGGGCAAAAGCTTAGAAGCAAATAAGGGTAGTTTCTCCACGTATAAGCAACGCCGATTTCTCCTGCTATTTTCTGCCATTGTTCTACTTTTGCGGTTGCTAACTGGATTTTCTACATCTAATTTCGCGAAATTCAGCAAGTTTAAGGTACTACCGACACTTTAGCTGGAGTTTCTACCGTTATTTCAATTGCTGCCAACGAGCAGCTTAGATGAACGGTAGTTTCTCCAGCTATTTTACCTGAGGCGCTTTGATGGTTCATCACTGAAGGTTTATAGGAAGACCTCCACTATAGAAAAAGGGTATTTCAACGAAGTTGAAATACCCTTTTTCTATAAAGACGATTGTTGGGATTACTCCACAGTTTTTTCTCCACCGGTAGCTAGCGGCTCAAACGAGTGGCGGACCGAAGCTTCCTCAATGTCATAAACAGCCCAATGATTGTCCGGAACGTCAGTCCAAGGTGAGTGCATGATTCCGTGAAGCGGTCCTCGACCGAGTACACGATTGATTACGGCAACGGCTTCTGCGCGAGTGAGCGGATTGGCTGGAGCGAAAGTGCCATCGGCATAGCCGTTCAAGTAGCCCGCGCCTTGCGCAGCTTTGATAGCGTCTTCGGCCCAAAGGCCGGACGTATCGGTAAAGCCTGCGCCAGTTCCTTTAGTACCCACCGCGAACCGTGCAGCAAGAGCTGCCATTTCCGCCCTGGTGATCGGTTGATCCGGTTTAAAGGTGCCGTCTGCGTAACCTTGCATCAGACCCATGCGTGAAACTTGGGCAATGGCATCATAAGACCAAAGATCTTTCTTTACGTCAGCGTATTCGCTGCTGCTGCCTGATGCTGGTTTAGTCGCTATGCGTGAAAGAATCATAGCCATTTCTGCGCGGGTAATGCGGTTGTCCGGATGGAACAAGCTGTTGTCATAACCTTGAATGTACGGTTCGTGCGAGAAGGACAAGGTCCGGCCATCGACTTTCAAAAGCGCATACGTACTGAATTTACTTGTCGTAAATTGAATGCCGCGACCGCCTTCGATCGTTGTAACAGTGCCTTTTTTAAACTCCTTAGTCCCATCACTGTGTTCAACATAGACACCGATTTGTTGAATCTCGGCATCGCTCAGGCCTTCTGGAAGCGGAAGGACGAGAGTGACTTCTTGATTTTGAAGGTTAGTCACAATGTCTACCGGACGGCCAACCAGAGAGGTCTGGCCGCCACCAGCAACGCTTAGTACAACCGTCGCCGCATTTGCGCGCCGCTCCAAATCCTGGCCGGCACTCGAAGCTTTCACAGGAACAAGGTTGAAATAAATATCATCTTTTAAGCTTTTGAGCGAGTCATTCGAAATCTGGACTTTAACATTATCTGTATCGAAAACGAGGTTGAGCCCGCTGTCACCTAGCAAACTCAGCGATTCTTTGCTCATCTGAACACTCGTCATGGACACATCATCTTTGGCATCGGGTAGGGTAATGACAGCCGACTTGGTGCTAGAAGCCTTGGAATTCTGAATCAACATTTTCGCATTGTCAGCCGAAATCTTGACTTCTTCTTTGTTTGTTCCATCCGCTTGTGCGGTACGGACGACGTTATAGCTAGTGATGCCACCGCCTCCGCCTCCGCCATAACCGCCACCATTTTGAGGAACGGAAGGTGTGTCGACTTTTGCGGCAATATCAAATTTGAAAGCATCTAAGAGCATGTAGTTGCCTGATTTTTTGACCGCTTTCAAAGTATGAGCGCCTTTCGGAAGTGAAGAGATGCGGTAAAGACTTTCTCCAGCACTCCGAATGGCAGAATGGGCATTGATTGTTTCCTTCAACACGCCATCGATATAGATGTCGATATCACCCAGCTCCGGCCCCGTTGGAGCGAGGAGTTCGATACCGCTTCCTGTGAAGGTATAGAGGTAGGAGTCACCATTCACGGTAGTTGCATGGACATCATCGGCATAATCACCTGTGAAAGAGAAAGTAAGCTTCAAGCTGCCGACAGGTTGAGCGGCCAGATACTCTTTTTTAATCGTCACTTGCTTACCGCTAATTTCATAATCGGTAGGGCTCACGAGTGTTTTGGCGCCGTTCGAAATGCTGCGTAAGCTATCTGGGTTGCCCAGGATGTTAATGCTCACATCTGCAGCAGCCGTTTTGTTGAAGTCAGCGGCAGAGATGTCAATCAGTTCGGGTTGTTGCACTTTGAGCGCATCCAGGAGCATGAACTGGCCTGACTTTTTGACCCCTTTCAGCGTATGAATGCCAGGTGTCAGGTTCATAACGCTATAGACTTCCTGCCCGGCAACATTGTGCGAATTCGCTCCAAAAGTATGAGCAGTTCCATGTAGTTGACCGTCTATGTAGATGTCCACATCGCCTTGGCCTTGATCAACTTCTGTTATATAAGTAATGCCAGTGCCATTAAACGTGTAGGTGAAAAAATCGTTGTTTTGCTCGACATAATGAACGTCTTTGCCGTAATCGTTAAAAGGGCGGTTGGTACTGCGGTTCCAAGCCCCGGTGTAGTGGATTTCCGCGTTGTCGTCATTGATGTAAGTGAACCTTCCGGGCGATGAAGAGTTGCTGATCGTTATGGCTAACGTTCTCGAACTTCCCGAACTGAATGTGAAAGTCAAATTCGTTAGTCCAACAGGCTGTTGGTTCAAATAGGATTTTAAGATTTTCACAACACCGTTTGTAACTGTGTAGTCCTGATCAAGCGTTAAACTGGCTGTGTCGTTCATAATGCCTGTCAGACTGTTGCTGCTTCCAAGTGTAAGTGTGGTAGAGATGTCCGCTTGAGCCGATGTTTTCTTGTCAAAGGCGGCAGTCGAAGGGTTGAGTGATGTTCCAGTGATGTCGATGGAAATCGATTGCGAGTCTCCACCGGCAAAAGTAAACTTCAGCTGGATAGGCTGCCCAGATGGCTGCTGGAGCAGGTATTCTTTCTTAATCGTTACAAGATTGCCGCTTATCGTGTAGTCTGTATTTGGCTGCAGCGATGCAGAGCCGTTATTAATGGCTGTCAACGAGCTTGCGCCAAGGGTTAGAGTCGTCGTAATGTCCGTAGGCTGATCTTTGTCAAAACTGTTCACAGAAGGTTGGCTTAGCAGTGTTTCTGTCGTCACCTTTAAAGCGTCCAGGATGAAGTAGTGTTGGCCGCTGCCGTTTCGTACCACCCTGAGTGTGTGCGGAGCTTGCGGAAGATCGGCGATGCGATAGACCGAATATAGGCCGGATTGCTGTGGACCTTCAGCATCGACAGTGCCTTTCAGCTGCCCATCGATATAAACGTCCATCCGTCCATTATCAGTGCCTTGCTCTGAGAAGACTTCAATGCCAGTGCCCGTGAAGGAGTAGCTGAACTCCGGCTGTGTGCTACCCTCCGATTCGCCGTAATGAACGTCATCCAGGTAGTCCCCAAAGGGTCTTCCGCCGTTGTGCCCCCACTTGTTCGAATACTGAATCGCTGAATCCGTATCGTTGATATAGACAGCGTGAGAGACCGTGGCGTCGAATGAACCAGCTTGCTGTGGAACATTATTAATGATTTGGTTAGTAAGAGCAGGAGAAGAGTCCGTGATGGCAATGGACAAGTCCTGTGCATCACGGGCTAATTCTTTGCCGCCGTTTCGTGTCCAAGTGCCTGTGTATCTCACACCAGTGTCATCGTCATTAACGAAAGAAGTGCCGCTTTGCGCGGTTACTTTGAATAAACGGGAAGCGTGCGGCTCCAAGGAAACTGGACCATAACTTGAAGCGTAATTGCCAAGCTCGGTATGGCCCCACAGGTCGCGAACGGAAGCTGGGCCGCTGAGACCAATGTCGCTCCAGTTAATGGTAACAGGTGCTGCTTTGTTGCCCAGGTTGAAAAGGGCAACCGTGTACGTACCGTCACCGTTATTCGCGTACCATACTTGCTGATTGGTTGACGTTGATACCGGGTGTACGGGGCGTCCAGCTTGATTCACAGCGATGACTTCATCATTTGTAAGTAGATCAAGACCATAGGCGTCGAGGCTCGACAAGTCGTCGCCCGTATAGAACTGCGCGGCCGAGGCTGCCCACAGCGTAGCTGCTGTTTGCCGTTCGTCTTTGGTCAAACCGGAGGTAGCGCCGTTGCCGACATTCAGGGAGTCGAAATCATTCCAGCCGCCCGGTCCGGCATCGCGCCACCAAAGCGCTGCGTCAGGGAATAAACGCGCAATATTGGCCCATTGCGTCATCCCGACTTCGCGGTCATAGGATTCCACATCCCAATCGACCCGCCAGCCATTCGCGTATTTTTTCCAATAATCCACGTAGTTGTGGTCAAGCGCCCAGGACAGCTCAAACCAAATATGATGTCTACTAAGCGCCGTTGACCAAGCTTTGACATCGTCACGTGCATCGATGCTGACGTCGTTATGCCCGGAACCCGGGGTGACGCTATCGAATTTGACGAAATCTACGCCCCAGGAAGCGATCTCATCTGCGATGGAATCAATATATTTTTGGGCGCAAGGATTGCTGAAATCAATTTTGTAGCCGATGTTCCAGTAATCCGCGAACTTGTAAGGCTTTACGACAATATCACCGATCGTACAGCCAGGCGCATTATAAATAGGTAAGTTGCGAGTCACCGCATCAGGCGAAACCCCGGGAATCAAATATATGCCGAGTTTTTGCCCGTTTCCGTGGACGTAATCGACGAGATTCTGGAAGCCTCCAGGGTATAGGGTCGTACTCGGTACGGGTCTGCCGTATTCGTCCATGCTGCCGTTCCAGCCGGCATCGATATTGATATATTTGTAACCGTGAGCCTGCAATTTCTCGTGCATGGCGTCAGACATCTTCTTGATCTTTGCTTCGGAAATCCAGTTACCGGATGGACCGTCGTAGACCTGCATACTGTAACTGCTCCAGCCCATATAAGGCTTCTGTGCCAAGCCATTGTCGGCCGCCTCGACTTTGCCTTGACCGGGCGGGACATAGCCGATCTGGGCAATGACAACGATAGCGAGCAGCAATCCCAGCCATAGCTTCCTTCGGCGTTGCAATCTGCTTTTCATCTTCACTTGTCTCCTTTGTCGTTGAAATAATTTCACGAATGTAAGCGCTACCGCACTTGCACATGTCCGATTATATAAGATCATTTCTGAATGTGGATAGGTACATTTCTGCCCTAAACCGTACCAATTGCCCGTTTTCAAAAAGAATGCGCCATCCCTTTTTGCGCTTTACGGACCGTTGGTCATATGGCAACGAAAAAGAAGCTGTCCCTACTAGTAGCGTTAACTACGAGGGCAGCTTCTTGGATTCATTTCTTTTCAATTTTGTCCAATTTTAATGTTCAACCAAACTATGCAAAGGGACTTCTTGTTCTTGGTCAGGCTGGTCAAGCGGATAAATTCTCGCCGTTTCATTGGCTTCATCGAACATTTTGAATATAGATCGGAACACTGTCGCAAGAAACGTTAGCCATAACTGGTGAAGCTGCGATTTGTGAGGCACGTAGTTTATTCACGTCAGTTAATCTCCTTCAGGTATTGTAAACTCGATCCTATTGTATCCCCTTAAGCAGCTAATTATTAGGTTGGCAAATAAAAAACGAACTACCGATCTCAAAGAGATCAATAGTTCGTCAAACGTCCATTTTACAAGTTAATATACTATCTAATCACACGTCGCGCTGTCATGTAGTGAGAATTCCAATAGGAGTTAATCGTAGTGATTTTCACACCGCCAGCACCGTAAGTGTTCAACATTTTGTTATTTCCAACATAAACGCCAACATGACCGACTCCTGATCTACCAGGAACGGAGAAGAATAGCAGGTCGCCTTTCTTCCAATTGCTTCTTGAAACAAAACTACCCATTTTGGATTGTTGAGCAGCTGTTCGCGGCAGGTAAATGCCGTATTTTCCGAAAATGTATTTCGTCAATGTCGAGCAGTCAAAGTTTCGCGTTTGTCCAACTTGAGCACCGAATTTATATGGTGTACCCAAATATCTTTTGCCTAAAGAGATGATGCTATCCGCTCTCGACGTTGAAGTTATTGTAGCATCAACAGTAACAGTATCAGCATCAGTTGCAGCTTGAGTAGACTGTGGACTACTAATTACCCCTCCTGAGATAGCAATGGTTGCTCCAATTGTCATAATTGCTAAGCGCTTGCTCCATTTATGATGTAATTTCATAGTTGTTGTCCTCCTCCTTATTATAGGCGCTAATTTCTTAGCTGAGCCTAGTATAGCAGACTGGAAGTCTCCTATTATTTGCTAGAAGAAGGGCAAACCTTGTGCTGGTAAGGGTAAAGCCCACATTATTAAAAAACCATGAGAATCTCCTAAAAAAATTATTCTTGACGAGCCGATGACAACAAAAAGCCTGATAGATCAACGGTTTAAGCCATTCGGAGAAGGAGAATTTTATTATTAAGCCTTTGATATTAGTAAGTAGTGATCTATTCAAGTGAGAGGTGTTGACAGACTCACTTAAACGGCGTAATTAGCTGAGTTTTCATACATAAACAAAGAGCAGCTAAAACTTAAACCGGAGTTCAAGTGTTAGCTGCTCTTTGTTTTTCTGTTGAAAGTTATTGTGTAGGCAGGCCATTAGGAACATAGTACGGAGGGATTTTGATCCAGCCGCGTTTCCGCATTAAAGCTTTTAACGAAGCTCCGTACTTCAATTTCTCTGCTTGAAATCCAGCAAACATAATTCCTACATCATTGCGCACGGATTGTACAGCACCAGTTGCACACATCATGTAATTTGCGACAACTTTAATGGAAAGTGCATTGGCAATCTCATCATCCGTCAATTTAACACCCATGGGTATGGCCTGCGGATCTGACTGTGGTTTTTTTTCAGATACTGGAGGGAGAGTCACGCCTTCTTGCAGCATAAAATCCCTTAGTGTTTTCGCTTGCGCATTTGCTATCTCCATAGATGCATGAAGAGCATCCAACAAATCGTTATCCATAGATGTGTTGAGTCCAACCTGCACATTGGCTATTTCTTCTTCAAGCATGGTTAAGTACATCCAACAAGTCATTGCTTCGCCTATATGTAAAGGTGGTTTAGGTTCGTCATCAACGAGTGTTTTCATTACATCAATGACCGTCTCAAGTAGATTAGTCAATCGTGCACCATCCTTTGTTTTTCATTAGTTTGTTTTTATGTTTCAACAATTATTCGGATTCCGTTAGTTTGGTAAGGTTAGGCTTGTGAGTTGCCATTAAAATGAGTACGTGATACAATCTTCCTGACGAACGTTCGGAAGGGTGATGAGAGATGACGGCTACTCGGATTAAAGAGGTTGCTCTTAAGCATTTTGCCAGTAACGGATATGAAGGTGCATCACTAGCGGATATTGCAACCGATGTAGGCATCAAAAAACAATCGATCTATACGCATTTTAAGGGGAAGGATGAACTTTTCCTTGAGCTGCTTGACGATGTACTGGCACGGGAATTGAACTTTGTTCTTGAATATCTTGAACGCTATAAAAATCTTGAGGTTGACCAGCTGCTTTATGGCTTCTTGATCCAATATCAAGATTGCTATGAAAAGGATGACAATACGAAATTTTTCTTGCGTGTAGCCTTTTTCCCGCCAACTCATCTCTACGATATTATTGTCAAAAAGGGTTATCACTATTTAGATACAATTGAAACGATGTTAATACCGCTATTCGAGAAAGCAATTGCAAAAGGGAACATAAGTCAAGAGGTCAGCAGTGAAATGGCGACAGTTGCTTTTCTTGCTGTGCTCGATGGCATGTTTGTAGAATTGCTATTCGGTGGAGTCGAAAGGTCGATGAAGCGAATAGAGGCTTCTTGGTTCGTCTATTGGCGCGGCATCAAAAAATAAATCAACAGGAGGAGGACCATACACCATGAATCGTAATTGGATTTATATATTTATAGGGGCGTTTTTTGAAGTTCTATGGGTCACAGGTTTAAAACATTCAGATACAACGATGCTGTGGATAGGCACGGTCATTGCGATGTATATCTCATTTCATCTAGTCATTAGCGCGTCTACGAAACTGCCAGTGGGTACTGTCTATGCCGTCTTTACGGGGTTGGGGACAGCAGGAACAGTGCTGGTAGAAATGCTGTTGTTTGGAGAACCGTTCAGGATTCTAAAAGTACTCCTTATTATTCTGCTTTTATCCGGTGTATTCGGACTGAAATTTGTCACGAAGGAGAATCATAAGAAAGGAGCTGCCGTCTAATGGGTTGGATTTTTCTGATGTTTGCCGGTGTGTTCGAAGTCGTAGGCGTCGTGGGTATGAACCAAATTAACAAGGCCAAAAATTTTCGCTCGTTTAGCCTTTTCATCGTTGGTATTGTTATGAGTTTCACGCTTTTGAGCCTGGCCATGAAAAGCTTGCCGATGGGCACTTCCTATGCTATTTGGACAGGGATTGGTACGGTCGGTGGCGCCATCATCGGAATGCTTTTTTATGGCGAATCCAAGGATTGGAAACGTATGATGTTCATTTCGATGGTACTAAGCGCGGCTGTTGGTTTGAAATTAATTGCTTAACCACATAGCTTTACAAAAAAAATGCATAGATAAGAGCGAACCGTCCATCAAGAAAAGTTTCCTAAATAGATATCTTATGTAATAATAGACATAAATAACAAAGAAATAAAGGAGTGCGATTCTATGAAAATCAATTATCATGGTCATGCCTGCATTCAAATTCATACAGGGGAGAAATCTCTCATCATCGATCCTTTTTTAAGCGGTAACCCTGCAGCCCAAATTAAGCCTGAGGACATCAAAGCTGATGCCGTGCTGCTGACGCATGCTCATATGGATCATATTCTTGACGCTGCACCTATAGCTAGTGCCAATAATGACGCACCTGTTGTCTCTATTGTTGAGCTTGCGGCCTATATGTCTTGGCAGGGGGTAAAAAATAGTGTCGGCATGAACATGGGAGGCACGTTCGATCTGGGCTTCGCTAAGGCGAAAATGGTTCAAGCTTTCCACAGCTCAGGCATTGTTGTCGAGGAAACCAAACAAATTCTGTACGCGGGGATGCCTGCCGGGTTCCTCGTGTTCGCTGAAGGCTTGACGATCCTGCACGCAGGGGATACCTCGTTGTTCAGCGATATGAAAATGATCGGCGATCGCCATCCGATCGACGTGGTCTTTTTGCCGATTGGTGACTTCTACACCATGGGACCGGAAGATGCGCTCCAAGCCGCGGAATGGTACAACGCGAAACTGACAGTACCGATTCACCACAGTACGTTCCCAGGTATCAAGCAAGACGCGGAGCTTTTCGTGCAGCAGCTTGAGGCACGAGGGTTAAAAGGCAAAGCAATGGCACCTGGTGATGAGTTGGAAATAGCGAGCCGTTAAGATAGGTCTAAGGTAGGATGTTAGTTTAAAACAACACTCATTCATAAAAACCGCGAGAGCATGATGCTCCGCGGTTTTTCGTTTTTCTATCACAAAAATATTTCACTATTCCTAGTGGCGGTCATGGTATAATTGAACTATTATTCGACAACATGAGCGTTTTTTTTGCAAAAATAGAGGCTGACGTGGATTTATTGTAGCTATAGGGGGGCTTAGTTGTGAGTGAACATACATCCGCAAATCGGACAACTAGCAGCCAAACTTCGGTTCAAGCTCAACCGGGTAGGTCAGAGACGGAAGTTCCAAGCACATTGGATGCGCGTCAAATGACACCTGCAAGTATTATGCAAATGCAGAGGACCCTTGGCAACAGGGCGGTTCAGGGTATGGTTCAAAGGATGGGGAATACACATCCAGTTATACAAAGAGCTGGTGGTGCCAGCGCACCTCCAGTTCCTGTCGTATCACAGCAGCAGCAACAGCGAAATGCTGATCTTGTAACTGCGCGCGACGCGAAAGTTACGTCACTCGTTGATAGCTCTTATACTGAAATAAGTGAGAAACTGAAGAAGAATATCGATACGTATTTGACTTCGGATTCGCAAGCGGATCCTATTCGAAAAAATGTCGTTGGAAAAGTAAAAGAAGAAATCAAAGCGAGCATGGGGACAACAGGTACAGCAGAACAAAGAGAAGATGCTTATAAGTTCGCCCAAGAAAAAGCCGATGGCATTATGATTACGAAGTTAAAAGCCTATGCCATTGAAGTAGCTGATAGCGAGTTTGCCGCCACTAAAAAAACCGCAATGAAAGAAGAGGCGAATAAAGCCTATCAGATTACGCCAAATTTAAATAATGCAACATTTGAAAAGCAGAAAACAAAAGCGGCTGCTGATGCAAAGAAAAAACTAGATGCATACGCCAAAACATTATTTACTAGTGCGGTTACGGCTTCAAAAGCGGCTATTGCTGTAAAATTCGCTGCCCCAACTACAGCTGGAGCTGTTTCAGGCTTTGATTCCGTTGGTGTAGGCACGACAGGAACGGATGAGTTAACGACACGGATTGGCCTGGATAGCAGTCTGGTTGACAAAAACGTGGTGAGACAAGAAACCGTTGATGGGACAACCAGAGACATCAAAGATATGGAAAACATTTATCAAACCGTGTTGTTCAATCCTATGAAATCGGCAGTATTGTCGAAATTAGGCGTGGGACGAAGAGCTTTCAGAAGATCAGCAGAGTTGAATGCGTACCGTGAGGATCTTAAAAAGGCAGCGCGTACCAAAGTTAATGCTCAGATCAATGACGCGATTGATAATCCAACATCTGCTTCTGTACCCACAAACGCTGCACCTTCAGGAAGTGCGCCGACAAGTGCAACATCTGCTAGTGCGACATCGGCATCGACAAGTACTGCTGGCCCTATGCAAAAGGAATATGTGAAAACGGCTACGAAAGCTATAGCCCATAAGGAATCCAAAGTCCTTGTAGACGATGTAATGAGGGATGAGGCTAATCTCATTCTAGAAAGAATAATTCCTAAAGGCCTTACCATTGATGAGTTTACAAAAGCTGCCAAAACTTCTGCCTATGAAGTGGCTAGATCTGCTGCTGCAACGCCGGATAAGATTCGAGCTGCTAGCATCAAGGGTGCAGAAGCAAGCGCAGAAAAATTACTGAAATTAAACAAAGATAAAGCTGTACTTGAAGCTAGAAAGCTGACGAAGGGAACAAAGGCAGAAGGGACTGTTGCTGCGACATTACCAGATGCGGCTAAAACGACACAAATTAAAGCTGCGATTCAAGATGATGTTAAAACGAAGAAGCTTGCCCAAAAACTAGTCAAGTCCGTAGAAGCAAGCGATCTCTCATCCGGCCTAACAAAAGTCGGTCATTTAATTGATATTTCAACACCTAATCCTGGGGATGCAAGCGCATTAGAGCTTGAATTGAAAATTCCGGTTGCCTCCGCAGCGGGTGGTGGTAATGCCTACTTCCTTTTCGGATTCGCTGGTGAGGCAGAGCGGGAAGCCGATGAATTGAGCGTAAATACGCAATTAACTTTCGGTGCCGGATTTACGACCTTTGGTTTTGATGCAAATGCAAGGTTTGGGTTATTCCTTGAAGGAAAAGCTAAGGATACAGCTACTGTCATGAATTTACTTTCTTATGGCTTATACAGACAGATGCCGGAAAGCGCGCAGGCATACTTCTGGGGCAAAGGCGGTAAATCCGGCGAGTCAAGCCTGATTGAAGCTGAGAAGTGGGCGATGATGATTGAAGAAATGCATATGGGTGATGAAAAAGCTGAGGTTAATGTTGGTTTCCTCACGAAGTTGGCAATGGAAGCTAACGTAGGAGTAGCCTCATTTTCTGCTGAGCTTGCATTCAAGCGCCTTAGTAAATATAACAAGGAAATTATTGAGACGAAGGGCAAGGATGCAGCAGGTAATATTATGTCTGCGGCAGAGCGGTTAACTGCTGAGAAGACCGGTAAAGGCATTGGCAAAGGCGAAGTCAATACAACAGTTGAAGCAGGAACCGAAATTGAAATCGAATTTGGCAAAGATAAGGTTGCTTTTGGTCTTGAAGGATCTGCAACCTTCTTGAATGGGGACGAAACCAAACTCAAGGAATTGAATCTGCAGCTATCGGCAAGCATCCCTTCCCAATTCGGAGAAGAGGGTGGAGATTTCACCAAGTATGCATCCAAAATTGTCACTGCTGCGATTGGCGGAGGCAAAAATCTAACCGCTCTATTCAGGAAGGGGATCGCTTCTAAAGTAGAAAAAGGGAAGCAAGTGGTCAGTACTGGACTAGATGCTGGAACTGATGCGTTATTCACGGGGAATTATTTCGATGATATCGGGGCAAGTTTTGCCTCGCGGATTAAAGGTGATGAAACCGTTAACGATACGATGCGTTCCTGGCTGCCCGGCCAAGATTCAGAGGCATCAGATATTGAATCTGTTGACAAAATTGGATTATCCAATGCGCTTAAGCTGGAAATAGGTTTCCATAGAGAATATGATGGTAGAAGCGTAGCAACAAGCCCTTGGGTTATAACAATATCAGCTAGTCAAGTAAAATCGCTAGAAGTTGATGCAGAGATTGTTAAAGTGGCTGTAGAGAAGTCCAAGCGACTTGGACAATTAGAATTCCGGAAAGATAAAACCGCGAAATATGAGTTTATAGGTTTTGAGGGTGGTGGCCAGGACCGTCCGGCGCCAACACCTACTGCAAGTACGCCAACAGCAAGTACCCCAACGGCAAGTACTGCAACGGCAGGAACAACTGGAGCGACAGGAGCGACAAGTACAGCAAGTACGGCAAGCAATCAAACAACACCGGTTCCAACTCCTGCACCGAGCACAGCGTCTACACCTAGTCAGGTGCCAGTGGTCACGCCGTAGAAGCATGTACATAGAGTAGACACATCATTTTGTAAAGGAGATTAGTATGATGGTTGATCTGAGCGGTAATGGCAACGAAGAGCAGTCACGGTTGGATTTAGACACCGAAATGGCATTTATCACCCTAATGGGTGATGCAGTGCAGGCTGCAGCCAAACGAATGAATCTGACAGTATCCGGGGAAAAGACACAATGTACACTTTATCTTGAAGTGGAATGGAGTGTATACCAGCAATTGCTGGCCGGAGAATGGATGGGGCTGCTCGTTCAAGGTAGAAGTAGAGATTCAGAAGTGAAATTCGATGAGAATCAGCCTATAGAACTTCAAGTAATTTTAAAACAAAGTCTTATGAAAGCGGCTTTGCGCAACGGTTCAGAAGTTGAAAATGTTCTGCAATCCCTCCTAGAGGATTCTGAAGATTCACGACCTCTGCGCCAAAGCGAAAGCTGGCTGATCACAGAAGTAAAGCAGCAGATGAGCTTGCCAGATGAGCTGGAAAGCAGCGGTACTTTGAAAATAGGATACCGCACCCAATGGGCAGAGCCTGCAGTTTCAAATACAACCTCCACTTTCGTTAAAGCTACGTTGAATGAGGTTGTGGAAGACTACTTAAAACGGATGGAATTGCCATTTGAATGGGTAGATGAAACCATTGTTCGTTTAACATTCTCGGGAGAGCAGGGAGAATGGATCGTCTTGGTGCGCACAGATGAAGAGAAGCAAATTTGCATCGTGTTTTCTATCTATCCGGCGTTAGTTCCTGAAGAGCAGCGGACAGAGATGGCCAGATTCCTTTTTGAAGAGAATTATGATTTGGTGATCGGCAATTTCGAGATGGATGCAACGGACGGGGAACTTCGCTATCGAACAAGCATCGATGTAGAGAATGACCGATTGACGATGGAGTTATTCAATCAATTGTTCACCACAAATGTAGTAATTATGGATCATTACTTCCATGTAATTGACGACATTATACAGAACGACCAATAATTTCGAAATGAGTCCGCTTCGTTGCGGGCTCTTTTTTCTGAGTAAATTGAAAGAAATTGGAGTTTACTATTATAGTAATGCTTATCGTTTGTTTCTATAATGAACTAAAAACATAACGAGGTGAGCTAGATGGAAACAACGATTGTAACCTCAACATCCAAACGTCGGTTTGCCAAAGTAAAACGATGGGATTCCTTCATTACCGGGCATTTGTTTATCTCGCCTTGGTTAGTTGGCTTCTTGTTGTTAACGCTTTATCCGATGATTCAATCCCTTTATTATTCGTTTACCGACTTTTCGCTGCTTGAAGAGGCGAACTGGGTAGGGTTTAGGAATTACGAGAAAATATTTACAGTAGACACTAGATTCTATCAATCAGTCAAAGTAACATTCCTCTATGTACTTGGTTCTGTTCCTCTAAGACTGATTGCCGCTTTATTCATAGCTATGCTGCTTGCCAAAAGCATTAGAGGGATATCCGCATACCGGACAATGATCTACTTTCCCTCGTTAATCGGAGGAAGCATTGCCGTTTCTCTTTTATGGAAAAATATTTTTGGCAGAGACGGGTATATCAACGAAGTCCTTAGCCTATTCGGCATTCAAGGTATAGGATGGATTAACAACCCAGACACAGCTTTGAGCACATTGGTTCTGCTCGTCGTGTGGCAATTCGGTTCGGCCATGGTTATCTTCCTGGCAGGATTGAAACAAATTCCTCAAGACCTTTATGAAGCCTCCTCTGCGGATGGAGCGGGTAAGGTTAGGCAGTTTTTCAACATCACGCTGCCGATGCTTTCCCCAACCATCTATTTCAATATCATTATGGGGATCATTGGTGCCTTCCAGATGTTCACGCCGGCAATGATCATCACGCAGGGTGGACCTATGAATTCTACGTACGTTTACGCCTTATACTTATATGAACGCGCTTTCAGTCAACTGCAAATGGGATATGCCTCCAGCCTTGCATGGATTATGTTACTTATTATTGCCGTTTCAACTTCGGTCATTTTTCTTTCATCCAAGTATTGGGTATTCTATGAATCTGAAAAGGAGGACCAGCGATGAGGAACCCTTTATTTCGTAGAAATATAGTGACGCATGTCATCCTAACATGCTTGAGTTTAGCTATGATTTATCCAGTTCTGTGGTGGATCGGAGCTTCGTTGAAATCCAATCAAGAGCTGAGTATGCCTGGGTTGTTCCCGGCACACCCCCTATGGAGCAATTTCTCGAAAGGCTGGAATGCCATTCCTGGCCATTCGTTTACTGATTTTTATATCAATAACTTTGAACTCATCATTGGACTTCTGTTTACGACAGTTATTTCTTGCAGCTTGGTTGCTTTTGGGTTCGCTAGGTTGCAGTTTCGGCTGCGAAATTTCTGGTTTGCTATCCTAATGCTAACCCTCATGCTGCCGGGACAAGTAACGATCATTCCACAGTATTCGCTGTTTCATCATCTCGGTTGGGTCAATACCTATTTACCGTTCATTGTGCCTCACTCCTTGGCCGGAGGAGCGGGAGGAACCTTCTTCGTTTTCTTGCTTGTTCAGTTCATTCGCGGTATTCCGAGAGAGCTAGATGAATCGGCAAAAATGGATGGCTGCAGCTGGTTCGGAATCTATTGGCGCATCGTCATGCCACTCACGAAACCCGCACTCCTGACGGTCGTCATTTATTGTTTTTTATGGAATTGGGACGACTTTTTCGGCCATCTGCTGTATATCAACTCGGTCGACAAGTATACCGTTGGATTGGCTTTAAGAATGCTCAATGATTCGCAGTCTGCTCAGCAGTGGGGACAGCTTCTGGCGATGGGGCTCGTTTCCATTATCCCGTCGGTGATCATTTTTACATTTGCGCAGAAGTATTTCGTGGAAGGAATCGCCACAACAGGGATCAAAGGATGATTGAATCTTAGGAGTATTTTGAAACAAATCGTTGGGTACTATCATAGGCATGATTACCTCATAGAGCTATATTAAGTAAAGATTGAAAATACAAACTACTAAATAATGAAGGGGTTATGACGAATGGCTACAATGAGAAGAAAACTGACAATCGCCATGTTAACAACAGCAATCGGACTATCGTTAGTAGGATGCGGTGCAGCAGATTCAACGCCTAAAGCAGCCGAGAGCAAGAACCCGAGCAGTACTGCGAATACGACGACAAGTAGTAAACCTGTTAAGCTGCGTATTATGTGGTGGGGATCGCAACCGCGTCATGATGCGACTTTAAAAATGCTGGATCTTTATACAAAGAATAATCCGAATGTTACTTTCGAACCGGAGTACTCAGGGTTTGACGGTTATATCGATAAACTAACCACACAAGCCGCAGCGAAGAATGCTCCTGATATTATCCAGATGGATGCAGCTTGGTTGGCAGACTGGAACGCTAGAGGCCAGTTGGCGGATATCAGCAGTGTCAATGAAAAGGACGTCGATCCTAAACTAGTTGAAGCTGGGAAATTCAAAGACAAGCAAACCGCAGTTCCGCTTGGCGGGAATGCTTGGGGTCTCATTTATGACAAAGGTTCATTAGATAAACTCGGGGTTAAGCTTCCGGCAGATGGTATCACGTGGGATGCATTTTTCAGTCTAGCCAAAGATATCAAGTCCAAGCTGGACAAGGATCATTATGTCATTGGGGATTTTGCGAGAAATCGTGATATGTATACGTCCTATCAATTAAGTAAAGGAAAAGGATACCCGGTCACACCGGAAGGGAAGTTTAATTTCGATAAGGACACTTGGTTAGAGTGGATGAAGATGGCTGAAGAATTCCGCAATGCGGGTATAATTCCACCAGCTGATGTATCCGTCAGTGACGTTGATTTAGACCCGAAACAGGACTTGATGCTTACTGGCAAAATAATCTTCAAAGCAGCACATGCGGCACAAGCCTCTTCATGGGACAGCTTAAAGCCCGGCAGCATTGGTGTTTATGCGATGCCTAAGGACAAGCAGGGTGGAAGTTGGTTGAAGGCAACCTTCTTCTTCAGCGTCAGCCAGGAATCTCAGAATAAAGAAGAAGCCAAGAAGTTTATTGACTGGTTTATTAACAATCCAGAAGCAGGAGAAATTTCTGGAACGACACGCGGTGTGCCAGTTTCAAGTAAAATTCTCTCACAATTACAACCGAAATTTAGTAACGCTGATAAATTGACGATCGATATGATCAATATGGCCACACAAGGAGCACAACAGTTTAATCCTGGTGCAAAAGGTTGGAACAATTTCGACACGAAGGATTACAAAGCGGTAACTGAATCGATTATGTTCGGAAAAATGAAGATTGAGCAAGGGTTTGACGAATTGAAGAAAAAGTCTGCTGAATATGAAAAATAAGTAGCTGCTAGCACCCCTTAATTAACATAGAAGCCCTGATTAGGTTATTCTGATGTTATAATTAAGGGGTGCTTTGACATGACAACCTTTTAGTAGGAGGCAACGAGATGTGGAAGGTTGCAATCATTGATGATGATCGCCAGGTGCTCAAGGGAATGAAACAAGTGATTCCTTGGGAAGAAATTGGAGCCGAGCTAGTAGGAGAAGGTCTGAATGGAGAGCGCGGATTAGAGCTCATTCGGGAGAAAAAGCCTGATATCGTCATAACAGACATCTATATGCCTGTTATGAGTGGCATGAAAATGATCGAAACATTACGGAAAGAGAGCTTTGAAGGTAAGATTCTTATTCATAGCGGGTATGCTGATTTTGAAGTGGCTCGTCAAGCACTAAGACTTCAAGTAGAGGATTACTTATCAAAGCCAGTCTCTAGAAATACAATCACAGAGGTGCTGCAGCGAACGATATCGTCCATCGAACTTGAGAATCAATCAAAGATCGAGCAGGAGAAGCTGCGAGACCAAATTGATGAGTACGAGCCATTCGTGCGGAAAGAACAGTTGAAAACAGTGGTAACGGGGACAGCTAGCAACTGGAATGAGATGACGCTATTATGTAAAACGAAAGATGATCAGAGCCATATCGTGCTTGGCATTGAGATTCTAAGAACGTCGAGAATTTCCGAAGTGCGGACACAAGATCGATTGTTATTTCGATTTGCCATCAAAAACATTATGAAAGAAATTCTCCAAGTGGAAAAAAGATCCTATGATTATGTTGAGTTGCATGGTTATCATGCGGCATTAATTCTTCATTTTGAAAAGAATGCGCTTTATTCAGAGTATATCGATCATATAAGAGCTATTGCCTGGAAAATCATAGATTGTGTTCAAGCCTATCTCGATATTACGATTCGGATTGGCATCGGCAGATTTACAGAGAATTGGTCCAATCTATCGGATTCGTTGGAAGAGGCTTTTCAGCCGCTAGTCCCGGATGTCAGAGTGCTTCAATCAACAGGCGTGTTTGAATATGAAAGCACAGAGCACTCCCCAACTGGTCATTTCCAGACGACTATGTCCAAACCGATCAAATTTTATCAACAAATCATTGAAGATATCAAAACAACGCAAGGAAAGAATGCCGAGAAGTTGATTGAAAGCTATATGGCGACCTTAAGGGTAAGCGCAATCCCCCCTCAATATAGCTTGCTTGGCGCGCAATTCTGGGCTATTTTCAGTTTCGCGCTAGCGGATGAGGATATCCGACTGACAGAGATCTTTCAGGAGCACAGTATGGAAAGTGAATTGAATAAAATATATACGTTTGACCAGTATGAAGCATGGTTAAACAGCATTATACAGCGAATCTGCATGAATCAGCATTGGCAAGAAAGTTTCAAGCATAAGATGGCCATTGATTTCATCAAACAATACATCCGTGAGAACTATGCCAATGATATTACAATTGCAGAGCTTGCTGATAAAGTGTATATCTCTCGTAATTATTTAAGTCAGATCTTTAAGAACGCTACAGGAGAAACGATCAACAACTATATTATCAGTGTGAAGATGGAAGAGGCCAAACGGCTGATCTTGGAAAGAAAATATAAAATTTATGAGGTCGCTAATAAAGTGGGATACAATAATATCCCATATTTCAGTACTACTTTTCGAAAATACTTTGGTCTCACACCTGCCGAATTACTGACATAAAGGCGGAATGGCGAATGAAAATGATGTTCAAAAGATACCGAATCGATTATTTGCTTTTTGGAGGCTTGACAAGTTTTGTCCTAATTTTGCTCACGATTGTCATTTTGCTAACCTATACGCTTTCTACAAAAGAAATGGTGCGAGTAACAACTTATTATCAAAAAGAAAATTTGAATGAATTATATAACAAGATTGAAATTCAAATGCGTGCGATTGAGCAAATTTCTCTGGCTGCGACCAGGAATATTGTGACTACCGAATATCCGGATGCGACCAATGATTCGTATTCCAATTATCAGAAACGGGAGGAACTAGAATCATTTTTGAGTAACATTGCTTATTCAACGCCTATTATTCAATCCATTGATTTTTACACGAGGAATGCGTTTCCTGCGAAATCGCAGGGTCTTGTTTCATTTATTGATATGAATCAAGCTAGAGAACAAAGCTGGTATGATGCTGTTGAAAATGCAGATTCCGCATGGATTGGCCAACATACCATGACTTCCAATCAAGGCCGAATAGAAGTAATCAGCTTTGCGCGCAAAATATATTCGAATAGTGGCAAATACCAAGGTTTCATGATGATAAACTTGAAAGCGTCATCAATTCAAAAGCAGATCAGTAGTGAAATCCCTACGTCCAACCGGATCCTCCTTGATTCAGGGGGCAGAGTTATTACGTACATCGGTGATCCTTCGTTGCCGACGAAGATTAAGGCTTATCTGCTGGACATGAATAATGAAAGCGGTTATATCAAAGTAGGAATTCCCGGTAGTCATGACTCCGCTAGCTCCCAAAAGAATACCTTAATGGTATGGGCGATGCATTATAATTCCAGCTGCATGCTTGTTCAGCTAACGCCTTTGAACCAAATCACAAAAGGCAGTGTTCATATATCAGCTGTTTTATCTCTTGTTGGTGCTTCGGCGATTCTAATTGCCTTTCTATTTACATTATACTTTTCCAATCTATTTATAGCCCCTATACGTCAGCTGCTTCACGAAATGGGGAGATATACGGCGAACACGAATAAAGTGAATTTGCCAGAAGATTATCATAATGAATTTGGTGTATTATTTTCCGGATATCGTAAATTAATGGATCGAATTAAATCGTTATACATTTCTCTAGAGAATCAATACAAGGAGCAAAAGAAAGCAGAAATTAAAGCGCTTCAAGCGATGATAAACCCTCATTTTTTATATAACACGTTAGATCAATTAAATTGGATGGCACTGACGGCTGGACATGATAAATTAAGTCAAATTCTTGAGCTGATGGGCAAAATGTTTCGAATCGGGCTGTCCAATGGGGAAAGCCAAATCACGATTCGCGAAGAGTTTACACACGCGTTGTGTTATGTGCAGATCCAGCAACTGCGCTGGGAGGAGGGCTTGACGGTATCCGTCGATCTGGCAGAGCATTTGCAAGATTGGTACATCCCCAAAATGACGTTACAACCGTTCATAGAAAATGCCATCATGCACGGATTCAATGAGCGATTAACCGGCAGTATCACCATCAGCGCAAGAGAATCCCAAGGCGAAGTGATTATCCACATCACGGATGATGGCGCCGGGTTGAAGCCAAACTGGAATGCCCAGCGAGAAGGAAATACGGGCGGCTATGGCATTCGGAACGTGAAAGAGCGGTTCGAAGCTTTTTTCGGGGCACGATACCGGGTCGACATTGCAAATAATTCGCAATTCAGCGGAACGAGGGTAACGATTCAATTTCCTGCGCTAAAATACAAGCAAGAAGAGATGAATGTCAGCCTAGGAGCAAGTATCCCATGAACTTGAGATGGGCTTAATCTATAGAGGAAAGGTGAAAAAATATGCGTGAACCAAAGCCTTATTGGCGAGATGTCCCCCTTGAATTGCGGAAACAAGTGGAAGACATGATGGAAAGCTCCATTCGAACGGCAACTCGTGTGTTTGGAGGCTATGGACCAACGGCAACGTTTCGAATTTTTTTGGAAGATGGAAGAACGCTATTTGCTAAGGGAGCAGGGCAGGGTTCACTTACAGAGAATTGGAGAGTGCTTCCGTTAGAAGAAGCTGTGTACCGTGAGGTTCGTGCGATTTCGCCGATTTCACCTCGATATTATGGGTCGGTAAGCACTCCGGGATGGCACCTATTATTGTTGGAGGATTTAAAAGATTGCAAGAAAGTGCCGACTTGGACCGAGGCATTAGCATTTCAATCGATGCGCGATTTAGCCCGATTTCATATACGTGGACTCTCCGAGGCCGATAAGGTAGAAGAGATGACAGGCCGAGGTGTAACGGAGAACTGGCTTTCTATGAAACAAAGCAGTGAAGAAAGAAATTGCTTTCTTGAGCTGTTTCATGAGAATCGAGAGGAGGCAGAGGCTTGGCTTGATGCGGCGATTGATGTTTTGATTCCGCTTGAAGCGGATCTTATGCGTCCAGACCAACCTTGGGGATTGATCCATAAAGACATACGGTCAGATAATCTTCGTTTTAGAGACGGGAGTTTGGTGTTATTCGATTGGGCATTGGCGTGCAGAGGCCCCTTGATGTTCGATATTGGCTTTTTCTTTCCTAGCCTAGAAGGGGAAGGAGGGCCGACCGCCGAAAAACTATTGCCTGTTTACAAACAGGAAATGGCTGATCTTGGCATTGAGTTCCCTGACTATGCTGAACGTTCTGCTGCAGTTTGCTCAGCAGGCTTCTTTGCAACAAGAGCGGGGAAACCGCCAATAGCTCAGCTCCCGCGGCTTCGATTTATTCAATGGTTGCAGTTGGGACCTGCATTACGGTGGACGTCTAGTCTGCTTGGACTGCCTCAACCGCCAAAGCTTTCTCCACTTAAAGATCTATAGCTCGATAGAAACAGGCTGTCCCGAAAGCCATTAAATGACCGAGAGACAGCTTCTTTTAAACTTTTGAGAGTATCTCTTTAGAAAAACGGGAGATACTACCGCTAATTAGCTGGATAACGCACTATAGGGACGAATAAATGGAATTTCTCCTGTTAATGCAGACGATTGAGCTTGGAAACAAGGTTAAAGGAGCGAATTAACGGGACTTTTTCCAGTTATTAGAATAAATGAGCCGAAACTTGCTTGAAATAAAGGGAGTTTTTCCCACTATTCAATTCAGATCCATAAAAAGAGGCTATCCCAAGTCATCCAATGACCGAGTGAGTGCCTCTTTTTTGAACCTTTTGTGACAGCCTCTTCGAACTGAATTAATAAGGCTCAGCCTCATGACCTTTTTGCACAGCTTCTTGAGGAGCTTTGTCACCGTTTTTATTGCCAAGATTTTTTTGGCTTGAGCCTTCTTTGGAAGCATGTGCTAAGCCTTCTCTTAACCTGCGACCGTACTCCTCATCTGCTTCCTCAGCAAGAGCGATCATTTTATCTTGAATCCTTTGATCACTGCGGGAGAGATCGCCAATCAAATTCGAAAGCAACTCGTCTTTTTCCCACGCTTCGAAGTTTCTGAACGTTTCTCCAGCTTGTTTCGTATTGTTATTCCGGTCGATGGATTGGCGAACCAAGTTCCCTTGAACATACGGTGTATGCTCTTTACCAGGTTGTTGGTCTTCCTTGAGCCCACCTAAGATTGACGGCTCATAGTTGATATGCGGATTCTGGCCTGGTGCAAGATCAACTTTGTATTGCATGAGCCCGCCTCTTTGATTCGTAGCCACCTGTTTTTTGGGGGCGTTAATCGGAAGCTGCAAATAATTGGCGCCAGCACGATGACGCTGTGTGTCCGAGTATGAAAACGTGCGACCTTGAAGCATTTTATCATCCGAGAAATCAAGTCCGTCGACCAAAACACCTACACCGAACGCAGCTTGTTCCACTTCTGTAAAATAATCTTCCGGATTTCTATTCAGCGTCATTTTACCCACAGGAAGCCAAGGGAACTTATCATTCGGCCACAGTTTCGTATCGTCTAAGGGATCGAAATCCAATTCAGGGTGCTCTTCGTCGCTCATGATTTGAACGAGCAATTCCCATTGCGGATAATCGCCGCGCTCGATGGCATCATAAAGATCTTGCGTAGCGTGATTGAAATTTGTCGCCTGAATTTCGCTTGCTTCTTTCTGCGTCAAATTCTTAATGCCTTGTGTAGGCTCCCAGTGATACTTCACGAGAACAGCCTTGCCTTCACTGTTTACCCACCGATACGTATTCACACCTGATCCTTGCATCATGCGATAGTTAGCTGGAATTCCCCATGGCGAGTAAACAAAAGTCACCATATGGAAGGTTTCGGGGGAATTCGAACAAAAGTCGAAGAAACGTTCGCCATCTTGCAAGTTTGTGATCGGGTCCGGCTTGAAGGCGTGGACCATATCTGGAAACTTCATGGCATCACGGATGAAGAAAACTTTGAGATTGTTGCCGACCAAGTCCCAGTTGCCGTCTTCTGTATAAAATTTGACGGCAAAGCCGCGCGGATCGCGGAGCGTTTCAGGCGAGTGTGTACCATGTATCACAGTGGAAAAGCGTACAAATAACGGTGTTATTTTTCCTTTTTCTTGGAACAATTTCGCGCGCGTGTATTTGGAAACGGGTTCTTCTCCAATCGTGCCATAAGCTTCAAAAACGCCATGAGCTCCTGCGCCGCGGGCGTGAACGACACGCTCTGGGACGCGCTCCCGATCAAAATGGCTGATTTTCTCGATAAAATCATAATTTTCTAGGGTAGCTGGCCCGCGATTACTTACGGTTCGAATATTTTGGTTGTTTGTGATTGGATGTCCTTGACGATTGGTCAACATGTTGTTCGTTTGTTGCCCTTCTTGCAAATTGGATGGATCGATTGACATACATGTAAACCCCTTTGTTTTTGAATTTTAATTCCATTTTTGTCCTTTTTAGTATTTATTATCATCTGATTTTTATTCAAAAAGATGGATCGAAAAGGAAAATATTTGTAGATGTCAAATTAGTAATCGTAAGCTATAAAATAAGTTGGAGGCATGTTATGAATCCTATAAAAAATAAAATTGGCGGCGTTTTTATTCCTGTCAGCAATATTGAACAGGCTCGTGATTGGTATTGCGATATGCTAGGCTTAAGGTCGGATGGGGAAATTTTGTTTGGGCATATCTACGTTTTACCGATGGAAGGGCCAAGTATTGTTTTGGATAGCAAAATATTTGCGCCTGATCATGTCTATAAAGTGCCAACCTTTCAATTACGCACCGATGAAATCGTTCAAGCCTTCGAATTTATGAAAGAAAAGAACGTTGAATTACTAACGGAAATCGAGAATGATCACTGGTTTAACTTCAAGGACCCAGATGGTAATGTTCTAATGATTTGCAAGGAATAGAAGGATGTCAACTCCCTTATCCTTAGGATTAGGGAGTTTTGTTTTTTATGCTAAATCCACTAGAAGACATCATCATTTCATAGAAAGTCATCATCTGCGTGTATGCCAATTTGGGTGAGAAAGTCGTAAGCTATTACTAAGAAAGGAGGCTGTTGTTATGTTGACAGATCAGGTTTTTGCGGGAAGTGTGTTTATTGCAGGATTGCTTTCATTCTTCTCACCATGCATTTTGCCGCTACTGCCTGTCTTTATTGCCCAACTTAGTGGCGTTACGCCGGGTACTGGTGAGAAAACAGTCAAATTAGGAAGGGTGCGGATTCATCCTCATCTAATAGGCAACACGTTATTCTTTATACTCGGAATTTCTTTCGTCTTTGTTTTACTTGGTTTTGGAGCCGGTGCTATTGGTAATATCATTAACACCTCTTGGTTTATTATCATTTGTGGAGCCATTGTCGTTATATTCGGGATCTTTCAAACAGGCGTGTTTAATCTGCTATTTATGCAACGCGAGAAAAGACTGACCATCGAAACGAAGGGGAAAAAGGGTTTTACAGCGGCCTTTTTACTCGGCTTTACGTTCAGCTTCGGTTGGTCGCCTTGCATTGGCCCGATATTAGCCGCGGTGCTCAGCTTGTCTGCAAGTGAAGGATCTTCCCTGCAAGGCGGAGGCTATATGCTCATTTATGCGCTAGGTCTGGCTATTCCGTTTCTTATCCTTTCCTTCTTTTCAGATTTGTTGGTAGGACGTTTAAGAGCGCTTAATAAGCATTTGTCTAAATTAAAAGTTATATCTGGTATTCTCCTCATCGTGATGGGCCTACTGCTTATGACCAATAATTTAAACGCGATTGTGTCTATATTCTAATGACGGGTAGGAGGTTTAAAGTTGATGAAAGTAAAATGGTTACTCGCCAGTGTTGTGGTGCTTTCACTATTCGTTCTTGCCGCTTGCGGGGATAAAGGCGCCACAAAGGCAACGCAATCTTCGATGAACTCGGGTCAGGCTGCCCCCATGTTTGAGCTTAAGGATCTGAATGGGAATAATGTTCAATTGGCTAGTCTTGCCGGTGAAAAAGTATATGTTAAGTACTGGGCCTCTTGGTGTTCAATCTGCTTGGCAGGGTTGGATGAATTGAATGAATTGGCCGGCCAAGACAATGGTTTCAAGGTGATTACAATCGTCAGTCCAAATTATAAAGGAGAGCAGTCTACCAAAGAATTTACGGAGTGGTTTAAAGGGCTGCAGGATGAGCAAAAAAGCAACTTAACGGTACTGCTCGATGAAGACGGTAAGTGGGCTCAAAAATTCGGGGTAAGAGGTTATCCTTCTTCTTATTACATTGGTTCTGATGGGATTCTGGCAAAGTCTGTGCCAGGCCACAACTTTAATGATGCGATTATCAATAATTTCAAGAAAATCTCATGATTTTTCATTGTAGATGGGAGGAAATAACATGAAAAGATTTCTGTATATAAGTTCCCTGCTGCTACTTTTGTTGGTTACAGCTTGCGCCAATTCAATTGGCATCCGTGGTGATTCGAAAACCGTGGGGTCATCCACGGCGACAATGGCGAAAAATGAGCCTACGACGACAAGATCTGAAAATCCGAATGATAAGATGGATTACTCCAATAGCAAGCTGCAAACCATTTATTTGGCGGGAGGCTGTTTCTGGGGAGTGGAAGCTTTCATATCCCGAATTCCAGGCGTACAGGATGTAACTTCCGGATATGCTAATGGCATAGGGGAAAATCCGACATATATGGATGTAGTTCGGGAAAATCGTAAATTTGCAGAGACGGTTGAGGTCAAATACGATCCGGCGCGAATTGAACTCTCTGATCTGTTGACCCGTTTCTTTAAAATCATCAATCCGACAAGTGTGAATAAGCAGGGAAATGATGTTGGCATCAGCTATCGATCAGGAATTTATTATGTAAATGACAGTGACGCCGCTGTAATTAACGAAGTGGTAGCAAAAGAGCAGGCGAAATATGATAAAAAGATCGTGACGGAAGTGCTGCCTCTGACGAACTATTATTTGGCTGAGGAAGAGCATCAGGATTATTTGGAGAAACACCCGGACGGTTACTGTCATGTTGATTTAACCATTCTGGATGAGCCCGTTAAAGTTGACCCAACGAAGTACTCCAGACCCAGTAACGAAGAGTTGAAGGCGAGACTAACCGATCTTCAGTATAACGTAACCGTACTAGGAGGCGAGGAGAGAGCCTACTCCAATAAATATTGGGATACGTACGATCCAGGTATCTACGTTGATATCACGACAGGGGAACCGCTTTTCTCCAGTCGTGACAAGTATGATTCCGGCTGCGGCTGGCCAAGTTTTACGAGACCGATTGACCCTGATGTGGTAACTTATGAGAAGGACACAAGGTATAATATGGTTCGTACAGCTGTTAAAAGCCGCGTAGGCGGCATTCATCTTGGTCATGTGTTCGATGACGGACCTGCCGAATCGACAGGAAAAAGATTCTGTATCGATAGCGCCTCCATCCGGTTTGTACTACTAGACAACATGCAAACGGAAGGCTACGGATATTTGCGTTCAAGTGTTGAATAATTCTGGAGGTAAAAGGCGATGTACAAATTGTTGCTTGTGGAGGATGAAGAACTAATCAGGAATGGAATTAGACGGTTCGTTCCATTTGAGAAATTTAACATAACAGAAATTATAGAGGCGGGGAACGGTGAGGAAGCGTATAAGCTTTTCCTTGCTCATCGTCCCGATCTCGTTCTGCTGGATATTAATATTCCAAAAATGAATGGGCTTGATTTTGCTAGAAAAGCTAAAGAGATGAAGTCAAATGTTAAGATTGCCGTTATTACCGGATATGACTATTATGATTACGCAGTTACTTCCTTGAAAATTGGCATTGATGATTACGTCCTTAAGCCGGTTTCTAAGGAAGACGTGTATGAGGTACTGCAAAAGTTAATGAGTAAACTTCAAAGTGAGCAGCAGCAATCCGAACTGCAAAGCCTTGTTAGCGATTATAAAACGACGCTGCAAGCAACAGATGAATCCGATAACAAAGCATCTATCGCCAAAATTATCGACGAAAATATAGCGAATCCTGATTTCTCCTTGGGCATTCTGGCGGATCAGAAAGGGTTCAGCGCTGGCTACATGAGTGTCCTGTTCAAAAGATTGTTTAATGTCTCCTTTCAAGATTATTTGATAGCTGTCAGACTAGAACGTTCTAAGCTTCAGCTTCTCGTTTCTGATTTGAAAATATATGAAATCTCAACGGCGGTAGGATTTGATAACCCGAATTATTTTAGCGCCGCATTCAAAAAGAAGTTTGGGGTCTCTCCACTGCAATATAGGGAAAGGATTAAATACTCGTGAAGAGATTTCCCGGATTTCCCCGCTCCTTGCAATCTCGCATTTCATTCGTTTATATGTTAATCAGTCTCGTAACCATAGGAATAATCGGTACTGCCCTGTATGTGGGCATATCTAGAGTCGTAATGAATGATTCCATTCAATCGTCGCAGATGGCAATTTCAAAAAGCGGGGCTTTCGTTGGAGCTTATATGGATCGGTTGCTGGTATTATCCAATGTGCTTGCTAACAATCCCCAGACCATCAAGACACTAGCTTCTCCAACGAAAGAAGGGGAGAAAGATGAGATGCAGCTCATCCAAACCGTGCTGATGTCCGATTCCTACATTAAGTCTGTTGTGGTCATCGGAAGAGACGGCTATATGTTGTCAAATGAAACGAAACTGAACATGCAGCGCTCATCCAATATGATGACTGAGCCTTGGTATGTAGAGGCTATTAAAAGCAAGACGCCAGCTCTTTCTTCTGCCCGCATGCAGGAATTTGCGATGGACAAGGACAAATGGGTGATCTCGATGAGCCAGGAAGTGAAGGATGAGAACAATCGGAATCTTGGTGTTATCCTATTGGATATTGAGTACAACGGCATCGATGATTATTTGAAGGATTTGGATCTGGGAAGCAAAGGCTTTGCTTTTATTATTAATAGCCAGGGCGGAATTGTTTATCACAAAGATCCAACATTTTTTGTTGATCAAGCCAAGAAAGAGCAATTAAGGAACATAAGCCTGTCACCTAGCGGCTACGATCGATCGCAAGATATCCTTGTTCATAAAACACAAATTGCGAACTCCGATTGGACATTGGTTGGCGTTAGTTATCTGGATGGTTTGCTGCAAATTCGCAGCCAAATGCTTCAATCTTTTGCCATTGTCGGATTAGGGCTGTTGATTCTTATTATTACGGTGTCACTACTTATTGCCAAAAGCATTACGCGGCCGATTCATCGTTTAGAGGAGGCGATGCATAAGGTGAGGACAGGCACGCTGGAAGTAAGCGTCCCTGAATCTGGTGTAACTGAAGTGCAAGGGCTTGCCCAACATTTCAATTTGATGGTTTCTGAGGTTCGTAGATTGCTGGAGGAAATCGAAACGAAAGAAAAAACGCTGCACACCTATGAATTAAAAGTACTGCATAGCCAAATCAATCCCCACTTTTTATATAATACGTTGGATACGATTGTCTGGATGGCCGAATTTAATGAAAGCGAACGTGTCATATCGACGACTAAAGCGTTGGCCAAATTTTTTCAATTGTCGTTAAGCGGAGGAAGCGAGACGACAACGATTGAAAATGAAATGAACCATGTCGCGCAATATTTATTTATTCAAAAGGAGCGATATGGCGATAAACTGCATTATCAGTTAGATTTCGATCCGCTGCTTGCGCTCAAGGTGATTCCTAAAATCATTTTGCAGCCTATTGTGGAAAATGCCATTTATCACGGTATTCGGGAAAAAGAAGGTTCCGGTTTTGTGGAAGTTACTTGTGAATATACGGTTGATGGACATGTAAAGTTCATTGTAAGGGATGATGGAGTGGGCTTCGACCCAGCTTTCCGTAGCGATAATAGCATGGAATCACCAACTGCTCAGCCCAAATTAGGCGGTGTTGGCATCAACAACGTAGATGAACGCTTGAAACTTTACTATGGCAAGGAATATGGGGTTCATATCCAATCCCGTTTGGGAGAAGGAACAACAGTAACGATAATCATACCGTGAGTATTAGTAAGTGAACTCGTTAGAAGGGAATTGATTCTTGTGAACAAAACGAAATTAATGGTAAACTTTATAGTAGTTGTTCTGCTCGTCGCGCTATTGGGAACCGTGTACACGGAAATAGACGCCTGTTTTTTGAATAATTAAATGAAAACGACGGATGAGAGGGAATGAGCGCAGATGATTGAATTTGAACGGATCCATCATGTAAGCTTAGCTGTAAGAGACTTGGAAAAAGCAAAAAAATTTTATTCGGATATGCTTCATTTTCAAGAGATTGAGCGCCCTCCTTTTAACTCTAATGGTGTGTGGTATGCGGTTGGGAATCAGCAGCTGCATCTACTTGAACACCCGAATGGCGAAGCATTGCGCATGAGTGGTATTGATTCAGTAGATGGACATTTTGCTCTATGGGTTAAAAGCTACCGAAACACAATAGAGTGGCTTGAACACATTGGCGTGCCTTATGAAGCGAGACCCCAAAGCGTGGCTGGGTTTGCCCAGATTTATATTCTTGATGTAGACAATAATATAATAGAGTTTGATGCAGCCTATGACTCATAGTATGAAATAGCTACAGCAAGCGGTGCGTATTGTAGTGTATAATGAAAAAGGCTGCCAGAATTGGCAGCCTTTTTTACATGAATTAGCGTGGCAACTATTAGATGGCGACAAATCTAAGGATTTGACGAAGGAAAAGTCTTCTAAGAACGACAACTCCTCTATTATTCATAAATCTGATTACAATGGAATTGAGATTTCTTGCAACAACACGACCGTTAAACACGGTAATGAATCCATTGGCGCTTCGGTAAACAATGCCATAGAAGTGGTTGAGTAATAAAGTCATTTCTATCATTCCTTTCTAGCGTTGATACTTTAGGATATGCTGGAATGACAAGTCTGCGAGGGCTAATTTAATAGATTAGTATGGAATTATGCATCCATTCTGTTAATTCACTCGAGGCATTATACCTACTTCATATACGGAATGGCATGTGTTATGGTTAAAGAAAATTGAAATAGACCCATCGAACTCGCAATACATTGAAACTGTAGGAGCATGTAATTGAATCCGTTATAAAAATTTGTGATGAAAGGTGGTATTTAAGCGATGCCTTATAATCCTCGCATCTTAATTCTTACGGCTAGTTACGGGAATGGACATATTCAAGCTTCTAAAGCGCTACAGCAGCAGTTCTTCAAACAAGGTATGGAGCAAGTGAAAATTGTTAATTTAATGAAGGAAGGCCATCCATGGATATATTCAATAACGTCCTCGTTAATTAGCAAAAGTACAAAAAGTTCCAAGCTAGGCATCGACTATTATGGCTGGAGCTATTACTTGACACGTGAAACGAAAGAAACCGCACTTTTTCAGAAATCAATGACTTATTTGGGTCAAAAGAAACTGAGAGAGCTCATACAGAAAGAACGCCCGGATGTTGTGGTCAATACGTTTCCTTTTGGGGCCGCTCCAATCGTTTGCAGTTCAATAGGGGTTAAGAATTTTACAGTACTTACGGATTACGCGTTACACGCAAGTTGGCTGCATCCAAAAGTTGATCGATATTATGTGGCAACGGAAGATCTGAAGCAACAAATTATTTTCAAAGGATATAACAAGGATTGTATCGAGGTTAGCGGTATTCCGCTGAAACAAGAGTTCGCAACAGCGAGCATTCGTGAGCAAGCTCATTCTCTACATAAGAAAATCATCCTTATCATGGCTACGGAAAGCGGAGTAACTAGTTATCTGGATGAAATGTTGGATACGCTGCTGCTTCTTGACGACTGTCAATTAGTCGTGATTTGTGGTCATAACGAGAAGCTAAAAGATCGCCTTCAGGCAGAGTTTGCCGCGTACGAGGGGATTACCATTCTTGGTTTTGTTGATAATGTTCATGAGTGGATGTCAAGAGCCGCGTGTATTGTTACAAAAGCGGGCGGTTTAACGTTGACGGAGGCCATAGCTTTAAGATTGCCGGTATTCGTGTATAAGCCTAATGGCGGTCAAGAGAAAGAAAATGCCTTATATTTATCCAGGTTCGGTGTGGCTTCAATTGCAAATAAGATGGAAGATTTTTTTGTGAATATTCAGCAATTCATTCAGCATCCAACTAGAAGTGAAGATATGCGCGCTCGTATGGAATCGTTGCAGAGAAATCATGCAGCGGCACATATCGTAAATGACATGATGATGATTCTTGAAAGTGAATTCATGTCAGCGTCAATTTGAAGTCTTTTCCTAGGTCAAAAGCTTGGTAAAGCTTGGCATTACGTTGTTATGCATCTACATAACCCCAAATGGTTCATTATCGCGGCGGTTGTGCTTGTTATTGGCTGGCTAGGTGTTAAGATGATCGTTCGTCAGAAGAGCTTCTCCTCCTAAACGAAAAATAAAGACGATGTTCACTGAGTTCTAATGGTGAATGTTGTCTTTTTTATTTCGACAAAACCAATCGAAATATGCCGATATTCGGCAGTGAACTAGTCCGTTAGACATATTTTGGAGGAGGCAGAGAGGGGAAAGGTCTCATAGGTAGAAAAAGGTAATTGACAAACTTTTTTACACCTAATGAGGAGGTGAAGCACGGTGCTGCGACGCCCTGTACCCATTTTTATCCAGCTTCTGGCGGGGATGTTCCTGATTGCCGCACTGGCGATTGCGCTTACAAATTTGCTGAATTACCGTATGACTTCCCAAATTGTGCTTAACCGTACCGCAAGCTATACCCAAGAGTCCGTGGAGCAGCTGTCCGCCAAAATTGATGTTTTGCTGCGCCAATATGATCAGGCCTCGCAAATGGTCGCGTTTGATGAGAAAGTGTTGGCTGCTTTAAAAGCGGATTTACCTCCGCTTGGCACTGAAACGCAAGTTTCCATTGACCTAAATCGGTATTTGGCGGAAAAAATACGCTACATTGCCGGGGATATGCTGCTCCATTTATTCGACCGCAACGGCCACGCCTACGCTTCGAATGAATCGCTGCAGCTATTCTGGCGGATGGCTGACGATGTAGCTGCTGTAAGCTGGTACAGCAAAATGCAAACGCTTGACGGGCACATGCTGTGGGTATATGGACCTGCCTGGCGGGATGGCGAAATCCCGGCGATCATTGGTGCCCGGAAGTTAAAGGATCCGTCAAGTCTGACACCACTCGGGGACGAGTTTATTGTGTTTCCGGTGGATAAAATCAACCGTATCATTGGCGAAACCGGCCAACGGATTGAGCGAAAGGTGCAAGTGATGGATTCGATCGGCAACATCGTGTATTCTACGGTTCCACGAGAAATCGGTACGGCTGCGGATGTAGGGCTGTTCAGTAAATTCGGCAGAAATGCGCAGCCATTCTTCGAATGGGAGACAAGGGAAGACCAGCGACAAGTGCTAGTGTCTTACGCGAAATCCCCGTACAGCGGTTGGACGACAATCGCCTATTTCAAACCGGAG
Source organism: Paenibacillus sp. J22R160 (assembly GCF_059692135.1). Taxonomy (NCBI): domain Bacteria; kingdom Bacillati; phylum Bacillota; class Bacilli; order Caryophanales; family Paenibacillaceae; genus Paenibacillus; species Paenibacillus sp. J22R160. Next base: position 42,911 of record NZ_JCAUAU010000021.1, on the reverse strand, counting down.
GCAGTCAATAGCGAAGCTTCCCAAATATGGGCTCATGCCTTACTCACGATGGGCGCAGGCATTCTCATTGCACTCGTGTTCGTGACATATTTTACATGGACGCTAACTAAGCCTATCCGGCTGCTAGCTGATGGGATGAACCGACTGCGTAAGGAGGGGGTCAAGGCAATTGATAAACCATTTGCCAGCCGTGAAATCACGAGACTTTATGCCAATTACAATGCCTTAGTGGAAGAGCTGGAGGAGGTCGTAGAGCGGCTGTCGGAGCAGCAAATTACCGTCCAGTGGGCACAGTTGGTTGCGCTTAAAGCACAGTTCCGTCCTCACTTCTTGTACAATTCACTCAACCTGATTTATTGGACCATTGAAGATGAACGGCCGGATCAGGCGCAAGCCATGACGCTCGCGCTAAGCGAGTTACTCCGTTATAGCGTCCACCCTTCGACGGATCTCGTTACTCTTGGTGAAGACATGGAACAGTTGAACCGTTATTTGCTCTTGCAGCGAGCGAGATACGGCGAGAAGTTTCAGGTGAACATCGAGGTGGAGGAAGGATTGGAACAGCAGCGCGTTATACGACTCGTGCTCCAACCTCTAGTCGAGAATGCATTCCATCATGGCTTGGAGCAACAAGATGAGGGGGATTGGCAAGTGCGAGTGCGGATATACCAGCAAGATGGCATGGTAAAGTGCTCGGTAGAAGACAACGGCGTAGGGATGACGCAAGAGGCGTTGCAGATGCTGGAGGCAGCTATTCATCAGGAGCAAAGCTTCGAGAAGCAGGGACGGGGAATCGGGCTGAGCAACCTGCACAAGCAGCTGCAGGCGTTCTTCGGGCCAAGCAGCGGAATTAGCCTCTCCAAGAGTCCACTAGGCGGGCTGCAGGTTATGCTGTCATTGCCATTCCACACCTCGGAGATGGTAGCAGTGCCGCCGTTACTGTCCAAGAAAGGGGGGACTGGCGCTGCTTAAATACCGGAAAAGAAGTCATTCTACCTTACGTCTCACCATTTGGCTAATGAGTTTCCTATTGCTGACCTCATGTGTACCAGAATCAGCTTTGCCAAGTGTGGACGGAAACACCGCAAAAGTTGCCAAGCTGCGAGTTTGGCTATGGCCGGGAAGCGGGCTTGATCGGCTTGTTAAGAAGTATATGTCGGAGCATCCCGAGGTGGATGTGGAGATCGTTAGCTTTCAGTTCGACGATATTTTGCCGGGGCTGATGACGTCCCTTGCCACCAAAGCGGATACGCCGGATCTCGTTCTGCTGGAGGCTTCGCAACTGAATCAAGTAAAGCGTTTCCAAAGTGAATTCTATAATCTCTATGATTATGGCGATGAGAGAGAGCATTATCTGGATTGGAAATGGCGTCAAGCTGAAAGCAAGGATGGCGGTTTCCTATTTGCGATGCCGGTGGACATCGGTCCTGTCGCTTTAGCGTACAGGCGTGACTTGTTTCAGATGGCAGGGCTCCCGACTGAGCGGGAGGAAGTGGCGAAAGTTCTGTCCAATTGGGAGCAGTTGGAGCAGGCTGGCTTGGAAATCAAGAAGAAAACAGGTGCTTTCCTAATCGATAATTTGGCCAACGTATTCATGAGTTATTTGAACCAGTTTGACGGTCATTATTTGACGCCGATGGACCACGAACTCGATCCGCATGTGAAGGAGGCTTGGGATCAGGCTGTACGCTTCCATAAGCTCGGGCTCAATGCGGGTCTCACATCACAGTCTTCCGCCTGGGCCGCAGCCGCCGTAAACGGGAAGTTTGCCGTCGTTCTGGCACCATCCTGGCTTCATGGGGCTTTCAAGAAAGTTGCGCCTGCTACAGCAGGCGTCTGGGATTTGGCTCGAGCCCCTGGACTTCCCTCGAATTGGTCGGGGACATGTCTGGCTGTTCCACGGACAAGCCGAAATCCCCATGCCGCCTATGAGCTCGCTCAGTGGTTAACGGCTCCGCCACAACAATTAGACAATTTCATTGGCAGCGGCAATTTCCCATCCACACCGGAGACCTATTCGACCCGGGAGTTTCTAGAAGTACGGGACCCCTTCTTTCATGGCGCTCCCGTCGGTCAGATTTACTCTTATACGGCACTTCGATACAAAGCGGCATACGATGACTTTGAATATGAAGGGATTGAACGAATGATCAAAGAGGGTCTGCGTCGTGTCGAATCCGAAGGGGCAGATCCAGAGCATACATGGGAAGATATCGTCCGCCGATTCAGGCAGATAAATACAGGAGGTTGATCGTGATGTTTACAGTGCTTGTCGTGGATGATGAAGCGAATGTGCGCCAGCCGGTATGTCGGACCCTTGCTCGTTTCGATGGGGTGGGAGAAGTGTTGGATGCATCAAACGGGCTTGAGGCAATGGCTATGTTAGAGCAGCAGAATGTCCATCTCCTTATTACGGATATCCGAATGCCTGCAGCGGATGGTCTGCAATTAGCGGAGTTTGCCCGAGTGCATTCGCCTGGAACCGATGTGTATGTGCTCACGGGGCATGCGGAGTTCGATTATGCGCAAAAGGCGATGGAGCACGGGGTTCATGCTTATTTGCTCAAACCACTGTCCAAGGAAAAGCTGCAAGAGGTGTACATCGCCTCGTATGAGAAACACCGTCGCAGGCAGGAGTCCCAGCAAGTTAACGTCATTAGAGAACGTGCGCTGCTGGAAAAGCGCCTTCATGACCTGCTGCAAGGAGTGCCGGTTCCGACCTTCGATGAAAGCTTGATTCCGTCATTCGAGAAGGTAATGCTAGTCTCCTTTTCAACCAAGGACCTAAGGTCACTAGGGGAAGCATCGGTGCGGTATTTTATACGGGAGTGCGCTCATGAGGCATTTAGCCGTCTAGGAACGGCAGCCGTTTGTCTAGAGGACCGACTTGTTACGGTCGTGTTGTTTGCGATTCAATGCGATCAGGAGGCTTGGGAGAGAGAAGTGCAGGAGACATCGAAATGGATGGCGGCTAAGCTGCGGATTGAGGTGAAGACGGGGTATGGAGGGGCGACGAAGGACATCGGAGATCTTAGCTTGATGTACATAAGAAGCATGATAAGCCTTGGATTCACAGAAATTACGCGCAAAGAAAGCGGTGGTGAATCGTTCCCGCCGATCATCCGAGCGCTTCTCGGCTATATTCACAAAGAGTATGCCGGTACAGCCAACTTATCCGACTTTGCTCAGCAGTACCAAATCAATCCCAATTATTTAAGCAATTTATTCCCTCAGGAAACGGGGATGACTTATACGCACTATTTAACGCAGCATCGCTTAACAGAAGCCAAAAAATGGCTAAGGGATACGAATTTGAAGATTTACGAGGTGTGTGAAAAAGTGGGTTACAAGGACCCTGCTTATTTCAGTCGGATCTTCAAAACGTTCGAGGGCATAGCCCCAGGTGCGTATCGGACGGTGGACGGAACTTTCCTAACTTAAGTCCAAGAAATCGAAGATGCGTTACCTATACGGTCTGTCCACCCCTGTTTATACTAAATGTAAGGGCTTTCTTAATAAGCTCGAAATTTGAAGGGAGCGTTAATCGATGAAAAACGTGTCGAAGGGTAAGGCCTTAGGTTTACTAATGGCTTCCGTCCTCCTTCTCAGTGCTTGCAGCAGTAATGGAGGAGCGCCGGAAGCAGTAAAAACGGATGCGAAAGCAAGCGATGGCAAGAAAGTTCAACTGCAAATGTGGTTTTGGCAGGGTGCTTCATTCGAGAAAATCATTCCTGAGTTTAACCGCACCCATCCCAACATCGAAATCATTCCGCAAATTTACAAATGGGAAGACGCGCATAAAAAACTTCTAACAGCTATGTCAGCCGGGTCAGGAGCTCCGGATATCGCGATGATCGATATTTCGCAATTGGATCAGTTTCTGAAATATCCGGATAAATTTAATGATCTGAATACCTTTGGCGCCAAGGATTTGGCAAAAGACTATCTCGATTGGAAGTGGAAACAATCCACTGTCGGGGAGAAGCAGCTTGGTCTTCCGACGGACATCGGTCCGATGGTCTTGTATTACCGGCAGGACTTGTTCCAACAAGCAGGATTGCCGTCCGAACCGAACGATGTTGCAGCCAAGATCAAGACGTGGGACGATTTCTTAGCAGCGGGTAAAACGCTTAAAGAGAAAACGGGAGCCGATATTTTATCCAATCCGAACGAACTATTCGGCGCCATTCGCGATCAAGGGGATGAGTTGTACTTCGATAAGGACGATCAGCTCATCATCGAAAGCAATCCGCAGGTGAAGAAGGCGCTGGACTATTTTAAAAAGGCTAGAGATATGGGCATTGCGGGTAGCTACGATCAAAAGAACGCCCTTCAAGAGTATTCTGCAGCCCTCAACGCTGGCAAAATTGCCACTTACATATCAGCAGCTTGGGGCCGGGGACATGTTGAAACACGGGCTCCGGATACGAAAGGCAAATGGCGCGCAGCCAAAATACCGGAAGGCACAGGCAACATGGGCGGATCGTTCCTAACCATTCCTAAAGAATCGAAGTACGCTAAGGAAGCTTATACCGCTATCAGTTGGCTGATTTCTCCTCAGCAGCAGCTGGAAGTCTTCAAGCTTTCCGGTAATTTCCCTTCAACACCATCCGTCTATGGGGACAAGGCTTTCACGGAAACGGGTTATGAGTTTTGGGGCAATCAGAAACTAGGCGTGCTGTACTCCGAGGTAGCTAAGGATGTTAAAGTGCAGCGTAAAGGACCGAACTATCAGACGGTTGCGGATATCATTGGCGATGGCATGCAAGCCGTAGCGGTAGATAAAACGAAAGATCCTGATAAAGAATTCTGGTCACTCGTCGAGAAGGCCAAAACGAAATTAAAGAACAAATAAAGGCCAATAGGGGGCAATCTCGTTTCACTAGCCCATGGCGGTGATGGAAGCGAAATTGCTCCCTGAAGGTATATTTTATGAGGATAGGATGTGGAGCCGATGAAAGGGTTCAGAGCCCATCTGGCGCCCTACGTAATGATTTCTCCGTTTTATATACTCTTTCTAGCGTTCAGCCTATTTCCCATACTGTTCTCGCTGTATCTGGCGTTTCATTCCTGGGATGGGCTCGGACCCATGGAGTTCGTAGGGCTCCGCAATTTTCGCAATCTGCTGACAGACGATCCGGAATTCTGGACATCCGTTGGCAACACCTTTGTCATATGGTTTCTGTCCACCGTGCCTCAGCTGTTCGCAGCGCTTGTCATTGCTTTTTTACTTAATGCAGCTTTTATGCGGTTTAAGGATTTTTATCGGGCGGTTTATTTTCTGCCTAATATCACTTCAATTGTAGCAGTTGCTATTATTTTCGGATCTTTTTTTGGCAGCCAATTCGGTCTCATTAACGGCTTGCTGCAGACGCTCGGGCTTCCACGTATTGAATGGATCAACGATCCGTTTTGGGTGAAAGTTGCTATTTCACTCATGGTGATCTGGCGTTGGTCCGGCTATAATGCAATCATTTACTTGGCAGGTCTTCAGAGTATTCCGCATGATTTATACGAGGCTGCCACCATTGACGGAGCCAGCCGTAAGCAGCAATTCTTCAGCATTACGCTGCCGCTTCTGAGACCAATCATTCTATTTACTGTCATTCTCTCGACGATCGGCGGCATGCAGCTGTTCACGGAACCGCTCATTCTGGTAGGCAGTACCGGCGGAGCGACGAAAGGCGGACTGACATTGGTGCTTTATCTCTATAATCAGGCATTTGGCAACCAAATGTTCGGCTATGCTTCGGCAGTTGCGTGGATGCTGTTTCTGATTATTGGCATTTTTTCATTTGTGAATTGGAAATTTGTCTCAAGAGGGGAGGGCGTCTGATGGTACCTTCGTCCTCCAAAGTGTCCATCGGGCGAGTTATCACATCTGTTGCTGTGAAAAAGACAAGAGCGCCAGGTACCATCTGGCTCCATGCTGTCATGATTGCCGGGTCGATTCTATCCCTGTTTCCTTTCTACTGGCTGCTCGTCATGTCGACAGCGACAACAGCGGATATGTTCCGTTTTCCGCCTCGGCTTCTGCCAGGGGACCAACTGCTTGTCAATATTGGAAAAGTGCTTGATCATGTCGGCTTTTTCCGTTCATTCGGCAACAGTCTTCTAGTTGCGGGTAGTCACACATTGTTGGTGTTGTTTTTCTGCTCTTTAGCGGGATTTGCCTTTGCGAAATTCCAGTTTCCAGCGAAAGCGCCATTGTTCTTCTTCCTATTAGCGACAATGATGGTGCCGCAACAGCTAGGTCTCATTCCGCAATTCATCATTATGCAAAAACTTGGCTGGATCAATGATCTCAAGGCACTCATTGTGCCTGGAGCGGCCAGCGCCTTCGGTATCTTCTGGATGCGGCAGTATACGGCTTCTGTCGTGCATGACGAGCTTATCAACGCAGGTCGTATAGACGGCTGTAACTCTTTCGACCTTTATTGGAGAGTCGCACTTCCAGTACTTCGACCCGCACTTGCGACACTTGGTATCATTACCTTTCTGGGATCATGGAACGATTACTTGTGGCCGCTTGTCGTTATTTCGGTGCAGGAAAAATTTACCATTCAAATGTTGATTGCCTCAATGAACGGGGTATACAGTACAGATTACTCCATGGTCATGGCTGCTACGCTAATGGCTACCGTGCCGCTTATCATTGTATTCTCGCTTTTCAGTCGCCAATTTATTGCAGGTCTTATGCAAGGGTCTGTGAAGGATTAATAATTGCGTGAGTAAAAACGTTCACTCCATGAGTGAACGTTTTTTGCATGGGGGAGGGAACTGTGGTTCCCCTATTTCCTGCTCGTTTTTCTCCAAATAGGGGACTCCGGTTCCCATGAGTAGAGCCTTAGCGGGATTACAGCAAGGGTTTAGGAGAACCCTCTATTCTTCCAAACCTGTAGTAATGATAAATTACAATTTATCAGCGCCATTTTAAATTAGCGAGCCCTTACGTACAATTCATGTAAGGGCTTTATTTATGAATGTGAATTTGGAACATGTCCCTAATACAGTTAAACCGAAAGAGGGGAAATCAATGAATATCGTGGTTTGGAATGAGTATCGACATGAGAAAACGAACGAGATTGTGGCTGCTATTTATCCAGAGGGCATTCATGCCGTCATTGCAAAAGGTTTGGAGCAAGAAGGTGTATCGGTTAAGACGGCCACATTAGATGAGGATGAGCACGGACTTACGGATAAAGTTCTTAGTGAGACAGATGTTTTAATTTGGTGGGGGCATAGAGCACATGATGAAGTAAGTGAAGAAGTTGTTCACAAAGTTTATCAACGTGTTCTCGATGGCATGGGGATGATTGTGCTTCATTCCGGGCATTTTTCGAAAATTTTCAAAAAATTAATGGGCACTTCCTGTGATCTGAAGTGGCGGCAGGTTGGTGAAAAAGAACGGTTATGGGTAGTAAACCCCAGCCATCCGATCGTGGAGGGGATGGGAGAGTATATCGAACTGGAGAAAGAGGAGATGTACGGTGAGTTCTTCGACATTCCTGAGCCGGAGAGCACGCTTTTTGTAAGTTGGTTTGCAGGTGGGGAAGTGTTCAGAAGCGGCTGCACGTTTACGCGTGGGAAAGGGAAGATTTTTTACTTCCGACCGGGACACGAAACGTATCCAACCTATCATCATTCACAAATTAGGAAGGTTATTGCCAATGCTGCAAAGTGGGTTGCTCCAGTGGAGGGACCTCAGCTGAAATTTGGCAAAATGGATCCTTTGGAGACGATAAGATGAAGGTCATTAACATCGGAATCATTGGCACAGGATTTTCGGCAAAAGCGCATATGGAAGCCATAGCGCGTATTCCCTATTTACGCGTGGCCGCCGTTGCTGCAAGCAGCTTGGAGAAAGCCCAGCAGATAGCGGAGGAATATGGAGTTCCCAAAGCGTATGGGAATGCGAGTGAACTCATTCAAGATAATGACATTATGGCGGTTCATAACTGTACGCCAAATTATTTGCATTACGCAATCAATCGTGAGGTTCTATTGGCGGGCAAACATATTTTATCGGAGAAGCCGTTAGGGCTCAGCAGTGACCAGACCAGAGAGCTGGCCTTATTGGCTCGAAATAGCAGTGGCGTAAGTGGCGTAGCGTTCAATTATCGTCATTTTCCATTGATAGCCGAAGTCAAACATCGAATAAGCAAGCTGACCTATGGAAAAGTAAATCTGGTTTATGGCGGCTTTTTGCAGGATTGGTTGTTACATCGAACGGACTACAATTGGCGTTTAGAGCAAGAATACAATGGAGCTTCACGCGCTTTCGCAGATATCGGTTCGCATTGGTGTGATACGGTGCAGTATGTGTTAGGCAAAAAAATTGTAAAAGTATTTGCTGATTTGAAAATCGTTCACCCCACACGTCTAAAACCTCTTGAAAAAGCGGGCTCATTGGATAGGCAATCAGATTCCGGGTATGAGGAAATCGCTATGAGTACTGAAGATTACGGCAGTGTGCTCGTTCATTTCGAAGACGGCATTCAGGGTGTATTTACCATTTCACAAGTAAGCGCTGGTCGTAAGAATAAGCTGTTTTTTGAAATAGCTGCCGATCAAGGGTCGCTCGCTTGGAATCAAGAAAAACCTCATTCCTTGTGGATCGGTCAAAGAGATCAAGCGAACTATGAGCTATGTTCAGATCCTAGATTACTTTGCGAATCAGCAGCACAGCTTTCCCATTATCCAGGTGGACATCAAGAGGGGTGGCCGGACGCGTTGAAAAATATGCTAATTGATTTTTATTCGGATGTGCGTAATCCGAGCTTGAAGTCCGCAGCATCCATGAGGTCATTTGCTAACTTTGACGATGGGAGTCAAATCATGAATGTCATAGACGCAATTCTGGAAAGTCATTTTAAGCAGCAATGGGTGGCAATCTCTTAACCTGTATTAGTGATAAATATCTATTTATTTAAGCCATATATTTAAAGCTAAATCCATTTATAATAAAGATGTAAGCGTATAACATTAGTGAATATTTCTGATAAATGATTTTAATACATCCCACTTTCAGATAGAATGACTAGGAGGTTTCCGTAATGCCAAAGCAACTTGTCGCAACTGCACCGCGTAAAGCAGAATTATTGAACTATGAGGAGGCTCCTCTAGAATCAGGTCAAGTTCGAGTTCAAGTGCAATATGCATCACCGAAGCATGGATCGGAATTAGCTGATTTTCGCGGAGAAAGAAATCAAATGGCGTCCGTATATGATAACGAATGGCAGTTATTTATCACGCGAAGTTCCACGGAAGCTGTTGGGAGTCCTTTCGGCAAATGGAATATTGGGAATCAATGGGTTGGCCGGATCACGGAGCTTGGACCTGATGTGGAGGGCTACGAAGTAGGAGAGCGGCTCTGCGGGTATGGCGGCATACGTGAATCCCACGTGGTGAACACCATTAACGCTAAGCGCTTGATGAAAATGCCTGAAGATATGTTATGGAAAAATGCGGTATGCTTCGACCCGGCACAATTTGCGCTTGGCGGGATTCGTGATGGACAAGTAAAGCTGGGTGACCGTGTAGCTATTTCAGGACTTGGTGCCATAGGAGCAATTGCAGCTCAAATGGCTAAGTTAGCTGGAGCGAGCTACGTTGCAGTCATAGATCCGATCCAGAAACGAAGAGAGGCTGCTATCCGTGCTGGGGCAGATGAAGCCTTCGATCCTTTATCACAGGATGTCGGTCTCGAGCTAAAGAAATCGACCAACAAGCTGGGAGTAGATGTCATCATTGAGACTAGCGCTAACGAACATGCGCTGCAAGCATGCTTGCGAGGATTAGCTTACGGAGGTACAATCGCTTTCGTTGGTTGGGCTAGACCCTTTAAGGGCGGTTTAAATCTAGGAATGGAAGCTCATTTTAATAATGCAAAAATTGTCTTTTCACGTGCCTGCAGCGAGCCGAATCCGGATTACCCTCGCTGGAGTTGGAAACGAATTCAAGAAGAATGTTGGCGTTTATTAGCATCCAATCAACTGCATTGTGAAGAGATCGTAGATCCGGTAATTCCTTTTGAAGAGGCTGCTGCAGGTTATGAGCAGTATGTAGATCGAACACCAGAGCAAAGTATTAAATTAGGGGTTAGGTTTTAAGCTTAATATGAGTGAAATGGACGTAAGGGGGTGATTTCATGACGGACGATGTCATGGATTTAGATCTATTATTGCAAAGTGCGGTCCTTAATATTATCCAATTTGATATTCACACTAGACGAGAAATGAAGACCTTTAACCGGGTTCGTCCTTGTTACGTGATGTCCTATCATAAGAAAGGCATTGCCAAGCTGAGAATCGGGGAAGAGTTATTCTCGATTGAACCAGGAACGGTTATTCTAATCCCGCCGAATGTAGCTCATGATCATTTCAAAGAAAATCCAGATGAATCTGTCTTTCTGTGGTCACATTTTACATTTGAAATTGGTGGGGTTATTGATGTGCTAAAGCTCTTTCAAATTCCTTACACCTTTAAGTTAAAGGATTCCGAAGAATTCGAAAGGGTATTTCTTCAATACAATGAGCTGAAGCAGCAAACGGGCTTCTTACCAACAACGATCCTTCGAAAGGCGAAAGCCCTCGAATTAATTTACTTAGTTCTCGAAAGTGCTATTCATATGGATCAGCACGCTGGCTCCAATATTCAATCACGCAGCTTCATGGAAATCTTAGCGAAAATTATTCAACACCCCGAGAAAGAATTTTCCTTGTCTCAATTCGCTAAAGAATTAAATATGCATCCGACTTACGTCAGTAATCGGTTCAAAGAGTTGTACGGAAGATCACCTATTCAAGTACAGCGCGAAATGAAAATCCATAAAGCCAAAACATTGCTAAAAACGAGCCAGCTCTCCATCACAGAAATTGCTCAAGCATTAGGCTTCAGTGGAATACCGAATTTCACACGATTATTTAAAACGTATGTAGGTACTTCGCCATCCCATTATCGTGAACTCAACAGAAAGAAAATTGATGGATTTTTTACGAAACCATAAATCTTAGAGGAAAATGCAGGTGAAATAACGATGAAGTTCGCTATTCAGGATAAGTTAACGGGGCTATCCAATTATTCAGATGTATTTCAAATGGCAAAAGAGATTGGCTATGACGGAGTTGAATTGAACCTATTTCAAAAGCCATTAAATGACACGATATCGACTGAACTGCAAACAGCTATTCAGACAACAGGAATCCCCCTGACAGCGATTTGCGGTGGATATCGCCATTGGATCGGCCATTTCGACGAAACGAAACGCTTGCAAGCAGTCGCGGATATTCAGGATTCACTGAAATACGCAGCTCAGTTAGGCGCTCAAGGCATTATTGCTCCAGCTGCCTACGGCATGTTCTCCAAATCATTACCGCATCAAGTATTGCCGCGTGAGGAACAAGATGACCGCAGGGCATTAATGGATTCATTGTTGCGAATCGCCGAGCATGCTGAGAGGCTGCAAGTGAACCTTTTTATCGAACCGTTGAATCGTTATGAGGATCATATGCTGCATACCGTTTCTCAAGCGGCATCGTTAATCCATGAGGTTAACAGTCCGAATTTAAAGGTGTTGGGTGATTTCTTTCACATGAATATTGAAGAGGCAGACATTTCACAAACCATTGAAAACGATTACAAATTGCTTGGCTACTTTCATTTGGCTGATAGCAACCGGCAGCTCCCCGGTAAGGCTCACACGGATTTCCAGACACCTTTTCATACTTTGCAAAAACTGAATTACAGTGGTTATTTATCCATGGAATGCAGAATTGGTGACGAAAAGAGAGAGTTATTACAAGAAACTTTACAGTTTCTACGTGGTTGTTTGCAGCGTTAATTCCAAAATGACAGGGAGAGATTTAAGATGAGAAAATGTTTTCAATCTATAGTCCCGATTATACTAGCTAGCAGCTTGGTATTGTCAGCTTGTTCAACCAAAGCGCCTGTAAAAGAGGGATCTAAACCTGTCGAAGGTGTGAAAAATGGGGAGACAGTCACCGTTAATTTCTGGGATAACTATACAGACCCCACACAATCCAAAGCCATGGATGCCATTATCGCTAACTTTGAAAAACAAAACAGCAACATCAAGATTAAAAGATCCTCGATGAAAGCGGATGATCAGCGGAAATTAATTAAGCCTGCTTTATTAAGCAAAGAAGGACCGGATTTATTTGCTTACGATGCAGGTCCCGGTTATCTGGGAGTGCTGGCTAAAGCGAACTTGCTAATGGATTTAACCGCAAAATCCGAAAGTTTGGGCTGGAGCAAACGGTTCCCTTCATGGATTCAAGAACGGAATACGTTTAATAAAAAGGTGTATGGCGTCGGTACGCAAGTCGAGATGTTAGGTGTGTACTATAACAAAAAGATTTTCAAGGATTTAGGTGTAAACGTGCCTAAAACATATGATGAGTTTCTGGCTATTTGCAAAGCCGCCAAAGACAAAGGCATCGTTGGAATTTCTTTGGATGATAAAGACCAATGGCCTGCCTTCCATATAGAAAGCATGTTTTATACAGCAGTTGCAGGGAAAACGGAGATAGAAGCGGTGTTAAATGGTCAAAAAAGCTTTGATCAACCTATTTTCGCTGAAGCATTAGATACCTTCAAGAAATTAATTACAGACGGCTATACAACGAAAAGCCCGCTGGCAATCTCTTATGACGACGGGAATAAAGAATTCTTCACAGGTAAAGCTGCTATGCGGATGACAGGTACTTGGATGGTATCCGGTATGGTTGAGAACTTGAAAGATGATGTTGGCTTCTTCTTGCTTCCATCGGTTAAACCTAATTTGCCACTCATGGCACCTGGTGGAATTGGCGGCACCTTCGCAGTCTCTTCCGGCTCCGCTCATCCTGAGGAAACTGTCAAATTCCTGGATTATATGTTCTCAACGGATACGGCTAAAACATGGTATGAAGCTAATATTATTCCACCATTGCCCATTGATGTGAACGCGATTAATGCTAATTCTCTCTTTAAAGAAGTAGTTAGTTTATCGGCAACCCCTGCAGGACTTTCCTATAATATCGATGTATTGATGCCTCAGAAAATTAATGATGTTACGATGAATGACTTGCAGGAGTTAATTGCTGGGAAGAAAACAGGCGCAGATGTCGTCAGAAACAAGCAAAAAGCGTTTGAGGAAGAAAAGGCTAAAGGAAACTACTAAGGCTTCATTTCATGGAAAGTAGCAAAGAGATAGGGCATCTAGCCCTATCTCTGCGCCTATCCGAAAAGCAAAGACTCAGGGGGGTGGACAGATGAGCATCTTCACGAAAATAAAACCATTTAGCGCTTTGTTTTTTATTTTACCGGCTTTCCTTTTTTATGTCATATTCTTGATCGTGCCAATCTTTCAGACTGCGCAATATAGTTTATTTGATTGGGATGGCGCTAGTCCTGTCATGAATTTCATTGGATTAGATAATTATGTGCGTTTGCTGCATGATCCTATCTTTTGGAAAGCGCTTGGCAATAACTTGTTTTGGATTGCATGTTCCGTGACGATCCCGTTATTTATCGGATTAATTCTGGCTATTTTGGTCCTCTCCAAAGGGATTCGAGGGGCCATTGTGTTTAGAGTCACTTACTTTATGCCGACCATTATTTCCTTGATCGCTGTGGGTATTGTTTGGAATTGGATTTATCATCCAAGCTTTGGTTTTATCAATATCACATTGAAAAAAATCGGGTTAAGCAGCTTGGCCTTGGATTGGCTGGGTAATGAGCACACCGTCATGCCTGCTCTTACAACAGCTGGGAGTTGGACTTATTATGGATTTTGTATGGTCATCTTTATGGCAGCTATGCAGGGGATTGATAAAAGTTATTATGAAGTTGCAAAAATCGAAGGAGCCTCTATCCTTCAGACATTCGTTCAAGTGACGATTCCCTTATTAAAGAGCACAATCACCTTGTTGGTATTAAATTCGTTAATCGGATCTTTTAAGGTATTCGACATCATTTATATGATGACGAAAGGCGGGCCGTTTCATTCCTCGGAAGTAATCTCTACGTATATGTTTGATAGCGCTTTTCGCTTAAATGAGGTGGGTTATGGAGCTGCAATTTCGATAACTTTGGCGCTCATTATTGCCTCTTGCTCCATTGTTTATATGCGCTTTGCGGAAAGAAATGATTAGAGAAGAGGTGGACATCATGAAGGGGACAATCAAAATTCATGGAGCGACTCATAGTAGCTCTTCTGCTTATGTGAAACAATTAATCACCTATCTGGTTTTAGTCGCATTTCTGCTCATATCCATTATGCCAGTCGTTTGGATTCTTCTAGCTGCGCTCAAGCCAGTCAACGAATTAAATACGAACCTGTTTGCGTTTCCTAACCATTTGACGTTCGCCAACTTCTCAGAAGCGTGGAGCGTAGGGAAAATGGGGCAGTACTTGGTGAATAGTGTGATCGTTGCTGTTCCTCGCGTGTTTTTTATCCTTGTTTTAGCGTCATTAGCAGGCTTTGGATTCGGAAAATTAAAATTTCCAGGCCGTGATGCGTTGTTTTTCTTCTTCTTATTTGGGATGATGGTGCCCATTCAAGCGATGGTCATTCCACTTTATTACACGATGCAGCGTTTGGATCTCATCAATACCTATTGGGCTTTAATCCTGCCAAGTTTGGGACTAGCAATGCCATTTGCCATCTTTATGATGCGTACGTTTTTCAAAGAATTACCAGATGAACTCATGGATGCTTCGAAAATAGATGGATGTAATAACTTCACCTCCTATCTGCATATTATGCTTCCGTTGACTATACCTGCACTAACCTCATTACTGGTATTTGAATTTATGTGGTCGTGGAACGATTTCTTACTTCCGCTGCTCTTTGTATATGATGACGCCTATCGTACACTGCCTCTTGGCATGATGTACTTTTTCGGAGAGTACACGTCTAATCAATCTTTAATTGCCGCTGGTGTATCCATTGCGATTATACCGATTATTTTCATTTACATTCTTTTTCAGAGGAAATTTATTGAGGGGATAACTTCAGGTTCTGTGAAGGGCTAGGACATGCACCAAACTGATAGTTAAAACTTATGCAAAAGCTGCCAGAATTGTCTGGTAGCTTTTTCTGCTTGGAGAAGGAATGCTTCCTATCATGTAGAATGAGAAAAAGATAAGAAAGACAGATAGCTTCCTTTTCAAATATATAATGAGGTGAGCATGATGGAGGAGTCTACTTTAAAATTTTATGATGATCTTGCTGAAGCCTACCATCTTATTTTCGATGAATGGGCTAGGGCCATTTCTTGGCAAGGAGAAATATTAAGCAGAATCATCCATTCAAAACTCACGACTCCGTCTACCGATGGAACCACGCTGTTGGACTGTTCTTGTGGGATTGGCACACAGGCAATAGGCTTGGCCAAACACGGGTTTAAAGTTACTGCTACAGATATAAGTCCAGTGTCTATAGAAAGAGCCAAAAAAGAGGCAGCAACTTTTGGAGTTGAATTAAACGTTGGCGTAGCTGATTTTCGATCGTTGGAAAAGGATGTTTCTGGTTTGTTTGATATCGTTCTTTCGGCCGACAACGCAATTCCTCACCTGTTAACGGATGAAGATCTCCTTATGGCTGCCAGCAATATGCATGCAAAACTCCATAATGAAGGTATTCTACTAGTTACATTGAGGGATTACGATGATTTAATAAAATCGAAGCCAAAAGCTACAGAACCTCGTATTTTTGATAAGGGTAAGCGCATTGTTTTTCAGGTTTGGGATTGGGAAGAGGCGTCGAATACCTATCTGACTAATCACTTTATCATGCAAGAAATTGACGGAGAATGGAAAACTAAGCATAATAAAACTAGATACAGAGCTTTGCAACGAGAAGAATTTAGTCGTATTTTGACTGAAGCAGGATTCTCAGACATCGAATGGCAGATGCCATCAGAAACAGGGTATTACCAACCGATTGTAACCGCTAGAAAATAACAGAGTGAGGATGGTGCAGATGTCTCAACCACAAATATATGTTCGGTTCCCCGAAGAAGGGGACATTGCCCAGATCATTGCAATGAACAAGCGCAACAGGGAGTTTTTCGAGAAATTTTCTCCAAGCAATTCAGATGACTACTACACGGAGGAGCACCAGCTCCAATGGATGAATAAGAGCAGAGCCGATCGAATGGAGGATCGGAAATACTCCTTCGTGGTATGCCAAACGGAAGATGATCAGGTTGTCGGTACGATCGGGTTGACGTATGTCGTGCGGGGACCGCTGCAGAGCTGCATGATTGGATACAATCTGGACCAGGCGGCTAACGGTAAAGGCTATATGACGGAAGCGGTGAAACAGGTAGTTCGTTATGCCTTCGAAGAACTGAGGCTTCACCGGATCGTCGGGGAAGCTTCCCCTAAAAATCCTGGTTCTATCCGCGTGCTAGAGAAGGCAGGCTTCCACAAAGAAGGCATCTCCCGCAGCAATGTGAAAATTAACGGCGTGTGGGAGGATCATCAGGTTCTAGCTATTATCAATCCATCTCCGGATATCTAGTCCACTTCAAATCTACTTCAGACATGACCTTCAGCCCCGTGCTGTGGGTCTTTTTTTACCTCATTTACCGTGAAAAGAGCTCCTAGTTGAGCAGCGTAAGCAGCTCCGAACAAGAATGGAAGATATGAAGAATGCGACAACGCACTATTATTCCGTTATAATAGTAGTTGAAAACGTTTCCGAGAGGAGCTGTGACTGTGGGTAGAAACGATCGATTAGGCGAGCGGTTGACTCCGCTGTTGAAGAGCTTTATGGAGAAGGGACCGGCCGGCTGCGCCTGTATGGTCATGCACCGGGGAGAAGTGATCTACCAGGAAACCCTGGGGTATGCTGATTTGGAACAAAAGAAAGAGATCGATTCTAACACGATCTACCGAATTTATTCGATGACCAAAGTAGTTACCTGTGTTGCTGCACTCATGCTTTACGAGAAAGGTCTCTACCTACTAAACGACCCGCTAGGCGATTATTTACCGGAGTTTCGCAACCCGCAAGTGTACAAGTATAACGATTTCGGCGTGAAGACGCTGGTCCCAGCGGGAGCTCCGATCCGGATCAAGGATCTGTTTATGATGACATCAGGGATTACATATGGCGGAGATGGTAACGAAACCGAACGCCAAACACGCGCGAAAATGGAGAAAGCAGCCGAGACCATGGATACTCAAACGGCGGTCAAAGCTATTGCATCCGTGCCGCTCGCATTTGAGCCAGGCACTCGCTGGAAATACGGAATGAGCCATGATGTGCTTGGCGCATTGATAGAAGTGCTCTCAGGCCAAAAGTTTGGCGAATTTCTGGAGAAGGAAATTTTCGAACCACTCGGTATGAAGGATACCTCCTTCCGTATTCGAGAAGACCAGAGGGACCGCCTATGCACGATGTATGATTGTCCTCCTGATGGCACAATGACACCTAACCAGAGATTGGATGTCTGTTACCAGCCAGACTGTCAGCTGGAAAGCGGTGGTGGCGGTCTGCTTTCGACCATTGGAGATTACAGCAAGTTTGCGCAAGTGCTGGCCAATGGCGGCGAATTGAACGGAGTCCGTCTCCTAAGCCCAAAAACCGTTCAATTGATGGCAACGAATCATTTGAATGCTCAGCAGCTTCGTGATTTCGACTGGTCCCAGATGAGCGGTTATGGCTATGGCCTTGGCGTTCGCGTCATGCAAGATCCAGCAGCTGGCGGAATCAACGGTTCGATCGGAGAATTCGGCTGGGCGGGTATGGCTGGATCGTACTTGTTGATCGATCCCAATGAAGAGCTCTCCATTGTATATATGCAGCAGTTGCTGCCAAGCCGTGAGCCTTTCATTCATCCGCGGTTGCGGGCTGTTGTTTATGGAGCGATGGAGTGAGCATGAGATCTAAAGAATAAAACGAAGACCCACAGCATTTTGCTGTGGGTTTCTTATGCTTTGGCGATGCTTATTTATTCAACAATATTGATTTTCACATCGATGTTGCCTCTCGTAGCTTTGGAGTACGGGCATATTTGATGTGCCGCTTCGGCTAGCTCTCTAGCGACGTCCTCGGTGACTCCGTCAACCGTCACATCCAGCTCCGCGGATAACTGAAAACCGCCCTCGTCCGTTTTGTTAATAGTTATATGGGCGGTTACTTGTGTGCCCTCTACCTTGATGCCTTTTTGACGAATCGCCAAATTCAGTGCCCCATCGAAACAAGCGGAATATCCGGCTGCAAAAAGCTGCTCCGGATTCGTGCCATGACCGCCCGGCCCTCCGAGCCCTGTAGGCGTTTTGAGTTCAAGTGAGATGACTTGGTCGGAAGAGACTACTTTCCCGCTTCTTCCTCCAACGGCTGTGACGGTGGCTGTGTATAGACTTTGCATGATGATTTGCTCCTTACTATTCATTTTGATTTCATTCACCTCCTATACATTTCCCGGAAAAAGTGGATATTATGAGAAAATTTTCTTCTTTTTTCACCCGATGTCTGAGTGACATGTCAATATGGGAATTGCGACCAATTGTGACTTAAAACATAGACAGTTGGCGAATAGACTATACGTATAGGGAGGAACGTGTCCATGGTTAATTTTGCAAACCGATACAGACTTGGCCAAACGTTAAAGCAAATGACAAAGGGGCAGATCGTTAGAGGGGTGGATTCGACCTCCAAACGCGATGTTCTTTTATATACGGTTCAAGAGAGTGATGAATCAGCGAATGAGGAAGCTTTACGGTGGATGATTAAAGCGTCTCAGATCTCCAACGAGCATTTCATGCAGATTCTGGACGTCGGTTCGGAAGACGGAACATTGTATGCCGTTCTTCAGGCGGAATCGGGAAGGCCATTGTCCGATCGGTTGAACGATTTGGAGATAACAGGGCATAAAGCACTCTCATATGTATACGAGTTGGCTATGGCTATTCGAGAAGCACACCTTAACCTACAGTTGGAATGCGCAGTGGATGCAGAAAATCTTTGGATCGAAGATAACGGACAGCTGCGAATCATGAACAGCTGGACGGAAGGGAATAACGGAAGACGCGGTGTTCCGGGTCTGGCTCTATTGCTCTATCAGCTGGGAGCGAAAACGGATATTCCTACTTCCTCTATGAGTGCTTACTCATTTGAGATGAGCTTGTTGTTTGCAGATTTGGCTGAAAGAACTCGGGGACGTGCCGAAGCGTTAGCCTGCAAGGCCTATGATGGGATGTGCACGCTGGAAGATTTTCAGCTGGAGCTGGAAGATCTGCTCGGAATTGATGGCGATGGCAAGAGGAGAGAGCCACGTCTACATTCCTATGTAGAACCTCCTATAACTAGGGAGAAAAAGGTTGTTCGCAAAGGGCCGATGATCGCGACTGCAGGCTTCGCGGTACTCGTTGTGCTTCTCTTCTTGTCACTGCGCCCGCACTCGGAATATGCGAACGATGCCAAGCTGCAGAAGATTCCAACGTCCGATTCTGCGGTGGCATCGTCGACCAATAATGGGACAGAGACATCGCAATCTTTCGCCTCCGCATCTCCAACACCGTCTCGTCCTTCAACACCAACAGCTAAGCCTGTGGATGCCGAAGCTCAGACGACTGACGATGGCGCGTTACAAGCCAAGGCGGGCATCGTCCCTGATTTGCTTGCTCTTACGAAGGAAGACGCTGAAAAGATGGCACTGGCCTCAGGTCTTCGCTACCAGTTTTTCTTGGAGTCGAACCCCGCTGATAAGGGCACCGTATTCAAGCAAGACATTCCTCCAGGGACCGCTGTTAAGGATGGCGATCGTCTTACGTTCTGGGTGAGCAAAGGGGCGTAAAAGTTTTATCGCCGCAACCCTTCTTTCCTAATTTCAGAAGGGTTTTTTCCTCTTACTTTTTTGAACTGTCTGCTGAAAAAAGACAAGTCTTTGTAGCCCAAAGCTTCCGCGACTTCAGAGGCATTCATCCCGTTATAGCGGAGCAGTTGTTCGGCCCGTTCAATACGAGTCTGGATGATATATCTTTCAAGAGATATCCCCATAATTTCTTTGAATTTCAAAGAAAAATAGCGTGGGGATAAGTTGGCATTTTCCGCCAAAGATTCAAGCGAATGAGGAATGCCTGGTGTTTGACGGATACGATGAGCTAACATGCGAATGAGTGAGGTTAAATGATCGGCTGGGCTTAAGGCGGGTTGCTCTTCCTCGCGTTTTAACTGCATCAGCATCAATGTCAACAACAGTTTGCCCTCCACCGCGGAATCTTTCGTGTTCTCCAACATCGTTTCAACATATCGATTCAGATACGTTTCGAAGACGAATCGATCCTTCACAAGGTGATTACCGGATGGCATAGACGGCAGTAACTGCTTAAAGTCAGCCAAAGAAAAGTGGATATAAGTGACCGTTAAAGGCTGCTGCGGATCATGGTTTGCTGCCGTTCTGTCTCCCGGCTTGAATACGAAACAGGTTCCGCCTCCGATCGTATAAGTCGTTTTGTTTCGAAGCATCGTGCCTGTACCGCTCCATGCATACCAGAGATCGAAATCTTTGAGTGGCTGCTGCCGTGTATCCCATTTCCATGTCCGCTCGCAGGTGACTTTGCCGAAGCTGCTATTTAAGCCTAATTGAGAGATATATTCCACGTTTAAGTGTCTCCTTTATGTAGAAAAGTACAAAGATTTCGCCCTGTAGTGAATTCATTTTACAACGATTTATCAGTAATATGAAGTTATTGAATCTATCAATAGTACAAATTTCTGAAGGAGATGTTTCACTATGCTGCATCCTTTTATGGGGATCGAACATTGGGATCGAATTGGTTTGTCCGTCGAGGAATCGGCAAAGCGTCTTCAGCGCATGGCATACGCAGATCGGCGTTGCATGAGGCTGGAAGCGGGCCATATGACAGCACGGCCTGAATATGAGGTGAAAGGAGCTTTAGCCCGCTTCACCTGGCAGGATGCCGAATTCTATAACCAGTTCCGCAACCGCTGCAAACAGCTCCGGATGGGCGCGAGAGCATTTGAGAAGTGTCCGGATGAAGCTTTAGATTTGCTGATGACTAAAATGTTGGAATCGTCCAATACGTTGAACCTGTTGGTCGCATTGTTTGAGGTGCTGAAGCCAGCGATGATCGAGGCTGTGAACAGGTATCTATCGGAAGCTCAGCCGCTCGTTGATGAGCCGACGATCCATCTTTTGCAGCATCAGCTCGTTGACCGCAAAGGGCAAATGGCTTGGGGCGAGCAGGCGATTGCTCACTTTATGGAATCAGCCAGTAAGGAGGAGAGAGTGAGCGCAGAGCGTTGGAAGCAGTATATCCAAGCGCTGCTGCAAGCAGCCGGGGGTATTGACGGATGCGAGGATAAAGGAACGGTGGATCCGAGTTTGATTGTGAACACGGAACCTTTTCAGCTTCCTTTCGCGAGCACTAGAGACAATCGGTTCCGGACGTCAGTCGTCAAAATGAAGGGAATGAGCTTCGAAGATAATGATGAAGGACGTTTTCTTCAGATGATGCTTGCCCGTTACTTCGAGATGTCGCCAGCCGAAGGCGTTGCTTATGTTCATTTCTCTACCGAAGGGAAGCCGTGGTCCTTTTACAACGATACCGCGCGACATTTATGGGATGAAGTTAGACACTGCTGGTTCGGAGAAGCGGCGCTGCGGAGTAAAGGCTATGATGTCCATGCCATCCCGAACTGGACCGGCTGGTATGATATGACAAGTCAATTATTTAATGACGATGAAGCCTATACGCATTTAACAATTGCCATTGAGAAAGCTGCGATGAAATATCCCCCGGGAAAAAGGGAGGAATGGGAATTCTGTCGGGATGTCGTCAAGGACCCTCTAATGACGACATTCCAGGATTTCGATTGGGCCGATGAGGTGGTTCATGCGGGATTCGGTCAAAAATGGATTATTGACGAAATGTTTCAAGGAGACAACGTGAAAGCGTTGGAGGCTGCAGAGGTTACTGTGGCGAAGCGAGCCGTGTACATGGACAGTTTTGATAAAGAAGGGAATGTGCCTCCGCCAAGTCGATTTGCAGGTAATTATTAAAGAACATTCTGTCCATTTAAACCCTCACACGTAGTGAGGGTTTTTAACGATGAATCCGGGAATTATGCTGGGTGCTGAGCTGCCGACGCATGCTGAGGGAGGTCATGCCACGCATATTCAAATCATCGATTGCGAATTCGATCATTGTGGATTTATCCCGCGTTATGAAGCTGAGGGGTGTATTGGCATCAAATCCACAGGCTTTGATGGTAAGCATAATCGGCATATTACGATTACACAGGAAATCTGTTTAAGAATGCCAAGATTGGCGTTCATGCCATTGATGCCGATGAGGTTACTCTGCGGAATAACCGATTTGAGAACATTGAGCAGCCATTAGCGGTTAGCTCTGGCATCACGGGTAGAATTGATTTTGAATAATTTCTTTTAAATCGTAGACCCTCAGCCTGAAGCTGTGGGTCTATTTTTTTATCATATTGAAAATTAATTTGCTATATAGTAGGAAGTAAGCGATTACATGTATCTATTTGATGGAAGGAGAACAGGGGAATGGAACGAAACACGGGTTTGGACATCGTTCGCAGCGCCGCTATTTTGCTAGTCTTAATCTGCCACGGATTAGGTTTCTTTTTCATGAAGTATCATGACTTCAACCCGCTTAATTATGTAACTGGATATTTGGCTGTGGAGTTATTTTTTGTTTTAAGCGGTTTTTTAATTGGCCGGATTTTGTTACATGACATCGTTGACAACGGTTCTTTCTCAGGGCTGAAAAATTTTTATCTCCGCCGTTGGTTCCGGACACTGCCTCTCTATTATTTTGCGCTGCTCACTACCTACTTGTTTTTTAATCACCATATGGATGCCACGAACCTGATCTTTCTGCAGAATTTCAAAGAACAGGACTTATCTTTTTTGCCGATATCATGGAGTTTGTCGATAGAGGAGTGGTTTTACCTGCTGATCCCGCTCCCGCTCCTTTTCACAGGAAAGTTTCGGAATAAATCCGCTGCCTTCTTCGTCATTACCTCTCTAATTCTTATCATCCCGCTCCTTCTTCGCATCTATCAAGTTTCGCATAGTCAGCCTGTTTGGGATTTCGGGGTGCGCAAACAAATTCCGCTTCGGCTCGACAGCCTCATGTTTGGCGTTATTCTGGCGGGTTTCAAAACGTACCATACCTATATCTATCACAAATATATCGCTGGAAAAGCTTCCTTGCTGCTTGCACTTGGTGGGCTCATCTATTTTAGCGGTTACTTGATCTACACCGGCATACAAAATCAAACGATGGATCATTCCTGGTTTAACCGGACACTACTGTTCACTTTCGTTTCGTTATTTATCGCGATGTTGATCGCGTATCTGGAAGTACATATTCCACGAATGGATCATTTCCCTAAAATCCGTGCTTTTTTCCGCTTCATCAGCTCCCAAAGCTATGGCTACTACTTGTTTCACTGGAATATATTTGTCTGGTTCAGCCGGGAAAATACATCAACTAGTATCGGCCACAGCTTATATTTGCTGACTTTTGCGCTAATTCTAATGATTTCGTTTACTTATCTGATGCATAGGTATTATGAAGTGCCGATCATGAAGGTAAGGGACCAGATTACGACAAGAAGAAAAGTGAAATGGATGGATTCAAACCAGGCAGGTTAATGAAAAGGAAAGGCGAACTAGTACATGGAGATGTTTCTTATTTCGTAATAAAGTGACACGACATGTAAAGAATGGAGTCGTTCCAAGATGAGAGATAACAATGTCAGAGAAGTTAGGGTAACGGATTATCAGGCTATTTATTTGTTGAACCAACACTTTAATCCGAATCTATCTGTATTTTCTGAAGCGAAAGTAAAAGAGAAGCTAGTCACCCTAACAACGAAAACAAAAGATATCGTATTTGTTTATGAACAAAACAACGAGGTGATCGGATATATTCATGGAAGTCCCTATGAATTACTTTTTGCTGACTCACTAGTAAACGTCCTAGGATTTGTTGTAAATAAGGAGTATCGAAGTCAAGGTATTGGCAGTATTTTGATTGAAAGTCTTGAACAGTGGGCAAAGAGTGCTGGATATTCGGGGATAAAACTGTTATCTCATCCAACTCGGGTACAGGCGCATCATTTCTACGAAAGACGAGGCTATACATTTACGAAGGATCAGAAAAATTTCATAAAGCCGTTCAGTGAAAACTAAAAACAGGCTGCCAACAAATGTGGCAACCTGTTTTTTTAAAAGCTTAGACAACACCTTGCGCAATCATAGCGTCTGCGACTTTAGTAAAGCCTGCAATATTGGCGCCTACAACAAGGTTGCCCGGATGGCCGTATTCATCTGCTGCTTGAACAGCGCTCTTGTAAATATTTTTCATAATAGCATGGAGCTTATCGTCTACCTCGTGGAACTGCCAAGAGTATCGCATGCTGTTTTGAGACATTTCAAGCGCTGATACGGCAACACCACCGGCATTCGCTGCCTTAGCCGGTCCGAAGAGCACGCCTGCCTGTAGGAATACGTCAATCGCTTCCAAAGTGGACGGCATATTCGCGCCTTCACCAACAGCTTGTACGCCATTTCTTACAAGGATTTTCGCCGATTCGGCATTAATCTCGTTCTGTGTCGCGCTTGGAAGGGCAATGTCGCAGGGAATCGTCCAAATGCCGTCACAACCCTCATGGTAAGTGGCAGTAGGATGCTCTATGACATACTCGCTGATTCGCTTTCTATCCACTTCTTTCAACCGGCGAACCGTGTCTAGGCAGATCCCGTTTTTATCGTAAATATAGCCATTGGAGTCGCTGCAAGCAACGACTGTAGCGCCTAGCTGCATCGCCTTTTGCATGGAATAGATCGCCACGTTGCCTGAACCGGAAACAACGACCGTACTGCCGTTAAAGCTAAGGCCTTTGGATTGAAGCATTTCATTTACAAAGTAAACGCAACCATATCCAGTCGCTTCTGTACGTCCCAGACTGCCGCCATAGATAATCCCTTTGCCAGTCAAAACCCCAGCTTCGTGTGCGCCTCGAATTCGCTTGTATTGACCGAACATGAAGCCGATTTCCCGGGCACCTACGCCAATATCTCCAGCGGGTACGTCCGTATCTTGCCCCATATATTTATAAAGCTCTGTCATGAAGCTTTGAGTAAAGCGCATGATTTCATTATCGGACTTGCCTTTAGGATCGAAGTCAGAGCCGCCTTTACCGCCGCCAATTGGCTGGCCTGTAAGGGAGTTTTTGAATGTTTGTTCAAATCCAAGAAATTTGATAATGCTTGCATTAACGGATGGATGAAACCGCAAACCACCCTTGTACGGTCCAATCGCACTGTTAAACTGAACGCGGAACCCGCGATTTACATGTGTAACCCCTTGGTCATCTACCCATGGCACGCGGAAAGTAATGAAGCGCTCCGGCTCAACGATCCGTTCAAGGATACCATGTTTCATATACTTCGGATGCTTGGAGAGAACAGGAATCAAGGATTCAAGAATCTCCTTCACTGCTTGATGAAACTCATTCTCATGAGGATTACGTCTAACCACTGTTTCGTATACGCCGTGTACGTATTCTCTTGCAACTGTTTCGTTGTCGACCTGTACTATCACAATCTCATCCGCCTTCGCAATCTAGTATAGTTAAAAAAGTTTATTATACTAGTTTTACCTTATCTAAGGCATTTGAGCAAATAAAATTTACATGTCATGTAAGCTTACTCCAATGAGTCAATGAAGTGCCCATTCAAGGTTAAAAAAAGCCGCGAAGACATGATTCCTCGCGGGCATTTCTATTGGATTCCACGAAATGTCTTACGAAAGTCACTAGGTCTCACACTGGTTTTGCTTTGGAATAGGTTCGAAAAATAATGAGGATCGACATAGCCAAGTGTGTATCCAATTTCACTTATGGTTAGTTGAGTGTCTAACAGCATGCGTTTAGCAGACTCAATCTTTTTGGTGATGACATAGTTATAGATGGTAGTTCCTACCTCTCTTTTAAATAAGCGATTCAAGTGTCTGTTAGAAACGCCAATTTGTGAGGAGAGTTGTGCCTTGTCGAAAGGTGAGAGGACAATATTATCCAGAAATTGTTTAATTGATTGAACCGTTGATGTTAACGTATCGCCTTGATTACGCAAAGTCTCAGAGAGACAAACGATGATTCGCATGAGGATGACCTGAAACTCAGTTTGCATTTCCAGAGCGGATCTGTACTTAGCGCTATCAATAGCTCCCCGAAAAAGTGGTTCTAATCCGCTATTCTGAATGACGATATGGGGAAGCAATTGATAAGCCTCAAGCATCTTAAGAATCCAGTTTCCGCTAATGTTTAGCCATATGTAGCTCCATTGCTCCTCGTTCTTAGGGTCCGAGACAACTTCATGATAGCAGCCTGCAGGAAGGATGAAAACGTCTCCCTGACGAGCAATCAAGGTTTGTGTACCCGCCGTAACGCTTCCTTGTCCTGAGCATACAAAACCGAAAACGGTAACCTTCGCAAGCTCTCGAATATTGCAGTAATCCGAATCGCAGTAATTTACTCCCAAGAACTGTACGCTCAGTGGAGGAGGCTCTCCAACCTGCGGCAGGTGGTATATAGGACCTTGCTTCCGGAGTTTATTCATTATCTTCATCCTCATTAGGCATGCCAAACTCGAGGCATTGCCATAGACTCTTTGCCGAGTTCCGCCCATATATATTTCAATAAAAGCTCCGATTTAAGGGTTTGGAATTCGGGAAGATTCCATAAGTTGCGGATTTCGCCCGGATCTTCTTGTAAATCAAATACTTCCCCATAGGATTGGTTATAGTACACGGTAATTTTGTATCTTTCATCTACATAGGTTTTTTGATGAATCGTCGTCGGGGTATGACGAAACTCGCAGATCGCATGATCCCTGACTTGACTTTTCTGACCGCGCCAAACTTGGGACTGATCTAAACCCGTCATATGGTGGGGAATCGTAATGCCGCATAGCGAGAGAAAGGTAGGTGCCAAATCGACCAATGACTGAATGGCAGGCGAAGTTGCGCCAGCTGGAACTTGACCAGGATACCGAACAATGAATGGAATTTTGATGAGATCTTCGTAATGGAAGCCGCCTTTGGCCTGGAGGCCATGTTGACCATAGAAGTGCCCATGATCCGTTGTAAATACCACGATTGTATTATCCGCGAGCCCTAACTCATCGAGCTTACCCAGGATATTCCCAATGTATTTGTCCATTAGACTGATCATGCCGTAGTAGGTTGCTACCAGCTGTTTACGGTCATGCTCGGAATATAGAGCTGAATGGGAGTGATAGCCGTGCACCGCAAATTCTCCCTCATTCCAAGGCTCAAAATCGGGATTCTCCATTTGAGTTAAATGAAAATGAGGTGGATTCTGATCATGCTCACCAGGAGTAACGGTAGGAATGGTCAGTTGACTAGGATCATACATCGTATCCCAAGGTTCAGGCGCCAAATAATCCGGGTGAGGATCAAAGAAGCTGGACCAAAGGAAAAAGCTTTGATCTTGTTCCTTATATTGCTCTAGAAGAGCGTTGGTCCTCTCGGCAATCCAGGTATTGTAGTGATATTTCTCTGGAATAGGCCATTTATGAAGAATGGAGCGATCCATCGTACCGGTTGGCGGCAAGAAATAGTCACGCCAGTTCATGCAGCCTTTTTCTTCCATCCAAAGGGCATAATGTTGGCCAACATGCGCTTCATTCGTATGATTACGAGCCAGCTCTACATGATCAAAGCCGTAGAAAGGTCCGTTATTCTTTTTCCAGAAATCAAGATCTTGTAAGATCGGATAGGCTTCGAGAGATGGATATTGTTCAGTGGAAACCAAAGGTTGAAAATGAGCTTTCCCAACAAGTGCAGAGTTGTATCCGGCTTCACGAAAATCTTCACCGACCGTATGAACATTCTCTAATAGCTTCGTGCCAAGAGTCCATGCTCCATGCTGACTCGGATACATGCCTGTAATGATAGAGGCCCTAGTCGGCGTACAAGTGGGGTTTGGACAATAGGAGCGTTTAAATGTAGTTCCTTCTTTCACCAAACGATCCAGATTCGGCGTCTTAATTTCCGAGTTAAAAGCACCTAGCGTATTCCAATGCTGCTGATCACTTGTAATTAACAAAATATTAGGTTTCTTCATTTAATCATTCCTCCAATTATCATACTTATCTATTAACAATAAGGTTAAATTTCTGAAATGGAAATATCACAGTTTCGTGTTCATTTAACATTTTGTTAGGTTTGATATGCTTGAAGTAGTAAGATATAAGGCATAAGGATGGAATCAAAGTGAACGGAATTATCTATCATGTTGTGAGGTGAAAATACAATGCAGGAATTTATGCACGAATATGCACAACACTATTATCTGAATCCCAATGAGTTTACAAAAATGAGTGGCTTATGGTGTATCCGCCTTGGGCATAACGTTGCCAAACCGAACTATCAGGTCGGGCCCAAAAGAATTGAATGCTACAGCTTGCATTTTGTGCTGGAAGGTCAATTACTTCTTCACTATGAAGATAGGGAAGCGATTCTTCAACCGGAGGATATGTGCTGCTTCTTCCCCGATGAATCGTATTCATACCGTATTTATGAACCGGAGGAGACATTAAAGCTTATCTGGCTAGCTTTTCAAGGCCCTCAGGCCTCGTCGCTGCTGAATGCACTAGGATTAACTAAGAAAACTCCATTTCTACGTGCAAAATGCAGTAAGGAAATCTGGACAAAACTACATGCCTTACTTCAATTCGTCTCAGACCAGCCGGATGGAGCCGAGGATATCGGCTTTTCAGCGGAGCTTCAGGAAAAGCTGTATGGTATCTTTGCCTTCCTAATGAAAGTGGGAGGGACATTAAACGAGGGCAAAAGTAATGTAGATGACATCCCTTGGTTAAAGCGTTCACTTGATTTCATGCAACTGCATGCAATGGAAGGAATCAGTATCAAAGAGGTTGCTGAAGAAGCAGGGGTACATAGATCATACTTTTCTGATATCTTCAAGAAGCGGATAGGCGTATCACCAAACCGTTACTTATATCGTCTCAAAATGGAAAAGGCTTCAGCGTTAATCTCTTTAAAGGATCGGAGTATAACGGAGGTTGCTTATAGTGTCGGTTATCCGAGTCTATATTCGTTCTCAAGAGCATTTCGCAATTATTATGGCTATTCTCCAGAGAATAAGCCCTGACATCGATTCCTCTCACTACTTGAGCTAGGGAAGTGATGTCCGTTTTCCTCACCTAACGCGCAGCTTTCTATATTAAGAGTTTCTACAAAGCACGATATACTTATCTTAGGAACTCGGTGATTAGGAAAGGAAGGATACCATGAAGAGCGATTTTGTCGTGCAGCCTCCACATCCCGAAACGGAATGGGCTGCCTGTACGAGCTATTCTGAGACTGCGGTAAGGATTGAACGAATCATAGATGTTTCATTGAAAGATGCGAATATCTGCAAGGGGCCAGATCATGTGTATTATTTGACTGGGACGATGGATGGCGCGAATGTGGAGGTGTGGACTTCAACGGATTTGAAGACATGGACAGAACCAGTAGCTATATGGCGCCTGGAACAAGAGGAGACATGGCAAAAGGAGGTCGCAGGCTCAACTGGCATTTCTGCGCCGGAAATTCATTATCTGAAAGGAACGTTCTGGGTTACTTACGGATTAGTCCAAGGCGGTACCGGCTTGCTTAAGAGCACTTCGGATTCCGTCATGGGGCCGTACGCGGACATGGGGAAAATGACAACGGATGGGCAGGATGCCTCTATATTTGAGGATGAAGACGGAGCTGTCTATTGGGTTTACAGGAATGGTCAGATTGCTCGGATGACAGAGGATTTGACGGGCCTTGCAGAAACTCCGAGGATGGTCGAGGTGCAGCCTTGGAAAGTCGCAGGACGAGAGGATGATCCTTCGTACGCGAGCAATCTTCAAGTTGGAGCGTATGGCGCATTTTTATACAAGCGGGATGGGTACTACTTTATGTTTTGTGCGGATCTTTTTAACCGGATGAGCAGCGAGGCCGCAGATACGTTCGTTGCCGTGAGTCAATCGATCTATGGTCCCTACAGCCGGCGGTACTTGGCGCTCCCCCATGGTGGACAAATAAGTTTATTCGATGGACCGGAGCATCGGCTTTATGCCTCTTTTACAGGAAGTGGCAGTTATTCACTTGTTGAACATTATCCAGCTGTCGTTCCAATGACACTAGCTAGTCCAGGATTTATAAGACCGACGGAGGAAGCGGTGCTGGAGAAAGGAGCAATGGGGACTCTCAAACCCATAGCGGACTTTCCTATCCGAGATCCTCATATAAGTACTGGTCCTGATGGCACCTATTATATGACGGGGACGTCCGATAAGCCGCATCGTAACTTTTGGGATCGGAATGATCAGTTACACGTGTGGAGCTCATCTAATTTGCAGGAATGGCATCATGTAGCGAAGGTATGGGATCTATCCGAGAACGGTACATGGGAGAACAACATCTATCAGAATCCGTGTCTCTGGGCACCTGAGATGATCTATCTGTATGGGACATTTTGGATCACCTATTCACTGCAAGGCGGGGGCACCGGGTTAATCAAAAGCGTGTCAGGACACGCGGAAGGTCCTTATATCGATATGGGGCGTATGACGAATACGGATATCGATTCAAGCTTTTTCCTAGATAGGGATGGCGAGGTGTATTTTGTATGGCAGGACGGGAAAATTGCCCGGATGAAAAAGAACATGACGGGATTCGCGGAAGAGCCCCGCAATCTGCTGTGCTCAGACGGACAGCGCGTCGGCTATGAAGGCGCTTTTATCGTGAAGCACAAAGGGAAGTATATCCTCGGTGCGGCGGAATGGAATGGCGACAAACGGGTAGACGGCACTTATGATTTGATGTATGCCGTAGCAGATTACATATACGGCCCATATACCCCCAGACGTGTGGGGGTGCCTCATGGCGGCCACGGAACGATGTTTATCGATCATGACGGCAGACTTTGGTCCACTTTTTTTGGAAACGATCGTACGGCACCATTTCGGACGCGTCCGGGAATCGTTCTTCTTGAAGTGGAAGAAGATGAACAAGGGCTATGCATAACGCCTTGTTGTGAGTAAGATATAAGCATGAATCAAGCTCGGGCTTCCGGGCAGGGTTCATGTTTTTTTCTAATCTTAGCGCAATTGAAAGGAGTACTTACCCATGAAGTTTTCCTCCTTGAAGAAGTTAATTTCACCCACAGTAAGCATACAGGGGAAAATCTTCGTCGCCTTCAGTCTGGTTACCTTGCTTGGCATTGTGGCGGTGACGAGCATTGTTTATTTGTACATGAGAGAAACAGTCAAGAACAATGCGATCACGTCTGTTACAGAGAGTATCCGTCAGGCAGACGAGTCCTTGAATCTCCGATTAGAAGAAGTCAGCCGACTAAATACGGTAGTTGCTACCAACAAAACCGTGCTGGACACGCTGCTTAGCAAGACGGAGGAACCAAGCTATGAGTGGTTCCAGGAGCAAAAACGGATCGAGGAGTTTTTATCCGCCCTGATTGCCTATAAGCCGTATATATCGCGTGTTGCCGTAATTGGTCTGAACGAAAAAGTATTTTTCGTTGGCTCCCCTTGGCTCGACAAGAACATTTTATTCACACCGATGATGGACGATTTGCTTCAAAATGGATCGGGTCATGCTTATTTTCATCAAACCGGCTTTAACAATTCCATTGTGACTGGGCGCGAACTCCGTTATAACCGGTATTTAATCGGTATGGTCATGTTCGATCTGAATGATGAGATCGTTAAGAAAATATATGATGTCAAACCTACATCGGACAGTATGTTATATGTCGTAGACAGGAAAAACGAGTTCATTTATCAACCGAGTACTAGCGCTCTAGATAAAGAAACGATTATTAAGCTCAATCAGGAGCTTAGCGGTACAGACGGTTCGGTTGAAAGAATAATTAACCAAACCTCGTTCCTAGTCGTCATGCGGAAATCAGAGTATACGGGGTGGTCCACGCTTGCGCTCGTTCCCATGAAGTCGCTATTAACCGAAACGGCGCATATCCGTAAAATTCTAGCCACAGTAGCCATTATTGTGTTTATCATCATTGTCATCGCCACCTTACAGGTTTCTTCCAGAATGACGAGGAATATTCGCAGGTTGAGATCGATGATGATGCATGTCATGGAAGGCAATATGTCGCTGCCCACGGTGGAGATTCACTCCAAGGATGAAATTGGTCAGCTTTATCAAGTTTTCAAAAGCATGGTGGAACAATTAAAGCGTTTACTAGAGGGTATCATGACAACGGAGAAGGAGAAGCGTGAAGCGGAATTAGCTGTTTTGCAAGCTCAAATTCGTCCTCATTTTCTATATAACACACTGAATACGGTTAAATATTTAGCTAAGCTAAACGGAGTGCCGAACATTGTTGAGGTATCCGAATCTTTGATTGAGCTCATGCGAGGTGTACTTGGAAATACGAATGAATTTCTCACGCTGCAAGAAGAACTGCAGTATGTCCGTAGTTACGTTACGATTGAAAAATACAAATACGTGGAACCTGTTCATCTGAATATCGAAGTCGAAAATGAAGAGCTTTTACAACTTAGCGTGTTGAAACTGATGCTCCAGCCTCTTGTGGAAAACGCTATCATTCATGGGCTATCAGACTCTGGGTGTGAAGGAGAAGTGTTGATTCGCATCTACGTGGAGAGAAAGGAATTGAGAATCGATGTCCGAGATAACGGTAGAGGTATGTCGAAAGAACAGATCCATGCGCTCTTCGAAGCCAACACAAATACACGCTTCAGCGGCATGGGCGTACGCAATGTGCACGAGCGTATCGTTCGCCTTTTCGGGGAGCCTTACGGTGTCTTTCTAGACAGTGAACCAGATGCGTATACGACTGTTCAGATCAGATTTCCATTGATAACTCGAATAGAACAGGAGGGGGAGAACCATGTTTGAGGTATTATTGGTTGACGATGAAGCATTGGCACGCAACGATGTGAAGGGGATGCTGGACTGGGAAAAGCATGGCTTCACCATTTGCGGGGAAGCGCAGAACGGCGCTATAGCCCTTTCTATGATGGAGCAGCATCCTCCGCACATTGCGATTTTGGATGTGAGCATGCCGACTATGAATGGGGTAGAGCTCAGTCGTAGGATCAGAGACAATTTTCCGAAGGTTAAAATGATCATGCTGAGCAGCTTTGACGATTTCGATTATGTTCGCACTTGTCTCATGAATGGGGCAATGGATTATTTGCTCAAACATCGCTTGAACGCGAGAGCGCTCTTGGCGCTTCTGGAACAAGCAGTCTTGGAGCTGCAGAGTGAAGCGCGGGAACATAAGGTTCGCAGCGAACAAACTCAAATCATCGAGAGCCTAAGTCCAGTAATTCTTCGTGAACATGTGGCGAATTTGGCTAGAGATGTGGAAGATGCCGAAGAATCACTGTTGGCCTATGTCAAAGACAATGACCTCTACACGCATGCCGTCAATTATGGTACTGCAGCGGTTCAAATCGTACCCTTCCTGTTATTGACGGAGTTGTTTAATGACGTCCAGAAAAATAGATTCGTCCAGCAAGCGACAGATGTGATGCAAATGGCCATAGGCGACGTTCAGAAACGAACGGTAGGATATGTGGGGGAAGGACGATTTATTATTCTGTTTGCATCAGAGGATCGAAGCGAGCTTGCGGTAACAACTCAAATTAATCAAGCCATGTGTGCACTTTCTCACTCCCTGGAGAAATTCCTAAATTTAAAATGTGTCTACATCGCAGGCCCGCGAAGCGGAAGTTTAAAGCAGCTTGTTGCCAGTTATCGCAAGGCGGATCAAGATATGGATGATATGTTATATCAAGGTATGCGCCCCTCAGCGCTAAGAGATACTCTCTTTGTAGAAGAGAAGAAGCAATTGCTTCTTTATCTGGAGCAACTCGACGGGGATAGGATTTATCATACCATTACAACTGTTTTTGCTACATTAAGAAACCAACCTGTCTACGCTATGGCGGTACAAATCATAGTCAGCGAAATGCTTCGACTCGTTGAGAGGTCACTGAAACAGCAGTTTTCTCATATCACCAAGGAGGACGTGCAGCTTATCCCCACAAGGAATGAACTTGGGCGAATGAGCCGTGTCTCTGAGATCGAGCAGTGGTTATTAGCTTATTATGCACGTATCGTTGAACTCATTAAGGAACAGCAAGCTGGGGGCACATACTCACGACATATAGCCAAAGCGGTTCATTATATTTCGGATAACTATGCCGCCAACATTTCCTTGGAAAGCACGGCCAGTGCCCTTAATCTAAATCCATCCTACTTAAGCAGGTTGTTCAAAGAGGAAACGCAAATGACGTTCACGGAGTATATCAATCGAGTTCGCATTAAAAAAAGCTGCATGCTCATGGAATCTGGCGCCTACGCGTTGAAACAAATAAGCAGTGAGGTGGGCTTTTTAAGCTATACTTACTTTTTCAAAGTGTTTAAAAGCATGACGGGGATGACGCCGCAAGCGTATATCGATCATTTGAAGACGTCAAAAAAGTAGAATGAAATGTCATATATGTTGAATCTGTAGGGTGAAGTCTTTAATTATAATGAGATCAACCCTTGGAAAACGCTTTCTTGACAGGGTGAAAAACAACATGATCGGAGGAAAGAAAGAATGAAAAGAAATTGGGGGACAGTACTGCTTTCTACTTTAGTTGTTTCCAGTATGACATTAGCGGCTTGCAGCTCGGATACGCCAAGTACAGAGAAAGAAGGCAAATCCAAAGATGAAGCTTCTAGTAATGCTTCTTCGGAGGGATTTCCGATTGTCAAAGATCCGCTGAAGTTGAAAATGTTCACACGTATTGCGCCAGTTAATGGGCCATTCAAAGACATGCCGGTGTTCCAAGATTTTGAGAAAATGAGCAACGTGCAAGTTGAATTCATTGAGGCGCCTACGGATGGTTTTAATGAGAAAAAGAATCTGCTCTTCGCATCAAATGAGCTCCCGGATGCATTGTACCGCTCAGGCCTCACACCTTTAGAAGCAATACGTTATGGTTCAGGCGGCCAATTGATTCCTCTCGAGAGTATGATCGATAAGTACGCGCCTAATATCAAAAAGCTTATGGATACTTATCCAGAAATTCGCTCAGCTATTACGACACCTGAAGGCCATATTTATGCCTTGCCTGGTATTGTAACTGTAAACGCTGCCAGAACGGATAAACGCTGGATAAATCAAAACTGGCTGAAGAAGCTGAACCTGAAAGAACCTGAGACCACGGACGATCTGTATGAGGTACTGAAAGCTTTCCGGGATAAAGATCCGAATGGCAACGGCAAACAGGATGAGATCCCAATGACAGCGCGCAACGGCTTGAGTATTGTTCCTATCATGGCTGGATCTTTTGGTTTGGATTTTCAGTTGGGATATAACATTAATTTGGATAATGACAAAGTTAATATTTGGATGGGGAACGATCGGAACAAAGAATTATTGATGTACCTGAACAAGCTGTATTCGGAGAAATTACTTGATTCAGAGCTCTTTACGCAGAAGGAAGCTCAGTATTTGGCTAAGCAAGGCTCAGCAAATACCGGTTTCTTCTTTGATCAGACGAACAATCCGATGTTAGATACGAAAGTTGCGGATCAATACATCGGTATAGCTCCAGTGAAAGGGCCGCATGGTGATAGATTGCAGCTGGCATCTCCAGTTCCAAGGGATTTTGGTGCTTTTGCGATCACCTCCGTGAACAAGAATCCCGAAGCTACGCTGCGTTGGGTTGATTATTTCTACGGAGATGAGGGTTCTACTTTGCTGCGCTTCGGTCGCAAGGGCGAGCACTATGAATTGCGTGATGGAATTCCATTTTATACGGATGCCTTCCTGAATTCGGGTAATCAAGGCAAAATCACGCCGTACGCCGGAGGAGGAGCGCCACATTTGATCAGTGAGAAAGTGGCTTCTTTCATCAATCCGCCTCAGGTTCAGGAAGCTCAAAAGAAGTTGGATCCGTACATGCCGAAAATTCGCTATGCATCACCGATGTTTGATGAGCAAACGGCCCAACAAATTAATATTCTACGAAATGATATTGATAAATATTACGAAGAGCAGAGCACGAAGTTTATCGCGGGTGCTCTTAGTTTCGATAAGTGGGGCGAGTTTCAGAGCACGCTGAAGAAAATGAAAATTGACGAGCTTCAGAAGTTGTATCAGGACGCTTACGATAAACTCAAACAGCAAAAATAAGCTTTGACGGCTGGAGGGCTACAGATGAACAGTTCGGCAAATACAGCGGGCACTGCGTCTCGATCCAAGTCGAGGCGCTCCAGCCTCTTGAAATCGGTGACTAGTCGGTATGATCTCTACCTTATGCTGCTCATTCCAATAGTATGGTATCTTGTGTTCCATTATGGGCCATTGTATGGACTACAAATCGCTTTCAAAAACTTCAGCCCGGCGAAAGGCATCAATGGCAGTGCATGGGTTGGGCTCGATCATTTCAAACGGTTTGTAGAGTCTTATTATTTCTGGAGACTACTGTGGAACACGATTTCGATCAACTTATTTTCCTTATTATTTGCATTTCCGATCCCGATCCTGCTTGCTTTGTTGGTGACGGAAATCCGCAATAAAGCATTCAGTAAGATCGTGCAAAACATTACGTATATCCCGCATTTTATTTCTATCGTCGTAATGGTTGGGATGCTTATGCTCTTTTTATCTCCACGAGGCGGTCCTGTGAATACGATCATTGAGGCTATTGGCGGAGAGCCCGTTCGTTTTCTCGATTCTGCTGGCTGGTTTAAATCCATTTTTATCAGCTCAAATATTTGGCAGAACATGGGGTGGCAATCCATTATTTATATTGCAGCCCTGAGCGGAGTTAATCAGCAGCTGTATGAAGCCGCTAAAATGGATGGTGCAAGCCGGCTGCGACGCATCTGGCACGTATCCATACCGGGCATTCTGCCGGTTATCGTTATTTTGTTGATTCTCGACGTGGGCCACTTTATGAATGTTGGGTTTGAGAAAATTTTGCTCATGCAAAATAATTTGAATTTGGAATCCAGTGATGTGATCTCTACTTTCGTCTACTCGACAGGCATTTTGAAAGGCGAGTATAGCTATACAGCGGCCATAGGATTGTTCAATTCCCTTATCAACCTTGCGCTGCTTATCCTCGTGAATCGCTTTGCCCGTAAAAAAGCGGAGACAAGTTTATGGTAGGAGGGGCCGAGTGATGCAGATGCAAACGCTCACAAAGAGGAGCTCGGATGAAAAATTTTTTAATGCTGTCGTAAACGTATTGGCTGCTATTATTGTGGTTGTCGTGCTGTATCCGCTGATCTTTATCGTTAGCGCCTCATTCAGTGATCCTGCACTAGTGCTGAATGGCGACGTCATTTTGCTGCCCAAGCAAATTACATTAGAAGCATACCGGAACGTTTTTCATAACGATCAAATTTGGAACGGCTATGGAAATACCATTCTGTATACGTTAATCGGAACGGCGATTAACCTGATGATGACGACACTTGCGGCATACCCGCTGTCAAGACCGGATTTACCTGGGCGTGGTGGCATTATGTTTTTCGTTACGCTTACTATGTTTTTCAGCGGGGGGCTCATTCCGTCCTATCTCCTCGTGAAAAATTTAGGCATGGTGGATACGATGTGGGCATTAGTCATCCCTGGTGCAATTGCCACTTATAATTTGATTGTCATGCGAACGTATTTTCAAACCAGCATCCCTTGGGAGATTCAAGAAGCAGCAAATATCGACGGATGTTCGAATTGGAAACTGTTGACCCACGTGATTTTACCGTTATCGAAACCGATTATGGCCGTCATGATCCTTTTTTACGCCGTAGGTCATTGGAACTCATACTTTAATGCCTTAATCTATATTCGCAATAAGGATATGTATCCGTTGCAGCTCGTGCTGCGTGAAGTGCTCATGGTCAGTTCGTCGGATGCAGCCGACAGTAATGTGGGGTTGGAATCCAAAGTGCTGTTAGCTGAAAGCATCAAATATGTAGTTATTATCATTTCCAGTTTGCCGGTACTGTTGATGTATCCATTCGTACAGCGGCATTTTGTGAAGGGCGTTATGATTGGTTCATTAAAAGGATAGATCGTGAAAGGAAGCGTTGCTTTTATGGTGCAATCTAGAGCTAGCATTCAAGTGAATACAAATCAAGTTGGTACTAGCCAAATTAATCCGTACTTATTCGGTCATTTTGTGGAGGATATCCGCGATCATATGGATGCGATGTTAGCTTATCCTCTGAGAGATATGGATTTTGAAAGTATGGATGTAGCGTATAGGGGACTTTCTGGAAGCTGGCGACCTTATACAAATGGGAAAAGTACAATATATGGTCTTGAACCTGCGGCTGTGCATCATTCTGGTCATAGTCAGCGGATTAGAATCTATAGCGACGACGAGGGATATGCAGGAGTTAGCCAAACGATTGCTGTAAAAGAAGATCAAGATGGCTATTCGCTCGCGCTGCATGCAAGAGCTTCTATGGATATCAAGTTTGTTGCGGTGGAAATTGTAGATAAGACGAGTGGCGAAGTGCTAGGACACACGCGAATCGAGATTGAAAGTCATAATTGGAAGCATTATGAAGCTAGTCTCCAAGTAAAGCAGGATTGTGAGCACGCTGAGTTCAGATTATATGTACCCTCGGATCATGAACGTTGGCTTGATCATGTCTCCACAGGGATGCTTTGGCTGGATCATATTTCGCTGCTCCCTTCGAATAGCGTGGGTAATGTTCGCAAAGAAGTGATGGACATGACAAGAGACTTGAACGCCGGCATGATGCGGCTTGCTGGGAATTATATCAGCGCCTATCATTGGCAGCAGGCTATTGGCCCTGTCTATGAGCGACCTGCCGTCGTTAATGAAGCATGGGGAGGCTGGACGAATAAATACTTCGGGACAGACGAGTTTATTGCGTTTTGCCAGGAATTGAAGGTAGAGCCTCTCATCTGTGTAAATGATGGGTCTGGAACGCCGGAAGAAGCAGCGGAGTGGGTTGAATATTGCAATGGCGGTGTGCATACACCGATGGGCAAACTTCGCGCAGCCAATGGGCATCCCGAGCCGTATGACGTGAAATATTGGGAAATCGGGAATGAAGTATGGGGGGCATGGCAGGTGGGCCATTGCACGGCAGAGCAGTTCGCAGAACGCTACATGCGGTTTGCCGAATCCATGAAGGCAGCCGATCCCGATATTAAGCTGTTGGCCTGCGGTGATGACAAAATGGATTGGAACAAAACATTACTAGAACGAGCCGCTGAGCATATTGATTACTTAACCTTGCACTTGTATCACGGATGCAATCGTTTTGGAATGAATCATCGTACGTTAAGTGAAGATCGTTATAAGGCCATCGTTTCTTATCCCGAAATGACAAGAGAAACCGTGCGTCTATCGCGGGAACTGTTCGCATCATCAGTGCGGTATGCCCACATAAAATTAGCGGTAACGGAATACAACACGATGTATTATCCGAACACGATTCGCAAGGGTCTTCCTAATGAGCACACATTAGAAGCAGCTGTAGCGAATGCAGCGAATTTGAATGAATTTATTCGAAATAGCGATTTGATCGAGATCGGCAGTTTCTCCGATCTAGTGAATGGCTGGCTTGGAGGGTGCATCCGGGTTGGGGATTTCTATGCAGATCAGTATCGGGGGAAATCTTCGGGAAGAAGCGAAAATTCCTTAACGGTATATGGCTCGCCGACCTATTATGTCATGAAAATGTACGCGAACCGTGACCTAGGCTATGTAGTTGAAACCCACACCGATTGCGAAAGCTTTAAGGTGGACGGCCCAATCCATGTGCCACATTTGGATGCTTTGCCGAATTTGGATGTCGTGGCTTGTACGAGCATTCGGGGAGATAAACTGACGATTTTTATTGTGAATCGAGCTCTTGAAGACACGATTACGGATATTCAGCTAGATGGTTTTGCTGAAACAGGCACAGCCCGCTTGCTGGAAGTCACTGCGGATCATTATGAAAGCATCAACGATGCGCAAAATCCAGAAACCGTGGTCTGCATAGAGCGTGATCTGCCGATTTTGAAATCGCAAGTGACCTGTCCATTGAAAGCTTCGTCTGTTTACGTATTAGAAATCACTCGCTAATGGGAGTAAAAGATAACCGAATGCGACGATGGAATATAAAAGCATGGATTATGCCGTTGGCTGTGGGTACCGCTATCCTAGTCATTGTGGTTGCTGCTATGCAGCCCCAACTCAGGGGGCGGGAGGAGGCGAACATGATGGAGATAGCCTTGGAGCAAACTTACCAGAATCCCATTGTTTTGGATCAAGAATGGGAGGATTACGGGGTTGGAGATCCTTACATTCTGCGTTTTAACGGTAAATACTACCTGTATTGCAGCACGAAGGACAGAAGAGTCGGCGTTAAGGCTTGGAGTTCGGATGATCTAGTGAATTGGCGCTATGAAGGTGTGGTTACAGAGGAACCCGTCAGTGAAGGTGCGTATGCCCCAGAGGTTGTCTATTGGAACGGAGCGTTCTACATGTACACTTCACCGGCGGGCAAAGGGCATTACGTCTTGCAAAGTGACAAGCCTACCGGACCTTTCGTGAAGAAGACGGATAACTTGGGCTACACGATTGATGGATCTGTTTTTATCGACGATGATGAGAAGTGGTATTTCACTCATGCCAAATTCGGCGGCATTATGATAAGCTCCATGTCCGATCCCTATACAATTGAAGTAGGTAAGCAGTTGAACGCTTCGCTGGGTCATTGGACGGAAGGTTCGATGATCATCAAGCGAAATGGACGCTATTTCCTAACTTACACGGGCAATCATGTCTTTAGTAAGGGCTATAGAGTTAATTACGGTGTGAATCATGAATCTCCCGCAGGTACATATACCATTCCCGAAAATAATCCGATCCTGATTTCTACGGTGAATGATTTCAATGGACTTGGTCACAGCGCGACAATTATGGGACCAGATCTGGATTCTTACTATATTGTCTATCACAATCTGATAGGGCGCTCTGCGGAAGGGCCACCCGTCCGCAATCTGAATCTGGATCGGCTTGTATTCAACGGTGACAAGATGTCTGTGCTTGGTCCGACACATGGAACACCGCAGGAAGTACCTCAAATGCCGGAATTCCGAGATGAGCCAGGCACAGCGCCGTCCAGTGACAAATGGGAGAAGAGCAGCCGATCTGGAGGCGGCGAGGCACTGCTGACACGAATAGGCACCGGAAGCGATTATACAGCTGAGTACAATTTTCAATTGGATCAGCATGTTGGTGTGCCGTCCTTGTTGGAAACCGTATTCGCCTATACGGATGAGGGGAATTACTGGTCGGCACGCATAAAAGAAGCTTCGATGGAGCTCGAGCTCATCAATCGTGTGAACGGCAGCGAGACG
This sequence comes from Paenibacillus sp. J22R160, assembly GCF_059692135.1. Classification (NCBI taxonomy): domain Bacteria; kingdom Bacillati; phylum Bacillota; class Bacilli; order Caryophanales; family Paenibacillaceae; genus Paenibacillus; species Paenibacillus sp. J22R160. Next base: position 1,405 of record NZ_JCAUAU010000021.1, on the reverse strand, counting down.
ATTATTTCTACAAAGAAGCTGCCACAGGGCACCGATCTTACGAAGCTTCATACAATTCGCGTCGAAACAGGAAGGTCAGGTCCGATGGTCTATTGGGACGGGCTCCTCAAGATCGAGCAGTCTGGTGTGGCAGCGAGTGCAGGCCGCATTGGTTATTTGTGGCCGCTAGGAACGCAGCCTTCCCTGCATTATACGGCTTTTTCTAATGAATCGAATGGCAGCAGCGATCAAAAAATGATCAAACCACTGCCCGGTACTGTGGAAGCCGTTCATGGTGTTCAAGACGGTCATCCCGGCATCCGTTCCGGAATGACACCGGACGGCAGTGATGCTGTGATCTTGTCAAGCAAAGGCGATGGACTCAGATACCCGGTCAATATTCGCCAAGACGGGAGCTATCTGCTGGCTGTGAATGTATCCAAAGCATCGGCAGGTTCAACGTTATCGGTGGAAACGAATGGGGTGACGAAGAAAATAAAACTCGAATCCTCCGCCTTTGCAACGGATTCGGATTGGACGAAAATACCGCTCGGGGTATTCGAGTTGCAAAAAGGGACACAATGGCTGAGCTTGCGTCAGGTGAAAGGCGAGATTACGCTGAGGTATGTGGAAGCGAATCTTACCGTGCCAGTGCCGGAACAGTCGGTCATCAAGCCAACGGCAGTAGGAATTGCCAATCGCTTCGGCGGCGAATGGGGCTGGGCAGACTACTCCGTCAGCTTTGATTTGACCATGAAAAAAGCTACACCGGACGAGGCTGGTATTCTACTGAGAACGACGAATGAGTCGGAATTCAAAGACCAGGTCAAAGATGCTTTCATGGGTTATGCGCTTAGGTTTCAGAACCATAAGATCATCCTAAGCCGAGTTAGCTATGAAAATACTATGGAAGAGACATCCGGCTCCCTAACTTTTGAGCCTGGCCAAACGCGAAGGGTTACCGTGAAGCTGAAAGGACCAACGATTGCCGTTTTTTCCGATGCAAGTAAAGAGCCTTTGTTGAGTTGGACGGACCCGAATGCGTTTCTTAATGGGCGTATAGGTTTGCGAGGTGCTTCTCCCGATTGGGTAATATCCCCGCTGACGGTAAATGAGCCTTAGAAGTGATTCTAGAGGCTCATTTTTTTAATTCCTATTAGAATACTCACTATACAGCCAACTTCCATCTCATCAGCCTATATCAAATTTCATAAACCTTCAGGGATGTTCCATTAAGGCGCCTCAACTGGAATAGCTGGAGAAACTACCGTTAATCTGCGCTACTTAGTGACAGCAAATGAAATAGCGGTAGAAGTGCAGCTAGAATAAAGAGTGGACACCTCAATAAGAGAATTCGATAATGAATATATCAGGAGGTGTTCCCATGGGTGAACAACGGAAACGTTATAATGAAGAATTCAAAAAG